>NZ_JBHUYV010000001.1:352407-765696 GCF_042667905.1 Streptomyces sp. NPDC057287 | reverse complement strand
GTTGATAGGCCAGATGTGGAAGCCCGGTAACGGGTGGAGCTGACTGGTACTAATAGGCCGAGGGCTTGTCCTCAGTTGCTCGCGTCCACTGTGTTAGTTCTGAAATAACGAACGGCCGTGTTTTCATCCGGTGTTGGTTAATTTCATAGTGTTTCGGTGGTCATTGCGTTAGGGAAACGCCCGGTTACATTCCGAACCCGGAAGCTAAGCCTTTCAGCGCCGATGGTACTGCAGGGGGGACCCTGTGGGAGAGTAGGACGCCGCCGAACAATTATTCCGGGAAAGCCCCGTGCCCTTGTGGCACGGGGCTTTCCTGCGTTCCGGGCCCGCCCGTCCTGAACGGACCATGCACATGGTGACGGCATACCACTGAGTGACATGGTCCTCACCTGCGGGCGTGCGCCCCCTCGAGGTGCTGCCTTCCGTGGCTTGCATCGGTCACTTTCGCTCTGTAGTGGTCGCTTCTGAGCTCGACCCGGTGCTGCACAGGTCCACCCTCGCCGTGGTCCGGTTCCAGCCCGTCCCCGGTGTTCCTTCGGGCGAGGACGCCGATCCGGCGCTTCGTGACATGTGCTGGGAGGAACTCGCCCGGGACCACGAGCTGTAGCGAGTCGCTCCGGTCGGAGCCACCCATTGGCGGCTGCTACCTGGACCCGGCCCCACAACGGACCGCGATGCCGTTGTGGACGCACAGCTCAGAGCCGGCCGGCCGCCTTCAGCGCGAGGTAGGTGTCAGCCAGCGCGGGGGCGAGCTCCTCCGGCCCCGCATCGACGACGGTGACTCCATGACGGCGGAGCTGGTCCGCCGTCCGACGGCGCTGTAGCTGCGTCTGCGTGCCGGCCGCAGCCGCGTAGACCGCGTCCACTGTGCCCCGCGCGCGAGCCATCGACTCGACCTGGGGATCGGCGACCGCGGCCACCAGCACCGTGTGGCGCTGGGTGAGCTGGGGAAGCACGGGCAGGAGGCCTTCCTCGATGGGAGCGGCATCCAGACTGGTGAGCAGGATGATCAGAGAGCGCTGTGGAGCGCCGGCAAGTGCGGCCGTGCTGAGCCCGCGGGCGTCGGTCTCCACGAGTTCGGGCTCCAGGGTGGCCAACGTGCTGATGAGCGTCGACAGCACGTCCCCTCGCGAGGTCCTGCCCTGGACCTGGGCTCGGACCCGACGGTCGTAAGCGAGGAGGTTCACACGGTCGCCCGCACGGGTGGCGAGTGCTGTGAGCAGCAGGGTCGCGTCCATGGCGGCGTCGAGTCGCGGCACATCGCCCACCCTGCCTGCCGACGTGCGGCCGGTGTCGAGCACGACGAGGATGTGGCGGTCGCGCTCGGGGCGCCAGGTACGGACGGCGACGGCGGACTGGCGCGCGGTGGCCCGCCAGTCGATCGAACGGGTGTCGTCTCCCGGTACGTAGGCGCGCAGGCTGTCGAACTCCGTGCCTTCTCCGCGGGTGAGCACGCTGGTCCGGCCGTCGAGCTCCCGCAGTCTGGCGAGCCGCGAGGGCAGGTGCTTCCTGCTCGTGAAGGGCGGCAGGACCCTGACCGTCCAGGGAACGCGGTGGTAGCCCTGGCGGGCCGCGAGACCGAGCGGCCCGAACGACCTGACGGAGACGCGGTCGGCGCGGCGGTCTCCACGTCGTGACGGGCGCAGCAGCGTCGTGAGGCGGCGCCGCTCACCGGGCGGCAGGACGAACGCGTGCCGGGACGCGGCCTGTTCGGCCTCCGAGGTCCAACTGCTGGGGGGCCAGGCGTCGCGGAGGTGCGCGCGGAACCGGCGCCGGGACGTATTGGTTACGGTGAGTTGCACCGTTGCGGTGTCACCGAGTCGAACGGATGTATCACCGGATCGGGTGAACTGCAGGGTACGCACTGGCGCGGCCAGGGCGTAGTCGCACAGAATTGCCAGTGAGAGCGGGACATCGACCGCGAGCAGGCCAGTCCAGCTCGGGGCCAGGATGCCTACGGGGAGTGACCCCAAAGCCGCCACCAGGGCGGCTCTTCCGGTGAGGGCCATGGTCACCACCTCACCGGGGGACGGGGACGTGGGCGAGGACAGCGGTGATGACGGAGTCGGGGGTTACTCCCTCCATCTCCGCTTCGGGCCGCAGCTGTATGCGATGGCGGAGCGTGGGCAGAGCGAGGGCCTTCACATCGTCCGGGATGACGTAGTCCCGGCCCGTGAGCCAGGCCCATGCCCGTGCGGTGGAAAGCAGGGCGGTGGCTCCTCGGGGGGAGGCGCCGAGGGTGAGCGAGGGGGATTCGCGCGTGGCACGGCAGATATCCACGACGTAGGCGGCGATCTCGGGTGAGATCGATGTCTTGGCGACGGCGGCTCGGGCTGCTTCGAGGTCGGCCGGGCCGGCTACGGGCTGTATCCCGGCCGCCTTCAGGTCGCGGGGGTCGAACCCGTCGGCGTGGCGGGTGAGCACGCTGATCTCGTCCTCGCGTGAGGGGAGAGGCACCGTCAGCTTGAGCAGAAAGCGGTCCAGTTGGGCTTCGGGCAACGGGTAGGTGCCCTCGTATTCGACAGGGTTCTGGGTGGCTGCCACCAGGAAGGGGTCGGGCAGAGGCCGGGGTGACCCGTCGACGGTGACCTGACGTTCCTCCATGGCCTCCAGAAGGGAGGACTGTGTCTTGGGAGGGGTGCGGTTGATTTCGTCGGCGAGCAGGAGATTGGTGAACACGGGGCCGGGCTGGAAGGAGAACTCGGCGGTGCGGGCGTCGTAGACGAGTGATCCCGTGACATCGCTCGGCATGAGATCGGGGGTGAACTGGACGCGCTTGGTGTCGAGGTCCAGTGAGGCGGCAAGTGCGCGGACCAGGAGGGTCTTCGCGACTCCGGGAACACCCTCGAGAAGCACATGGCCTCGGCAGAGGAGCGCGACGACCAAGCCGGTGACCGCTGGATCCTGGCCGACCACGGCCTTGGCGATCTCGGAACGCAGAGCTTCCAGGGATGCGCGGGCGCTGTCGGAGTTCGCGGGGAGCACAGGGGTCCCTGCGGGCCCCGCACTCTCGGCGGTATCCGGGGTCGGGGCGCTCATGACGTGCGTACCTCTCTTTCGAGGGCGTCGAGTTGGTCGGTCAGAAGGACAAGTGCGGCATCGTCGGCCGGAGCCGGGCCGAAGAGGAGGGATCTGAGGTCACTGCCGGGGGTGCGGAGGCGTGAGGCGACGGCGGGCAGGAGGACCGTGGGGGAGTCGGAGTCGCGGGGGGACACTCCGAGGAGGGGAGCGATGCGGGTCCGCGTGGCGGAGCGGAGTGCGGAGGAGGCGCGGTCACGGGCATCGGCCTTGCGATAGAGGCGGGCCCGTCCTTCGGTGGATTCAGAAGCGCGGACGGCCACCGGTAGCCGCTCGGTGACCAGCGGGCCGAGCCTGCGTCCGCGCCAGATGGCGGCGAGGACGGCCGCGAGGGCGAGTTGCAGGGTGCCCCAGAGCCAGCCCGAGGGGATGAGGCCGATGAAGCCGCTCTCTCCTCCGGCTCCGCTGTCACCAGTGTCGTCCCCGTTGTCCGTGCCGGTGCCGCCTTCGGCGGCGGAGGGATCGTCGAGCGAGGGGAGGTACCAGACGAGATGCGGGCGGGAACCGAGGAGTTGCAGTCCCAGCGAGGCATTGCCCTGCTGATCCAGGCGGTCGTTGTAGAGAATGTCGGGGGAGCCGAGCAGCACGGTGTCACCGGCCCCGTCGCCGGGCAGGACCAGGAGCGGGGCGGCGGAGCCGTCGTCCGGGTAGCAGGCGGTGGCATCGCGTTCACCGGTCGCGTAGTGGATACCGCCCATGTCGGCGGCTCCCGCGGCGCGGGCTGCGGGGAGTTCGCAGCGCGGCGGGCGGGCGGTCACGGGTCTGGGCGATACCGGCCGCACGCCGGGGGCGAGCCGGGTCACGGAGGGCCCGCCAGGGGCGATGAGGACGGTCCGGCCCGCGGAGTCGGCTGTCGCCGCGCGGAGGCGGCGTTGCTGGTGCCCCGTGAGGACGTTGGGGCCGGCGACGAGCAGGGTGGTGTCGGGCCCAGCCGCGGCCTCGGCCTCGTCGAGGGTGGTGACGACGTCGACGGATACACCGCGGTCCTTGAGGAGTTCGGCGACGGCCCGGCTGCCGTAGGGGTCCGCGGAGCGGGGATCCAGCCGGCCGTGCTGCCCACCGGAGCGGGCGGCGGCGAGAGCGACCCCTGCGACGACGAGGATGAGGACGGCGAGCAGCAGCCCCCGGACGCGCAGCCAGACCTGGTGGGGGGTGCGGGCCTCCGACGTGGTGGGAAGGGCCGTGGTTCCGGTCATCCGGTGGCCCCCTGGGCCCTGCCGACGGCCGACAGGGGTCTGGCGGCCCCGAGATCCAGGTCGAGCGTGCACAGAGCCGTGTACGCGGACTCGTCCGCCGTCCGGCCGCCATACGTGACGTCGTCGAAGACCCGGGCGGCGGCGTGGAGCCGGTCGGCGTGCGCGGGCAGCAGCCGGCCGGCCTCGGCGGCCGCCTCGTCCGCGGTGCGGCCGGGGCGGGGGTCGAGGACGGCCCGGTCCTCCAGTGAGCGCACGAGGGCCCGCATCCGCTCCTGGACGGCTTCCGTCCAGCGCTTGGCTTCGGCGTGTGCGGAGGCCGCGGTGCGGTGGTCGTCCGCGCCCCGGGTGGTGCTGCCGAAGAGCGTCTCCGGCGGGCGGGCGGCGCGCTGCGGTGTGCCGAGCCGCCACCAGAGGGCGGCGGCCAGGCCGACGAAGGCCAGGACGAGTGCGACGAGCCCGAGCGGGCCGCCTGGTGCGGCCTCGGCAGCGCCGGCGAAGAGGTCGCCGACCCAGTCCCAGAAGCGGTCGAGACCGCGTTCGAGGAGATTCGGATCGTGCTCGTGGTACATCGGGTCGGACAGTTCGTCCCGGGCCGCCTCGCGGGCGGGGAGGCGTGGGGTGTCCACGGGTATGTCCTCGCTCGCCCGGATGAGCCGTACCGCGGTGGTGCCCCCCACCCCCGTCACCGCATCAGCTCCTGGGGTTGTCGTAGCCGGGTACGCCCGCGGCCCGTGCGAGGTCGAGGTCGAGCGCCTCGCGGCGGATGCGCTGGTCGACGTAGAGCAGGGCCATCACTCCCGCGGTGAACGGGTAGGCGAGCGTCGAGATGATCACTTCGCCGATGCCCGTGACGATCAGGAAGGGCCAGCCGAAGTCCGTCGAGTTGCTGTTCAGGAACTCGCTCAAACCGTTGCTGTCCACGGTCATGGCGATGATGCCGAACGGGATCGCGATGATCAAAGTCAAGATGATCACCAGCAGGTAGGTGAGCGCCAGGATGCCGAACGTCCGCCACCAGCTGCCCCTGACCAGCTTGGCGGACCGGCGCAGAGAGGTGAGCACGGACTGCCGTTCCAGCATCAGTGCCGGCGCCGCGAGCGTGAAGCGGATCATCAGCCAGAGGACCACGACGCAGGAGGCGAGGAAGCCGAGTGCGGTCAGCGCGAGTCCGCCCGCTCCGTCGCCCAGGGCCAGGCCCGGTGCCAGTCCGGCTGCCATGATCGCGGCGCTCATCAGGCTGAGCAGAAGGGTCAGGCCGAGCAGGGGCAGGAGCCGGGGGCGCGCCTCGGACCAGGCCTCGGAGAGTGTCACGCCGCGGCCGAGCACGGAGCGGCTGATCACCACGGTGAGGACCGAGGTGGTGATCAACGTGGCGATCAGAGCGATGAGCGTGCTGGGGACGCTGTTGATCAGCTGCGACTGAGCCGAGTCGGTGGCCTGGCGGAGCGCTTCCGCGCCGGTCGCGTTCGGATCGACCGACTTCTGCTCGGGCAGGAGGTAGCGCTGGACGAGTGTGATCACGATCTCGGCGATCACGGAGACGGTGAGGCTGATGCCGAGCACCGTGCGCCAGTGGGTGCGCATCGTGGACACCGCGCCGTCGAGGATCTCGCCGACCCCGAGGGGGCGGAGCGGGATGACACCGGGCTTCGCAGCCATGGGTGCGCGGCCCCATCCGGGTCCCTGCGGCATGCCACCCCAGCCGGGGGCGGGCGGGGGTGCGCCCGGGCCGTTGCCGGGAGCGCTCGGCGGGGACCACTGCCCCGGAGGCGGCTGTGCAGGAGACCACTGTCCGGCGGGGCCGCTTCCGTCAACGGGCGAGGAGGGCCTGGGGATGCCCGTCTCCTGGCCGTCGGAGGGGGCGGATCCGGGCGAAGCCCAGCCCGGAGAGTCGTTCATTGTCGCTCCTTCACCGTCCTGTCCGCTCATCGGGGCGGCAGGTTGCCAGCCATCGTGCCACGCGCCGGTCCGGTGCGGACCGGGCGCTGTATCTCCTTCTTGCCTTCGTGTGCGGGCGGTTCAGCGGGCAGACTGGGCAGATGGCTGAACAGGACGCGCAAACACCGGTGGGTAACGGGCCTCCGGCTCTCTCCGTACTCCGCTGGGACGAGCCTCCGGGAGGTCCCGCGGTGGTGCTCCTCGACCAGACGAGGCTGCCCGTCGAGGAGGCCGAGCTGGTCTGTGCTGACGTACCGGCCCTGGTGCGGGCGATCCGGACGCTGGCGGTGCGGGGTGCGCCTCTGCTGGGCATCGCCGGGGGCTACGGGGTGGCGCTGGCCGCCGCCCGGGGCGAGGACGTCGCCGTGGCCGCGGAGCTGTTGGAGCAGGCGCGGCCCACCGCGGTGAATCTCGGGTACGGGGCGCGGCGGGTGGCACGGAGATACCGGGCGGCGGTCGACAGCGGCTCCGGTCCGGAGGCGGCTGCCGCGGAGGCCCTGGCCGAGGCGCGGGCCCTGCACGAGGAGGACGCGGCGGCCAGCGAGCGGATGGCGCAGTACGGTCTGGCACTGCTGGCCGAACTCCTGCCGGACGGCGGCCACCGGCTGCTCACCCACTGCAATACCGGAGCCCTCGTGTCCGGGGGCGCGGGGACGGCGTTCGCGGTGGCCCTGAGAGCACACCGGGAGGGGAGCCTGCGGCAGCTCTGGGTGGACGAGACCCGGCCGCTCCTGCAGGGCGCCCGGCTGACGGCGTACGAGGCGCGGCGGAACGGGCTGCCGTACAGCTTGCTCACGGACAGCGCAGCGGGTTCGCTGTTTGCGGCGGGGGAGGTGGATGCCGTACTCATCGGGGCGGACCGCATCGCCGCAGACGGCTCGGTGGCCAACAAGGTGGGGAGCTATCCGTTGGCGGTGCTCGCGAAGTACCACCATGTGCCGTTCGTCGTCGTGGCGCCGACCACCACGGTCGATCTGGAAACGGTGGACGGTACATCGATCGTCGTGGAGCAGCGTTCCGCGGCCGAAGTGACGGAGCTCACATCCATGCCGGGCGGTCCGGTCGGCGCCGAGGGGCGCGGGACGGTCCTCGCACCCCCGGGAACCAAGGCGTACAACCCCGCATTCGACATCACGCCGCCCGAACTGGTCACGGCGATCGTCACGGAGGAGGGTGTCATTTCCCCGGTCACGGGGGTCGGACTGGCAGAGCTGTGTGCCAGGTCATCGCAGGTAACGATTAGCTAATGGGATGATGTCGTTTATGAAGGGACGCGTCCTTGTCGTCGACGACGACACCGCACTGGCCGAGATGCTCGGCATCGTGCTGCGTGGAGAAGGTTTCGAGCCGTCGTTCGTAGCGGACGGCGACAAGGCACTGGCTGCATTTCGTGAGGCCAAGCCGGACCTGGTGCTGCTGGACCTCATGCTGCCCGGACGGGACGGCATCGAGGTCTGCCGGCTGATCAGGGCCGAGTCAGGTGTGCCGATCGTCATGCTCACTGCCAAGAGCGACACGGTGGATGTGGTGGTGGGCCTGGAATCCGGGGCCGACGACTACATCGTCAAGCCGTTCAAACCGAAGGAGTTGGTTGCCCGGATCAGGGCGCGTTTGCGGAGGTCCGAAGAGCCCGCACCGGAGCAGCTGGCGATCGGTGACCTGGTCATCGACGTGGCCGGTCACTCGGTGAAGCGGGAGGGGCAGTCCATCGCCCTCACCCCGCTGGAGTTCGACCTGCTGGTCGCTCTCGCCCGCAAGCCGTGGCAGGTCTTCACCCGTGAGGTGCTGCTCGAGCAGGTGTGGGGCTACCGCCACGCCGCCGACACCCGCCTGGTGAACGTTCACGTCCAGCGGCTCCGCTCGAAGGTGGAGAAGGACCCGGAGCGGCCGGAGATCGTCGTGACCGTCCGCGGTGTCGGTTACAAGGCCGGACCGAGCTGACATGACCCTGGGCAGCGCTGCTCCGCCACCCGGGGGGTCCGGGGTCCGTCCGGAGCGGGCTGCCGGTCCGGCACGGAGGACTCCCCGTCTCGGCCGTGTCCCGCGGGGTGTCCGGTTGTTCCACGACCGGACGCCCGGCGGCCCCGTGCCGCGGCTCCTGATGCGGTGGATCCGCGGTCCGCTGCTGCCCGCCGTCCGGTTGTGGCGCAGGAATCTGCAGCTGCGCGTCGTGGCGGGAACGCTGCTGATGTCGATCGGCGTGGTGCTGCTCCTGGGCTTCGTCGTGATCGGGCAGGTGCGCAACGGCCTGCTCGAGGCGAAGGGGAAGGCCGCGCAGACTCAGGCGGCCGGCGGTTTCGCGGCCGCCCAGGCCAACGCGAACGCGCCGTTGGTCCCCGGTGACCAGAGCGAGGAGGGCGCCGACGGCATGACGCCCAACACCTCCTGGCGCACCGAGCTCGTCGACCAGCTCGCCAGCGGTGGGGCGAACGCGTTCAACGTGGTGGCGCTCAGCGCCGACTCCGTGGGACAGGGCACCAGCCGCGCCCCGCGCGGCTCGGGCAGCGTGGAGGCGTCCAGCATCCCGCAGAGACTGCGGGACGACGTGGGCGAGGGGGCCGGTGCCTTCCAGACGTACTCGTTGATCCGGTACTCCTACGGGAAGGCTCCGGAGCCCGGGCTGGTCGTGGGCAAGCGGCTCTACGACGTCGACCACAACCCGTACGAGCTGTACTACCTCTTCCCGCTCACGCAGGAGGAGAAGTCGCTGACCCTCGTCACGACGACACTGGCCACGGCGGGGCTCTTCGTGGTCGTGCTGCTCGGTGCCATCGCCTGGTTCGTGGTGCGCCAGGTCGTCACGCCCGTACGGATGGCGGCGGGGATCGCCGAGAGGCTTTCGGCGGGAAGGCTCCAGGAGCGGATGAAGGTCACCGGTGAGGACGACATCGCTCGCCTGGGTGAGGCCTTCAACAAGATGGCGCAGAACCTGCAGCTGAAGATCCAGCAGCTGGAGGAGCTCTCCCGCATGCAGCGGCGTTTCGTCTCGGACGTCAGCCATGAGCTGCGCACCCCGCTGACCACGGTGCGGATGGCGGCCGACGTCATCCACGAGGCACGTGTCGACTTCGACCCGGTCACGGCCCGTTCCGCGGAGCTCCTGGGCGACCAGCTCGACCGCTTCGAGTCGCTGCTGTCCGACCTGCTGGAGATCAGCAGGTTCGACGCGGGGGCGGCGGCGCTGGAAGCCGAACCGATAGATCTGCGCATGGTCGTCCGGCGGGTGATCGGCGGCGCCGAGCCCCTGGC
This sequence comes from Streptomyces sp. NPDC057287, assembly GCF_042667905.1. Classification (NCBI taxonomy): domain Bacteria; kingdom Bacillati; phylum Actinomycetota; class Actinomycetes; order Kitasatosporales; family Streptomycetaceae; genus Streptomyces; species Streptomyces sp. NPDC057287. The sequence goes on along the minus strand of NZ_JBHUYV010000001.1, from coordinate 756,235 downwards.
GGAGCGCAAGGGCACCCGCATCCACGTGGTGGGGGACGAACAGCCCGTGGTCGCCGAGGCCGACGCGCGCCGTGTCGAGCGGGTCCTGCGCAACCTCGTCGTCAACGCCGTCGAGCACGGTGAGGGCCGGGACGTGATCGTGCGCATGGGCGTCGCCCAGGGTGCCGTGGCCGTGGCGGTCAGGGACTACGGCGTCGGGCTCAAGCCGGGCGAGGCCACCCGGGTGTTCAACCGCTTCTGGCGGGCGGACCCGGCTCGCGCCCGCACCACAGGTGGCACGGGCCTGGGGCTGTCGATCGCCGTCGAGGACGCCCGGCTCCACGGCGGCTGGCTGCAGGCCTGGGGCGAACCAGGTGGCGGCTCGCAGTTCCGGCTGACACTGCCGCGTACGGCGGACGAGCCGCTGCGCGGGTCACCGATACCCCTTGAGCCGGAGGACTCCCGGGGCAACCGGGAGGAGCGTGAGCGTGCGGAGGCGGCACCGGCGGTGGCCGAGAGCCGGCGGATGTCCGTCCCGAACCAGTCCGGTTCCACGGCGCGCTCGCACCTGACGGTGCCGGCTCACGGCCATGCGGCGGCGCGTACACCGGCATCGGTCCATCCGGCGGCGCTGCCGGGCAACGGAGCACGTGTGGTGTCGCGTCCGGCCGGGGAACGGCCGGGCGGGGGCACCGACCCACAGACGCAGGATCCGCAGCAGGAGGACACGACTCGTGGACACTGACCGCCGTCGGGGCGGCCACGGCCGGGCGGTGCGGTTGTCCGCGCTGCTCGGCTGCGGCGTCGTGGTGCTCGCCGGATGCGGTGCGATGCCGGTCACCGGCGACGTGAAGGCGGTCGACGCCTCGCAGCCGGGTGATTCCCAGGTGCAGGTGTACGCCGTGCCGCCGAGGGAGGGCGCCGCGCCCATCGAGGTCGTCGACGGCTTCCTGGAGTCCATGACCAGCGACGACCCGGATTTCCGGACCACGCGCAAGTATCTGACAGCGGAAGCCGCCCGCACCTGGCAGCCCGGCGAGGGCACCACGGTGCTCTCGAAGGCGCCCAACCGCAACGGTCCCACGATCCACGACAAGGAACGCAGGTCCTCCGAGACCACCTACACGCTGACCGGCGAACAGGTGGCGGCGGTCGACGCGCAGAGCTCCTACCGCCCGCTGGCCCCGTCGGAGTACTCCCAGATGCTTCATCTGGTCCGGCAGAAGGGTGCGGACGGCAAGGCGGAATGGCGCATCGACATCGTGCCGGACGGTCTGGTGCTCGGGCAGTCCGACTTCAAGCGTCTCTACCGGTCCGTGAACAAGTACTACTTCGCCGCGGGGCGCGCGGACGACGCGTCCGCACTGGTCGCCGACCCCGTCTACGTACGGAACCGCCCGGATCCCGTGACACGGATGGACACGGCCACGCAGACGGTACGGACGCTGCTGGATGGCCCGTCGAACTGGCTGCGGCCGGTGGTCGACTCGCGCTTCCCCGACGGTACGGCGCTGAAGCGGGGGGTCACCTCGCTGGCGCCGGACGACCAGAACGTCCTGAAGGTGCCGCTCAACAAGAAGGCCGACGAGGCCGGGCAGGGCGCCTGCCGGATGATGGCGGCCCAGGTGCTCTTCACGCTGCGAGACCTGACGTCCGCCCGGGTGGGGCAGGTGGAGCTGCAGGGTGCGCGGGGTCCGCTCTGCTCGCTGGGTGCCGACGAGGCCGAGGAATTCGCGTCGGACAACGCTTCCGACGGTCCCGACAGCCAGTACTTCGTCGACGGCAAGGGGCGTGTGCAGCGCATTCCCGGGAGCAGCAAGGGCAGCGGGGAACCGGAGCCGGTGATCGGTCCGCTGGGCGGCGGCACGGTGCCCATGAGCGCCGTCGGGGTGGCCCGGGACGAACAGCAGGCGGCCGCGGTCTCGGCGAACCAGCAGCATTTGTACGTCTCCTCCCTGGCCGAGGAGAGCGAGCCGGCCGCCCCCGTGGTGACCAGCCGCGCGAAGAAGGCCGCGGACCGGCTGTCCGCGCCGAGCTGGGACGGCAGAGGTGATCTGTGGGTCGCCGACCGTGACCCGGCGGACCCCAGGCTGCTGCGTCTTGTGGACGGTGCGGGTGAACCGCAGGAGGTCTCGGTACCCGGTCTGGACGGCGGGCGTATCGAAGGACTGCGGATGTCGGCCGACGGGGTCCGGATCGCCCTGCAGGTGTTCAAGGACGGGCACACGACGCTGAGCATCGGCCGGGTCGAGCACCACGGCACGGGGGAGGCCGAGGAGGTCTCGGTGGAGGACCTGCGCCAGGCCGCTCCGCAACTTGCCGATGTGACAGCTGTGTCCTGGTCCGGCCGGAGCCGCCTCGTGGTGGTCGGCAAGGAGGAGGGCGGGGTGCAGCAGGTGCGCTACGTGCAGGCCGACGGCTCGACGTCGTCCTCCGGAGTCCTGCCGGGCGTGAACCAGGTGACGGCGGTCGCGGCCGCCGACGACGAGCAGCTGCCGCTGATGGCGGACACCGAGAGCGACGGGATAGTGAAGCTGTCGCCCGGGGACAACTGGCAGACGGTCCTCAAGGAGGGCTCCTCGCTGGTCTACCCGGGCTGAGCGGGGCTCCCACCAGGCCGTTCGCACCCCGGCGCAAGCGTGCGTCGCCGGTGCGCCCCGGTTGTCCACAGGGGGTTTTCCACAGGGGTGGCCGGGTCTCCGCCGCCCGGGCACAGTGGGGCTGTGCGGGGTTGGTGGCGGGAGATCGCGGGGCTGGTGCTGCCCGTGGCCTGTGGAGGCTGCGGCAGGCCACGCACCGAGCTGTGCGCGGAGTGCGCCGGCGCGCTGGCAGCCGTGCCGTGCCGGGTCAGACCGGCACCCGAGCCGGCAGGCCTCCCCATGGTCCACGCGGCCGCCCCGTACGAGAACGCCGTACGCGCGACGCTGCTGGCCCACAAGGAGCGAGGGGCACTCGGCCTGGCAGGGGCGCTCGGCGGGGCGCTGGCAGCCGCTGTAAGGGCCGGAGCGGGGCAGGCGGGCGAGAGGGAGGCGCTGCTTCTGGTCCCCGTCCCGTCGGCACGGCGGTCCACGGCGGCACGGGGGCACGACCCGGCGCGCAGGATCGCGTTCGCGGCCACGGCCGAGCTGCGGCGCAGGGGCACGGCCGCGCGGGTGTGCGCCGTGCTGAGACAGCGGCGCACGGTGGCCGACCAGGCGGGGCTGGGGGCCGGGGAGCGGCATGCCAATCTCGCGGGCGCGCTGGTCGTGGCCGACGGTGGCCGGAGGCTGCTCGACGCCGGCCGGGTCGTGCTGGTGGACGACCTGCTGACCACGGGCTCCTCGCTGGCGGAGGCGGCCCGTGCGGTGCGCGCGTCGGGTCGTGCCGGCCCTGGCAAGACGGGGGCGCTGCGTGCGGCGGTTGTCGCAGCTTCTCCGTCTGCTTTCGAAATAAACCGGAACTGACAAATAACTTGCATCGTTGCAGGTAGTGAGTGGGTAAAGGAGCCCGATCGGAGGTACGCGTGAGTAGCGGGTGCCGACACAGTGGTGGGCAGGCTATGTTCGGTTGTGAGGGACGGTTAATTCCGCACCTCGACGAATGCGCCACCAGGTTTCGGGCAGGTAACTCACCGGTACGCCAGAAGCATGGAAATCGGTGGGGTGGACACCCTGCCGATGGGGGAGGAGGAGGTGACAGTCACCGAGTCCGCGGCTCCGGCGATCACCGGAGTCTGGTGCAAAAGGGAGATGCTCCGCCGCCGAAGCGGAGCGATCCGGGAACGGAGTTCTGCGTGGACATCGTCGTCAAGGGCCGCAAGACCGAGGTGCCCGAGCGGTTCCGCAAGCACGTGGCCGAGAAGCTGAAGCTGGACAAGATCCAGAAGTTCGACGGCAAGGTGATCAGCCTCGACGTCGAGGTGTCCAAGGAGCCGAATCCCCGTCAGGCCGACCGTGCGGCAAGGGTGGAGATCACGCTCCGCTCGCGTGGGCCGGTCATCCGGGCGGAAGCGGCGGCAGGCGACCCGTACGCAGCGCTGGACCTGGCCACCGACAAGCTCGACACGCAGCTGCGCAAGGAGCACGACAAGCGCTACAGCAGGCGCGGTAACGGCCGGCTGTCCGCGGCCGAGGTCGGAGAGGTCGTGCCGGATGCGGCCTCGTTCAACGGGGACGGCGAACTGATCCCCGACGAGCCGCCGTCCGCCGTGCCCACCACGAAGATCGGCTCGCTCGAGGTTCAGGGCGAAGGACCGCTCGTGATGCGCGAGAAGACGCACGTCGCAGCACCGATGACGCTCGACCAGGCGCTCTACGAGATGGAGTTGGTCGGACACGACTTCTATCTGTTCGTCGACTCCGAGACCAAGGAGCCCAGTGTCGTCTACCGGCGGCACGCCTACGACTACGGTGTCATCCACCTGAGGACCGACCCGCTGGCCTCCGACGAGGCGGGCGGCGCGGGCGGTGCGCTCGGCGGCTGACACCAGCACTCACAGCCGAAACGCGGTGCCCCTGGAAGCGTCTTCGCGCCCCAGGGGCATCACGTGCGACGGCAGGGGGCACCGCATCGGCGGCCGGGCATGAAAGCATGGCGTCCCAGGCCAATCAGTGCTCTGTGCGCTGCCGTTGGCCGTCAGCCTGTGACCTCAGGCAGTGGCCTTCAGGGGGAGGAACGATGGCGGACACCTTCGGGCCCGTGCGCGGGACGAACGATGCCGACAGCGCTGCCGGTGCGGATTCCGTCGCGGACGACGGCGGTTCCCGCAAGGAACCCATCAGGGTCCTTGTGGTGGACGACCACGCGCTCTTCCGCAGGGGCCTGGAGATCGTCCTCGCGCAGGAGGAGGACATCCAGGTCGTCGGCGAGGCGGGGGACGGGGCGGAGGCGGTCGACAAGGCCGCCGACCTGCTGCCCGACATCGTGCTGATGGACGTCCGGATGCCCAAGCGCGGTGGCATCGAGGCCTGCACCTCCATCAAGGAGGTGGCCCCCAGCGCGAAGATCATCATGCTGACGATCAGTGACGAGGAGGCCGACCTCTACGAGGCGATCAAGGCGGGCGCCACCGGCTACCTGCTCAAGGAGATCTCGACCGACGAGGTGGCCACCGCCATTCGCGCGGTCGCGGACGGGCAGTCCCAGATCAGCCCGTCGATGGCCTCCAAACTGCTCACCGAGTTCAAGTCGATGATCCAGCGCACCGACGAGCGCCGGCTCGTCCCCGCGCCGCGACTCACCGAGCGGGAGCTGGAAGTGCTCAAGCTCGTGGCCACGGGCATGAACAACCGCGATATCGCCAAGGAATTGTTCATCTCCGAGAACACGGTGAAGAACCACGTCCGCAATATCCTGGAGAAGCTCCAGCTGCACTCCCGGATGGAAGCCGTGGTCTATGCCATGCGGGAGAAGATCCTCGAGATCCGGTGAGCGGGGACGGCGGTCCGGCCTTGCCGGGAGTACCGGCGGAACCGGAAAGAGGGCCGGTGGGGACAACCACGATCGGCTGTGCGGAGCGCGCCCGTGCGGTGGTGCGGGCACGCAGAGTGTCGGGCCTGGTGGCGGCGCTCCTGCTGCTGCCGTTCGGCGGCTATGCCCTTGCCGTGGCGGGGATGCTCCCTGAAGGCACACCCGTCGCGCTCGGTCTGCTGTCCTTGATCGGTGGCTCCGTCCTTCTGCCCGCGCTGCGTGAGGAACAGGCCCCGTTCCGGCACTCGTCGTCGCACTTGACCGCGCGCACCCTGACCGGAGAGCGGTCCGTCGATCTCGACCGGCTCGCCACCGTCCGGCTGGTGACGACCTTCTCGTACGGCGGCGCGCACCGGCTCCTGCTGGTGCGCGACGTCCACGGCGTGCGCCTGGGGGTCACGACCGGGAGGAGCCTCAAGAAGCTGCGCCGGGCGGTCGAGAAGGCGGAAGCGAACGCCGCCCGAGGCGTCCCCGCGCCCCGGGTGAGCAGGGCGGCACGGGTGCGTCTGGGCCTCGCCCCGGGCCAAGGGCTTGTCGGGCACACGATCGTCGCCTTCCTGCTGGAGACGGTGTCCGTGACCCTGTACATGATTGCCGTACTCCGGCTGGGCGGGCAGTAGGCGGCCGGGGCAGGAACCTGAGGCGCCTCAGGCCAGGGCGTGGGCGATCTCCGCCATGAGGGGCTCGCGCAGCTCCGGTGCGTCGACCCGCTCCAGCCGCACATCGGTGCAGCCGACCCAGGACGCCGCCTCCACGAGGGCCCCGGCCATCGGGGCCACCGATTTCGCGCCGTCCAGCGACACCTGGCGCGCCACCAGGGTGGTTCCCTCCCTGGCCGGATCGACCCGGCCCCGCAGCCTGCCGCCCGCCAGCAGGGGCATGGCGAAGTAGCCGTGGATCCGCTTGGGCCGGGGCACGTAGGCCTCCAGGCGGTGGGTGAAGCCGAAGATCCGCTCCGTGCGCGCCCGTTCCCAGATCAGTGAGTCGAAGGGGGACAGCAGCGTCGTGCGGTGACGTCCGCGCGGCTCCGAGGCCAGTGCCTCGGGGTCCGCCCACGCCTGCTTCGCCCAGCCCCGCACCGTCACCGGAACGAGCCCCGAGTCCGCGACGACGGCGTCGAACTGCTCGCCCTTGAGCCGGTGGTAGTCGGCGATGTCCGCCCGGGTGCCGACACCCAGCGACCTCCCCGCCAGGGCCACCAGCCGGCGCAGGCACTCCGCGTCGTCCAGGTCGTCGTGGAGCAGGGTGTCCGGGATCGCGCGCTCGGCCAGGTCGTAGACCCGCTTCCAGCCGCGCCGCTCGGTGCACACCACCTCGCCGTACATCAGGGCCCGCTCCACGGCGACCTTGGAGGCGGACCAGTCCCACCACTCGCCGCCGTTCTTCGCGCCGCCGAGCTCCGTCGCCGTCAGGGGGCCCTCGGCGCGCAGCTGGGCGATCACCGTCCCGTACGCACCGTCGGGCAGGTCGTGGTGCCAGTGCGGCCGGGCGCGGTAGGCGCGGCGCCGGAAGGCGAAGTGCGGCCACTCCTCGACGGGCAGGATGCAGGCGGCGTGCGACCAGTACTCGAAGGAGCGGCCCCCCGACCAGTAGGCCTCGTCGACCGTGCGGCGGCCGAGCGCGCCGAGACGCGCGTACGGGACGAGCTCGTGGGACCTGGCCAGGACGGAGATGGTGTCGAGCTGGACCGCGCCGAGACCGCGCAGCACCCCGTGGACCCCGCCCCTGCGGTCCGGGGCGCCCAGGAAGCCCTGGGCGCGCAGGGCGATCCGGCGTGCCTGGTCGGCGGAGAGTTCCAGAACGGGCGGCGGCGCAGACGTCATGCGTCGAACCCTAGAGGGCGCCTCTGACATCGGGGGCCGGCCGATGGGGGTGGGTGCCGGGCAGGCCCAGATCGGCGGGGAGCAGCGCGCCGGTCCAGGTGTCACGCCGTATGCCCTTGTTGAACAGCGCCGACCGCTGGTCACCCTCCATGCGGAAGCCGGCACGCAGGGCGACCGACCGCGACGGTTCGTTGCCGATCTCCGCACGCCACTCCAGCCGGTCCGCGCCGAGGGCGGTGAAGGCCCAGCGGGCGGCCGCGAGCACCGCCTCGGTCGTGAAACCGGTGCCGCGGTGCTCCTTCGCCGTCCAGAAGCCCACCTCGTAGGTGCCGGGGAGGCCGCACCGGTTGATGCCCAGCGCACCGACGAGCGGTCCGCCGTCCCGCAGCAGCACCGCGAAGTTGTACGCCGTGTCGTCCTGCCAGCCCGAGGGTGAGAGCTTCCGGGTGAAGAGCTCCGCGTCGGCACGGGTGTACGGGGACGGGACAATTGTCCAGCGCTGGATCTCCGGATCCTGGCAGGCGGTGTACGCCGCGTCCGCGTCCTCGGGCGCGAAGGGCCGCATGAGCAGGCGTTCAGTGGTGAGGGCGGTGGGTTCCATGCAGGAATTCTGGTGATGCGGAGCGCGGGATGCGAGCACTTTTCGGTGCTTCCCGGCACCTTCCGTCCCTTCCGTCCGTTGTCCTGGAAGGGTGCGGCGGGGAGAACGCGGCAGCAGCCCTCCCGGCGTGGCGGGGTCCTCGCTTACGATGGCCGTTGCGGTGGGGCCCACCTGCCGTGCCCGCGCCAGAGTCCATCACACGACCCAGTGCCAGGCCCGACCGGCAAGGAGACCAGCCTCAGTGTCCGTCTTCAACAAGCTCATGCGTGCAGGCGAAGGCAAGATCCTGCGCAAACTGCACCGCATCGCGGACCAGGTCAGCTCCATCGAAGAGGACTTCGTCAACCTCTCCGACGCCGAGCTGCGGGCGCTCACCGACGAGTACAAGGAACGGTACGCGGACGGCGAGAGCCTGGACGACCTGCTTCCCGAAGCATTCGCGACCGTCCGTGAGGCCGCGAAGCGCGTCCTCGGACAGCGCCACTACGACGTCCAGATGATGGGCGGTGCCGCCCTGCACCTCGGCTTCGTCGCCGAGATGAAGACCGGTGAGGGCAAGACCCTCGTCGGCACCCTGCCCGCGTATCTCAACGCGCTCTCCGGCAAGGGCGTGCACCTGATCACGGTCAACGACTACCTGGCCGAGCGCGACTCCGAGATGATGGGCCGGGTGCACAAGTTCCTCGGCCTCGAGGTCGGCTGCATCATCGCCAACATGACCCCGGCCCAGCGCCGTGAGCAGTACGCCTGCGACATCACGTACGGCACGAACAACGAGTTCGGTTTCGACTACCTCCGCGACAACATGGCGTGGTCCCAGGACGAGCTCGTCCAGCGCGGCCACAACTTCGCGATCGTCGACGAGGTCGACTCGATTCTCGTCGACGAGGCCCGTACCCCGCTGATCATCTCCGGTCCGGCGGACCAGGCCACCAAGTGGTACGGCGACTTCGCCAAGCTGGTCACGCGTCTCACCAGGGGTGAGGCGGGCAACCCGCTGAAGGGCATCGAGGAGACCGGCGACTACGAGGTCGACGAGAAGAAGCGGACCGTGGCCATCCACGAGCCCGGTGTCGCCAAGGTCGAGGACTGGCTCGGGATCGACAACCTCTACGAGTCGGTGAACACCCCGCTCGTCGGTTACCTCAACAACGCGATCAAGGCCAAGGAACTCTTCAAGAAGGACAAGGACTACGTCGTCATCGACGGCGAAGTCATGATCGTCGACGAGCACACCGGCCGTATCCTCGCCGGCCGCCGCTACAACGAGGGCATGCACCAGGCCATCGAGGCGAAGGAAGGGGTGGACATCAAGGACGAGAACCAGACGCTCGCCACGATCACCCTGCAGAACTTCTTCCGCCTGTACGGCAAGCTCTCCGGCATGACCGGTACGGCGATGACCGAGGCCGCCGAGTTCCACCAGATCTACAAGCTCGGCGTGGTGCCGATCCCGACGAACCGGCCGATGGTCCGCGCCGACCAGTCGGACCTGATCTACCGCACCGAGGTCGCGAAGTTCGCCGCGGTCGTCGACGACATCGCCGAGAAGCACGAGAAGGGGCAGCCGATCCTGGTCGGCACGACCTCCGTCGAGAAGTCCGAGTACCTCTCGCAGCAGCTCTCCAAGCGCGGTGTCCAGCACGAGGTCCTCAACGCCAAGCAGCACGACCGTGAGGCGACGATCGTCGCCCAGGCGGGCCGCAAGGGCGCCGTCACGGTCGCCACGAACATGGCCGGCCGAGGCACCGACATCAAGCTCGGCGGAAACCCGGACGACCTCGCCGAGGCGGAGCTGCGCCAGCGCGGCCTCGACCCGGTGGAGCACGTCGAGGAGTGGGCTGCGGCCCTGCCCGCCGCGCTGGAGAAGGCCGAGCAGGCCGTCAAGGCGGAGTTCGAAGAGGTCAAGGATCTCGGCGGGCTGTACGTCCTGGGTACCGAGCGTCACGAGTCGCGCCGTATCGACAACCAGCTGCGTGGCCGTTCCGGCCGTCAGGGTGACCCGGGCGAGTCCCGGTTCTACCTCTCGCTGGGCGACGACCTGATGCGCCTGTTCAAGGCGCAGATGGTCGAGCGCGTGATGTCGATGGCGAACGTCCCCGACGACGTGCCGATCGAGAACAAGATGGTGACCCGGGCGATCGCCTCCGCGCAGTCGCAGGTGGAGCAGCAGAACTTCGAGACGCGTAAGAACGTCCTGAAGTACGACGAGGTGCTCAACCGGCAGCGCGAGGTCATCTACGGTGAGCGTCGCCGCGTCCTGGAGGGCGAGGACCTGCAGGACCAGATCCGCCACTTCATGGACGACACGATCGACGACTACATCCGTCAGGAGACCGCGGAGGGCTTCGCCGAGGAGTGGGACCTCGACCGGCTGTGGGGCGCTTTCAAGCAGCTCTACCCGGTGAAGGTCACGGTCGAGGAGCTCGAGGAGGCCGCGGGCGACCTGGCCGGTGTGACCGCGGACTTCATCGCCGAATCGGTCAAGGACGACATCCACGAGCAGTACGCGGAGCGCGAGAAGACCCTCGGCTCGGACATCATGCGTGAGCTGGAGCGCCGCGTGGTGCTGTCCGTCCTGGACCGCAAGTGGCGTGAGCACCTCTACGAGATGGACTACCTCCAGGAGGGCATCGGCCTGCGGGCCATGGCCCAGAAGGACCCGCTGGTCGAGTACCAGCGCGAGGGCTTCGACATGTTCAACGCCATGATGGAGGGCATCAAGGAGGAGTCCGTCGGCTACCTGTTCAACCTGGAGGTCCAGGTCGAGCAGCAGGTCGAGGAGGTCCCGGTGCAGGAGGGCGCGGAGCGCACCTCGCTCGAGAAGCAGGACGCGCCGGTGGCCGCCGGGGCAGGTCGCCCCGAGATCCGGGCCAAGGGCCTGGACGCGCCGCAGCGTCCGGACCGGCTGCACTTCTCCGCTCCCACGGTGGACGGAGAGGGCGGCGTCGTCGAGGGAGACTTCTCCAACGGTGACGGTGCGCGGTCCGAGGGCGACGGGACGACGCGTGCGGAGCGCCGCAAGGCGCAGAAGAGCACGGGTGGCCGCCGCCGCAAGAAGTAGCGCGCGGCACACCTGGACGAACGGCCTGGCCCGGACACCCCCTCGGTGTCCGGGCCAGGCCGTTTGCCGGGCTTCTCAGGGCTCGGGGCGGGGTGGCTGCTCCCACGTGCGCAGAGAGACGTCGGCGGGCCGCTGGAGCCGTTGTGTGCGGCCCTGGCGGGGTGTGTCCCTGACCGCTCCCGCTCGTTCCGGCAGGGAGTCCCGGCAGGGAGCCCGGCGGGAGAGCCCCTGCGCAGGCCCGGCGGGAGCCGCGGAGAGGGTGGCGGAAGAGTGCCGGGCGCCCGCTATCTGACGGCGGGGAGGCGTTCGCCGCCCAGGTCGATCGCCGCGCAGCGCCAGCGGAGGTCGGGCCCCTGCTCCAGGCGGAACGCCATGGCGCGGACGTGTTCGCCCGTGGCGATGCTGGCGAAGGCCTCGACCACGCCGGTGGCCGGCTGGCTGCCGTGGCAGGCGCGCACGACCGGCCGCCTGCACCCCGCACCGAGAGGGGCGTCAGGGGCGAGTTCGGCGAGCTGGTCGTAGGCCTCGCCGATCGTGTGGCCGAGCATCCAGTGCACCGGGCGCTGCCCGCTGAGCACCGCGAGCAGGCGTTCGGCGAACCACTGGTGCGGGCGCAGCGGCCTCCGGGGCCGTTGCGGCGGTACGGTGCCCGGCCTGCTGCGGTCGCGTCGTCCGGCCGGCCTCGTCCTGTCCGTGCTCATGCTGGTAGCCCCCGTGGCTGCTGTCCGGAGCCCGGTGAGTACCGGGCGGTAACTTCTGCTGGGGATCTTCTACGGGGCCGGTCCTCGGCCCCGCAAGCGGCGAGGGGGCCCGACCGGGTGCCGGGCGAGATCACCTATCCGGGTGGCAGGCCCCGCGCCGCAAGGGAGGAGCGGGGGTGACGGTCGTCGCGCGGTGGACAGCAGGGGGTGGATCGGCAACCCCGAAGGGGGACGTCGCACGTATCCTGAGGGCGTCATCGACTACGAAAGCGGTCAGCCATGCGTGTGTACGTCCCCCTGACCCTCTCCGGTCTTGCCGCGGTGCACGCGGCGGGCGAGGTCGGACCGGGGCCGCTGACCGCCTACGCCGTGACGCCCGCTCTGCGCGAGTGGTACGTCTCCGACGACATCGAGGAGCTGGAGTACGCGGCGCTGAACCGGGCCGCCGCCGCCTCGCTGCGGTTGATCGCGGGCAAGCCGGACGAGGTCCGGCGCCGGGCCGTCGTCGCCCTCGACGTGCCGGACGGAGCGGTTGTCGCCGATCCGGACCACATCCTGGACGCGTCGTCCATCGGCGAGGTGCGGATCGCGGACGCGGTGGCGCTGTCGAAGGCCGCCGCCGTGCACGTGGACGCCGATGACGCGGAGAAGGACGTCGCCGCGGCCGCCGCGGCGCTGGGAGCCGCGGACACCGGTGACGACGACGCCCGGTTCACCGTGGACGGCGCGGAGGACCACGAGCTCCTGTGGTTCGGGATCCAGGAGATCCCCGGCCTGATCAGCTGAGTGCCGTGCCCGGGTGAGTGTCGTACCGGGCGGGTATTTTTCTCTCCATGGCGACATCGGGGAAGCACCGCACACATCTGGTCTGGGACTGGAACGGCACACTGCTCGACGACATCACCGCGGTGCTCGGCGCGACGAACGCCGCCTTCGCGGAGGTCGACCTGGCACCGCTCACGCTGGAGCAGTACCGCGAGACGTACTGCGTGCCGATACCCAAGTTCTACGAGCGGCTCATGGGCAGGCTGCCCACCTCTGCCGAGTGGGAGCGGATGGACGGCCTCTTCCACCGCCACTACACCGAGCAGCGGGTGGCCTGCGGCCTGACCGAGGGTGCCGAGGAGCTGCTGGCCCGGTGGAGCGTCGGCGGCCGCAGCCAGTCGCTGCTGAGCATGTACGGCCACGAGTACCTGGTCCCGGTGGTGCGTGGGTACGGCATCGAGCGCCATTTCGTCCGGGTCGACGGCCGTACCGGCCCCTCGGGCGGCAGCAAGGCACAGCACATGGCGCGCCACTTCGAGGTGCTCGGCGGCATCGCTCCCGAATCCGCGGTGGTCATCGGTGACGCGGTGGACGACGCCGTGGCGGCGGCCCACGTGGGTGCGCGCGCGGTGCTCTACACCGGCGGTTCGCACAGCCGCAGCAGTCTGGAAGCGGCGGGTGTGCCCGTGGTCGACACCCTGGCCGAAGCCGTCGCGCTGGCCGAGCTGATGGCTGACTGACCCTCGGACGGGGAGTGCAGCCGCACGGCGGACCGAGCGCGGGCCGGGCGCCGGACCGAGCGTCTGCCCGGGTGTGTCTCCTTACGTGCGGGAACGATCCGGTGCGATGTCCAGAGTGTCAAAGTTCGGGGCCTTCTTTTGTACATATGCGGCTCATGACGGTTGTGGGTGCAAGGGGGATAGCCTGGTGCGGTGATCAGCGCGATACGCCTCGGGGGCAGCGAAGCCCCCGGCCTGCGCCCGGAGTGCCACAGCACCCGGGCGATGCGTGATCTCCGCGTCCCGGGCCGTCTGCCGAAAATGGCCGATACGGTCCCGGACATCTCCCCAGGCGGCATAGCGTCGACCCAGACCGGAATCCCCGCGTCGTGGCGGTACGCCGACTTTTACACCTACGTCACGCAACGGCGCGCGACAGGAGCCAGAGGACATGCAGACCAAGCTGGACGAAGCCAAGGCCGAGCTGCTCGCACGGGCGGCCCGGGTAGCTGACAACAGTCCGGGCGGTGGTGTCGGTGGCCCGGGTGGCGGCCTCCGGGTCCGCCTTGCCGAAGGCACCGGAGCAGAGGACGGCACCGAGGACGGCCGGGACGACCGGCCGGGCCGGGACGTACTGCTCGCCTATCTCCAGCGCTACTACCTGCACACCGCTCCGGAGGACGTGAAGGACCGCGACCCGGTCGACGTCTTCGGTGCGGCTTCCTCCCACTACCGGCTGGCCGAGAACCGCCCGCAGGGCACCGCGAACGTCCGGGTGCACACCCCGACCGTCGAGGAGAACGGCTGGACGAGCAGCCACTCCGTCGTCGAGGTCGTCACCGACGACATGCCCTTCCTGGTCGACTCGGTCACCAACGAGCTGTCCCGGCAGGGCCGCGGCATCCACCTCGTGATCCACCCGCAGGTCGTCGTCCGCCGTGACGTCGCCGGCAAGCTGATCGAGGTGTTCGGCGAGGACCCGGCCAGGGGCAACGGCGCGAAGCGGGGCGAGGGCCGCAAGGAGGCCCGGGCCGAGCTGCCGCACGACGCGCTCGTCGAGTCGTGGATCCACGTCGAGATCGACCGGGAGACGGACCGCGCGGACCTGAAGCAGATCACCGCCGACCTGCTCCGCGTCCTGTCCGACGTACGGGAGACCGTCGAGGACTGGGACAAGATGCACGACGCCGCCCTGCGGATCGCCGACGACCTCGGGGCGGAGCCGCTGGACGAGCTGGGCGAGGAGGAGGTCGAGGAGGCCCGCGAGCTGCTGCGCTGGCTCGCCGCCGACCACTTCACCTTCCTCGGGTACCGGGAGTACGAGCTCCGCGACTCCGACGCGCTGACGGCCGTCCCCGGCACCGGTCTCGGCATCCTGCGCTCCGACCCGAAGCACAGCGAGGACGAGGCGCACCCGGTGAGCCCGTCCTTCGACCGGCTGCCCGCCGACGCCCGGGCCAAGGCGCGTGAGCACCGGCTGCTCGTCCTGACGAAGGCGAACAGCAGGGCGACGGTGCACCGCCCCAGCTACCTCGACTACGTCGGGGTGAAGAAGTTCGACGCCGAGGGCAACGTCGTCGGTGAGCGCCGCTTCCTCGGCCTGTTCTCCTCCGCCGCGTACACCGAGTCCGTGCGCCGGGTTCCGGTCGTGCGCCGCAAGGTCGCCGAGGTGCTGGAGGGCGCGGGCTTCACGCCCAACAGCCACGACGGCCGGGACCTGCTCCAGATCCTGGAGACGTACCCGCGCGACGAGCTCTTCCAGACGCCCGTCGACCAGCTGCGCTCAATCGTCACCTCCGTGCTGTACCTCCAGGAGCGCCGCCGGCTGCGGCTCTACCTGCGCCAGGACGAGTACGGGCGCTACTACTCCGCCCTCGTCTACCTGCCGCGCGACCGCTACACCACCGGGGTGAGGCTCCGCCTGATCGACATCCTCAAGGAGGAGCTGGGCGGCACCAGCGTCGACTTCACGGCCTGGAACACCGAATCGATCCTCTCCCGGCTGCACTTCGTCGTCCGGGTCCCGCCGGGCACCGAGCTCCCGCACCTCACCGACGCCGACGCGGACCGGATCGAGGCGCGCCTCGTCGAGGCCGCCCGCTCCTGGGCCGACGGCTTCCAGGAGGCGCTGAACGCCGAGTGCGGTGAGGAGCGCGCCGCCGAGCTGCTGCGCCGTTACGGACAGTCCTTCCCCGAGGGCTACAAGGCCGACCACTCGCCGCGTGCCGCCGTGGCCGACCTGGTCCACCTCGAGGCGCTGAAGAGCGAGCACAAGGACTTCGCGCTCAGCCTGTACGAGCCGGTCGGCGCCGCTCCCGACGAGCGACGCTTCAAGATCTACCGGACCGGGGAGCAGGTCTCGCTCTCCGCGGTCCTCCCCGCTCTCCAGCGGCTCGGCGTCGAGGTCGTCGACGAACGTCCGTACGAGCTGCGGTGCGCCGACCGCACGCACGCCTGGATCTACGACTTCGGGCTGCGCCTGCCGAAGAAGGCCTCGGGCAACGGCGACCACCTCGCCGACGACGCCCGGGACCGCTTCCAGGAGGCGTTCGCCGCCATCTGGACAGGCGAGGCGGAGAACGACGGGTTCAACAACCTGGTCCTGGGCGCCGGACTCGACTGGCGTCAGGCCATGGTGCTGCGCGCCTACGCGAAGTACCTGCGCCAGGCGGGTTCGACCTTCAGCCAGGACTACATGGAGGACACCCTCCGCAACAACGTCCACACCACCCGCCTCCTGGTCTCCCTGTTCGAGGCCCGGATGTCCCCGACCCGCCAGAAGGCCGGGACGGAGCTGACGGACGGGCTGCTGGAGGAGCTGGACGGAGCCCTCGACCAGGTCGCCTCGCTGGACGAGGACCGCATCCTGCGGTCCTTCCTCACGGTCATCAAGGCCACGCTGCGGACCAACTACTTCCAGCTGGCCGACGACCACGAGCCGCACAACTACGTCTCGATGAAGTTCGATCCGCAGGCCATCCCGGACCTGCCGGCACCCCGCCCGGCGTACGAGATCTGGGTCTACTCGCCGCGCGTCGAGGGTGTCCACCTGCGCTTCGGCAAGGTCGCCCGCGGCGGGCTGCGCTGGTCGGACCGCCGGGAGGACTTCCGTACGGAGATCCTCGGCCTGGTCAAGGCGCAGATGGTCAAGAACACCGTGATCGTGCCCGTGGGCGCGAAGGGCGGGTTCGTGGCCAAGCAGCTGCCGGACCCGGCCGTGGACCGTGACGCCTGGCTCGCCGAGGGCATCGCCTGCTACAAGATCTTCATCTCGGCCCTGCTCGACATCACCGACAACATGGTGACGGGCGAGGTCGTGCACCCCTCGGAGGTCGTGCGCCACGACGAGGACGACACCTATCTCGTCGTCGCCGCCGACAAGGGGACCGCGAGCTTCTCCGACATCGCCAACGACGTCGCCGTCGCGTACGGCTTCTGGCTCGGCGACGCCTTCGCCTCCGGAGGCTCGGCCGGTTACGACCACAAGGGCATGGGCATCACCGCCCGCGGTGCCTGGGAGTCCGTGAAGCGGCACTTTCGCGAGCTGGGCCACGACACCCAGACCGAGGACTTCACCGTCGTCGGCGTCGGCGACATGTCCGGTGACGTCTTCGGCAACGGGATGCTGCTCTCCGAGCACATCCGGCTGGTCGCGGCCTTCGACCACCGGCACATCTTCATCGACCCGAACCCGGACGCCGCCACCTCGTACGCCGAGCGGCGCCGGCTCTTCGACCTGCCGCGCAGCTCCTGGGCGGACTACGACAAGGACCTGCTGTCCCCCGGCGGTGGCATCCACCCGCGTTCCGCCAAGTCGATCCCGGTCAACGCGCACATCCGCGCCGCGCTCGGCATCGAGTCCAAGGTCACCAAGATGACGCCCGCCGAGCTGATGCAGAACATCCTCAAGGCCTCGGTCGACCTGGTGTGGAACGGCGGCATCGGTACGTACATCAAGTCGACGGCCGAATCGAACGCCGACGTGGGTGACAAGGCCAACGACTCGATCCGGGTCGACGGGGCGGATCTTCGGGCCCGTGTCGTCGGTGAGGGCGGCAACCTCGGGGCCACCCAGCTCGGCCGGATCGAGTTCGCCCGGGCCGGCGGCCGGATCAACACCGACGCGATCGACAACAGCGCCGGTGTGGACACCTCCGACCACGAGGTGAACATCAAGATCCTGCTCAACGGCCTCGTCCGCGACGGCGACATGACCGTGAAGCAGCGCAACAAGGTGCTCGCCGAGATGACCGACGAGGTCGGACAGCTCGTGCTCCGCAACAACTACGCGCAGAACGTCGCGCTCTCCAACGCCTGTGCCCAGGCCCCGTCGCTCCTCCACGCCCACCAGCGCTTCATGCGCAGGCTCGGCCGCGAGGGGCACCTGGACCGGGCGCTGGAGTTCCTGCCGAACGACCGTCAGATCCGCGAACTGCTGAACCACGGCAAGGGTCTCAGCCAGCCGGAGCTGGCCGTGCTGCTCGCCTACACCAAGATCACGGCGGCCGACGAGCTGATCTCCACCAGCCTGCCGGACGACGCCCATCTGCAGGGGCTGGTGCACGCCTACTTCCCGAAGCAGCTGAGCGAGAAGTTCCCCGAGGCGGTCGACGCGCACGCGCTGCGCCGCGAGATCATCACGACGGTGCTCGTCAACGACACGGTGAACACCGGCGGCTCGACGTTCCTGCACCGGCTGCGGGAGGAGACCGGGGCGTCGCTCGAGGAGATCGTGCGGGCCCAGTTCGCCGCCCGTGAGATCTTCGGCCTCTCCGCCGTGTGGGACGCCGTGGAGGCGCTCGACAACACGGTGGCCGCCGACGTGCAGACCCGGATCCGGCTGCACTCGCGGCGGCTGGTCGAGCGCGGATCGCGCTGGCTCCTCGGCAACCGGCCCCAGCCGGTGGAGATCGCGGAGACCATCGGCTTCTTCCGCGAGGGCGTCGAACGCGTCTGGAACGAGCTGCCCAAGCTGCTCAGGGGCGCGGACATCGATTGGTACCGGTCGATCCTCGACGAGCTCACCTCGGTGGGGGTCCCCGAGGAGCTGGCGGTGCGGGTGGCCGGTTTCTCCTCCGCCTTCCCGGCGCTGGACATCGTGGCGATCGCGGACCGTACGGACAAGGACCCGCTGGCCGTCGCCGAGGTGTACTACGACCTCGCCGACCGGCTGGGGATCACGCAGCTGATGGACCGGATCATCGAGCTGCCGCGGGCCGACCGCTGGCAGTCCATGGCCCGCGCCTCCATCCGCGAGGACCTCTACGCCGCGCATGCCGCGCTCACCTCGGACGTACTGGCCGCCGGCAACGGCACGTCGTCGCCGGAGCAGCGGTTCACGGCCTGGGAGGAGAAGAACGCCGCGATCCTGGCGCGTTCACGGGCCACCCTGGAGGAGATCCGGGGTTCGGAGTCCTTCGACCTGGCGAACCTGTCGGTGGCGATGAGGACGATGCGGACCCTGCTGCGTACGCACGCCTGACCCGGAGCGGCCGTCCGGGCCGCTGACGAAGCCGTCCGCCGGACGGGCCCCTGCGGCCCGTCCGGCGGACGGCTTCACGCCGTCACTTCTTGGATTTCCTCGGCTTCGCCGGTCCGGTGAACTCCTCGTACGCGGCCACGACCTCCTTGGCCGGGCCGTCCATCCGCAGGGTGCCCGCCTCGAGCCAGATCGCCCGGTCGCAGGTGTCGGTGATCGACCGGTTGCTGTGGCTGACGAGGAACACCGTGCCGGCCTCCTCGCGGAGCTCCATGATCCGGTCCTTGCTGCGCCGCTGGAACTTCGCGTCGCCGGTGGACAGTGCCTCGTCGATCAGCAGCACGTCATGGCTCTTGGCGGCCGCGATGGAGAAGCGCAGCCTCGCCCCCATGCCCGAGGAGTAGGTCCGCATGGGCAGGGTGATGAAGTCGCCCTTCTCGTTGATCCCGGAGAAGTCGACGATGTCCTGGTAGCGCTCGCGGATCTGCTGTCGGGTCATGCCCATGGCCAGACCGCCGAGCACGACGTTGCGTTCCCCGGTCAGGTCGCTCATCAGGGCGGCGTTCACACCGAGCAGGGAGGGCTGACCCTGGGTGTGGACCCTGCCCTGCGACGGGGGAAGCAGTCCGGCGATCGCCTTGAGGAGCGTCGACTTGCCGGATCCGTTGGAGCCGATCAGGCCGATGGCCTCGCCCTTGTACGCGGCGAAGCTCACGCCCTTCACCGCGTGCACCTGGCGGGCACCCCGGGGCTGCCGACGCGACACGATCCGGTTGAGGGCGGACGTCGCGCTGCCCTTCCCGGTGCGGGCGCCGTTGACCGTGTAGGTGATGTGGACGTCGTCGACGACGACGGTGGGCACTCGGGTGTCGAGGGTGTCAGCCACGTCCGTACCTCTCCTCGGCCTTCCAGAAGTAGACGAAGCCGCCGATGCCGCAGACCAGGGCCCAGCCCGTCGCGACGGCCCACACGTGCGGGGGCAGCTGCGCGCCGGTGAAGCTGTCGATCAGGGCGTAGCGCATCAGATCGATGTAGACGGCCGCCGGGTTGCACTCCAGGGCGAGGAGCGCGAGCCGCGGTACCCGGTCGGCGGTGAGCAGGGTGTCGAGGCTCCACATGACGCCCGACGCGTACATCCAGGTGCGCAGGAGGAAGGGCGTCAGCTGGGCGATGTCGGGGGTCCTGGCCGCCAGCCGGGCCATGACCATCGAGATGCCGGTGTTGAACAGGGCCTGCAGGGCGAGCGCGGGGATCGCCAGCAGCCACGACGGCCGCGGGTACTGGCCGAACGCCAGCAGGATCAGGAACAGCGCGCCCAGGGAGAACAGCAGTTGCTGGAGCTGCTGGATGGCCAGGGCGATGGGCAGGGACGCCCGGGGGAAGTGGAGGGCCCGGACGAGTCCGGTGTTGCCGCTGATGGCCCGGGTGCCGGCCGTGATCGAACTGGCGGTGAAGGTCCAGATGAAGACCCCGGTGACCAGGAAGGGCACGTAGTCGGGGACTCCGTGCTTGGTGTTCATCAGGACGCCGAAGATGAAGTAGTAGACCGTCGCGTTGAGCAGCGGGGTCATGATCTGCCAGATCTGGCCGAGCTTCGCCTGGCTGTACTGGGCGGTCAGCTTGGCCGTGGCGAAGGCGGTGATGAAGTGCCTGCGCCCCCAGAGCTGCCGGACGTACTCGCCGAGCTTCGGCCGGGCCCCGCTGACGGTCAGACCGTGCCGGGCGGCGAGCGCGGCCAGCTCACCGGCCGCGTACACGGGGAGGTGGGTGGGGGGTGCGGTGTCCACCGGGGCCGGCGGGGCTGCTGTCTGGCTCACCACGGTCGCTTTCGACGAGGGGCGGGGGGGGGAACACGACGAAGGGTTCTTTCGATGGGACGGCACCGTATCGTCGCAACGCTGACAGTAGGACGTTTGTACGTCGCAACGCAACCGTTTCGTCGTTACGGACTATCATTCGGGCCATGACCACCGAACGGCGAACCGGGCGCCGCGCCCCGGCAGGTGCCGCGGTGCTGCGGGAGGACGTGACCGACGCGATCCGCGGCGCCGTCTTCGAGGAGCTGGCCGCCGTGGGATTCGCGCGGATGTCGATCGAGGGCATCGCCCGGCGCGCGGGGGTGGGCAAGACCGCCGTCTACCGCCGCTGGAAGTCCAAGCTGCACCTCGTCCTGGACCTGGTCGCGGCCGTGGCCGCGCAGGGCATGCCGGCGCCCGCGACCGGTTCGCTCCACGGAGACGTGCGCGCCGTACTGGAACTCGCCGCGTACGCCCTGCGCCACCCGGTGGCCTCGCAGGTGATCCCGGACCTGCTGGTCGAGGCGGCCCGCAACCCGGAGATCTCCGACGCCATCAAGGCCGCTCTGCTCGACCCGCAGAAGGGGGTGGCCGCCGTGGTCGTACGGGCGGCGGTGGGGCGCGGAGAGCTGCCCGAGGGCAGTGATCCCGACCGGGCGCTGGACCTCATCGTGGGACCTCTCTACTGGCGCCTCGTCGTGGTGCGCGGCGATCTGCCCAAGGGGTACCTGGACGACCTCGCGGACTCGGCGGTACGAGCCCTCAAGGGCTGACGCGGAGCGGGGAGGTGCGGTCCCCGCCGAGCAGCCGGTCCACGACGCGCCGGGCGGCCCCGCCGTCGGCCGGGCCGCAGTGATCCTGCCGGAAGCTCTCGTACGCGTCGGCGTGGAGATCCGCCGACGCCGGTGTGGCCCGCAGGGCCTGGGCCACCTCCTGGGTGGTGACGAGCAGCGGGCCGGGGGCCCGCGTCTCGAAGTCCAGGCAGAAGCCGCGCACGGTGTCCCTGTAGTGCTCCAGGTCGTAGGTGTGGAAGAGCATCGGGCGGCCGGTGTGCGCGAAGCCGAACACCAGGCCCGAGTAGTCGGTGACCAGCACGTCCGCGATCAGCAGGAGCTCGGTGGTGTCAGGGTGCGCGGACACGTCACGCAGGGCCGGATCCGCCGGCACGCTGCCCGTCACACGCGGGTGCCGGCGGACCAGCACGGTGGTGCGGCCGTCCAGCGACCGTGCCAGCGCGGAGAGGTCGAGCGCCGGGTCCCAGCGGTACAGCGGGGATGAACCGCCGGACGGGGGGTGCGCGAGGTGGTCGCGGTACGTCGGCGCGTACAGCACCACGCGATGGCCGTCCGGGATGCCCAGCGTCCGGCGCACCCGCTCGGCCGCCTTGTCCCGGCCCGGTGAGCAGAGCAGGTCGTCGGCCGGGGATCCCGCCTCCAGCACCTCTCCGCCGTAGGCCAGGGCGCGGCGGAGATGGGGGGTGGCGAAGGCGCTGGGGGAGACCAGGACCGACCAC
Organism: Streptomyces sp. NPDC057287; assembly: GCF_042667905.1. Lineage (NCBI taxonomy): Bacteria > Bacillati > Actinomycetota > Actinomycetes > Kitasatosporales > Streptomycetaceae > Streptomyces > Streptomyces sp. NPDC057287. Next base: position 734,347 of record NZ_JBHUYV010000001.1, on the reverse strand, counting down.
TGGGCGGAGCGGCGCGCGAGCGTGGCGAGGTACTGGTGGTCGGCGTACAGGGTGCCGGTGAGGTCCAGGCCGAACCGGCCGAGCGGCGAGCCGTGCCAGGTCTGCACGACCGTCTGGTCCGGGCGGCGCTCGAACCACGCGGGCAGCTGGCCGGCCGCGACGATGCTGCGGGCCCGTGCCAGCGCTTCGTACCAGGCGGTGCTGCGGGCCACGACGGGGACGGCGGTGGCCGGGACGCGGGCGGCGGCGCCGGCCGATCCGTCGGTGACCCAGAGGTGCTCGGCGTCGGAGCTCCGGCGCACGAGCTCGGCGTGCACGGCGCGCGGGGAGCCCTCGCCCGCGTAGAGGACGGTGTCCCGCAGCGGCAGGCGGCGCTGCGCCGGGTAGTGCGCCGTCCGCAGCCGGCCCTGCCGGTACGCGCTGCGCTCCGCGTCGTCGAGCGCCGGCGAGCAGTGCACGGTCAGCCGGTCGCCGTGGCGGCGGTCGAGCCGGAAGCGGCCCCCCGCCGCGCCCAGCGGCAGGACGGCGGCGAGCACTGCCCCCACGCGCACGGGCCGGCCGTCCAGCAGCACCTCCCAGTCGCCTTCGCGCGGAGGCGTGGTGAGGACGGCGGCGAAGCGGCCTTCCCCTCGCTCCAGCGGGACCGGTGCCGTGTCGCCGAGGGTGGTGTGCCGCAGGGAGAGCGCCCCGGCCCCGGCCCCCTCGATGCGCAGCCCGCCGTCCGGGGCGGGTCCGGCGCGGTCCACGAACGGTGCGCCGGCCACCTCCACCACCAGGTTCCCTTCGGCGTCCGCGAAGGCGGGCGGGGCCAGGTCCGGGGCCGCGGCGAGCGGGACGCGGACGCCACCGGTCAGGAGGTGGGCCCGCCACCGGCTTCCGGCCCCCGCCGCGGGGCCCGCGGCCCCGCCGGAGCGCGGGGCGGCCTCCGCGGCGAGAGCGGTGAGGGGGATCCGGGCGCCGAAGCCGTCGCCGTCACCGCAGCGCACCGGGCACACGTGCTCGGTGGCGCCCTCGCGGGTCAGGACGAGGGCCGTGGGCCGGGCGCCCCCGTAGAGCCGGCCGGTCAGTTCCAGGGCGCCCGGCCGCCCGTCGTGGGCGGAGGCCACCGCCGGCAGCCGGGTCACGGTCAGTTCCAGCCTGCCGTCCCGGTAGCCGAGAACCGCGCGCCGCCCCCCGCCCAGGTCGCGGACCAGCGGCTGCGCGGCGGCCGCCTCCACGGCGCGCAGCGCGGCCCGCCGTACGACGCCGTGGCCGGCCACCACCAGGCCGACCAGCCAGGTGCCCGTCCCCAGCCGCTCCGGGTCGAGGGCCGTCTCGAAGCCCGCGTAGTCGTAACGGTGCAGCTCCTGGCCCGAGTCGGCGGTGGCACGGTCCGTCCTTACCGTGCGCACCGGCACGGCCCGCACCCGTCTGCCGCCCGCCTCCCGCACGAGGGCCGCCTTCACCGAGTGCCGGGCGGACTCGGCCGGAAGGTTGCGGATGTACGCGTACCCGCGCAGCCGCAGCCTGCCGTCCTCGCCCCACGACGACTCCACCAGGCGTGCCACGGCGGGCAGATCGCCCCTGCCGAGCCGTGCGGGGACACTCCCCCCGTCCCCGAGCCCGGGGTGCACCGCGCGCCGCCGTCCCGGGGGTCCGGCCACGGTGAACGTGCCGGTCCCGTTGGCCCGTTCGAACTCCAGGACCGCCAGCAGCTCGTCGGCCCTGCGCTCCCGCACCAGCTGCCAGCGGACGCGCGCCTCGGCAGGCAGTCCCGCCAGAGCCGCGTCGCCCACCCGGTCGAGGAAGGCGCCCGCGTCCTCCATGAAGGCCGAGCGGTAGGCCGGGCCGCCCATCGGCAGCGCCTCGAGGAAGTAGACGAAGTCGTCGCGCAGGCACGAGACGTCGTAGCGCAGCCGCTGTGCGGCGTCGCGGGCCGCCAGGAACGCGCTGACCTGCTCACAGGCCGCGATCCGGTCCCGCACGCCTCGCACGTCCGTGCGCCGCCGGGTGATCGAGCCCTCCCGCACCCGCCATAGGTAGACGTGTTCGTGCAGCACGTCGACCGACTCGGCGAGGTAGTGCGCCGGGATCATCACCGGGGTGTCCTCGTAGAGCTTGCCCACCGGGAAGGTGAAGGCGTGCCGGTCCCAGAAGGAGCGCCGGAACACCTTGTTCCAGGCGACGCGGTCGGCCAGCAGCCGGGAGTCGCGGGTGATGTGGGTGCGGAGGCGGTCGGCGGTCAGCCAGCGGTACTGCCAGGCCTGCTGCGTGCCCTGTTCGTTGAGCCGCCACACATTGCCCGTGACCAGGTCCGACCCGGTCGACTCCAGGGACGCCAGCATCCGTTCGTACGCGTCGGGGACGACGATGTCGTCGCTGTCGGCGAACGCCAGGTAGGGGACGCCGGCCGTGGTGTGCGCGATCCCCGTGTTGCGGGCGGCGCTCAGACCCGCGTTGGGCTGGTGGACGCAGCGGAAGCGGTCGTCGCGGGCGGCGAAGTCCTCGGCGACGCGGCGGCTCCCGTCCGTGGACCCGTCGTCGACGAGCACCACCTCGATGTCCCTCAGGGACTGTCCGGCCAGTGAGGTGAGGCACTCCTCCAGGTAGTCCTCGACGTTGTGCACCGGGACGACGACGCTGAGGAGTGGCTTCATGCACGGCACAACCCGGGGGAGCGCCGTGAGTCACGCCGCTGACCCGAACGGGTGAAGATCCCTGCGGTGGGCCGCACGGTCCCCGTTACGCTCGGCTGCCATGCTCCTCAGTGTCGTCGTGCCCGCCCACCGCGTTCAGGGGTACCTGAGGGCCGCCCTGGAGTCCGTGACGGGACAGTCGCCGGGGGAGGGCCCGCAGGAGGTGGAGCTGATCGCCGTCGGCGCACCCGGCGGCGGGCCGGACCTCGCCATCGCCCGGGAGGCCGCCGGGCGCGATCCACGTGTGCGCGTGCTGGCCCCGGACGGCCCCTGGGACGTCGGCGGCGCCCGCAACGCCGGTGCGGCGGCGGCCCGGGGCGCGTACCTCCTCTTCCTCGACGGGGACGACCTGCTCCTCCCCGGAGCGGTGGCGGAGATCTCCGCACGGCTGGCGGAGGACCGGCCCGACGTGCTGAGCCTGGGGCACGACACGGTCGACTGGTGGGGGGCGGTGCGGCCGGGCGACGCCCTCCCGGCCGCGCGGAACCAGCTCTTCCGGCGCGTCTTCTGGGAGGAGCACGGGCTCCGCTTCACCGAGGGTCCGTACGGCGACGTGGTGCCCGTCCACCGCGCGGCCCTCCTCGCCTCCGACGCGGGCGCCCACGCCTCGCTCGACCGGATCTGCGTACGCCACCGCCTGCGCCGCACCGGGACGTCCGCGACGACGCCGGGCCGCGCGCACTTCGCGGTCATCGAGGCGTACGCGCGCCTGGCCGCCGGGACCGGCGGCGACCCGCGGATCACGGCCGCGCGCACCGCGCACCTGACGGCGGTGCTCGACGACCCGGGCCGGATCGCCCCGCAGGACCGTGCCGCCTTCTTCCGGGCGGCCGGGCTCCCCGGCCGGTACGCCGCGCACCGTGTCCGGGGAGCCGTCCGCGCCGGGCGCACCCGGGCGCGGGCCGCCGCGCGCGCGGGCAGGAAGTCGCTGCGCGCCCGCGTGATGGCTGCCGTCTACCGCGCCGACCTGCGCCGTCCGCTGGACCCCCGCCTCGCGGTCTACGGGGCGTACTGGAACAGGGGTGTCGCCTGCAATCCGGCCGCCGTCTACGCCAAGGCGCGCGAACTGGTCCCGCACATCCGGGGGGTCTGGGTCGTCTCCTCCCGCCACCGCGACCGGATGCCGCCCGGCGTGCCGTACGTCATCGAGGGCTCCCGCGCCTACTGGCGGACCATGGCCACCGCGACGTACCTCGTCAACAACTCCAGCTTCCCCGGGGGCTTCACCAAGCGTCCCGGCCAGGTCTACCTCCAGACCCACCACGGGACCCCGCTGAAGACGATGGGCCTGGACCAGCTCCCGTACCCCGCCCTCACCAACGGCGTCAGCTTCGAACGGATCGTCGCCCACACCGACCAGTGGGACTTCAGCCTCTCCGCCAATCCGCACAGCACCGAGACCTGGGACCGGGTCTACCCCTCCTCGTACGAGCAACTTCCCTACGGCTACCCGCGCAACGACGTGCTCTCCACCGCGACGGGGGAGCTGACGGCGAAGATCCGGGCGGGCCTCGGTATCGCGCCCGGATCGACCGTGTTCCTGTACGCGCCGACCCACCGCGACTACCGCAAGGGCTTCGTCCCCCGTCTCGACCCGGAGCGGCTCACGCGCGAACTGGGCCCCGGCTGCGTGCTGCTGGTGCGGGCCCACTACTTCTACGGGCGTTCGGCCGGGACGGCCCCCGGGGGCCGGGTCGTGGACGTCACCGGGCACCCCAGCGTCGAGGAACTCTGCCTGGCCGCCGACGCGCTGATCACCGACTACTCCTCCCTGATGTTCGACTACGCCTGCCTGGACCGGCCGATCATCACCTACGCCCCCGACTGGGAGGCCTACCGCGCCGCCCGCGGCACCTACGTCGACCTGTTGTCCGGCCGCCCCGGCGACACCCCCGGGGCCGTCGCCACCACGGAGGACGAGCTGCGCGAGGTGCTGCGGAGCGGGGCCTGGAAGTCACCGGAGGCCGACGCGCTGCGCGCCGCCTTCCGCGGCCGCTTCTGCCCCTGGGACGACGGGCACGCGGCGGAGCGCGTCGTGCGCCGGATCTTCCCGGCGCGTGCGGACTGACCGCCCGGGATGCCCGGTGCCTTCGGGCCGACCGCCCGGGGTACCCGGTGCGTGCGGACCGGGCACCGGGTCACCCGTACGGGGCGATCCCTCCGCACCCCGCCGTCGTTGTGCTCAACAGCGCGCGCACACAGCAACGTTGGGAGAGCTCATGCACCGGTCCGCCTACGAGCAGATGCGGCTCTGCGTCGAGGAGTATCTGCCCAAGGACCGCAGGCACCGCGTCGTGGACCTCGGCTCACGGATCTCCGGCAAGCAGACCCGCACCCACCGGGCCCTGCTGGCGGGCCACGACATCGACTACTTCGGGGTCGACGTCCTCGACGGCCCCAACGTCGACGCGGTCATGGCCCGGCCCTACCGGATCCCCGCCAAGTCGCGCAGCGCCGACGTGGTGCTGTCGGGCCAGGCCTTCGAGCACATCCCCTTCTTCTGGGTGTCGATGATGGAGATCGCCCGGGTGCTCAGGCCCGGCGGCCACGCCTTCATCACCGCGCCCTCGCGCGGCCACGCCCACGACGCGCAGGACTGCTGGCGCTACTACCCCGACGGCTTCCGGGCGATGGCGGCCCACTCCCGCCTCGAACTCCGCGAGGCCTACACGGACTTCCCGCCCGCCAGGGGCATCTGGCACGACTACTCCTCCATCGACGCCAAGGCCGCCTACTGGGGCGACTCGGTGGGCGTCTTCCGCAGGCCGCAGCCCCACCGGAGGCCGGTCACCCGGCTGAAGAACAGCCTGGTGGACCTCGCCGTGCGGGAGACGGCGGTGTGGTGGGCGAACCGGGCCGGCGGGGTGGACCGGGTGCCGCTGCCCCGCCCGCTGGACGGCAGGGAGCGGTGCGGGCGCCCGGACAGCCGTACGGCGCCATCAACTACAGGTTGACGAAAGATGACATGAGCCGCAAAGCGCGCGTACTGTCCCGCCCCATGGCTTGGCGCAACGCCGTCAACGGCGTCCTTCAGCAACTCACCGGATACCAGCTCAGGCGCGCGACCCTGCCCGCTCCCCGCTCCGCGCCCGGGGAGCCGTCGGCGCCGGAGCAGGCGGATCAGCCGGCTCCGAAGCCCGCGCCGGCCAGGACCGCGGCCAAGAAGGCGCCGCAGCTCCCCGCGGACTACGACGACGAGGCGAAGGACATCATCCGTGCGGTCAAGCCGTACACGATGACCTCCCCGGAGCGGCTCAACGCCTTCGTCCTCGCGACCCGGCACGTCGTCAAGCACGGCATCCCGGGCGACATCGTCGAGTGCGGTGTCTGGCGCGGCGGTTCCATGCAGGCGTGCGCCAGGACCCTGCTCTCGCTCGGTGAGACGGACCGCGGTCTCTATCTCTTCGACACGTACGAGGGCATGACCCCGCCCACGGCGGAGGACCTGCGGCGGGACGGAAGGCCGGCCCAGGAACTGCTGGAGGCCCAGGGCAAGGACCGGCCCATCTGGGCCGTCGCCTCCCTGGAGGACGTACAGGCCGGGTTCGAGCAGGTCCCGTACCCGAAGGACCGCGTCCACTACGTGCAGGGCAAGGTCGAGGACACCGTCCCGGAGCGGGCGCCGGAGCAGATCTCCATCCTCCGGCTGGACACCGACTGGTACGCGTCGACGAAGCACGAGCTCGCCCACCTGTACGGGCGCCTGGTGAGCGGCGGGGTGCTGCTGATCGACGACTACGGCTACTGGCAGGGATCACGTCAGGCCGTGGACGAGTTCCTGGAGGAGACCGGCGAGCAGCTCCTGCTGCTGCGCATGGACGAGGGCCGCATCGCCGTCAAACCCTGAGCGGGCGGTGCCCGGTCGGACCCTGGGCGGGCAGTGCCCCGTCGCGAGCCCCGTGCCTCCCCGGCACGGGGCTCGTTCCATACAGAGGAAGTCCGTTCGTCCGTCCGGAAGGATCGTGCGCAGCGCCATGGCACCCCGTCTCACCGTCGTCGTCCCGCTCTACAACGTCGAGGAGTACCTCGGAGACTGCCTGGAATCGCTTGCCGGGCAGACCATGGCCGACCTGGAAGTCGTCATGATCGACGACGGCTCGACGGACGGCGGCGCCGATGTGGCACGGGAGTTCACCCGGCGGGACCCGCGCTTCCGCCTGGTCCAGCAGGAGAACGCGGGGCTCGGGGCCGCACGCAACGCGGGGGCCGGACAGGCACACCCGGACGCCGAGTTCCTCACGTTCGTCGACAGCGACGACGTCGTGCCGCCGGGCGCCTTCGCGAGGATGCTCGGCGAACTCGACTCGTCCGGCTCGGACTTCGCGACCGGCAACGTCCTCAGGCTCCGGGCGGACGGGACGCTCGAACAGTCGCCGATGTTCCGCAGGCCCATGGAGAGGCCCCGCCGCGCCACCCACGTCACACGGGACTGGATCCTGCTCGGCGACCGCATCGCGTGCAACAAGGTGTTCCGCAGAACCTTCTGGGACCAGCACGCCTTCGCCTTCCCGACCGGTGTCCTGTACGAGGACATCGCCGTGGTCCTGCCGGCCCACTTCCTGGCCCGGAGCGTCGACGTCGTGGAGGCGCCGGTCTACCACTGGCGGGACCGCGACGGCTCCATCACCACCCGGCGCGCCGTGGCCCGGGGCATCCGCGACCGGGTCACGGCGGTCTCCACCGTCAGCCGGTTCCTCGCGGACCGGGGCATGCCGGAAGCGAAGCGGCGCTACGACGAGCACGCGCTCTCCGGCGACCTGTGGCTGTTCATCGAGGCCCTCCCGGACGGCGACGAAGCCTTCCACGAGGCGTTCCTGACCCACGCCAACGCCTTCGCCGACACGGTCGACCCGGCCGTCCTCGGCGCCCTGCCCCTGCACCTGCGGGTCAAGTGGCAGCTCATCCGGGAGCGCAGGACGGCGGAGCTCCTGGCGCTCCTGGCCCACGAGTCCACCGACCGCGACACCTTCCACGTCCGGGGACGGCTGCGCCCGCGGGCCCAGTACCCGGGTGTCGACGCCCCGCTCCCGCGCAGGGCCACCGCCCTGTCCGCCGGGGACCTCCCCGTCCACGCGCACCTGACCGAGGCGGTGTGGCGGGACGGGTTGCTGCACCTCAAGGGGTACGCGTACGTCCGCAACGCCCCGGGGGGGCCGGTGGCCGCCGGGTGGCTGCGGTCGGGCCGCCGGCTGGTCCCGCTCCGGCTGCGCAGGACGGTGACGGACGAGGCGGCTGCCGGTTCGGGCCGCTCGCTGCACCGCTACGAACGGTCCGGCTTCGAGACCGCCGTCGACCCGCGCAGGCTCGTGACCCGGGCCGTGGCGCGGGGCACCCGGACCGTCTGGAAGCTGGAATCCCTCATGGTCGGCGCCGGGCGGCCCCGCCGGGGACCGATGCGGCTGCTGGGCGGTCCGGCGGCCCCCGCCGTGCGCTACCTCGACGAGCGCACCCGGGTCGTCCCGCTGCTCTCCGGGAACAAGCTGGAGCTGCGCGCGGAACGGGTCGACGCGGTGCTCGCCGGCCACGGCCCCACGGAGACCGGGGACGGGATCCGGATCGCGGTGCGCGTGCTCGGCGAGGGCGCCCCCACGGCCCTGCGGATCCAGGAGTGGCGCACGAAGGAGAGCAGGGAGTTCCCCCTGGTGGCGGAGGAGGGCACGGACGGCCGCACCCTCCTCGCCGAGGTGCCGCTGGAGACGTTCCGGGGGGCCGACGGCGACTGGGGCGTCCACCTGTCCGGCGGGAAGCGCCGGCTGACGGTCGCGGCCCGTCCGGAGACCGACGCCGTGCGGTATCCGCTGCCCGGCGGCCGTGAGGTCTGGGCCGCCGCCAATCCCTCCGGGGACCTGGTGCTCACCGACAGGGAGGTGCCGCCCGTCGTGGCGCACGCGGCATGGACGGACGGCGCCGGCCTGGCCCTGGACGGGACCTTCCCCGCCCCGCGGGGCCGTCACGTCGAGCTCGTCCTGCGCCACAGCGGCCATCAGGAGGAGAACACCTTCGCGGTGGAGCGCACGGACACCGGCTTCCGTGCGGAGCTGTCCCCCGGGGCCGTCGAAGGGGCCGCCGGAGTGCTACCGCTTGCCGAGGGCCGCTGGTACCCCTTCCTCAGGGAGCCGGGCGAGACGGATCCGGAGCGGTACCTGCCGCTGCGCGTGGTGCCCCAGCTGCACGCGGGACTCCCGCTCGACCGCGAGTGGGGCGGGCGCCGCTTCACCCTGGAGCGCCGCTTCCACGACCGGCTCTCCCTGCACTCGGGCAGCGCCCTGCCGCCGCAGGACCGGGGGGCGTACGGGCAGCGCCGGCTGCGCGAGCGGTACGCGGGCGCGCGCGGCGGGGAGTTGCGGGACGCCGTGCTGTACTCCAGCTTCGACGGGCGCCAGTACTCCGACTCACCCCGCGCCGTCCACGAGGAGCTGGTCCGGCGCGGAACCGGCGTCGAGCACCTCTGGGTGGTGCGGGACCAGCAGGCCGCCGTGCCCGCCGGGGCCCGCGCCGTGGCCCTGCACAGCGCCGAGTGGCACGAGGCACTCGCCCGCAGCAGGTGGATCGTCACCAACACGCAGCTCCCCGAGTGGTTCGAGCGGGCGCACGGCCAGTTCGTCGTCCAGACCTGGCACGGCACCCCGCTCAAGCGCATCGGCCGTGACCTGGCGGGCACCGCCTTCGCGGACACCGCGTACATGGAGTCCATGCCGCGGCGCGCCGCCCAGTGGAGCGTTCTCGTCTCCCCGAACAGCTTCTCCACGCCGATCCTGCGCCGCGCGTTCGGGCACACGGGCGAGGTGCTGGAGTGCGGCTACCCGCGCAACGACCTGCTGTACGCCGCCGACCGGGCCAAGGTCGCGGACACCGTCCGGCAGTCGCTCGGCGTGCCCGAGGGCAAGCGGGTCGTCCTGTACGCCCCCACCTGGCGCGAGGACCGGCCCAAGCAGGGCGGCCGGTACGGGCTCGACCTCCAGCTGGACCTCGATCAGGCACGGTCGGCGCTCGGCGACGACCACGTCCTGCTGGTGCGCCGCCACTACCTGGTGGGCGGGAGCGTCCCCGAGAGCGACTTCGTCCGCGACGTCTCACGCCATCCCGACGTCACCGAGCTGATGCTGATCAGCGACGTGCTGGTCACGGACTACTCGTCCCTGATGTTCGACTTCGCGCAGACAGGCCGGCCGATGCTCTTCCACACCTACGACCTGGAGCACTACCGCGACACCCTGCGCGGCTTCTGCTTCGACTTCGGGAACCGGGCGCCCGGCCCGCTGATCACGGACTCCGCGGAGGTCGTCGAGGCGCTGCGCGACCCCGACGCGGCGACGGCGGGCCACCGTGAGGCGTACGCCCGCTTCCGCGAGTCGTTCTGCGATCTCGACGACGGGACGGCCGCGGCGCGGGTCGCGGACCGGATGCTGAAGGGGGCACAGGCATGAGCTCGCCCGACTTCAGCTGTGTGATCACTGCCGCGGAGGGCGGACCGGAGGCGCTGACGGCGTCCGTGGAGGCCGTGCTCGACCAGAGCCTGCGCGCCGTCGAGGCCCTCGTCGTCCTGCCCGCCGGCGCGCCCGCCGCCCTGCGGACGGCGGCCGCGTCGCTCACCCGGCGCTCCCCGGAACGGGTCCGGGTGGTCGACCCCGGCACGGATTCGGTCGCCTCCCTGCGCAACGCCGGTCTGGACGCGGCCCGGGGCACGTACGTCCTCGTGCTCGACGTCGGCGAACGCCTCCAGCGCCACGCCTGCCGCAACCTCTGGGAGGCGGGCACCCGCACCCGCGCCGACCTGGTCGCCGGGCGCTGGAGCCGGCTCACCGGGGAGGGGACGAAGGAACGGGAACCCTCCTGGCAGCAGCCGCTGTTCACCCGCTCCCGCACGGTCGGGCGGTTCACCGAGGCGCCCGAACTCGCCGTGCACGACGCCCTGGTGACGGGGTTCTGCCTGCGGCGGGCGGCGTTGGAGCGGCACGCGCTGCGCTACGACGAGGACCTCACGCAGAGCGCGGTCCTCTTCGGCCCCCTGGCGGCGGCCGTCGTGGGCAGGATCGCGCTCGTACGCCGCCGGATCGTCTCCAGGCGGGCCGTGCCCGACGCCGGCCGGGACCTCGCCGGGCTGGTGGAGGCGCACCGGCGGGTGTGCCACGTGCTGGTGGCCCAAGGGCTGGCGGAGCTGCGCGAGGAGCGGGACCGCGCCTTCCTGCGGGACCACCTCGTGCCGCTGGTGCGCACCTTCCCGGAGCTGCCCGCCGCCGGACGTGAACGCCTCGCGGCGACGGCGGCCCGGGTGCTGCCCGGCTGCGTCCCGGAGCCGGCCCTGCTGACCCTCCCGCCCGTCGAACGCGTGGGCGTCCGGCTGCTGGAGCGCGGTGACGCCGACGGGGTGCTCACCGCGGCGTACGCGCTGCGCAGGCGGGGGGTCGTGGCCGCGCCGCTCTCCGTGGGGGAGGACGGGCGGGTGTACTGGCCGGGCGGCCCCGATCCCGTGCTGGACGTCACCGAACTCGGTCACCAGTACCGCCCGTTCGGGGAGCTGAAGCTCATGAACAGGCTCACCCGCTACGAGGCCGACGGCCACCGGGTCCTGCTCGCGGGCCGGCTCGTACAGCCCTCCCACACCGGGCCCGACCCGGAGGGGCCGCTCACGGCCCACCTGGAGTTCCGCGTACGGGACGGCTCCCGCGCCTTCAGGGCCCCGGTCGACTCGCTGCGCCCCGACGCCACCGGAATCAGCTGGTCCACCCGCGCCGGCCTCACCCGCCTCCTGCGCCCCCTCGGCCCCCGCGACACGGTGTGGGACGTGCGGATGGTGGTGGACGACGGGAGTACCCGCTCGGTGAGCGACCTCTTCGCGGCCCACGACCTCGTCGGCCCGGCGGACCGTTCGCCCGCCCTCCCCCGGCTGGGCAGGACGACCGGCGACACCTGGCAGCCCTACATCACGCTCCGGGACCACCTCGCGCTCCGGCTGGAGGCACGCAGGCGACCTGCCCGCACGGCCCGCCGGCTGGTCCACTACGCCACCCACTTCCGCCCCGCACGGCAGGCCAGGCACCTGGCACGGGCCCTCGGCAGGCGCCGTGACCGGCTGCGGTCCAGGGGCTTCAAGGCCTCCGTCTACGGCTCCTGGCTCCTCCGGCTGCCCGTGCGCAGGGGGTCCGTGGTCTTCGAGAGCCACATGGGCACCTGCTACGGCGACAGCCCCCGGGCCGTGCACGAGGAGGTGCGCGCCCGCGGGCTCCCGCTGCGCTGCGTCTGGTCGTACGCCGACTCCCCGGCCGGCTTCCCGGCGGACGCCCGACTCGTGCGCCGCTGGTCCTGGCGCTACCTGTGGGCCCTGGCGCGGGCGGAGTACTGGGTCGACAACCAGGGGTTCCCGCTCCACCTCGGCAAGCCCTCGGGCACCACCTACCTCCAGACCTGGCACGGCTCGGCGTACAAGCGCATGGGATTCGACGAGACCCGGGTGCGCCTGCAGAACACCCCGCAGCGCGAACGGCTCCAGCAGGCCGTGCACCGCTTCGACCACTTCCTCGTGCGCTCCGGGCACGACGAGCGCACCCTGGCCCGCGCCTACCGGCTGCCGGAGAGCACGCTGCTGCGCACCGGGTACCCCCGCAACGACGCCCTGCTCGCGGCCCGTGCCCGGGACGAGGCCGAGGGCCGGCTGCCCCGCCCGGCGCTCGCGGCCGAGCTCGGCCTGCCCGACCACCGCAAGGTCGTGCTGTACGCGCCGACCTTCCGGGGCGGGCCGGGCAAGCGCAGGCGGCAGCGTCTCCTGCTGGACGCGGCGGCCTTCGCGGAGCGCTTCGGCGACACGTACACGCTGCTGGTGCGCGCCCACTACCTGGAGGCGGCGAGCCTGCCCGCCTGTCCGCCCGGGACCGTCGTGGACGTCTCGCGCCACCACGACGTCAGCGAACTGCTCGCCCTCGCCGACGTCCTGGTCACGGACTACTCGTCGATCATGTTCGACTACGCGCTCCTGGACCGCCCGATCGTCCTGTTCGCCCCTGACCTCGACGCCTACGCCGCCGAGCGGGGCAGCTACTTCGACCTGCGGGAGAAGGCGCCGGGACCGGTGGCGGCGACCGAGGAGGAGCTGTTCTCCGCGCTGGCCCGGCTGAAGGCCTCGGACACCGACTTCCAGGAGCGACGAGCCGCGTTCGCCGAGGAGTTCGGCGGGTACGACCGCGGGGACGCGGCCCGCGCCGTCGTCGACACCGTGTTCGCCCGGCACATCGACCCGTCCCGCACCACGTCCCCCGGGGAGGCCGGCCGATGAGCCCGAGCCGTGACGTCTTCATCGTCTCCAACAGCACCGACGAACTCGGCGGTGTCACCGGCTGGATGCACCGCACCGCCCAGCTGTTCCAGGGGGCGGGGCACCGGGTGCACACCGTCGGCATCCACGCGGCCGAGCGGAAGATGGCCCTGCCCGAACCCGCCGGCTACCCCGTCACCGCCCTCTACCCGGCGCACCCCCCGACCCCCTGGGAGCCCAAGGGCCTGCGGGACCGCTTCCGGATCCCCGCCCGGCGCGCCGAGGCCGCGCGCGCGGCGCGCAAGCGGCGGGCAGTGGAGCAGCTGTCGGAGGTCTTCCGCGGCGCCCGGCCGGGCGGGGTGGTGATCGTCAGCCAGGTCTGGGCGATGGAGTGGGTCGGCGAGGCGGACACCGGCGGTCTGCGGGTCATCGGGATGAGCCACGAGTCCTACGACTACTCCCGGGCCGGCCACCGCTACCGCTGGATCAAGAACCACTACCCGCTGCTCGACCACTGGCTCGTCCTCACGGAGGAGGACGCGGACAAGTGGGCCGGTGACGGGATGAACAACGTCGGCTTCATGCCCAACGCCCTGGCCGCCCTGCCGGACGTGCCCTCGCCGCGCCGCGAGAAGTCGGTCGCCAGCATCGGCAGGCTCAGCGACCAGAAGGGCATCGACATGCTCCTGGACGTCTGGGCGATGGTGGCGCCGGAGCGCCCCGACTGGCGGCTGGACGTGTACGGGACGGGCGAGGACGAGGCGGAGCTGAAGGCGCGGTGCACCGGTCTGGGGCTCGATTCCTCGGTCGGCTGGCGCGGGCGCACGGACGACGTCCCCGGAGCGCTCGCCTCCTCCTCCGTCTTCGTCCAGTCCTCACGCGGTGAGGGTTTCCCGCTGGCGCTGCTGGAGGCCATGGCCAGCGGGGTGCCGTGCGCGGCGTTCGACTGTGCCCCGGGTGTCCGGGAGATCGTGCGCGACGGCGAGGACGGGCTGCTGGCGCCCGCCGGCGACATCGGCGCGCTCGCCGACCGGCTGCTCCGTCTCACCGGGAACCCCCGGATGCGGGACGCGATGGGGGACCGGGCCCGGACCAACGTGCAGCGGTTCTCCGAGGCGGAGACCCTGGGCCGCTGGGAGGAGCTGTTCGCGCTCCTGGAGCGCTGAACACCCCGGGGTGCTGAACACCCCGGAGTGCCCGGCGCCCCGGGGCCCGGTCTCAGCCGTTGGTGTACTCCCGCACGGGCACCTGCCGCGGCACCCCCGTCGGCCCGCGGCCCGTCAGCGGGGCGGGAAGCGGCAGACCCGAGGTGTCGTCCAGGAAGACCCGGCGCACCACCCGCTCCGCCGCGTGCCCGTCGTCGTACGGGCAGAACCGCGCCCGGAAGGCCGCCCTGCGCTGCGCGGAGCGGGGCCCGCGCCAGTGGTCGGTGGCGAAGATCTCGTGCAGTTCCTCCTGGTCCCGGGCCACGGCCCCCGGCGGGAACGCCGCCGGATCGAAGTAGGTGCCGCGGGCGGCGTCGTAGGCCTGCGCGTCCTCCAGGTGCAGGACGACGGGCCGGTCCAGGTTGACGTAGTCGAACATCAGCGACGAATAGTCCGTGATCAGCCCGTCGGAGGCGAGACAGAGCTCCTCGACGGACGGGTGGGCGCTGACGTCGATGATCCGCGGGTGCCGGGTGTGCCCGGCCGTGGCCCGGGCCGTCTCGTCCAGGTAGTGGGAGCGGGCCAGGATCACGAAGCGCGGGCCCAGGACGCGGACCAGCTGCCCCAGGTCCAGGGAGTGCTGCTGGGCGCGCCGGTAGTCGCGGTGGGTCGGCGCGTACAGCAGGGCGGTACTGCCCTCCGGCACGCCCAGGCGCTCGCGCAGCCGGACCCCCTCGGCGTGGTCCGTGCGGTGGAAGACGTCGTTGCGCGGGCTGCCGTACTCCAGTGTGGTGTAGCCGGAGGGGTAGGTGCGCTCCCACACCAGGGTGGAGTGCTGGTTGGCGGAGAGCGAGTAGTCCCACTTGTCGACGTTGCGCAGCAGCTGATCGAAGTCCATGGTGCCGGCCGCGGCCGGACGGTGCACGAGGTCGGTCCCCATGGTCTTCAGGGGCGTCCCGTGATGGGTCTGCAGCAGCACCTGGCCGCGTCTCTTCACCAGTCTCCGGTCGAAGTTGACGTTGTTCACGAGGTACTTGGAGCGTGCCAGCGCCGTCCAGTACGCGGCCGTCCCCGGGTGCAGCACACGGGTCGCTTCCGGCACCGTGTGTGCGTCCTCGGGGCGGCAGATCCAGGAGGTGCGCAGCCCGGGCACCAGGGCCCTGGCCGTGGCCTCCAGGGCGGCGGGGCTGCAGGTGTAGCCGCGGTGCCAGTAGGCGGCGAACACCGCGTCCGTGCGCCGGACGGGCAGCCGCAGCTGGATGCGGTAGTGCAGCTGGAGGGCGGCCCCGCGCGCCGCGCGGCGCGTGGCCGAGGCTGTGCTCCCGAAGTGCCCGCGCAGCCGCTGGGCGGCCCACAGGGCGCGATACGTGCGGTGGGCGCCGAGGCGGAACAGGGCGTGCCGCAGCCGTGCGCGGCGGGGTACGGGGGCGCCGGGGGTGCGGTAGCGGCGGCAGTGGGCGCGGGCGCGGCGGAAGAACCGGGCCCGGGTGCCGCGCGGCAGCCGGCCCCGGGAGGTGAAGAGGGTCGAGAAGTGGTCGAGCATCCGGCGGAACATGACCGGGCGCCAGACGGAGAGCCCGGGGCGGGAGTCGATGAAGGCGAAGACGCGGTCGTACTGGTCGAACACGTCGAAGTGGCGGTGGGTGGTGGTCGAGAGGATGTTGCCCCGGCGCCGCTGGCGGTACCGGACGCAGACCGTGTCCAGGACCGCGATCGACCCGGCGGCCATCAGCACCGGATAGGTCCAGGGGGTGTCCTCGTAGTAGCCGGGCGGAAAGGCGAAGCCCTCGGCCTCGATGAACTCCCGGCGGTACGCCTTGTTCCAGACGACCATCAGCACCTTGAGCAGCTCGGGCCGGTCCGCGAGCCGGAAGGAGGGGGGACCGGTCTCGGCGAGGTGTTCGGAGAAGGTGTTGCGCACGCTCTCGCCCGACCAGTACGTACGGGCGTAGTCGTAGACCAGGACGTCGGGGCCGCCGGTGGTGTCGAGGCGGTCGGCGATGGTCTGGAGCGCCTCGGGTGCGAAGGTGTCGTCGGCGTCGAGGAAGAGCAGGTAGTCTCCGGCCGCCCGGGCCACCCCGGCGTTGCGGGCGGGGCCCAGGCCGGAGTTGCGCGGCAGGTGGACCACGGCGACCCGGGGGTCGCGGACGGCGTACTCGTCGGCGATCGGGCCGCAGGCGTCCGGTGAACAGTCGTCGACCACGATGATCTCGTAGTCCTTGAACGACTGGTTCAGCACGGAGTCGAGACACTCGTGCAGATACGCCTGGACCCGGTACGCGGGCACGATGACACTGAACCGGGGCACAACACATCCAGGGGTCGCTCGCGGAGGGCAGGTGGCCCGCAAACGGCCGATGGAGTGACTTGGTTACGCCGGATGTGGCATTCGGGGGAAGTACGAGGTAGGGCGGCCCGATCGCGAGTGAACGGGCCGCCCTGATGTTGACGAACACATGTGCTGCCGTGCCCTTCGGGCGCCGCGCGTCACTTCACGGCGCCGGCCATCACCCCGGAGACGAACTGCCTCTGGAAGGCGAAGAACACCGCCAGCGGGATCACCATCGACACGAAGGCGCCGGGCGCCAGTACGTCGATGTTGTTGCCGAACTGCCGGACCTGCTGCTGCAGGGCGACGGTGATCGGCGGGGAGTCCGAATCGGCGAAGATCAGCGCGACCAGCATGTCGTTCCACACCCAGAGGAACTGGAAGATCCCGAGCGAGGCGATCGCGGGGCCGCCGAGCGGCATCACGACCCGGGTGAACAGCCGGATCTCTCCCGCGCCGTCCAGCCGTGCGGCCTCCAGCAGCTCACGCGGGATCTCCGCGAAGAAGTTCCTCAGCAGGAAGATGGCGAACGGCAGGCCGAACGCCGTGTGGAACATGACCACGCCGAAGGTCGTCTCGAAGATCCCGATGGTGCCGAAGAGCTCGGACACCGGGATCAGGGCGACCTGGACGGGGACCACGAGCAGTCCCACGACCAGCAGGAACCACCAGTCGCGGCCGGGGAACTCCATCCACGCGAAGGCGTATCCGGCGAGCGAGCCGATGACGACCACCAGGAACGTGGACGGGACGGTGATCATGACCGTACTGAAGAGGGAGTCCGTGATCGTCGAATTGTCCAGCAGCCGCTGGTAGTTGTCGAAGGTGAGCTCGGAGGGGACGGTGAAGACCTTCCACCAGCCGGTCGCCGCGATGTCCTCCGCCCCGCGCAGTGAGGAGAGCAGCAGCCCGATGGTCGGCATCAGCCAGAACAGGGCGACCAGGACGAGGAAGACCCGCATGGCCCCGCCGCCCGCCCGTGCGGCGATCCGCGCACCGAGCGGCTGCCGGGGCTCTGCCGCCGGTCCGGCCTGTGCGCCCCGCTCGGCCTCTGCGGCCTCGGTCGATGTCGTCACCGGCGCCCCTCCTTCCGCATCCTGCGGATGTTGAACAGCATCACCGGGATCACCAGCAGCAACAGGAGTACGGCGATGGCGCTGCCGACCCCGAGATCCGCGTCCGTGCCGAACGAGGAGCGGTACAGCTGGAGGGCCAGGACGTTCGCGTCGTCCTGGGAGGAGCCCGGCGCGATGATGAAGACCAGGTCGAAGATCTTCAGTACGTTGATCATCAGGGTGACCAGGACCACCGCGAGCACGGGCGCCAGCATCGGCACCGTGATCCGGCGGAACACCTGCCACTCGTTGGCGCCGTCCACCCGCGCCGCTTCGAGGAGTTCGCGCGGCAGACCCGCCAGGCCGGCGGCGATCAGCACCATCGCGAACCCGGCCCACATCCAGACGTAGCTGCCGATGATCCCCGGCGTCACGAGCGACGGACCGAGCCAGTCGACCCCGTTGTACGGCTCCCGGAAGTTGTCCGCCGGAAGGCGGAGCAGGGAGCCGTCGGCCGAGGCGGGCAGGGTGAACACCCCGTCCGCACCGGCTGTCGCCGTGGCGACGACCTTGCCGTCCTTGACCGCCTCGACGGTGATGCCCTTGAGGCCGAGCTCCTTCGCATCGACGACGTTCGGCTTGCCGCCGCCGCCCTTGGTGAAGTCGAGCCACGCCGTTCCCGTGATGCCCTCGCCGGACGCGGTGGCCGCCTTCGCGGGCTCCGCGTCGCCGGGCATCTTCGCCGGCACCACACCGACCAGCGGGAGGCTCACCGGTTCACCGGCCCGCACGGTCTCCTTCGTCACGAAGGAACCGCCACCGCCCGCCTTCAGCGGATGGACGGGCAGCGGATGCGCCTTCGGGAAGCCCGAGGACTGCGCGAACGTGTCGTGCACGCCCACCGCGACGGCGTTGGCGACGCCGCGCTCGGGCGCCTGTTCGTACACCAGCCGGAAGATGATGCCCGCCGCGAGCATCGAGATCGCCATCGGCATGAAGACGATCAGCTTGAACGCCGTGCCCCACCGGATCCGTTCGGTGAGCACCGCGAAGATCAGTCCCAGCACGGTCGCGACCGTCGGTGCGAAAACGACCCAGATCGCGTTGTTCTTGACCGCTGTGCGGATGGTGTCGTCCGTGAACAGCGCCTCGTAGTTGTCCAGGCCCGCGAATCCCGTGCCGGACTGGTCGAGGAACGAGCGGTAGACGGAGTACACGATGGGATAGACGACGAGTGAGCCGAGCAGCACCAGGGCCGGCAGCAGGAACGCCGCCGCGACGGCTCTGCGGGTGCCGGTCACGCTTCCGCGCGGACGCTTGCCCGGGTCCTTGTCGGGACGCTTGTCGGCGGGGGGCGCGGTTCCGGCGCCCCCCGCGGTCGCTGTGGTCATCCCGTCAGCTCGTGTACGCCTTGGCCGCGTCGGACTCCAGCTTCGCTTGAGTCCCCGCGATGTCCTTCGGGTTCTTCAGGAAGTCCTGGAGCGTCTTCCACTCACCCTTGCCGGGCGTCCCGCCGAACGACTGCGGGGCCTGGTCGGACATGTCGAACCGGACGTCGTCACCGGCCGCGATCAGCGCTTCGGCGATCTTGCGCTGCACGTCGTTCGGGTACGCGGCCGCGTCCAGCGCCTTGTTCGGCGAGATGAAGCCCCCGGCCTCGGCCCAGATGTTCGCCGCGTCGGTCGAGGCGAGCCAGGTCAGCAGTGCCTGGGCGCCCTTCCCGTCCTTGAGCGCCACCGCCGCGTCGCCGCCCGTCACCACGGGGGAGTCCGCGCCGACCGCGGGGAACGGGAACACCTTGGCGTCCGTACCGATCTTCGCCTTGGTCTGCGCGATGTTGATGGAGACGAAGTCGCCCTCGAAGACCATCGCGCCCTTCGGCTGGTCGCCGCCGGTGAACGTCTGGGTGACGGACACCGGGAACTCCGTCTGCAGCGCGCCGTCGGCGCCGCCGGAGATCAGGCTCGGCTTGCCGAAGAGCTCGGCGAGCGTGGTGAGCGCGTCCTTGACGGACGGGTCCGTCCACTTGATCTCGTGCTTGGCCAGCTGGTCGTACTTCTCCGGCCCGGCCTGGGAGAGGTAGACGTTCTCGAACCAGTCGGTGAGCGTCCAGCCGTCCGCGCCGCCGACCGAGACCGGGGTGACGCCGGAGGCGGAGACCGTCTCGGCGGTGGCCAGGAAGTCCTTCCAGGTCTTCGGCTCGCTCGCGCCCGCGTTCTCGAACGCCTTGGCGTTGTACCAGACCAGCGACTTGTTGGCGGCCTTGAAGTAGACGCCGTACTGGGTGCCGTCGACCGCGCCGAGGTCCTGCCAGACCTTCGCGTAGTTCTTGCTCAGCTGGGCCTTCGCCTCCGCGCCCACCGGCTTGGCCCACTTCTTGGCCACGGCCTGCTGGATCGCGCCCACCTGCGGGATCATCGCGACGTCCGGGGGCTGACCGCCGGCGATCTTCGTACCGAGGAAGTTGACGATCGGGTCCTGCGCCGGGACGAAGGTGACCGTCGCGCCCGTCCGCGCCTCGAACTCGTCAAGGACCTTGGTGAAGTTGGCCTGCTCGGGCCCGGTCCAGACCGCGGCCACCGATATCTTCTCGCCGTCGAGCTTCGGCAGAGTGACGCTCGGCGCACTGCTCCCGCCCTTGCCGGCGTCGTCGGCGGGCTTGTCCTCGGTGTCGCTGTCGCCACCGCATCCGGTGAGGGCCAGCGCCCCGATCGCGGTGAACACCAGTGCGGCCCTACGCATGCGAAGGGTTCTGCGCATCCCTGCCCCGTCTCTCCTGCGCGCGCATGTGCGCGGACCGGCACCAACGGTCGGACCCTGCGGTGCCGCTCACGTCTCACATCGTGCGGTTCACGTCGTCCGTGCGCACAGTCCTATGCCCGGCGCACCGGGGCCGCAATACCGCCGCCCGCGCCAACTCCGTGATCGTGATCGGCTCGTGACGTCCCGCCACGACCCGGCGGCGGACGCCCGGCAGGGCCGGGAGAAGCGCGGCCCCCGGGACGACGGGGGCCGCCGGACGAGGCCGTACGAGCCGCTACGGGATCAGCGGAGGGAGCGGTTCCGCGTTCACCGAGCGGGCTGCCCTCTCCAGGGCACTGGCGAGGAGGGCCAGGTCGGTGGGGCCGTTGCCCAGCTCACGGACCGGCCGGCGGGCCGGCGGATCCCCCATCCGCTCCCACTCCAGCGGTACGACGGTGGGGCGCAGGGTCGCCGTGCGCGGGATGCGGCCGGTGACCCGGCCGCCCTGGAACGGCGTCACCCGGCCGTCCGGATGCCCGAGCCGCCCCCGGCCCGGGGCGGGCTCGTCCGGGGACGGGGGGACGACGGGCGGATCGAGCACGATGCGCAGCCGCGCGCCCCGGGCCAGCTCCGTGTCCTCGGTGCGGTCCGGGCGGGCGGACGAGGCCACCAGGTGGACACCCAGGCGCCCCCCTTCCCTGGCCACGGCCTCCAGCACCCGGACGACCGACCCGGCGGAGGGGCGGCCGGGGCTGCCGAGCGCCGGAGCGACCAGGGCGTCGAAGTCGTCGGCCAGGACGACCAGCCGGGGGAGCGGGGAGGGGCCGGGGTCCGCCGGACGGGCCGAGGCGGGCCGCAGCCGCAGGGTGCCGCTCGCGGGCGATTCGATGTCACCGCGCTGCTCGGCGGCTCCGGCGGGGCGACGGCCGCCGAGCCTCTGCGACTCCTCGTGCCGCGCGTGCCACGCGGCGAAGTCCAGGGGACCCAGCAGCTCCGCCCGGCGCTTCAGCTCGCCGCCCAGCGCCTGGGCGAACTCACGCATCCGTACGGGGTCGGAGGCCACCAGGTGCGTGAAGACGTGGGGCAGCTCCGTGCAGGGGCGCAGGCCTTCGCCGCGCTCCCCGTGCTCGCCGCCCGCCCCGTCGATGAGGAGGATGCCGAGCCGGTCGGGGCGGGCGGCGGAGGAGAGGGAGGCCGCGACGGCGCGCAGCAGCTCCGTACGGCCGCTGCCCGCGGGCCCTTCGATCAGCAGATGCGGACCCTCGTCGGCCAGATCGACGGAGAGCGGGCCCCGGGGGCCGGCGCCGAGGACGACCACGGGCCGTCCCGCGAAGCCGGAGGGCGCGCCCGTGGGGTCGGTCTCCGGGGTGCCGCCGTCCCGCCGCTGTGCGCCGATCCGGGGGGCGCCGCCCGCGGAGGCGTAACCGGAGCGGCCCGAGCCCGAGCTGGTCGGTCCGCTGCCGCGGAACGGGGTGCGCCCGGAGTCGGGGGACTCGCGCTGTGTGCCCACCCGGGGGCCGGTGCTCAGAGTGCGGCCCGAGCCCGTCGTGTCCAGGTCCGCGGCGCCGGGTGCGGCCGTGCGCACGGTCGCCCCGGGCTGGTCCTCGGCCGTGGAGGCCCAGCGCGCCATCAGGGAGGCCGGGGTGGCCCTGGCGAGGCCCAGCTCGTCCAGCAGCCGGGCGGACGGCGGCAGGGCAGCCGCCATGGGCCGGCCCGGCAGGACGGCCGAGCCCTCGTCACGCAGTGGGGCGAGGGCACGCCCGAACCGCTCGGCCCAGGCCGCCGACACGGCGTCCACCGATGCCACCGTGCCGTGGCCCGCGGCCTGGCCGCCCGCCGTGCGCAGCAGCCGCAGCGCGGTCGCCACATCGCCGCTCAGCATGGCGACGGCGCCGCATTCGCGGAACGCGATCGAGGCCCGGCACGCGGTGTCGTAGGTCGCGGCGACCGGAGAGGTCGGGGAGGCGGCCGGGGTCTCGGCCAGGCAGATCAGGTGGATGCCGGCGGCGGCTCCCGCACCGGCCAGCCCGGCCGTGGTCTCCCGCAGGGCAGAGGAGCCGGGATCGCCGTCCACGATCACCACCGTGCGGGGGCCGGTGTGGCGGCGGGCCGCCTCGGCCACGGAGGACCGGTCGGCGCTCGCCCAGCCGGATCCCAGCGGTCCCTCCTCCATACGGCGCACCAGCTCCGCCGCGCGGGCGCCCGCCTGCTCCCGGTCGTACGCGAGGAGCAGGCGGCAGTCCTGTCCGTGCATGGGGCGCAGATGGGGCAGCCAGCCGAGCCAGGACCACTCGCGCCGCCGCTCCTCCGGGCTCCGGGCCCGGTCCGTGCTGATCAGCACGATCTCCAGGTCGAAGGGCGAGTGGAGCGCGGCGAGCTGCGCCACCGTCGAGCGGGCGAGTCCGGACAGCCGGGCCCGCGGTCCCGCGAGGCCCAGCGAGCCGGCCTCCCGGAGCCCCACGGTGACGGGCACGGCGGGAAGATCGGCCCGCTCCGTCGTCCCGAGCCGGACGACCAGGGCCTCGGGGTGCGCGGTGTCGCGCTCCCAGAGGCGGGGTCCGGGGCCGAGCGCCGTGAGGAGCACGGTCGCGGGGTCCGGCCAGGTGCCGGCCGGGGCGGAGGGGGAGTGAGGGAGCACGGAGGGGGCGTGCGGGGCGGGGGCGTGGCCGGGCCCGGCCACGGGCGGGTCACCGGCCTGCGTCTCGTGGGCCTGCTCCCCCTTGCCGGTCTTGAGCCGCCTCGCCCAGGCACCTATGCCACCGCGTCTGGGGGGCTCGCCGGGGGTGAGCGCCGAGCCTCGGCCGTGGGTGACCTGCCAGGAGGGCTCGCCCCGGTGGGCGTCGTGGCCGGCCGCGCCGTCGTCGTACACGTCGTGCCCGGCAGGGGGTGAGCTGTAGGTGTGGCCGTGGCCCTCGGTGCCCTCCGTGTCCGCGTCGGGCTCCCCGTCCGACCCGGCGGAGCCTCCCGGACCCCGGGTCCCGCCCGTATCGGCGCGGGCGACCCGCAGGTGGCCCTCGCCGTCCGGCGCCGTCGTGAGCGTGGGCGTGCGTGAGCCGGCCGTGAGCCGGAGCGTGGACTCGCCGAGCCGCAGCAGGGCGCCCGGGGCCAGCCGGACCGGGCGGTCGTGGACCTCCGCGCCGTCGAGTGAGGTGCCGTTGGTGGAGCCCAGGTCGGCGACCGAGACCCTGCCGTCGTCGGAGACCGTCACCGCGCAGTGCAGCCGCGACACGTCGGGGTCGTCGAGCGGGACGTCCGCCTCGGCCGAGCGGCCGATGCGGATCTGTCCGCCGTGCAGCAGATGGACCCCGCCGGCGTCGGGTCCCGCGATCACGTGCAGCCGCGCCGGCACGGCGTCGTCCGCCGCCTCGTCCTCGCCGGGCACCTGGAGCGAGAGCACCGCGCCGTCCACCAGGGGCGGCTCGCCGAGGGCGCAGCGCTGCGGGTCGAGCCGCTCACGCCCGGCGTACAGCACGGTGGCGCCGCCGCCCAGGGAGCCCTCCGGGCCGGACACGGCCGCGGCGAGGCCGGAGGCCACGGAGGCGAGGGCCGTCCCGGCGGGGGCGGTCACGAGCACGTCGCAGGCGCGCGCCGGGGTCTGGCCGCTGCGCGGCGCGAGGACGGTCAGCCGGATCTGCATCGCCGTCAGCGGTCCCTTCTGCGCGGGGTGCCCGGCAGGGGAAATGCCCTGTGATTCCCCCCACCCGGCACGGACGCGTCGTCCGGTACAGGTCGTCACGGAGGGTGAGGCTCCCGACCTCACGGTTCCGTGCTGGAGGCATCCTCGCACCTGCCGCTGACAACACGCCCGGGGGTGACCGCTTAGTGATCATGAATGGCCGAGTGTGGGCGTAAAAGTTCCTGCTTGGTCCTGCCGGAAAGGTCCTGCACACTCGTTCGGCAACCAACCCTTTCGTGCCTGCGTCTTCCTCCGGACACAGCGGCAACACGACCGGACGACGACCGCCCGGTGCCCCGTACGGCGGCACTAGAGTGGGCCGGAACATCCGGGCGGGCCCGGGGGGACCGCGAGCACAACGATCAGCAGGGAGCGCGTGACGTGCGGCCAGTCGGCAGCAAGTACCTGCTCGAGGAGCCGCTCGGACGCGGCGCCACGGGCACCGTCTGGCGAGCCCGCCAGCGGGAGACCGCGGGCGCCGAGGCGGCCGTCGCCGGGCAGCCCGGCGAGACCGTTGCGATCAAGGTGCTCAAGGAGGAGCTCGCCAACGACGCGGATGTCGTGATGCGGTTCCTGCGCGAGCGCTCGGTGCTGCTGCGGCTCACCCACGCGAACATCGTGCGCACCCGGGACCTCGTCGTCGAGGGCGACCTCCTCGCCCTGGTGATGGACCTGATCGACGGTCCCGACCTGCACCGCTATCTCCGCGAGAACGGCCCGCTCACCCCGGTCGCCGCGTCGCTGCTCACCGCCCAGATCGCGGACGCGCTGGCCGCGAGCCACGCGGACGGCGTCGTGCACCGGGACCTGAAGCCGGCCAACGTGCTGCTCGACGAGCGCGACGGCGGGATGCACCCGATGCTCACCGACTTCGGCATCGCGCGCCTCGCGGACTCCCCGGGGCTGACCCGGACCCACGAGTTCGTCGGCACGCCGGCCTACGTGGCACCCGAGTCCGCCGAGGGCCGCCCGCAGACCTCCGCCGTGGACGTCTACGGCGCGGGCATCCTGCTGTACGAGCTCGTCACCGGCCGCCCGCCGTTCGCCGGGGGCACCGCGCTCGAGGTCCTGCACCGGCACCTCAGCGAGGAGCCCCGGCGCCCCAGCACCGTCCCCGAGCCGCTGTGGACGGTCATCGAGCGCTGCCTGCGCAAGGACCCGGACCAGCGGCCCAGCGCCGTGAACCTCGCCCGTGCGCTGCGCACCGTCGGCGCGGGCATCGGCGTGCACGCGAACTCGGCGCAGATCGCCGCCGCCGAGGGTGTGGGCGCCCTGCTCGCCCCCGACCCGGCGCCCGCCGCCGTCCCGGAGACCCCGGGCGCGGCCGACCCGACGCAGGTGCTGCCGAGCAACGCGGGTTCGTACGACCCCGCGGCCCCGACCAGCGTGATGCAGCAGACCCCGGGCGGGGGCGGCCAGGCCGACCCGACCGCGATGATGCCGCCCGTGCCGCCCGGCCCCCCGCGGCCCGACGAGCCGCACCCCTGGCAGTCCCAGCTCAGGGCGGCCCGTGACCGCAACGAGCAGACGCAGGTCCAGTACCTCGACCCCGGCCAGGACCCGCTGCGCCGCCGCCCCCAGCGCCAGCAGCCGCCGCAGGACCGGCAGCCGCAGGCCCGGCAGGCCGCGCGCCCGCAGCATCAGCAGTACCCGCAGCAGCAGCCCCAGCGCTACCAGCCGCAGCCCCAGCAACAGCAGCGGCCCCAGCAGCCGCAGCGGCAGCAGTACGCGCCCCCGCAGCAGCCGCCGCCCCAGCAGCCGGACCAGCGCCGGCCGAGGCAGCGCGGCGCCAACCCGATGCGCATCCCGGGCCTCGGCTGCCTCAAGGGGTGCCTGTTCTCGGTCGTGCTCCTGGTCGTCGCCGCCTGGCTCATCTGGGAACTGACACCGCTTCAGGACTGGGTCGCCCAGGGCAAGAGCTTCTGGGACGCCATAGGGGACGGCATCAGCAACGTCACCGACTGGTTCGAGGAGCTCGGCGGGAGCGGTTCCGGCGGCACGACCGGCCAGTAACCTCCCCGTTCTGTGTCTTTGTCGACTTCCGAGGGCCCAATTCGCCCGCAGAAGTGAAGGTTGGCGCCGTCCCGGGCACGCAACCCCCCGATCGCCGCGTAACTTTGTCGACCGGGGGGTCAACGCCAGCCGCTGAGGGAGCAGTCTTGGCACGGAATATCGGCAGCCGGTACACCGCCCACCAGATCCTGGGGCGCGGCAGCGCCGGCACGGTGTGGCTCGGCGAGGGGCCCGAGGGCCCGGTCGCCATCAAGCTGCTCCGCGAGGACCTCGCGTCCGACCAGGAGCTCGTGGGCCGCTTCGTGCAGGAACGCACCGCGCTGCTCGGGCTCGGTCATCCGCACGTCGTCGCCGTGCGCGACCTCGTGGTGGACGGCACCGACCTGGCCCTGGTGATGGACCTCGTGCGGGGTACCGACCTGCGCACCCGTCTCGACCGGGAACGCCGCCTCGCGCCCGAGGCCGCCGCGGCGATCATCGCGGACGTCGCCGACGGCCTCGCCGCCGCGCACCGCGCCGGTGTGGTCCATCGCGACGTCAAGCCGGAGAACATCCTGCTCGACATGGAGGGCCCGCTCGGTCCCGGCGGCTCGCACCCCGCGCTGCTCACCGACTTCGGTGTCGCCAAGCTGATCGACACCCCGCGGCGCACCAAGGCCACCAAGATCATCGGTACGCCGGACTACCTGGCCCCCGAGATCGTCGAAGGCCTCCCGCCGCGCGCCGCGGTGGACATCTACGCCCTGGCGACCGTGCTCTACGAACTCCTGGCCGGCTTCACCCCCTTCGGCGGAGGCCACCCCGGCGCCGTCCTGCGCCGCCACGTGACCGAGACGGTCGTCCCGCTCCCGGGCATCCCCGAGGAGCTCTGGCAGCTCCTGGTCCAGTGCCTGGCCAAGGCCCCGGCCTCCAGGCTGCGCGCCTCCGAGCTCGCCGCCCGGCTGCGCGAGCTGCTCCCGCTCCTGTCCGGGATACCCCCGCTCGACGTCGACGAGCCGGACAACGAGTCAGAGGCCCAGGCGTACGACGAGCAGCAGTACACCCCGGCCCCGGAGGAGCCGCGCCGCCGCGGCGCGGTGCCGCTGGTGCCCGGCTCCTCACCGGACTCCAACCGGGACACCCACACGAGCATGCGGGTCCCCGCCCCCGACGAGCTCTCCGGCGGCCCCCTCGGCACGGCCCGCGCCCCGCGCGCCCCCGGCCGGCCGCGGCCCGGCTCGGCGCGGAACAAGTCGGCTGCCGTCCGCAAGCGCAGGATCACGCTGGGCGTCGCGGCCGTCGCCCTGTGTGCGGCGATAGGGGTGGGCGGCTGGCTCGCCACGAGCGGCGAGGACCCGGGCTCGGCCCCCGAGGACACGCGGAACTCGGCGCCGACGGCACCCTGAGAGCCGTCCCGGGAGGGCCGGGATCCGGGGGAGGGACAGGTTCACCCGCCCAGCCGTTACGCTGGACCCGTGGCAGTCGTCGATATTTCCGAAGAGCTGAAGTCCCTCTCCTCGACCATGGGGTCGATCGAGGCCGTCCTGGACCTGGATGCGCTGAGGGCCGACATCGCCGTGCTCGAGGAGCAGGCGGCGGCCCCGTCCCTGTGGGACGACCCGGACGCGGCGCAGAAGATCACCAGCAAGCTTTCGCACCTCCAGGCCGAGGTCCGCAAGACCGAGGCCCTGCGGAGCCGTATCGACGATCTCGGAGTCCTCTTCGAGCTCGCCGAGGACGAGGGTGACGCCGACACGCTCGCCGAGGCCGAGACGGAGCTCGAATCCGTCCGCAAGGCGCTCGACGAGATGGAGGTCCGCACACTCCTCTCCGGCGAGTACGACGCGCGCGAGGCCCTGGTCACCATCCGGGCCGAGGCGGGCGGTGTCGACGCGGCGGACTTCGCGGAGAAGCTCCAGCGCATGTACCTCCGCTGGGCCGAGCGGCACAACTACAAGACCGAGGTCTACGAGACGGCGTACGCCGAAGAGGCCGGCATCAAGTCGACCACCTTCGCGGTGGAGGTGCCGTACGCCTACGGCACGCTCTCCGTCGAGCAGGGCACGCACCGCCTCGTCCGCATCTCGCCGTTCGACAACCAGGGCCGGCGCCAGACGTCCTTCGCGGGTGTCGAGGTGCTGCCGGTCGTCGAGCAGACCGACCACGTCGAGATCGACGAGTCCGAGCTGCGCGTGGACGTGTACCGCTCCTCGGGCCCCGGTGGCCAGGGCGTCAACACCACGGACTCCGCGGTGCGCCTGACCCACCTGCCGACCGGCATCGTCGTCTCCTGCCAGAACGAGCGCTCGCAGATCCAGAACAAGGCGTCCGCGATGAACGTCCTCCAGGCGAAGCTCCTCGAGCGCCGCCGCCAGGAGGAGCAGGCGAAGATGAACGCCCTCAAGGGCGACGGCGGCAACTCCTGGGGCAACCAGATGCGTTCGTACGTCCTGCACCCGTACCAGATGGTCAAGGACCTGCGTACGGAGTTCGAGATGGGCAACCCCGAAGCGGTCTTCAACGGCGAGATCGACGGCTTCATCGAGGCGGGCATCCGCTGGCGCAAGCAGAGCGAGAAGTAACTCCGGCCGTAAGGCTGCCGGGCCCGGACGGGATCTCCTGTCCGGGCCCTTCGCCGTTTCACCCCGCCGCGGACGCAGGGGAGTTGAGGCGATGGTGTGGTGAATGAGTCACAGTCGTGATTCCGAATAGCCGTCAAGAACCCCCATAGCGCCCTGTATGCCCTCGGAACGGCCTTGACGTAGTCCTTAACTCTGGACAGGGTGCTAGAGCAGCACGCGTATGTCTGGGACAGGTGTGATCGGGGGCGGGCGGGATGACCACGGTACGGCGTGGCCCTGCAGAGAGTGTGACCCCGCAGGGCCGAGGACCGCATATGGCTGCTCCATCGACGAGATCAGCTACTGGGGGTAGCAACAGATGACGAAGAAGACGCGAATCCGCGTCGCGCGGATAGCCGCCTGCGCGGTTATCGCCGCAGGTGCCTCGCTCACGGCCGCCGGTGCGGCCCAGGCGGCGGGCATCGGCCTGGGCCTCGGGATCGACGGCGAGGACTCCACGGCCGTCAACGTCCAGGTCGGTTTCGCCGGCGACGACGACCCGACCGTCGAGCCGCCGAACCCGGGCGAGACCACGGAGGAGCCCCCGACCGAGGAGCCTCCCACGGAGGAGCCCCCGACCGAGGAGCCTCCCACCGAGGAGCCCCCGACCGAGGAGCCCCCCACGGAGGAGCCCCCGACCGAGGAGCCCCCCACCGAGGAGCCCCCGACCGGCGAGCCGACCGACGAGCCGACCGACGGCCCGACGGACGGTCCGACCGACGGGCCCAGTGACGGGGTCACCAGCGCGCCGTCCGACCCGTCCTACCCGGACGCCGGCGACAACACCGACACGGACAGTGTCGGCAACCAGCCGGTCGAGCAGGGCAAGGGCAAGGACGAGCTCGCCGAGACCGGTGCGGCCGAGACCACGTTCCTGCTGGTCGGCGCCGCGACGATGATCGCCGGTGGCATCGGCTTCCGCATCCTGCCGCGTCTGGCCGGCGGCGGCCGCACGACCGCCTGAGCCTCACACGCACGCTGAAGGGCCCGGGAGAGCCTTAGTGGCCTCCCGGGCCCTTTCGCGTACCGGAACCGCTCCTGCGGCCGTACGCGCACGTCTCTGCCCCGCGGGTCGGCGGGATGCGGTCTCCCGCTCAGACGGCCTGGTGCGCCAGCAGCGCCAGCGCGGCCACCAGGATCACCATCAGCGCTATGAGCATCGCGGGATTGAGCCCCGCGAACGGCCCTTGATCCTGCATGCGCTCCCGGCTCGCCCGGCAGACACGGCAGCGGCCCTCGTTCACGGGTGACGCGCAGTTCGCGCACACCAGTCTGTCGTAGGTCATGCGCAGTCCTCCTCCCGCGCGGCGGGAGCCGCATTCACGTTCTCTCCGCACAACGCTCAGGGAAACGCAACCGTTCCCCCTACCACTGTGCCAGCTCGCGGCGGTTTCGGCGCGGCCCGCCGGACAAGGTCCGGCACGCCCCGTTTCGTTCCGTACCGCGTTCCGTCACAAATCCCTCATTGCCGGACGCCGACTGCACGCGATCACCCGCTTCGCGTATGGTCACGCTCACCTACCCCCGGCCGACCGTGGTGCATCCGTGATCCGATTCGACAACGTCTCCAAGACCTACCCGAAGCAGAGCCGCCCAGCTCTCCGGGACGTCTCACTCGACATCGAGAAGGGCGAGTTCGTCTTCCTGGTGGGCTCCTCCGGCTCCGGCAAGTCCACCTTCATGCGGCTCATCCTCCGGGAGGAGCGCGCCAGTCAGGGCATGGTCCATGTGCTCGGCAAGGACCTCGCGCGGCTGTCCAACTGGAAGGTGCCGCAGATGCGCCGCCAGCTGGGCACGGTGTTCCAGGACTTCCGTCTCCTCCCCAACAAGACCGTCGCCGAGAACGTGGCCTTTGCGCAGGAGGTCATCGGCAAGCCCCGCGGAGAGATCCGCAAGGCGGTGCCGCAGGTTCTCGACCTCGTGGGTCTCGGGGGCAAGGAGGACCGGATGCCCGGTGAGCTCTCCGGTGGTGAACAGCAACGTGTCGCGATCGCGCGGGCGTTCGTCAACCGCCCCATGCTGCTGATCGCGGACGAGCCGACCGGCAACCTCGACCCGCAGACCTCCGTGGGCATCATGAAGCTGCTGGACCGCATCAACCGGACCGGCACCACCGTGATCATGGCGACCCACGACCAGAACATCGTCGACCAGATGCGCAAGCGCGTCATCGAGCTCGAGCAGGGCCGTCTGGTGCGTGACCAGGCGCGTGGCGTCTACGGCTACCAGCACTGAGAAGGGCCGGCGCCCCAACCCGCCGGCCCCTCCGAGCCTCTGCACGAGCATCGAGTACTGAAAGGACGCCATGCGCGCCCAGTTCGTCCTGTCGGAGATCGGCGTCGGTCTTCGTCGTAACCTCACGATGACCTTCGCGGTCGTGGTCTCCGTCGCCCTCTCGCTCGCCCTGTTCGGCGGTGCGCTGTTGATGCGCGAGCAGGTCAGCTCGATGAAGACCTACTGGTACGACAAGGTCAACGTCTCGATCTTCCTCTGCAACAAGAACGACGCCAAGGACGTGCCCAAGTGCGCCAAGGGCGCCGTCACGGCCGAGCAGAAGAAGGAGATCAAGGCCGACCTCGAGAAGATGGAGGCCGTCCAGAAGCCGGTCCTCTTCGAGAACGTCGACGAGGCGTACAAGCACTACCAGGAGCAGTTCGGCGACTCGCCGATGGCCGGCAACATCACGCCGGACCAGATGCAGGAGTCCTTCCGGGTCAAGCTGAAGGACCCGCAGAAGTACAAGGTCGTCGCGACGGCCTTCGCGGGCCGTGACGGCGTGCAGTCCGTCCAGGACCAGCGGAGCATCCTGGACAACCTCTTCGGGCTGATGAACGGCATGAACGTGGCCGCGATCTTCCTGATGGGGCTGATGCTGGTCATCGCGCTGATGCTCATCGTGAACACCGTCCGCGTCTCGGCGTTCAGCCGGAGACGGGAGACGGGCATCATGCGGCTGGTGGGAGCCTCGGGCTTCTACATCCAGATGCCGTTCATCATGGAGGCGGCCTTCGCCGGCCTGATCGGCGGGCTGCTCGCCTGCGTGATCCTGATAGCCGCACGGTACTTCCTGATCGACGGCGGTCTCGCGCTCCAGGAGAAGCTGAACCTGATCGACTTCATCGGCTGGGAGGCGGTGCTCACGAAGCTTCCGCTCGTCCTCGCGATCGGGCTTCTGATGCCCGCCGTTGCCGCTCTCTTCGCGTTGCGCAAGTACCTCAAGGTGTGACGAGCGCCCCGTCCCGCATGCGGCCAACGAGCCGTGGGCGGACGGGGCGTTGTCCTACACTCGGCCACATGCCGGGCCATACGTACCATTTGAAACCCCGCGGTATCTACCGCGGGGCGGCCCTGACGTTGGTGTTCGCGAGCGTGCTGGCCACGGCCGCGGCCACCGGGTCCCTGCCCCGTGAGGGCGGCACGGGCACCGAGATAAAGACCCGTGCCGTGTCCTCCACCGTCGGTTCCGTGGACCGCGAGGAGATCGCGGACGCGGTCGCCGACGCCGAGGCCGACGGGAAGTCGGGCACGGACGCCGCCGAGGAGGTCGTCAGCCGCAGCGGGGACCGCTGGGGCGCGGTCTACGACGAGCGGGAGTACGAGGAGCTCGAGCAGGCCCTCGACGGTTCGTACACGGGTGTGGGGATCTCCGCCCGGCGCTCGGCCCGTGGCGAGGTGACGGTGACCGGGGTCCAGCCCGGCGGGCCCGCCGACCGGGCGGGCGTGCGCAGGGGCGACCTGCTGCGCACCCTCGACGGCCGCCCCGTGGAGAAGCGCCCCGTCGCCGAAGTGGTCGCGCTGCTGCGCGGGGACCGTACGAAGGCCGCCGAGGGCTCCTCCGTCGTCCTCGGGCTGAGCCGCGGCGGCCACTCCTGGACCACCACCCTGCGCAGGGCGCGGCTCAGCACGGACCCGGTGAGCGTCCGGCGCCTCGGGCAGACCCCTTCCTCCGCCGTGCTGATCAAGGTCTCCGCGTTCACCAAGGGCGCCGGCACCGCCGTCCGCGACGCCGTGGACGAGGCGCCCGGGGACGCCGGGATCCTCCTGGACCTCCGGGCCAACGCGGGCGGCCTGGTCACCGAGGCCGTCACCGCCTCCTCCGCCTTCCTGGACGGCGGGCTCGTCGCCACCTACGACGTGCACGGTGAGCAGCGCGCCCTGTACGCCGAACCGGGCGGGGACACCGAGCGGCCCGTGGTGGTCCTGGTGGACGGGGGCACGATGAGCGCCGCCGAGCTGCTGACCGGTGCGCTGCAGGACCGCGGCAGGGCCGTGACCGTCGGATCCCGCACCTTCGGCAAGGGGTCCGTGCAGATGCCCAGCAAGCTCCCGGGCGGCTCGGTGGCCGAGCTGACCGTCGGGCACTACCGCACTCCGGCCGGCCGCAGCGTCGACGGGAGCGGCATCACGCCGGACGTCGGGGCGGGTCCTGAGGCCCAGCAGCGGGGCGAGACGGTATTGAGTGGCCTCGGGGGTGGGTCGTAGTGCGAAAATGACCGCACTATGGCCAAGGAAAAAGACACCGGGCGCAAGATGATTGCGCAGAACAAGAAGGCGCGGCACGACTACCACGTCCTCGACACCTACGAGTGCGGTCTCGTGCTCATGGGGACGGAGGTCAAGTCGCTGCGGATGGGCAGGGCGTCGCTGGTCGACGGCTTCGTCCAGATCGACAACGGCGAGGCGTGGCTGCACAACATCCACGTCCCCGAGTACGTGCAGGGCACCTGGACCAACCACTCGGCCAAGCGCAAGCGCAAGCTGCTCCTGCACCGGGCCGAGATCGACAAGCTGGAGTCGAAGTCGCAGGAGACGGGGCACACCATCGTGCCCCTCGCCCTGTACTTCAAGGACGGCCGGGTCAAGGTCGAGATCGCGCTCGCCAAGGGCAAGAAGGAGTTCGACAAGCGACAGACGCTGCGCGAGAAGCAGGACACGCGGGAGACGAACCGCGCGATCTCGGCGGCCCGTCGGCGCCAGCGCAGCGCGTAGCCGCCACCCGGTCCGGGGCCCGCGCCCCGGAGCCGCCGGAATACGGTGGCATCCGTGTGCGTTGGTCACGTACGATGGGCCGTGCACCTCAGCGAAGGCGCGCGATTTGAAAAATCAACATGGGGATGATCGGTTTCGACAGCGGATGTCGAGGCAGGGGAAGCGAGTCGAGGAAGCGACAATGATCTCGTAAACCATATGTCGCAAACAATAATCGCCACTTCTAAGCGCGATTCCTCCGCCTTCGCCCTCGCTGCCTAATTAGCAGCTGAGCGAAGACTCTGCGGAGTGTCAGCCCGGGGTTGATCCCGACCCGGATCCTGGCATCAACTAGGGATCTAAACTTCTAAGCCCGGTCACGGGGCCTAGAAGGAAATCAAACAGTGACTGGGCCTGTCGGAGGCTTGTTCGCGTGACCTCCGGGGCCGAGAAAAGCGCAGCGAACTGCACTCGGAGAAGCCCTGGTTCTGCACCGTTGGACGCGGGTTCGATTCCCGCCATCTCCACAATTCCCATGTGAACGAGGACCCCGCTGCCAACGGCAGCGGGGTCCTCGTTTTTGTATCCCGTGCACTCAGGCCCTGCGCGTCCCGGCCGCCGCGACGGCCAAGGCGAGGGCCGCCGCGTACATCGGCACGGCGTAACCGGCCACCGTCCCGGAGTGCTCCACCGTCCAGCCGCCCACCGCCGAACCCGCCGCTATGCCGCCCAGCAGCGCGGTGACGGCGAGGGTCATGCCCTCGTTGAGCTGCGCCTGCGGGGTCAGCCGCTGGATCAGGGTCATCCCGGTGACCATGGTCGGAGCGGTGGCCGCCCCCGCCAGCAGCAGGCAGCCCGCCAGGACGGGCAGGGAGCCGGTCGTGGCCGCGGCGATCAGGGGGAGCGACATCAGCGCGGTCATTCCGGTCAGGCAGAGCAGCAGCCTGCGCCCGACGTCCGGGGCGGGGCGCAGCGACCCGTACAGGAGCCCGGCCACACAGGATCCGCCGGCCTGGAGCGCGAGGATCGCGCCTCCCGCGTGGGCGATGGACACGACTTCCATGGCACCGAAGACCGCGCCGGTCGCGAGGAAGGCGGCGAGCAGGCCGGGGATGCCGGGGGTGCGCAGTGGTGAGGCCGCCCGTGTGCGGGGTGCCACCGGCGGTTCGGTCGCGCGCTGTGCGGCGAAGACCAGCACCCCGGTCATCAGCAGGATCGCGCCGGTGAGCGTCCCGGCTTCGGGGAAGAGCGCACCGCAGAGGGAGGCGGCGAGCACCGGGCCGAGCATGAAGCACAGCTCGTCGGCGGCCTGTTCGAAGGAGTTCGCGGTGTGCAGGGTCGCCGGGTCGCCCCGGTGGAGGTGGGCCCAGCGGGCCCGCGACATGCCGCCGGTGTTCGGGGTGGTGGCCGTCGCGGCGTAGGAGGCGAAGAGCGTCCAGACCGGTGCGTCGTAGTGCACGCAGAGCACCAGGGCCAGCGAGCCGAGGGCCGCCACCGCGGTGGCTGGTACCGCGATCCTGGCCTGGCCGTACCGGTCGACGAGGCGTGCCGTCCAGGGGGCGACCACGGCGGTCGCGGCCAGTCCGGTCGCGGTGACCGCACCGGCCAGGGCGTACGAACCGTGGGCCCCGGCGATCATGATGACGGCGCTGACGCTGAACATCCCCAT
Source organism: Streptomyces sp. NPDC057287 (assembly GCF_042667905.1). Taxonomy (NCBI): domain Bacteria; kingdom Bacillati; phylum Actinomycetota; class Actinomycetes; order Kitasatosporales; family Streptomycetaceae; genus Streptomyces; species Streptomyces sp. NPDC057287. Next base: position 699,226 of record NZ_JBHUYV010000001.1, on the reverse strand, counting down.
GGGCAGCCTGGCGAGCAGATTTCCCGCGGTGAACGCGCGTGCGCCGGGGGTGGCGAGCAGCCGGAGGTACGGATTGGACGGGGCGGCCCGAGGGCGGGCCGGTGCGGCGGTTTCGTGGGACACGCGTTCACCCTCGGGCCTGCCCTCCACGGCGTCCAACACCTGATCGGAGCACATTCACGCACTTTTGTTGTAAGTTGGGGGCGTGACCGTCCCCGACATCGACCCCCGGCTCCTCCGTGCGTTCGTCGCCGTGGCCGAGGAGCTGCACTTCACCCGTGCCGCCGCCCGGCTCTACGTCGCGCAGCAGGCCCTGAGCCGGGACATCCGGCGGCTGGAGCGCGAGCTGGGAAGCGGTCTCTTCGTCCGCACCACGCGGCAGGTGTCGCTCACCGCGGACGGGGAGCGACTGCTGCCGCACGCCCGCCGGGTGCTGGACGCGCACGCCGCGCTGTCCGCCGCCTTCGCGGACCCGGCGGACAGCCCGCTGCTCGTCGACCTCAACACCGACGGGATGACCGCGGCCCGGGTGCTCGCCCGCGCGCGAGAGCTCGCGCCGGAGTGCGAGCTGATGGCGCGCTTCGAGAGCGGACTGGCCTGGGCGGCGGGCGAGGTGCTCGCGGGGCGGCTCGGTGTCTCCTTCGGGCGTGCCGCCGGCCTCGATCCCGCTCTGCTCGCCCAGCTCTCCGTACAGCCGGTGCGGTACGAGCCGATGGCCGTGCTCCTGCCGGACGATCACCCTCTGGCCGGATGCGAGACGGTCGCCATGAGTGATCTGACCGGCGAGACCGTCTACGCCGGTGCGGGCAATGCGCGTACATCCGAGTGGACGGATCTCGCGACCGTGCTTTTCGCGGAATGGGACATCGTCCTGGCGCCACCTGCCCCGCTCGCCGTCGGAGTGGCCGAATTCCAGCGGGTCATGGCGAAGACTGGCAACCCCGTTCTGGCCGTCGCCGGCTTTCCGCCGCTGCCGGGGACGGTGTTGCGCCCTCTCGTGCGGCCGGTGCCGCTCTCCCCTCTGCTGATGGTGTGGCGGAAGGGGTTCGAGCACCCCGGGCTGGCCGCTCTGTCTGCTGCCATCAGGGAATTTGCCGGGGCAGAGGGATGGATGGTGCGGCCACCGGCCTCGTGGTTGCCTGAAGCCGATGCGTCACTCATGCGTCACCATTCATGAACAACAAGTGATTACGCCCCCTTGCCCTCGTCGGCGTGCGCTACATTCGCTGCTTCGGGTGCACGGTGGCAGGTGACGCGCGGACGGGGTGGGGGCTCTGGTCCGATGGCAAGATTCCAGTCATTTCCCGCGCACCTGCTTCATTGAGTGGGGGAAGTGCAAACACCTGTGGAAAATTGGCGCGAAGGTACCCGAACCGGGCACACGCATGAGCCGAACGACGTCACCGTCCCGCTGGACGGGCTGGGTCGTCAGATCTCCGAATTACCTGTTGAAGCCAGTCCTCCGGACCCGTCCGACGGGCCGGTGTTCGTCGACGAGAGCGGCCGCCGGAGCAAGACGTACCGGCGTGTGGGCTGGGTGCTCGCCACGATCTGTGCCGTGTACGCGGTGACGCTCGTGGTCGCGGTGCTCGGCGGGAACTCCGCCGCTCCCTGGCTGCCGCTCTCCGGGCAGGACGAGAAGCGCGCGGAAGAGGTCGAGGTGCGGCCCGCCCCTGGCGGCGAGGTCGTGTCCGCGGGCCCCGGTGCCACACCGAGCGCCTCCGCCCCGGTCCCCGGCGCCGCCTCGGCGACGCCGTCGCGCGGTGCGTCCGAGTCCGTCCCGTCCGCACGCGGCGCCAGTGCCTCGGCCTCCGCGTCCGTCAGGCCGCCCCGGGAGAAGGCGTCTTCGGCGCCTGCCGCCCCGGGCCGTTCGGCCACCACGACGCCGTCCGGTGAGCCGTCGGCGTCCGCCAGCCCCGAGCCGCCCGCCGAAGAGAGCCCGCCGGTGACCCCGGAGCCCTCGGAATCACCTGTGCAACCACAAGAAGGCGCCCAGTAGATGACACCCCCCGTTTCGCGGGGCAGGCACAACCGGAAGAAGAAGCGGACCGTCCGGCGCAGGCTTCCCATGCGCTATCTGCTTCCGTCGCTCCTTCTTGTGGCCCTGCTCGCCATGCTCATGTTGCGCGGATACGTGCACAGCGAGATCCTCGCCGACCACCGCATCCAGGCTCCGGCCGCCACCACCCAGGTGCCCGAAGACGTTCTCGACGGCGGTCCGGTCATCGACGCCCGCAAGGCGGGCGAGGCCGCCAAGACGCTCCGGTTACCCGATCACACTATCGTACTTACTTTCGATGACGGCCCCGACCCCGTCTGGACCCCACGCGTCCTGGACGAGCTCAGGAAGCACCATGCGCACGCCGTCTTCTTCGTCACCGGCACCATGGCGTCCCGCTACCCGGACCTCGTGAAGCGCATGGTCGATGAAGGGCACGAGGTGGGGCTGCACACCTTCAACCACCCCGATCTCTCCCTCCAGTCCACCAGCCGCATCGACTGGGAGCTCTCCCAGAACCAGCTGGTGCTCGCGGGCGCGGCCGGCATCCGCACGTCCCTGTTCCGGCCCCCCTACTCCTCGTTCTCCGACGCCATGGACAACACGTCCTGGCCGGTCACCCGGTACATCGGCAGCCGCGGCTACCTCACCGTCGTGAACAACACCGACAGTGAGGACTGGAAGCGCCCCGGCGTGCCCGCGATCATCGAGCGTGCCACGCCCGTGCGCGGCAAGGGCGCCGTCATCCTGATGCACGACTCCGGCGGTGACCGGTCCCAGACCGTGTCCGCGCTGGGGAAGTTCCTGCCGCAGATGCAGGAGCGGGGCTACGCGTTCACCAACCTGACCTCGGCGCTCGGCGCTCCCAGCGCGCACACCCCGGTCACCGGCTCGGCACTCTGGAAGGGCAGGGCGTTCATAGCGGCGGTGGAGATCTCCGAGAGCGTCACCGGCGTCCTGGTGGTCGGCCTCGCGGTCATCGGCGTCCTGGTGATGGTCCGCTTCGGGCTGATGCTGCTGCTCTCCTTCCTGCACGCCAGGAAGGTGCGCCGCAGGAACTTCAGCTGGGGCGAGCCCTTCACCCGCCCGGTGTCGGTCCTCGTACCCGCGTACAACGAGCGCGAGTGCATCGAGGCCACCGTGCGCTCACTGGTGGCCAGCGACTACCCGATCGAGGTCGTCGTCATCGACGACGGTTCGACGGACGGCACGGCCGACCTCGTCGAGGCGATGTGGATCCCGAACGTCCGGGTCGTGCGCCAGCGCAACGCGGGCAAGCCCGCCGCTCTCAACAACGGCATCGCGCACGCCCGTTACGACATCGTCGTGATGATGGACGGCGACACGGTCTTCGAACCGTCCACCGTGCGCGAGCTCGTCCAGCCGTTCGCCGACCGCCGGGTCGGGGCGGTCGCGGGCAACGCCAAGGTCGGCAACCGCGACTCGCTGATCGGCGCCTGGCAGCACATCGAGTACGTGATGGGCTTCAACCTGGACCGCCGGATGTACGACCTCCTGGGCTGCATGCCCACCATCCCGGGCGCGGTCGGCGCCTTCCGCCGGGACGCCCTGGACCGGATCGGCGGCATGAGTGAGGACACCCTCGCCGAGGACACCGACGTCACCATGGCGCTGCACCGCGACGGCTGGCGCGTCGTCTACGCGGAGAACGCCCGGGCCTGGACCGAGGCGCCCGAGTCCGTGCAGCAGCTGTGGTCGCAGCGCTACCGGTGGTCGTACGGCACCATGCAGGCCATCTGGAAGCACCGCCGCGCGGTCGTCGAGCGGGGGCCCTCGGGCCGCTTCGGACGGGTGGGGCTGCCGTTCGTCTCCCTGTTCATGGTCGTCGCCCCGCTGCTCGCGCCCCTCATCGACGTCTTCCTGCTGTACGGACTGGTCTTCGGTCCGACGGGGAAGACGGTCGCGGCCTGGTTCGGCGTCCTGCTGGTGCAGGCCGTCTGCGCTGCGTACGCCTTCCGGCTCGACCGGGAGCGCATGACCCATCTGATCTCCCTGCCGCTCCAGCAGATCCTCTACCGGCAGCTGATGTACGTCGTGCTGCTCCAGTCCTGGATCACCGCTCTCACCGGCGGCCGGCTGCGCTGGCAGAAGCTGCGGCGCACGGGCGTGGTGGAGGCACCGGGCGGCACACAGAACCGCCGCAAGGACACGGACCGGAGGCCGGTGGCATGACGTATCCCGACCGGCCGCGTCAGGACGGCGCCCGGTACGACGACGGCGCCCGATACGACGACGGCGCCCGGCCGTCCTCCGACACCGCCTGGACACCGTCGCGGCGGCAGAGCGGCGCCGCCCACCCGGCGCACGCCGGCGCAGTGCACGACGCTCCGTATTCGCCCGCCTCCACGGTCGACGCCCCGGCCGGGCACCAGGCGCCCGCCCTCACCGTGCCCGCCCCGGCGGTCCGCCAGGAGCGGGTCCTCGCAGCCCCGGACACAGCCGCCGATGGCCCCACGCCCCGTGCGAAGCCCGGCCGCGACCGCTACCTGGACCTGCTCAGGGCCGTCGCCCTCGTCCGCGTCGTCGTCTTCCACCTCTTCGGCTGGGCCTGGCTGACCATCCTCTTCCCGTCCATGGGCGTCATGTTCGCCCTGGCCGGGTCGCTGATGGCGCGCTCGCTGTCCCGGCCGGCCGCGAGTGTCATCCGCGGCCGGCTGCGCAGGCTGCTCCCGCCGATGTGGGCGTTCTCGCTCGTGGTCGTGCCGGTGATGTTCGCGCTGAGCTGGAAGCCCGTCCGGGAGGAGGGGCTGTGGTGGTTCATCAGGCTCGGCAGCTACGTCCTCCCGCTCGGCTCCCCTCCGTACCCCGAGGAGAGCGGCTCCGCCGGAGGCTGGCTGGAGCTCAGCTGGGCGGACCAGGCGGCGGGGCCGCTCTGGTACATCCGGGCCTACCTCTGGTTCGTGCTCGCCTCGCCCCTGCTGCTCAAGGCGTTCCGCAAGCTGCCGTGGGTCACACTGCTCGCCCCGGTCGCGCTCACCGCCGTGATCGGCACCGGCCTCGTGACGGTGCCCGGCACCTTCGGCGAGGGGCTGGTCGACTTCGCGGTGTTCGGCTCCTGCTGGGTCCTGGGTTTCGCGCACAACGACGGACTGCTGAAGCGGGTCCCGCGCTATCTGGCCGTCTCGTCGGCCGCGATCGTCATGGGCTTCGGCCTGTGGTGGGCGTCCGGCCACCTGACCGAGGAGGGCTGGAACCTGGACGAGATCCCGCTCGCCCAGGCCACCTGGTCGCTCGGCTTCTGCGCGATCCTGCTGGTGTACGCACCGTCCTGGCAGAAGCTCCCCGGCCGGCTCACCAGGTGGGACAGCCTGGTCACGCTGGCCAACAACAGGGCCGTGACGATCTATCTGTGGCACAACCTGCTGCTGATGGCGGCCGCGCACCTGGTGGACGAACTCTGGTCCGTTCCATGGTTCGGCGACACGTTCGGTACGTATGTAGAGCAGTCGTACGAGTTCTTGGTCCTCGTGGTGATCTGGCCGCTGACAGGGCTCGCCATCCTGGCCTTCGGCTGGGTCGAGGACGTCGCCGCCAAGCGCCGGCCACGCCTCTGGCCCGACGGGGCGGGCAGCAAGCGCCGGGCCTGAGGGGGGCCGGGGGTGCGGCGGGCCCTGCTCACCGCGCCCCCGGTGACCGAGTGAGAGCAAGGTTGCGCACCGGTCACCTCACGGCACCCCACCGAAACGCGGACTCCCTAGCGTCGGCAGGACAACACCCCGACCCCTGTGGAGGCGCGTGATGGCCGGTCGTTGGATCGAGCAGTGGGAGCCGGAGGACGAGACCTTCTGGCAGGAGAAGGGCGAGAAGGTCGCCCGCAGGAACCTGTGGTTCTCCGTGCTCTCCGAGCACATCGGGTTCTCGATCTGGTCCCTGTGGTCCGTCATGGTCCTGTTCATGGGGCCCGAGTACGGCGTCGACCCGGCCGGGAAGTTCTTCCTGATCTCCACGGCCACCCTGGTCGGCGCCGTCGTCCGGGTGCCCTACACCTTCGCGGTGGCACTGTTCGGCGGGCGCAACTGGACCATCTTCAGCGCCCTGTCGCTCCTGGTGCCGACCAGCGCCGCCTTCTGGGTGATGGAGCCCGGCACCTCGTACACGACGTTCATCGTCGTCGCCGCGCTCACCGGCATCGGAGGCGGAAACTTCGCCTCGTCGATGACGAACATCAACGCCTTCTTCCCGCTGCGCAAGAAGGGCTGGGCGCTCGGGCTCAACGCCGGCGGCGGCAACATCGGCGTCCCCGTCGTCCAGCTCGTCGGCCTCCTGGTGATCGGCACGGCCGGCGCCGCGAACCCGCGGATCGTGCTCGGCGTGTACATCCCGCTGATCGTCGTGGCCGCGCTCGGCGCCGCCCTCCGCATGGACAACCTCCGGCCCGTCCAGAACGACACGGGCGCCGCGCTCCAGGCCGTACGGGAGCCGCACACCTGGATCATGTCGGTGCTCTACATCGGCACCTTCGGCTCGTTCATCGGCTACAGCTTCGCCTTCGGACTCGTCCTGCAGACGCAGTTCGGCCGGACCCCGCTGCAGGCCGCCTCGCTCACCTTCATCGGCCCGCTGCTCGGCTCCCTGATCAGGCCCGTCGGCGGCTGGCTGGCCGACCGCCACGGCGGCGCGCGGATCACCCTGTGGAACTTCGCGGGCATGGCGGCGGCGACCGGTGTCGTCGTCTACGCCTCCGGCATCGAGTCGCTGGCGGTGTTCCTCATCGGCTTCATCGCCCTGTTCGTGCTGACGGGCCTGGGCAACGGGTCCACCTTCAAGATGATCCCCGGCATCTTCCACGCCCAGGGGATCGCCAGGGGGCTGGACGGCGAGGCGGCCGCGGCCTACGGGCGACGGCTCTCCGGCGCGGCCATGGGACTCATCGGGGCGGTCGGGGCGCTGGGCGGCCTCGCGATCAACCTGGCGTTCCGTCAGTCCTTCGCGACCTCGGGCGCCGGCACGGCCGCCTTCTGGTGCTTCCTCGGCTTCTACGCCGTCTGCTTCACCCTCACGTGGGCGGTATACCTTCGCCGTACCGAAGCGGTGGCCGCGAAGCCCCAGCTCAGCTACGCCGAGGTGTGAGGATGGCCACAGCGCGTCGCAGGACGTAACGGGCGGGAAATACAGGTGAACCGAGACTGTCACGCAGGGTTGACAGTCTCGGTCCTCCGCATCATCGAGCAACAGCGGGACGAGAGCCGGGTATCACGCCATGCACGACGACGACGCACAGCACGGGCCCCTGGCGGGCTTCACGGTCGGGGTGACCGCAGCCCGTCGCGCGGAGGAGCTCGGGACGCTCCTCACGCGCAGGGGCGCCGCGGTCATGCACGCGCCCGCCCTGCGGATCGTGCCGCTCGCGGACGACAGCGAACTCCTGGCCGCCACCAAGCAGCTGATCGACAACGCCCCCGACGTGGTGATCGCCACGACCGCCATCGGCTTCAGGGGCTGGGTGGAGGCCGCCGACGGCTGGGGCATCGGTGACCGGCTCCTCGAACTGCTCCGCGGCATAGAGCTGCTCGCCCGTGGCCCCAAGGTCAAGGGCGCCATCCGCGCGGCCGGGCTCACCGAGGAGTGGTCGCCCCAGTCCGAGTCGATGGCCGAAGTCCTGGACCGGCTGCTGGACGAGGGCGTGTCGGGCCGCCGGATCGCCCTCCAGCTGCACGGCGAACCGCTGCCCGGCTTCGTCGAGTCGCTCCGGGCGGCGGGCGCCGAAGTCGTCGGCGTGCCCGTGTACCGGTGGATGCCCCCGGAGGACATCGCCCCGCTCGACCGCATGCTCGACGTCACGGTCGCCCGCGGTCTGGACGCCCTCACCTTCACCAGTGCTCCGGCCGCCGCCTCCTACCTGAACCGGGCGGAGGCCCGCGGCATCCTCCCGGAGGTGCTGTCGGCCCTGAGCCACGACGTCGTCACCGCCTGCGTGGGACCGGTCACCGCGCTGCCCCTGCAGGCCAAGGGCATCGACACCGTCCAGCCGGAGCGCTTCCGGCTGGGCCCGCTCGTCCAGGTGCTCTGCGCCCAGCTGCCCGCCCGCGCCCGGGCGCTGCCCGTCGCCGGCCACCTGGTCGAGATCCGCGGCCACGCCGTACTGGTGGACGGCGCCCTGCGCCCGGTGCCTCCGGCGGGCATGGCCCTGCTGCACACGCTGGCCCGCAGGCCGGGCTGGGTGGTCTCCCGCGCCGATCTGCTGCGGGCGCTTCCCGGCAGCGGTACCGACGAGCACGCCGTCGAGACGGCGATGGCCCGGCTGCGTACGGCACTCGGGGTGCCGCGGCTGATCCAGACGGTCGTCAAGCGCGGCTACCGGCTGGCGCTGGACCCCTCGGCGGACACCAAGTACGACGGTTCCTGAGCTGCCGCTACGGTGCGGGGATGATCAATGACATGCACGCCGTGGCCGAAGGGGTCCGGCTGCGGCCGGCGACCCTCGACGACGCCGCTTCCTTCGCCGTGACCATGACCCGCAGCCGCGCGTACATGCGGCACTGGGAGCCCGTGCGGCCCGAGGCCTTCTACACCCCCGAGGGCCAGGCCCTACGGCTGACCGGGCTGCTGGCCGACCGGGACGCGGGGCGTGCGATGCCCTGGGTGCTGGCCGACGAGGAGGACCGGGTGGTGGGGGCGGTGACCCTCGCCTCCATCGAACGCGGGCCGTTCCGCAACGCCCGGCTCGGCTACTGGATCGACGTGGACCTGGCGGGCCGGGGGCTGGCCACGGCCGCCGTCACCCGGGTCTGTGAGCTGGCACGGGACGGGCTCGGCCTGCACCGGATCGCCGCCGGGACGGTCCTGGACAACGTCGCCTCGCAGCGCGTCCTGGCCAAGTGCGGGTTCGAGCGGTACGGCACGGCGCCGCGCTACCTCCACATCGACGGCGCGTGGCAGGACCACCACATGTTCCAGCGGATCCTGCACGACGGCCCTCCACAGGGCTGACCGGCACCCCTCCGGGCCGACCGGCAGCCGAACCCGCTCATGCGGAACCGGTACGGCGGCGGGAGGGGTTCCGGGCCGGGCCGGATGCGGGCACTCTGGGAGGCGGCTTCCCCCTGGGCGACCCCTGAGGCGGTGACGGGCTCATGACGGCGGGCACGGGCGTGTACGGCCGGCGGTTCGACTCCGGTCGCATCTGCCTGGACCTGGTGGCGACGGGGGCGGAGACCTCCGGCACGTGCGAACAGCTCGACTCCCCCGCACGTCTCGCCGACTGGCTGCTGGCCTCGCGGCTGGTCCCGCGCGGGACGCCGCTGACAGCCGTGGACGACACGTGGGTGGCGCGCTTCCTTCAGCTGCGCACGGGCATCGGCCGGCTGATGTCGGCTCAACTGGGCGGCGCCGGCGCCGACAACGCCCTGGAACGGGTCAACGAGCTCGCGGCGGGCGCCCCGCCCGGCCTGCGGGCCGTGCGGGGGCAGGGAGGCGTGCTCGTACGGGCCCTGAGCGCCGACCCGGAGTGCGGGGCGCTGCTCGCCGCGGTGGCCCGGGACGCGGTGGACCTGCTGACGGACCCGGTCGCACGGACAGGGCTGCGCCGGTGCGAGGGGGACGCCTGCCGGCGGCTCTACCTGGACACCTCGCGGGGGCGACGGCGCCGCTGGTGCTCCAGCGAGGTCTGCGGCAACAGGGAACGGGTGGCACGGCACCGGCGCCGTGTGAAGGCCGTGCAGTGACCCGCCCGGGCCGGGAGTCGATGAACGTCATGAACGGTCCTGAATCCTCACCCGCGAAAGAAAGTTGGGCTCTCGTTGAATGAACCGGTGCCCGCTTCCGTATCGATGGCCACAGAGTTCGACAGGGTCTCGACCGGGAGGTTCGGGTGCGCAAGGATGCGGCCGTGGCCGATGACCGTCCGCACAGGGCTCGACATCGCGGTGCCCCGCCCCGCCCTCCTTCGGACGTTCCCGACGAGGAGCTGATGCGGGCGCTCTACCGTGAGCACGCCGGCCCGCTGCTGGCCTACGTACTGCGGCTCGTCGCGGGTGACCGCCAGCGGGCCGAGGACGTGGTGCAGGAGACGCTCATCCGTGCCTGGAAGAACGCCGGTTCGCTCAACCGGGCCACCGGCTCCGTCCGACCCTGGCTGGTGACGGTCGCCCGGCGCATCGTCATCGACGGTCACCGCAGCCGGCAGGCCCGGCCGCGCGAGGTCGATCCGTCGCCGCTGGAGGTCATCCCCGCGGAGGACGAGATCGACAAGGCGCTGTGGCTGATGACCCTCTCGGACGCCCTCGACGATTTGACCCCGGCCCACCGGGAAGCATTGGTCGAGACCTACTTCAGGGGCCGTACGGTCAATGAGGCCGCAGAGGTGCTCGGCATTCCCAGCGGGACCGTGCGGTCCCGGGTGTTCTACGCACTCCGTTCCATGAAGCTCGCACTCGAAGAGAGGGGGATCACGGCATGAGCGACGGTGATTGGCAGCCGTTCGGGCCCCGGCCGGCCGGTCCCCGCGGACCGTCGGGCCCCCCGGGGCCCTCCGGACCGGACAGTCTCTTCGGCCTCCCCGCCGAGGGCCCCGGACACGACGCCGCGGGCGCCTACGTCCTGGGCATCCTCGACGACGCCGAGGCGAGCGCCTTCGAGGCCCATCTGGCCGGATGCGCCCTGTGCGCCGCTCACCTCGACGAATTCGCCGGCATGGAGCCCATGCTGGCCATGCTCGCGGAGTCCCCGGCCGCCGTCCCCGGCGCGCGCCCCGTCCCGCACGTCCCGGAACGCCCCGCGCCCCGGCTGCTGGACGGTCTGGTCGACGAGGTCGCGCGGAAGCGGTCGCAGCGCCGCAGGCGGACCCGGTTCCTGATCGCGGCCGCGGCGGTCCTCGTGATCGGCGGCCCGGTGGTCGCGGTCACCGCCACGGCCGGCGACGACCCGGGACGGCAGGTCGAGGCGGCCGACCCGCATCCCACGAGCCCCGCCGAGGACGCCTTCTTCCACCACATGCCGGAGAAGGTGCGGGCGACCGATCCCGTCACCCGGGTCGACGCCACGGTCGGCATGGAGCCCAAGGCCTGGGGCACGCACACGGTCCTGGAGCTGAAGAACGTCAAGGGCCCGCAGAAGTGCAGTCTCGTCGCCGTGTCCAGGAGCGGCGAGGAGGAGGTCGTCACCTCCTGGTCCGTGCCGAAGTGGGGGTACGGGATCGAGGGCTCCACCCACGGGAGCGCGGCGCGCCCGCTCTACGTGCACGGCGGCGCGGCGATGGCGCGCGGGGACATCGACCACTTCGAGGTCCGCACCTTCGACGGCGAGAGGCTCGTGGAGATCGACGCGTAAACGCGACCCGGGCGGCAGGTGCGCCGGGGGCCCCCTTTCGCGTACGGTTGACGGCTGCTCGATGCACGTCAGAAGGGGGCCTCGGTGGCCGCGCAGGATGCCGCTGTCGATTCGTTGCGGGACCGGGAAATCGGTGTCGAACAAGAACATCTGGACCGGGTCTACCACCGTCTCGAGGAGAAGATCGACGAGGCGGAATTCCTCATGCAGGACGCCAGTAAACGGGGCCAGGTGGGCACCCCCGGGGCGCTCGCCGAAAGGGACGCCCAGGTCTTCCGGGCCGGGGTCCACCTCAACCGGCTGAACAACGAGTTCGAGGACTTCCTCTTCGGGCGGATCGACCTGCTGCGGGGCAAGGACGGTGAGCGCGGCCCGGACGGCGCCTTCACCTCCGTGGAGGCGGCCGACGACGCGGTGGGGGAGGACAGCACCGCCGAGATCGCGGAGACGCTCCACATCGGCCGCATAGGAGTACTCGACTCCGACTACGCGCCGCTGGTGATCGACTGGCGCGCCCCGGCCGCCGCGCCGTTCTACCGCTCGACACCCAAGGAGCCCGGCAGGGTCGTGCGCCGCAGGGTCATCCGCTCCAAGGGCCGCAAGGTCCTCGGGGTCGAGGACGACCTCATGCGCCCGGAGCTGACCGCCTCCCTGGGCGGCGACAAGCTGCCCGTCATCGGCGACGGTGCCCTGATGGCCGCCCTGGGCCAGGCCCGCAGCCACACCATGCGGGACATCGTCTCGTCGATCCAGGCCGAGCAGGACCTGGTGATCCGCGCTCCCGCCGCCTCCGTCACGGAGGTCTCCGGAGGTCCCGGCACCGGCAAGACGGCGGTGGCCCTGCACAGGGCCGCGTACCTGCTCTACCAGGACCGGCGGCGGTACGCCGGCGGCATCCTCGTCGTCTCGCCGACCCCGCTCCTGGTCGCCTACACCGAAGGGGTCCTGCCCTCGCTGGGCGAGGAGGGCCAGGTCGCGATCCGGGCGGTCGGCTCACTCTCCGACGAGGCCGCGGGGGTGGAGGGAGCGACCACGTACGACGAGCCCGCCGTCGCCCGGATCAAGGGCTCGTCCCGGATGCTCCACGTGCTGCGCAAGGCTTCCCGCGGGGCGCTGGAGCAGTTCGCGCCCAAGCAGGCCCCCCAGGAGGGGCAGCTGGAGTTCGGAGAGGCCCCGGCGGAGGCGGGTACCCCCACCCGGCTGAGGGTGGTGGCCTTCGGCGCCCGCGTCGAACTCGAGGCCGACGAGCTCCGGCGGATCCGGCACAACGTCCTCGGCGGCACGGCGCCCGTCAACATGCTGCGCCCGCGCGCCCGCAAACTGCTCCTGGACGCCCTGTGGAACAAGTCGTCGGGCAGGGGCCGCTACACCGACCCCGAGCTGGTCGCGGAGCTGCGTTCCTCGTTCGACGAGGACGTGTCCACCGAGACCCCGTTCCTCACCTTCCTGAACGCCTGGTGGCCGGAACTCACCCCTCGCCAGGTGCTGGCCGCGCTCTCCGACGAGCGGCGGCTGAACAGATGGGCGCGCCGGATCCTGAACCAGGGGGAGGTGCGCCGCCTCGCCCGGTCGCTGAGACGGCTGGACGGGGACGGCAAGGGGCCGCTCTCCGTCCACGACGTGGCGCTCCTGGACGAGCTGCACACGCTCCTGGGGACCCCGGCGCGTCCGAAGCGGAAGCGGGAGGCCGACCCGCTGGACCAGCTCACGGGGCTGGAGGAGCTGATGCCGCAGCGCGAGGAGACGCAGCGCGAACGGGCCGAGCGGCTGGCGGCGGAGCGTACCGAGTACGCCCACGTCATCGTCGACGAGGCGCAGGACCTGACGCCGATGCAGTGGCGGATGGTCGGCCGCCGGGGCAGGCACGCCACCTGGACGATCGTCGGGGACGCCGCGCAGTCCTCGTGGTCGGACCCGGACGAGGCCGCCGCCGCCCGTGACGAGGCGCTCGGCAACCGGCCGCGGCGCCACTTCACCCTGACCGTGAACTATCGCAACCCGGCGGAGATCGCCGAGCTCGCGGCGAAGGTGCTCGCGCTGGCCATGCCGGGGATGGAGTCCCCGGCCGCGGTCCGCTCGACGGGTGTCGAGCCGCGCTTCGAGACCGTGCGGGACGGGGACCTCGCCTCGACGGTCCGCGAGGAGGCCCGCAGGCTGCTCGCACAAGTGGACGGCACCGTCGGCGTGGTCGTCGCGATGAACCGGCGCACGGAGGCCCGCGCCTGGCTGCAGGAGCTCGGCGAGCGGGTCGTGGCCCTGGGCAGTCTGGAGGCGAAGGGCCTGGAGTACGACGCCACGGTGGTCGTCTCTCCCGCGGAGATCGCCGACGAGTCCCCGGCGGGACTGCGGGTGCTGTACGTGGCACTCACCCGTGCGACGCAGCAGCTCACCGTCGTCTCCGGGGAGCGTGACATGCCGGACGAGGACGGTGTCCCGGACCTTCTGAGGGACTGACAGGGGGCGGCCGGTGCCCGCGCGCGGAGTTCTTTTCCGAGTCAACACGTCGCGCAGGAATCACTTCTCCGGGGTGTTTGTTAGCCTGGTGTCGGCACCGGTTCGATCCAAGCCCCCGGGCCCAACCTTCGTCGCTACGAGCGACCACTTGCCGCGAGGCGAGCATGGCGGGCCGGTGCCACCTAAGTGAAGAAGACAGACCCGCGTCACCTGACGGTGGCGCGGGTCTGTTTCTGTTTTCGGGGGTGGCCGACACCCCCCACGCGTTTCACAGCCCGGCTGGGGTTACGCGGAACGGCCACTTCTCGTATGGTGGAAAAAAGTTTCCGAAAGGTGGCAGTCATTACCTGCTACCGGCCGGTAGGTGCGACGATCGGAACGCACGTACGGGGCTGTGCCCCGTCTGCGTGCGGCAACGAAGCTCAGGAAAGCGAAGGACTCGGCCATGGCAACGGCGCCCAGCGTCTCGTACTCGATGACGGTCAGGCTGGAGGTGCCCGCGAGCGGCACAGCGGTCTCCCACCTCACCACGGCCGTGGAGTCCTCCGGCGGCTCGGTCACCGGCCTCGACGTGACCGCTTCCGGCCACGAGAAGCTCCGGATCGACGTCACGATCGCGGCCTCCTCGACCTCGCACGCGGACGAGATCGTCGAAGGGCTGCGCGGCATCGAGGGCGTCGTCCTCGGCAAGGTCTCCGACCGCACGTTCCTGATGCACCTCGGCGGCAAGATCGAGATGGCGTCCAAGCACCCCATCCGCAACCGTGACGACCTCTCGATGATCTACACCCCCGGTGTGGCGCGGGTCTGCATGGCGATCGCCGAGAACCCCGAGGACGCCCGCCGCCTGACCATCAAGCGCAATTCCGTCGCGGTGGTCACGGACGGCTCGGCGGTGCTCGGCCTCGGCAACATCGGCCCGATGGCCTCGCTCCCCGTGATGGAGGGCAAGGCGGCCCTCTTCAAGCGCTTCGCCGGTATCGACGCCTGGCCGATCTGCCTGGACACGCAGGACACCGATGAGATCGTCTCCATCGTCAAGGCGATCGCGCCCGGCTTCGCGGGCATCAACCTGGAGGACATCTCCGCACCCCGCTGCTTCGAGATCGAGGCGCGGCTGCGGGAGGCCCTGGACATCCCCGTCTTCCACGACGACCAGCACGGCACCGCGATCGTCGTCCTGGCCGCGCTGACCAACGCGCTGCGCGTGGTGGGCAAGGGGATCGGTGACGTACGGGTCGTCATGTCCGGCGCCGGAGCGGCCGGTACGGCCATCCTGAAGCTGCTGATCGCCGCGGGCGTCAAGCACACGGTCGTCGCCGACATCCACGGAGTGGTGCACGCCGGCCGCGAGGACCTGGTGGACGCCACCCCGGACTCCCCGCTGCGCTGGATCGCCGACAACACCAACCCCGAGGGCGTCTCGGGCACCCTCAAGGAGGCCGTCGTCGGCGCCGACGTCTTCATCGGTGTCTCCGCCCCCAACGTCCTGGACGGCGCCGACGTGGCAGCCATGGCGGAGGGCGCCATCGTGTTCGCGCTCGCGAACCCGGACCCCGAGGTGGAGCCGGCAATCGCCCGTGAGACGGCGGCCGTTGTCGCCACCGGGCGCTCCGACTTCCCGAACCAGATCAACAACGTGCTGGTCTTCCCGGGTGTCTTCCGCGGCCTGCTGGACGCACAGTCCCGCACCGTCAACACGGAGATGATGCTCGCCGCCGCGCGCGCCCTCGCCGACGTCGTCGCGGAGGACGAGGTGAACGCGAACTACATCATCCCGTCGGTCTTCAACGACAAGGTCGCGGGTGCCGTCGCGGGCGCCGTCAGGGAGGCCGCCAAGGCGGCCGGAGTCGCCGAGGCCGCGGGCGACCCGGCGTAGGACCCGCTGTCAGGACGGCCCCGCCACACGCCGTCCGCGGGGGTCGGCCACGGCTCCCGCGGACGGTGCCGTAGCTCACGTCCGGGTGCCCCGTCCGGCGCGTCGCGGGTCGCGGCGTCCCAAACGCCCCTTTAGGGTGGGCGGGCAGCGAGACCCACCGGCCCGGCATCCGCTGCGGACCGCTCCAACAAGTCGACGGAACGTCATCACAGGCATTCGGTGGTGCTTTTCGTGTGACGTCGAGTGGTTCCGGATTGGCGTTAGCGCCGCAGGTGGGGGCAGGATGCGTATTCGGGCGCGAGGGTCTGACATCAGACCCGGGTCCGGGGACTGTCAGAGGGCCCTGGCAGCATCGGCTTCGATCTCACGCCTCACAGGCAAGAAGAACACGGGAGTACAAACATGAACCGCAGTGAGCTGGTGGCCGCCCTGGCCGACCGTGCCGAGGTGACCCGCAAGGACGCCGACGCCGTTCTGGCCGCCCTCGCCGAGACCGTCGGCGAGATCGTCGCCAAGGGCGACGAGAAGGTCACCATCCCCGGCTTCCTGACCTTCGAGCGCACCCACCGTGCCGCTCGCACCGCTCGTAACCCGCAGACCGGCGACCCGATCAACATCCCGGCCGGCTACAGCGTGAAGGTCTCCGCGGGCTCGAAGCTCAAGGAAGCCGCCAAGGGCAAGTAAGGCCTCAAGGCACCAAGAAGGGCGGCCGTCCTGACCGGGACGGCCGCCCTTCGGCGTACCCGGGAACCGGCAGCGGACTCTTCGCCTCCGCGCACACCGCCCGTGCGGGCGCTGTGAGCCGGGCTGCGGGCCTCCGGCACCCCCCGGTGGGCCCCGGGAGGGCCGCGTGCCTCGTTCGGCCCTGTACGGGCGTTCTGCGGCGCCTGCACGGATGAGTGGCGGGCGGCGGGGCCGAAGGCGGGGAACCGGGGGCGGCGTTTCAGGCCTCAGGGTCCCGGACGGGAACGCGGCTCCGGACGGGAAAAGCCCGCCGCCCCGGTCCCTCGAAGGGGGCCGGGGCGGCGGACTGTGGTGCGCGGGTGCGCAATGCTGTGTGCGGCAGCACTGTGCGCGCCGGAGCGCGTCCGGAGGGTCTCTCAGACGAGTGAGCCACCCGGCAGCTCGACCTTGGCGCCGAGCTTCTCCAGCTTGTCCATGAAGTTCTCGTAGCCGCGGTTGATCAGGTCGATCCCGTGTACCCGGGACGTGCCCTGGGCCGCCAGCGCGGCGATCAGGTACGAGAACCCGCCGCGCAGGTCGGGGATGACCAGATCCGCGCCCTGGAGCTTCGTCGGCCCGGACACGACCGCCGAGTGCAGGAAGTTCCGCTGCCCGAAGCGGCAGTCGGAGCCCCCGAGGCACTCGCGGTAGAGCTGGATGTGCGCACCCATCTGGTTGAGCGCCGAGGTGAAGCCGAGCCGGGACTCGTAGACCGTCTCGTGGACGATCGACAGGCCGGTGGCCTGGGTGAGGGCCACCACGAGCGGCTGCTGCCAGTCGGTCTGGAAGCCGGGATGCACGTCCGTCTCCAGGGCGATGGCGTTCAGCGCGCCGCCCGGGTGCCAGAAGCGGATGCCCTCGTCGTCGATCTCGAAGGCACCCCCGACACGGCGGAAGGTGTTGAGGAAGGTCATCATCGAGCGCTGCTGGGCGCCGCGCACGTAGATGTTGCCCTCGGTCGCCAGCGCGGCGGACGCCCAGGAGGCGGCCTCCAGGCGGTCCGGGATCGCCCGGTGGGTGTAACCGTCGAGCCTGTCGACACCCGTGATCCGGATGGTCCGGTCGGTGTCCATGGAGATGATCGCGCCCATCTTCTGCAGTACGCAGATGAGGTCCTCGATCTCCGGCTCGACGGCCGCGTTGGACAGCTCGGTGACGCCCTCGGCGAGGACGGCGGTCAGCAGCACCTGCTCGGTGGAGCCCACCGACGGGTAGGGCAGCCGGATCTTCGTGCCCCGCAGCCGCTGCGGGGCCTCCAGGTACTGGCCGTCCGCCCGCTTCTCGATGGTCGCGCCGAACTGGCGGAGCACCTCGAAGTGGAAGTCGATCGGCCGGCCGCCGATGTCGCAGCCGCCCAGGCCGGGGATGAAGGCGTGGCCCAGCCGGTGCAGCAGCGGGCCGCAGAAGAGGATCGGGATGCGCGACGAGCCCGCGTGGGCGTCGATGTCGGCGACGTTCGCGCTCTCGACGTGCGACGGGTCGAGGATGAGTTCGCCCGGCTCGTCGCCGGGACGGACGGTCACGCCGTGCAGCTGCAGCAGCCCCCGGACCACCCGCACATCGCGGATGTCGGGCACGTTGCGGAGCCGGCTGGGCCCGCTGCCGAGCAGCGCGGCGACCATTGCCTTCGGCACCAGGTTCTTGGCGCCTCGGACGCGGATCTCGCCCTCCAGCGGGGTGCCGCCGTGGACAAGCAGGACATCGTCTGTGCCGGTCATGTATCTCGCGTTCCGGAGTGGTCGGGCAGGGGGCCATCAAAAGGGTAATGGGCTTCCGCCCCCCTTCTGTAAGGCACCGGGGGGCATACGGACGTCATGAATACGCCACAACACGTTCTGCTCCGCATGCCTCGCGGAGGGTGACCGCCCCTCCGGGCCCGCCGGCCCCTCCTCGCGCGTGCGCTCCCCGTGCGCCCGTGCGGCGCCCGTGCGCCCTGAGCTGCGGACGGGCACCGTCCGGCAACGGACGGGGCACTTGGTCCCCGCCGGGGGCGAAGATGCGGGATCATCTGTGCCATGACGGAGGTGTCCTCGCTCACAGGACGGCTGCTCGTGGCCGCACCCGCCCTTGCGGACCCGAATTTCGACCGTGCGGTGGTGCTGCTCCTCGACCACGACGAGGAGGGCTCGCTCGGCGTGGTCCTGAACCGCCCGACCCCGGTCGGCGTCGGGGACATCCTGGCGTCCTGGGCCGGCCTGACCGGCGAGCCGGACGTGGTCTTCCAGGGCGGTCCGGTCTCCCTGGACTCGGCGCTCGGCGTGGCCGTGATCCCCGGTGACGAGGGGCCCCTGGGCTGGCGCCGGGTGCACGGGGCGATCGGCCTCGTGGACCTGGAGGCCCCGCCGGAGCTGCTCGCGGCGGCGCTGGGTTCGCTGCGGATCTTCGCCGGATACGCGGGCTGGGGGCCCGGCCAGCTGGAGACGGAGCTGACCGACGGCGCCTGGTACGTCGTGGAGTCGGAGCCCGGCGACGTCTCGTCGCCGCGCCCGGAGAACCTCTGGCGTGCGGTTCTGCGTCGGCAGCGCAGCGAGCTGGCGATGATCGCGACGTATCCGGACGACCCTTCGCTGAACTGATGCACGGAGCTTTCAGTACGCTTGGCAGTTATGAGCACTCTTGAGCCCGAGCGCGGGGCAGGTACGGGGACCCTCGTGGAGCCGGCGCCGCAGGTGTCGAACGGCGACGGCGACCACGAGCGCTACGCCCATTACGTCCAGAAGGACAAGATCATGGCGAGCGCCCTCGAGGGCACTCCCGTGGTGGCGCTGTGCGGCAAGGTCTGGGTCCCGGGGCGCGACCCCAAGAAGTATCCGGTCTGTCCCATGTGCAAGGAGATCTACGAGTCCATGGGCGCCGGCGGCGACAAGGACAAGGGCAAGGGCGGCAAGGACAGCGGCAAGAAGTAGCCGGCCCGGCCTCTTATCCCTTTTTCTTCCTTTTCGTACCTGACCCCGGCCCCCGGGGCGCGCGGAGACGCGTGCCCCGGGGGCCGTTCGCATGCCCGGGGGCCCCACGGGCCGCCCCGTGCGCGACGGACCGGTCGGGGCGTGCGTTGCACGGACTGCACCCCGTGGTCACAGAGTGGTAGAGACCACTTGTCGGCGTGCGGACGCGCCCTTAGTCTCCTGCAAGTTGTGCAGAACGAAACGCGCGTTGCATGGAATGCAACGATTGACCGGTAGGGGTTCCGGATGAAGCTTTCTGCTCGAATTGCCGCTCCGGCCGCGGCCCTTGTGCTGGCCGGCCTCACCGCCACCGCCTGCGCGCCGCAGACCTCCGACACCAGCGCCGAGGGTGACAAGAAGAGCGGAACGCTCCGCGTCTGGCTCTTCCAGGAGGTCGGCAACAAGCCCAAGGAGAAGGTCGTCGACGCAGCGGTCGCCGACTTCGAGAAGACCCACGAGGGGGCCGAGGTGGAGGTCGAGTACATACCCGTCGACACCCGGGCCCAGCGCATCAAGGCCGCCTTCAACGACCCGAAGAGCGCCCCCGACCTCATCGAGTACGGCAACACCGACACCGCCGGATACGTGAAGGACGGCGGGCTGGCCGACATCAGCAAGGAGTTCGCCGCCTGGGACGAGGCCAAGGACACCGATCCGACCGCCAAGCAGTCCGTGACGGTGGACGGCCAGGTCTACGGGGCTCCGCTCTTCGTCGGCGTACGGGCGCTGTACTACCGGACCGACGTCTTCGACGACCTCGGCATCGAGCCGCCGAAGACCCAGGACGAGCTGATCTCCACCGCGAAGAAGATCCACCAGGAGAAGCCTGACCTCTACGGCCTCGCGGTCGGCGGCGCGTACACCTACGGCGCGATGCCCTTCATCTGGGCGCAGGGCGGCGAACTCGCCGACGAGACCGGGGTGACCTACCGGTCCGCCATCAACAGTGAGAAGGCCCGCAAGGGCATCGAGGCCTACACCTCGCTCTTCGGTGACGACAACTGCCCGGCGGCCAAGTGCGCGGCCATGGGCGGAAACGCCACCGTCACCGCCTTCGCTTCCGGCAAGGCGGCCATGGCGATCGGCGGCGACTTCAGCCACGCCGCCGTCGAGGCGGGCACCGTGAAGGGCAAGTACGCCGTCGTGCCGCTCCCCGGCGTGAAGAAGGACTCGATCGCCCCGGCCTTCGCCGGCGGCAACAACATCGGCGTCCTCAAGAGCAGTTCGCACCGCACCCTCGCGGTCGACCTCATGAAGTCGCTGACCGGCAAGAAGACGCAGGCGAAGATGTTCGACGCCATGGGCTGGCTGCCGACGTACACGGACGTGCTGGGCACCGCCGCGGAGAAGGAGCCCTTCGTCGGCCCCTTCGTCGACACGCTCGGCGCGGGCGCCAAGTTCGTCCCGGCCTCACCGGCCTGGGGCCAGATCGACGCCTCGCTGGTCCTGCCGACCATGTTCCAGGAGATCGTCAGCGGCCGTAAGGACGTGGCTGCCGCCTCGGACGACGCGGCGAAGAAGATGGACACGGCGTTCGCCGAAGCGGGCTGACGATGACCGCGGACACCACCCTCCACAAGGCCCCCGGAAGGCCCGGGGCGAGCGGGGCACCCGCCCGCACGCCCCGGCGCCGCCCGGCATCGCCCGCGCGGCGCTCCGGCTGGACCCCCTGGCTCTACCTGCTGCCCGCGCTGGTCCTGCTCGGCGGACTCCTCGTCTACCCGATCTACCAGCTGGGCCTGATCTCCTTCCTGGAGTACACCCAGGCCCAGGTCAGCGGTGGGGAACCCACCACCTTCCAGGGCTTCGGCAACTACGCCACGCTCTTCGGCGACAGCCAGTTCTGGCAGGTGCTGCTCGCGACCGTGCTCTTCGCCACGGCCTGCGTGCTCGCCACCCTGTTCGTCGGCTGCGCCCTGGCCGTCCTGCTGACCCGGATCCGCGCCGTGCCGCGGCTCGCCCTGATGATGGCCGCGCTCGGAGCCTGGGCGACACCGGCGATCACCGGATCGACCGTCTGGGTCTTCCTCTTCGATCCGGACTTCGGCCCGGTCAACAGGGTGCTGGGCCTGGGCGACTTCTCCTGGACGTACGGCCGCTACAGCGCCTTCGCCCTGGTACTCCTCGAAGTCCTCTGGTGCTCCTTCCCGTTCGTGATGGTGACCGTGTACGCGGGCATCCGCGCGATCCCCGCCGAGGTGCTGGAGGCGGCCTCGCTGGACGGCGCCTCGCAGTGGCGGATCTGGCGGTCGGTCATGGCGCCGATGCTGCGGCCGATCCTGATCGTCGTCACCATCCAGTCGGTCATCTGGGACTTCAAGGTCTTCACCCAGATCTACGTCATGACCAACGAGGGAGGCATCGCCGGCCAGAACCTCGTGCTCAACGTGTACGCGTACCAGAAGGCGTTCGCGTCGTCGCAGTACAGCCTCGGCTCGGCCATCGGCGTCGTGATGCTGGTGATCCTGCTGGCCGTCACGCTGGTCTATCTGCGCCTGGTGAGGCGCCAGGGGGAGGAACTGTGAGCCGGGTGCGAACCGTCAGCCGGGGAGGGCCCGCAGGCCGGGGAAGGACCGCCGGTGCCCGCTCGCTGCTGCGTGTGCGCCGGCCGGGGAGGCTCGCCGCGGAGGCGGCGGCCCTCGCCGTCGCCGCCGTGGTCGCCTTCCCGCTGTACTGGATGGTGCTCTCCGCCTTCAAGCCCGCGGGTGAGATCCAGTCCACCGAGGCGCGCCCCTGGACCCTGGCCCCGTCCCTCGACTCGTTCCGCCGGGTCTTCGAACAGCAGGATTTCGGCCGCTACTTCCTGAACAGCCTCGTCGTCGCCGGCACCGTCGTCATCGCCTCCGCACTGATCGCCTTCCTCGCCGCGACGGCCGTGACCCGATTCCGCTTCAGGTTCCGCACGACGCTGCTGATCATGTTCCTCGTGGCGCAGATGGTGCCGGTCGAGGCGCTGACCATCCCGCTGTTCTTCCTGATGCGGGACTTCGGCCAGCTGAACACTCTGGGATCGCTGATCCTGCCGCACCTCGCCTTCTCGCTGCCGTTCGCGATCTGGATGCTGCGCGGTTTCGTCAAGGCCGTCCCGGACGCATTGGAGGAGGCCGCCTACATCGACGGCGCGAGCCGCACGCGCTTCCTGTGGCAGATCCTCTTCCCGCTCGTCTTCCCCGGCCTCGTGGCGACCAGCGTCTTCTCCTTCATATCGACCTGGAACGACTTCCTGTTCGCGAAGTCGTTCATCATCAGCGACACCTCCCAGTCGACGCTCCCCATGGCGTTGCTGGTCTTCTTCAAACCCGACGAGAACGACTGGGGAGGGATCATGGCCGCCTCGACGGTGATGACCGTTCCCGTACTGGTCTTCTTCGTCCTCGTACAGCGGCGCCTGGTCTCCGGACTCGGCGGAGCGGTGAAGGACTGACATGCACCACCTGATTCCCGCGCCGGTACGCACCAACGGCGACGGCAGCGGCGGATTCCTCCTCGACGGAGCCACGACCCTCAGGGCCGCCCCCGGCACGGAGGGCACGGAACGCTGGCTGCGCACCACGCTCGGGGCGTCCTTCGGCCTGCCGCTCGCCCCGGCCCCCGTGAGCAGCGCGAACAGCATCGAGCTGAGCGTCGATCCCGCCCTGGAGCCCGAGGCCTACCGGCTGGACGTGGAGCCCGTCCGGGGCGTACGGATCGTCGGCGGCAGCGCCGCCGGCGTCTTCTGGGGGGCGCAGACCCTCCGTCAGCTCCTCGGCCCCGAGGCGTTCCGCCGGGCACCGGTGAATCCCGGCGCCGAACGGCGTGTCCCGCTCACGGAGATCGAGGACGGCCCGCGCTTCGGATGGCGCGGTCTGATGCTGGACGTGGCACGGCACTTCATGCCGAAGGACGGCGTGCTGCGCATGCTCGACCTGCTGGCCGCCCACAAACTGAACGTCTTCCACTTCCACCTCACCGACGACCAGGGATGGCGCGTCGAGATCAAGCGCTACCCCCGGCTCACGGAGTCCGGCGCCTGGCGCGCACGCACCAAATACGGCCACCGCGCCTCCGAGTTGTGGGACGAGACCCCGCACGGCGGCTACTACACGCAGGACGACATCCGCGAAATCGTCGCCTACGCCGCCGAGCGGCATATCCGGGTCGTCCCGGAGATCGACATCCCGGGCCACTCGCAGGCAGCCATCAGCGCGTATCCGGAGCTGGGCAACACCGACGTCATCGACACCTCCGCGCTTTCCGTGTGGGACACCTGGGGAGTCAATCCGAACGTACTCGCCCCCACTGACAACACCCTGCGCTTCTTCGAAGGGGTCCTCGAAGAACTGCTCGACCTCTTCCCGGCCGACACCTCGCCGTTCGTCCACATCGGCGGTGACGAATGCCCCAAGGACCAGTGGAAGGCGTCACCGACGGCGCAGGCCCGCATGGCCGAAGCCGGGCTGGCCGACGAGGACGAGCTCCAGTCCTGGTTCATCCGCCACTTCGACCGCTGGCTCACCGCCCGGGGCCGCCGCCTCATCGGCTGGGACGAGATCCTGGAGGGCGGCCTCGCCGAGGGTGCGGCCGTGACGTCGTGGCAGGGGTACGCGGGCGGGATCGCCGCCGCCGAGGCCGGGCACGACGTCGTGATGTGCCCCGTGCAGCAGGTGTACCTGGACTACCGTCAGGACGGCGGTCCCGACGAGCCGATGCCCATCGGGTACATCCGCACCCTGGAGGACGTCTACCGCTTCGAACCCGTGCCCACCGGCCTCTCCGAGGAGGCGGCCGGACACATCATGGGAACCCAGGCCAACGTCTGGACCGAGGTCATGCAGAACCGGGACCGCGTCGACTACCAGGTGTTCCCGAGGCTCGCCGCCTTCGCCGAGGTCGCCTGGTCACCGCTCCCGGCCTCCGCTGAGCGGGACTTCGCCGGGTTCGAACGCAGGATGGACACGCACTACGCCCGGCTCGACGCCCTGGGGGTCGCCTACCGGCCGCCCACGGGACCGCTGCCGTGGCAACGCCGGCCCGGCGTCCTGGGTCGCCCGATCGAGGGACCGCCCCCGACCGTGTGACCGCCGGCGCACGCGACGGCCAGGGGAACCGAATAAGTCGTACGAACTCGCTGAAGAGTGGCAATTCGTGCACCGGGCAGAAGGTCTGCCAAAGGCGACTTTTCCCCTGGTCGGGGACGGAAACACCCTTCGTGGACCCTCGCGTCGGACAGCCCGGAAGATGTGCCAGAGTTGCCACGTCCCGGCCGTGAGCACGTACCGTACGGCGGACAGGCGGGACTGCCGGGACACCGGGAAGGGGCAGCTGGGTTGACCACGCACGCACCGCAGGCGACGCAGTCGGTGACGCTGCCGGCCTCGCTCGACGAGGCCGTGGCGGCTCTAGGCGCCATGCCCGCAGCCGTTCCCGTGGCCGGTGGCACGGACCTCATGGCGGCCGTCAACAAGGGACTCCTGCGCCCCTCGGGACTCGTCGGGCTGAGCCGGATCAGCGAGCTGCGCGGCTGGCACTACCAGGACGGCCACGCCCTGCTCGGAGCCGGCCTCACCCACGCGCGCATGGGACGGCCCGACTTCGCCGCGCTCATCCCCGCGCTGGCCGCCTCCGCCAGGGCCGCCGGCCCGCCCCAGATCCGTAACGCCGGGACGCTCGGCGGCAACATCGCCACCGCCGCCCCGACCGGCGACGCCCTGCCGGTCCTGGCCGCGCTGGAGGCCGAGCTCGTGATCGCCGGCACCGGGGGCTCCCGCCGGGAGATCCCCGTGTCGCACCTGCTCGCGGGCCGCGAGATGCTCGAGCCCGCCGAGCTGATCGGCTTCGTCCGCGTGCCGCTGCTGCACGCCCCCCAGGTCTTCCTCAAGGCGACCGGCCGCACCGGCCCCGGCCGCGCCGCCGCCTCCGTCGCGATCGTCCTGGACCCGGCCCGGCGCGGCGTGCGCTGCGCGGTCGGCGCGATCGCCCCGATGCCCCTTCGGCCCCTGGAGGCCGAACGCTGGATCGCCTCCCTGATCGACTGGGACGGCGAGAGGGGGCTGGCCCCCGACGCGCTGGCCGCGTTCGGCGAGTACGTCGCGGCGGCCTGCATCCCGGACCAGGCACCACCGGACGACGGGGGAGAGGCACCTCCGCTGTCGCCCGCCGTCCTGCACCTGCGGCGCACGGTCGCCGCGCTCGCCCGACGCGCACTGGGGAGGGCACTGTCGTGAGCAATGAAGAGAACCCCGAGCAGCAGCACGGGCAGCCCGACCCGTACGCCGGCTGGCAGCCGACGCCGCACAGTGGTGAGTACGACGCCGAGGCGACCGCCTTCGTCCACCTGCCCCCCGAGGACTTGGCCGCCCTCGGGAACGACCCGCTGGCCGCCCCCGGCCACAGCTACGTGCCGCCGATGATCCTGCCGCTGACGCCTGCCGCAGGGCTCGACCCCGCGGCGACGGGCAGCTGGGTCGTGCAGACGCAGAGCCAGCAGGAGCGGGCGGCGGCCGGTCCCGCGGAGGCGGACGCCACCCCGGACGCCGTGCACTGGCCGGACCCGAACCAGCAGCAGGATCCGTACCAGCAGCCGTACCCGGACACGTCGCAGTACGCGCAGACGTCGTCCACGACGGCCCAGTGGAACTTCACCGAGCCGGTCCCCCCGGAGCCCGAGCCGGTCCCCGAGCCCGCCGGCCACACCGGCCAGTGGACGATCCCGGTGGCGAACGGCGACCTCCCGGACGAGTCCGGCGAGTTCGCGGCCTCGGCGATGGCTTCCCAGTGGTACGCGGACACGCCCCCGGCCACGCTGCCGGGCGGAGCCCCCGCCCCCTGGGCGACGCAGGAGCCCCGGGAGCCCCAGGAGCACGCGACCGCGCCCGGGACCGCCCTGGAGGAGGCCTCGGAGGAGGCCCTGGATGAGCCCTCGGAGCCCGAACAGGCCCCGGAGGCGGCCGCGGTCGCCGCCGAGGCCGCCGGTGAGCCGCACGGGGCCGTGGAGGCCCCGGAGGCGCCCCGCGAGGGCCCCGCTCCCGAGACACCGGCACCCGCTTCCGAGACACCGGCACCCGCGGCTGAGCCGCCGGCGGCGGACGGCGACGCGCCCGCGGCCCCCGCCCTCCCGGAGGAGGCCGCGACGGCCGCACCTCCGGCCGGGCCGAGCGAGCACCCTTCCGCCTCGTACGTCCTCCACGTGAACGGCGTGGACCGCCCGGTGAGCGACGCGTGGATCGGCGAGTCGCTCCTGTACGTGCTCCGGGAACGCCTCGGCCTCGCCGGGGCCAAGGACGGCTGCTCCCAGGGCGAGTGCGGAGCCTGCAACGTCCAGGTCGACGGCCGCCTCGTGGCCTCCTGCCTGGTGCCCGCCGCCACGACGGCGGGCAGCGAGGTCCGTACCGTCGAGGGCCTCGCGGTCGACGGCGAACCGTCCGACGTGCAGCGGGCCCTGGCCGACTGCGGGGCCGTCCAGTGCGGCTTCTGCATCCCCGGGATGGCCATGACCGTGCACGACCTCCTGGAGGGCAACCACGCCCCCAGCGAGCTGGAGACCCGGCAGGCCCTGTGCGGCAACCTCTGCCGCTGTTCCGGCTACCGGGGCGTGCTCGACGCCGTACGCGACGTCGTCGCCGGCCGGGAGGCGACCGCCGAGGCCGCGGCCACCGCCCCGGACGGCGCCGAACCGCGCATCCCGCACCAGGCCGCCCCCGGCGCGGGCAGCGTCCAGGCACACGAGGGAGACGTCCGGTGAACACCGCGCCGTCCCCCGCACCACCGGTCATCCCCACCACCACCACCACCAGCCGCCGCAGCGGAGCGAACGACAAGGAGGCGGCGTGACCAGCGACGCAGCCACCGCGACCAGCACCACGCACACGACGGTGCCGCCCGAGGGCCCCGCCCCGGACCAGGAGCTGCCCGCGCTCGGACTCGGCACCTCGCTGCCGCCGGCCGACGCCCGCGCCAAGACCGAGGGCACCTTCCCGTACGCGGCCGACCTCTGGGCCGAGGGGCTGCTGTGGGCCGCGGTGCTGCGTTCCCCGCACCCGCACGCCCGCATCCTGTCGATCGACACGACGGCCGCGGCCGGCATGCCCGGTGTACGCGCGGTCGTCACGCACGAGGACATCCCCGGCGACGGGTCGTACGGCCGCCGGGTCGTCGACCGCCCCGTGTTCGCCTCCGAACTCGTGCGCCACCACGGCGAGGCCATCGCCGCCGTCGCCGCCGACCACCCCGACACCGCCCGGCTGGCCGCAGCGGCGATCGCCGTCGAGTACGAGGTCCTCGAACCGGTCACGGACCCCGAGAAGGCCTTCGCCGCCGAACCCCTGCACCCCGACGGCAACCTCATCCGTCACATCCCGCTGCGCTACGGCGACCCGGACACCGTGGGCGAGGTCATCGTCGAGGGCCTGTACCGCATCGGCCGCCAGGACCCCGCCCCGATCGGCGCGGAGGCCGGCCTCGCCGTGCCCCGGCCCGACGGAGGCGTCGAGCTCTACACGGCGTCCACCGACCCGCACACCGACCGCGATCTGGCCGCCGCCTGCTTCGGCCTGGACCCCGAGCACGTCAAGGTCGTCGTGACCGGTGTCCCCGGAGCGACCGGCGACCGGGAGGACCCCGGCTTCCAGATCCCGCTCGGCCTGCTCGCCCTGCGCACCGGCTGCCCCGTCAAACTGGCCGCCACCCGCGAGGAGTCCTTCCTCGGGCACGCCCACCGCCACCCCACCCTCCTGCGCTACCGCCACCACGCGGACGCCGAGGGCAGGCTGGTCAAGGTCGAGGCGCAGATCCTGCTCGACGCGGGCGCGTACGCCGACTCCTCGTCCGAGTCCCTGGCCGCCGCCGTGGCCTTCGCGTGCGGCCCTTACGTCGTCCCGCACGCCTTCATCGAGGGCTGGGCCGTCCGTACGAACAACCCGCCCTCCGGCCATGTGCGCGGTGAGGGCGCCATGCAGGTCTGCGCCGCGTACGAGGGCCAGATGGACAAGCTGGCGGCGAAGCTGGGCATCGACCCGGTCGAACTCCGGCTGCGCAACGCCCTCTCCACGGGCGACATCCTCCCCACCAGCCAGACCGTGACCTGCCCCGCACCCGTCGCCGAACTCCTCGGCGAACTACGCGACTTCCCCCTTCCCGCGCTCCCCAAGGACGCGCCCGAGGACGACTGGCTGCTCCCCGGCGGCCCGGAGGGAGCCGGGGAGCCCGGCGCCGTGCGCAGAGGCGTCGGCTACGCCCTCGGCATGGTCCACATGCTCGGCGCCGAGGGCGCCGACGAGGTCTCCACGGCCACGGTCCGGGTCCACGACGGCGTGGCCACCGTGATCTGCGCGGCCGTCGAGACCGGCCAGGGCTTCACCACGCTCGCCCGCCAGATCGTCCAGGAGACCCTGGGCGTCGAAGAGGTCCACGTGGCCGCGGTGGACACCGACCAGCCCCCCGCGGGCCCCGCGACGCACGGCCGCCACACCTGGGTCTCGGGCGGTGCGATCGAACGCGCCGCCAAGATGGTCCGCACCCAGCTCCTCCAGCCGCTGGCCCACAAGTTCGGCATGTCCACGGAGCTTCTCCAGATCGCCGACGGCAAGATCACCTCGTACGACGGTGTGCTGTCCACGACGGTCATGGAGGCGATGGACGGCAAGGAGCTCTGGGCGACCGCCCAGTGCCGCCCGCACCCCACGGAGCCCCTGGACGACTCCGGGCAGGGCGACGCGTTCGTGGGCCTGGCCTTCTGCGCGGTCCGCGCCGTGGTCGACGTCGACATCGAGCTCGGCTCGATCCGGGTGGTCGAGATGGCCGTCGCCCAGGACGTCGGCCGGATCCTCAACCCCTCCCAGCTGGCCACCCGTATCGAGGCGGGCGTCACCCAGGGCATCGGTGCGGCCCTCACCGAGAACCTGCGCACCGCACGCGGCCTGATCCGCCACCCGGACCTCACCGGGTACGCGCTGCCGACGTCGCTGGACGCGCCGGACATCCGCATCGTCAAGCTGATCGAGGAACGCGACGTGGTGGCCCCCTTCGGCGCCAAGCCGGCCTCGGCGGTGCCGGTGGTCACGTCCCCGGCCGCGGTGGCCTCGGCCGTCCGCGCGGCCACGGGCCGCCCGGTCAACCGCCTCCCGATCCGCCCGCAGGCGGCGGTGGCCACCCCCAAGTCCTGAGCCCCCGGCGGCGCCTCGCTGCTCAGCAGGCGCCGTCGTCGACGGCCGGGTCGTACCCGGCGATGGACCTGCCTCTGCCGCCGTCCGCTCCGGGTACGGAAGGCCCCGCGATCCAACGTCTCGGCCCGGCCCTTTCCGACAGTGCGGCAAGAGAGTTTCCGCCAACTGAGCAGCCTGAGGAACAGGGCGACCATCGGCAGTGAGAGGCTGAGGACGGCCATGCCTGGCGCCGGAACGGGACGGAACGGGGAATTCATGACGTTCGACGAGGAATGGGCTGGGCTTCGTGACGCGGCGGCAGCCCGACGAAGTGCGATGCAGATCAACAGTGTTCCGGCCGAAGGCGGGCGGAGTGGCGGCGGAGCGGCAGATCTGGTGGTGAACCGCGACGACCTGGGTGCCGTCGGCAATGACGCCTATGAGGTGCGCGTCCGGCTGTCGAAGGAAGGGGACCATGCCCGCCCCTCCACGTTCGACGCGGCGATCGCGCTCACCAACGGCAACTTCGCCAGTGGTTCCGCGCTGCTCAAGGTGCATGACCGCTGGAACACGCACACGCAGACGAATCCCTGAAGCGGGCCCTTCTGGCCAACGTGCGGAGTGACAGGGACTTCGGCGCACCCAAGTTCAGCAGCCTCGACGCGGAGCAGGTTGACCGCGCCGCGGATCTGATGAAGACGGTCACGGGTGAGGGCGGCACCGCACGCAACGTGAAGGCCCTCAAGGCGCTAGAAGACATCATCGACGACAACCGCGACGATCCCGAGTTCGCCACCGGCTTCTATCGCAGGCTCGGTGCGGAGGGCACGCTGGAGGCTTACACGAAGATGTCGCTGGACGCGACGTCGCTCGGCCCTCTCGGCCAGGACCGTGCCGCCATGGTCCGCAACATGCAGAGTGACATGGGCGCCATGCTGGGTCTGGCCACCCAGACCTCGACACCGAACCACCTGGATGCCACCTGGACCACGCAACTCCTGAAGGCCGGCCGCAAGGAGATGGACGTACCGAGCGTCACAGGTCTCGGCACCAAGGTCTACGGCTATCAAGCGCTCGGAGCGCTCCTCCGGGAAGGTACGTACGACAAGGACTTCCTCACCACAGTGGGCCGGGACATGGTGGCGCTGGACAAGAAGAGCCCGGAGATCTGGTCCCAGAACCTGCCGCACGACCTGAAGATGGCCATCAACCTCGACGAGACCGGCGGAAGGGGCTTCAACCCGATGACCGGTCTCATGGAGGCGATGAGCAACAACCCCGCGGCGTCCACGGAGTTCTTCAACGAGGGAATCCGAGAGGACACCAACAAGGACGGCGTCGTCACGCTGTCGGACGCCGAGATCAAGGGCAAGGACGCGCAGGGCGTGGTCGACTACATGCTCGACAAGAAGCCGACGGCCGACTGGTACGACGCTGTGGTCGGCGGGGAGTCCACCCCCGGCCAGACGGCCATGGGCAACGCGCTGGAAGCTGCGGTCACCGGCCGTGTACCGGGTGACGACGACGCACCGCCGGTCTCCCACAGCAAGGCCATGGCCGAGGTGATGGAGCAGGTCGTGGAGAAGATCGGCACGGAGCCCGAGCTCGTGGCAGCCAAGCCCGGAGACCCGCCGGGCCCGCTCAACGGGCTGTCTCAGCAGTTCGGGAACATGGCTGCGGAATACATGCCGGATCTGCAGGCCAAGGCGGAAAACGCGGCGGGCCTGATCAAGCCCTTCGGTGAGGCCGCTGCGTTCGACAAGGCCCAGATGGCTGGGTTCCTCAGCGCGGTGGCCCAGGACCCGCAGGCGTACGGTGCGATCACCAATGCACAGCAGGCGTACACCACGGCGCTCGTGAGCGATGTTTTCAGCCACCCCGAGAAGCATCCCGACATGGGCGAAGCGGTGCGGAATGCCGTGCACCCGGGTGGGGAGATTGCAGGCATCATGACCGAGGCGCGAGCCCAGGCGGTTCATGACGTTAAGTCGCACGAGACGGAAGAATTCAACAAGGGCACCGAGGAAAATGCGAAATGGGCGAACAGAATCCTCACCGCGGCAGGCGCCAAATATGTCGAAATGATTCCTGTGGGTGGTGATGTGGTGGGATGGATCCAGGAAGATGTCACGGAAGCTGCTTTGAAGAGCGCGGAAAGTGATTTGTCGGGAGAGGCTCGCAACGAGTCTGCGAGTGGGTACGCGACCTCCGAGACTGCCGCCAGGAACGCTGCTGCAGCAGCAGTGGGGACGAGTGGCAAGGCTGCCGGCCTGACGACCGACCAGATCAATGAATTCAAGGGGTCAGCCTCCACGCAGACAGCGTCAGCTCATGCCGTAGGGCGCGATCTGGTGGCCAGTTCACAACCCAACGGGAACTAGTCGTGCGCGCAATCAGAAAATTCATCCCTGTGGCCATGGGCCCGGTGCTCTTGCTGGTCACGCTCACCGGCTGCTCCGATGGCGAAGCCAAGTCTGCCCCGAAGCTGCCCGGACGAATCTGCTGGGACATCTTCAGCGGCAAGGAAGTGTCCCCTCTCCTGCCGCCCGGTGACGAAGTCAAGGTCTCAACCGGGACCTTCTCGCTTCTTGAGGAGTTGGACAGTGCGACGTGCTCACTCTACGTCGACGGCAAAATACAGCTCCAGGCGAGTGCCACCCGGCGGGAGCTTGAGAGTCAAATCGACTGGAGCTCCTACGAAAAGGGGGAGACCGATCCGATTGACGTGGGAGAGAAGGGGATCATCTGGCCCGGCGGTGCCGTCGCGTACGTCGCCTGTGAGCCGTCCAAGACACCTTCCGCGCCGGGAAATTACATCAACCTGAGCATCGACACTTTTGATACGCCGGACGACGGGAAGGCCCGCAATGCCCTGCCCGCACTCCTGGAGAAGTTCGTCCGGTTCACACAGCGTGAGCTGCAGTGCACGTGACCACGCGAAAGGGCTCGGGGTCGTGGTCGGTGCTGTCCGATTGAACAAGGCTGATGAGGTTCACTCATCGAAGATGTAGTGGGCAAGTGGCCGGTGGCGAGGCGTGTTCCGCTCGCGCCGGTGAAGCACTCGGCTGCCAGAACAACGCCGGTCTGACGGCAGCCCCGTCCTCGCACCGAAGCGGCTCCCTCTGCGCACGCAGGAACGGCCGCCCCCGCACCATGGGGGCGGCCGTTCCCTTTCGGGTTCCTCCGCTGGAGGCCGTGACCGGATTCGAACCGATGTAACTCGAGTTGCAGTCGAGCCCCTGAACCACTCGGGCACACGGCCGTGCGTTTCTTGATCTGGTGTCGACCGTACGGGGCCGGTGGGACAGGGTTCAAGGGTCGCGGGAGGGCCGCAACACGACTGCCATACCGCGTTCATGTTCGCGGGGCCGGGGGAGTCCGTGGTCGTACGACGAAGGGCCCAGCCGGATACCGTCCACCGACAGGGGTCACCCGAGGTTGTGGCCCTTACTCTGGGGCGCATGACTGCCCTGGAACCCCACGACGCCGAGGTCACCGCAGCCCTTGTGGAGACCACCGTCGCCGAACGGGCGGAAGGTGTCCTCGGGCGTACGTACAGGGCGCTCAGCATCGGCATCGTCTCCGTCGTCCTGCTCATCGCCTTCGAGGCGACCGCCGTCGGTACGGCGATGCCCGTCGCCGCCCGGGAGCTGCACGGAATCCCGCTCTACGCGTTCGCCTTCTCCGCGTACTTCACCACCAGCCTCTTCGCCATGGTCCTCTCCGGGCAGTGGGCCGACAGGCGCGGGCCGCTCGCCCCGCTGGCCACGGGGATCGGCGCCTTCGGGGCCGGACTGCTGCTGTCCGGGACCGCGGGGGGCATGTGGATGTTCATCCTGGGGAGGGCCGTCCAGGGCGTCGGCGGCGGGCTCGTGATCGTGGCGCTGTACGTGGTCATCGGGCGGGCCTACCCGGAGCGGATCCGGCCGGGCATCATGGCCGCGTTCTCGGCGGCCTGGATCGTCCCGTCC
Organism: Streptomyces sp. NPDC057287; assembly: GCF_042667905.1. Classification (NCBI taxonomy): domain Bacteria; kingdom Bacillati; phylum Actinomycetota; class Actinomycetes; order Kitasatosporales; family Streptomycetaceae; genus Streptomyces; species Streptomyces sp. NPDC057287. The sequence goes on along the minus strand of NZ_JBHUYV010000001.1, from coordinate 665,849 downwards.
GTCGTCGGGCCGCTCGCCTCGGGGACGGTGACGGAGCACCTTGGCTGGCGCTGGGTCTTCGTGGGCATTCCGGTCCTCATCCTCCTGCCGCTCGGGCTCGCGCTGCCCGCGATACGGCGGATGGCCGGTGGGGCGGCGAACGCGGAGGCCGCGGCGGAGCCGTTCGACCGGCGCCGCATCCGGCTCGCGCTCGGCATCTCGGCGGGCGCCGGACTGCTCCAGTACGCGGGGCAGGAGCTGAGGTGGGTCTCACTGGTCCCGGCGCTCGCCGGCGCCGCGCTGCTCGTTCCCGCGGTGCGCGGTCTGCTGCCCCCGGGGACCCTGCGGGCCGAGCGGGGCCTGCCCGCCGTGATCCTGCTGCGGGGGATATCGTCCGGCTCGTTCATCGTCGCCGAGTCCTTCGTCCCGCTGATGCTCGTGACCCAGCGCGGCCTCTCCCCGACGCTGGCCGGCCTCTCCCTGGCCGCCGGTGGTCTGACCTGGGCGCTCGGCTCGTACGTACTCGCCCGGCCCCGGCTGGAGCCCCACCGGGGGGCCCTCATGGTGGCGGGCATGGTGCTCGTGACGCTGGCGATCGTCGCCGCGCCGACGGTGCTGATCGAGTCCGTACCGGTCTGGACGCTGGCCGCGGTCTGGGGCGTCGGCTGCTTCGGCATGGGCATCGTGATCGCCTCGACGAGCGTGCTGCTGCTCAAGCTGTCGGCCCCGCAGGACGCGGGAGCCAATTCGGCCGCCCTCCAGATCTCGGACGGACTGTCCAACGCACTGCTGCTCGCCGCGGGCGGTGCGGCGTTCGCGGCGCTCGGGGGCGGATCGGTGGGTGTGGCCGCGCACGGTGCGGTGGGTGGCGGCACGACCGCGCACCCGGGGGCGTTCATGGTGGTGTTCCTGCCGATGGCGGCGGTGGCACTGGCAGGGGTGTGGGTCGCGGGGAGAGTCAAGGAGAAGGCCTAAGGGCTGTCCCGTAGCACCACGGGGGACCGTCGAATCACGGCTGGTCCGAAGCCGCGGTTCACCGGGCAGAGCTCGACGCGTCGGGGAAGAGTCCGGCGCGTCGCGTGCGCGGTTGTGAAGAGAGTCTCAGCGGCACCCGGCCACGGCTGGTTCGTACGGGGTTCCGCCCCGCCCGCCGGTAGGGTGGCCCGGTTGTCGTATCGCGTACGGGCCGGTTCCGGTCCGTACGGCCAGCGCCCCACGTACCCGAGTGCCGAACCGGAGACCGTGACTACTACCGCCTCCCACCACCTCTCACCCGCCTTTCCCGGCCGCGCCCCCTGGGGTACGGCCGGCAAGCTGCGAGCCTGGCAGCAGGGCGCGATGGACAGGTACATCCAGGACCAGCCGCGCGACTTCCTCGCCGTCGCGACGCCCGGCGCGGGGAAGACCACCTTCGCGCTGACCCTCGCCTCATGGCTGCTGCACCACCACGTGGTGCAGCAGATCACCGTGGTGGCGCCCACCGAACACCTCAAGAAGCAGTGGGCGGAGGCCGCCGCCCGCATAGGCATCAAGCTCGACCCGGAGTACAGCGCGGGACCCGTGAGCAAGGAGTACCACGGGGTCGCGGTCACGTACGCCGGTGTCGGCGTGCGCCCCATGCTGCACCGAAACCGGTGCGAGCAGCGCAAGACGCTCGTGATCCTCGACGAGATCCACCACGCCGGTGACTCGAAGTCCTGGGGCGAGGCCTGCCAGGAGGCGTTCGATCCGGCGACGCGGCGTCTCGCGCTCACAGGGACGCCCTTCAGGTCCGACACCAACCCGATCCCCTTCGTCGCGTACGAGGAGGGCAACGACGGCATCCGGCGCTCCTCGGCCGACTACACGTACGGCTACGGCAACGCCCTCGCCGACGGGGTCGTCCGCCCGGTGATCTTCCTCAGCTACAGCGGCAACATGCGCTGGCGCACCAAGGCCGGTGACGAGATCGCGGCGAGGCTCGGGGAGCCGATGACCAAGGACGCCATCGGGCAGGCCTGGCGCACCGCGCTCTCGCCCACCGGCGACTGGATCCCCAATGTGCTGGCCGCCGCGGACAAGCGGCTGACCGAGGTGCGCAAGGGCATTCCGGACGCGGGCGGACTCGTCATCGCGACGGACCAGGAGTCGGCCCGTGCGTACGCCAAGATCCTGAAGTCGGTCACCGGCGAGAAGCCGACCGTGGTCCTCTCCGACGAGAAGGCCGCTTCCAAGAACATCGACAGGTTCAGCGAGGACGGATCGCGCTGGATGGTCGCGGTGCGCATGGTGTCGGAGGGCGTCGACGTCCCGCGTCTCGCGGTCGGCGTGTACGCGACGACGATCTCCACGCCGCTCTTCTTCGCCCAGGCCGTCGGACGATTCGTACGGTCGCGGAGGCGTGGCGAGACGGCCTCCGTCTTCGTGCCGACGATCCCGATGCTGCTCGACTTCGCGAACGAGATGGAGGTCGAGCGCGACCACGTCCTCGACAAGCCCAAGAAGGGCAGCGACGAGGAGAACCCGTTCGCCGAGGAGGACCAGCTTCTCGCGGACGCGGAGAAGCTGGAGGACGAGGAGACCGAGGAGCAGCTGCCCTTCGAGGCGCTGGAGTCCGACGCGGTCTTCGACCGGGTGCTGTACGACGGCGCCGAATTCGGCATGCAGGCGCATCCGGGCAGCGAGGAGGAGCAGGACTACCTGGGCATTCCCGGTCTCCTCGAACCCGACCAGGTGCAGCTGCTGCTCCAGAAGCGGCAGACCCGGCAGATCGCGCACAGCCGCCAGAAGCCGGCCGCGGAGGCCGACCTCCTGGAGAAGGCGGCCGAGGACCGGCCCGTGGTGACGCACAAGAAGCTGCTGGAGCTCCGGAAGCAGCTCAACACCATGGTGTCGGCCTACACGCATCAGAGCGGCAAGCCGCACGGCGTGATCCACACCGAGCTGCGGCGGATCTGCGGCGGCCCGCCGAGCGCGGAGGCGACGGCCGGGCAGATCCAGGACCGGATCAAGAAGGTCCAGGAGTGGGCCACCCGGATGCGATGAGCCCGGCACGGGTGAGAAGTGGGGCCACCCGGATGCGATGAGCCCGGCGGCCCGGCAGGCCCCGGTGCGCGCGGTGTGATCCGCGCGCACCGGGGCCGCGCTGCTCGCTCGCTTCGATGCCCGGGTGCGGGCGTGGAGGTGCGGGGCGCACCGTTGACCCGGAGGGCGTGCGGGGGTGCGGTGGGCGCCTGTGGCCAAAGATTTTTAGCGCACTTATTCACGGTGAGTTAACAATCGTTCACGTGTGATGCACGGAGCGTTGCCGCGGTGTCACCCGACTTGAACGCGCGTAGATGTTCGGGTTCCGGACGGTCCGCCGCTGACCGGCGGTTATGCGGAGCCGTTTCGGGAGGAGACCGGATTCTGGACGAGGTCTTCCGCTGAGCGGACCCGCTCGCTAATGTCCCCGAAACATGAACGCCCCGTGGCAGTGTGGCCGCGGAGCGCAGCCGGTGCCATGGCCAGTCGGCGGCCTCTCGGTGCGTCGCCGTGGGACCGGCGTCCGTATTCCGGAGAGACAACCGCCCCGCTCACCACGAGGGAGAGGGCGTCGTGACCGCGGAGACTTCTCAGACGCTCGACCGGGGACTGCGTGTCCTCAAACTGCTCGCCGATACCGATCACGGCCTGACCGTCACCGAGTTGTCCAACAAACTCGGCGTCAACCGCACCGTGGTCTACCGACTGCTCGCCACCCTGGAACAGCACGCGCTCGTCCGGCGTGACCTGGGCGGCCGGGCCCGAGTGGGCCTGGGCGTGCTGCGCCTGGGCCGGCAGGTGCACCCGCTCGTCAGGGAGGCCGCGCTCCCCGCGCTGCGTTCCCTGGCCGAGGACATAGGGGCCACCGCCCACCTCACGCTCGTCGACGGATCGGACGCGCTCGCGGTCGCCGTCGTCGAACCGACGTGGACCGACTACCACGTGGCCTACCGGGCGGGCTTCCGCCATTCCCTGGACAGGGGTGCCGCGGGCCGGGCGATCCTCACGGCCCGGCAGAAGACGGTCGACCACCCGGGCTACACCCTCACGCAGGGCGAGCTCGAGGCGGGCGCCTGCGGGGCTGCGGCACCGCTCGTCGGAGTGTCGGGCGTGGAGGGCAGCGTGGGTGTGGTGATGCTCGCGGACGCCGTGCCGGAGCGGGTCGGGCCCCGGGTCCTCGACGCGGCGCGTGAGGTCGCCGACGCGCTGCGTTAGACGGAGGGCGCTGCGTCGGGCCGGAGCGCCCCGCGGTGCCGGACTGCCCGGGCGACGCCGGGGCGGTCCGGTCCGGGGTGTGCGGCGGATAGATTGGTCGGGTGGCCATTCGTCTCTCCCGCCCCCGCGCCCTCACCCTCTGCGCCCTGCCCGTCCTCGCGCTGTTCGCCACGGCTGCCTTCGCGCCGCTGCCGTTCACCGTGGCGCAGCCGGGCAGCACCGCCGACGTCCTGGGGGACGACAAGGGGAAGCCGGTCATCACGATCAAGGGCGCGCCGACCCGCACCACCGACGGTGAGCTGCGGATGACGACGATCCTCGCGACCGCGCCGACGGCCGACATCGGGATCGGGGACGTGGTGGACAGCTGGTTCAGGGCGGACCGTGCGGTCATGCCGCGCGACTCCGTCTACCCGACCGGTGATTCCGAGAAGGAGATCGAGCAGCACAACCTCCAGGACATGGAGAAGTCGCAGAACGTCGCCGTCGACGCTGCCCTGAACTACCTGGACAGGAAGCCCGGCTCGGTGGACATCACCCTGCACCTCGCCGACGTCGGCGGTCCGAGCGCCGGCCTGTTCTTCTCGCTGGGGATCATCGACAAGCTGGACGGCGACGGCTCCGGCGGAGATCTGACAGGTGGCCGCACCGTCGCGGGCACGGGGACGATCGAGGCCGACGGCGATGTCGGCGCGGTCGGTGGGGTCTCCCTCAAGACGCAGGCCGCCCGGCGCGACGGCGCCACCGTCTTCCTCGTGCCGAAGGCCGAGTGCAAGCAGGCGAAGGCGGAGCGGCCCGACGGCCTTCGGCTCGTCCCCGTCACGACACTGGAGAGCGCGGTGTCCTCGCTGCGGGCGCTGGACCAGGGTGGCAAGGTTCCGAGCTGCTGACCTCCGGGCCACCGACCTTCGCGCCACTGACCTCCGGGCCACTGACCTCCGGGCCACCGACCTCAGCGCCACTGACCTGAAGCTCCGGCCCCTCCATGCCGCGCCAGGCGGGGAAGACCAGCGGGCTCAGCGTGGCCAGGAAGTACACCCCGCCCATCGCCAGCAGCGCCCCTGTCGCGCCCAGCCCCTCGACCAGCAGGCCCGCCGCGAGACCGCCGACCGGCATGGCGAGCTCGCAGCCCGCCGTGAGCGCGCCGGACACCCGGCTCCGTAGTTCCTCGGGGACGCGTTCGTACGTCATCGTCGTCAGGATCGGGTTGAGCATGCCGCCGGCGACGCCCCCCAGCGCCATGGTGACCGCGAGGGGAAGCGTCGTCCCGGTGAGTGCCGCGACCGCGAACCTGGGGGCTCCGCACAGCACGACGCACACCGTGAACACGGTCCGTCGCGAGAAGCGGTGCCCGACCGCCCCGTACAACAGGGCGCCCGTCAGCCCGCCCGCTCCGAACAACGCGGTGAGCAGGCCGAGATCGGTGGCGCCGCCCAGTTCGCCCTCGGCGTGCACGGGAAGCAGCACGGCGTACCAGCCCTGGTCCGTCCCGTTCATGAACATCACCATGACCACCACGGCGAGGAGCAGCCTGTCTCCCAGCAAGTAGGTGTATCCCTCCCGCAGTTCGGCACGGTACGCGCGCAGGGACACCGGGGCGGCGGCCTTGCGGGGCTCGGCCGCGCGGACCCCCCGTACGCCCGCGGCGACGAGCAGGGCGGACAGTGCGAACGTGGCGGCGTCCAGCAGGAGCACGGTGTCGGCCCCGACGACGGCGATCAGTACGCCCGCCAGCGCGGCACCGACCATGCGGGCTCCGCGCGACACCGCGTCGAAGAGGCTCGCGGCACGGGCGAGCGTGGTGCCCGCGTGCTCGGCGAGGTCGGGCACCAGGACGTAGCGCGCCGTGTTGCCGGGAGTGTGGGCCAGCCCGTTCAAGGCCATCAGGGCGCACAGCATCCAGAAGTGGAGCGCTCCCGCCTGGTGCAGCAGCGGGACGGCGGCGACGGCTGCTCCGCAGACCGCGTCGGAGGCGACGGCGACCCGCCGCCGTCCCACCCGGTCGATGACGGGTCCGCCCACCAGGGCCGCGACGACGATCGGCAGGGTCGCGCAGAACGCGACGACCCCCGCCTTCCCGGCGCTGCCCGTGGTCTCCAGGACGAACCACGGTACGCCGATGAGTGTCAGCGAAGTCCCTGCCGTGGAAATCGAGTTGGCCGCCAGGACGGCCACGAGCGGAGTGCGGTGCGGTGTGCGGATCTCTCCGTGGTTCCCCCCGTCCACGGTCAGACCGCCCGTGGGGCGCGGGCCCGTGCGGGAGGCGCCTGGGTCAGCTTGAGACCCAGCTCGATCATCGTCCAGCCCATGCGGTGACGGATCCCGGGACGCGCCGGGCGGACCTCGGCGGCCTCGGCGTGGAGTTCGGCGGCGCGGTAGGTGTGCAGCAGGAGGTGGATGTCGCTGTGCATGACGGTGATCCCCTCAGTCGGTGGGGCGCGGGAACATGTGCAGGTGGGTGCGGACGACGGCCGATCCCTCGGTGTCGTCGGGGACGCGGCCCCGGTAGCTGTTCACCAGGTCCTGGATCTTCTGGGCGAGTTCCTGGGAGAGCTCCGGGGTGAGCCGCACCTTGAAGTCGCTGAGGTCGAAGCTCTCGCGCCAGGCGTCGGGCCACTCGTGCATCGTCCCCAGCCAGGTGTTCAGCTCCTGGGCGTGTGTGGAGGCCGACTCGTGGAGCAGGACCCCGATGGCGCCGCGCACCTCGGCGTTCGGGTGGTCCAGGAAGCTGCTGCTGTTGAGCGTGGTGCCCATGTGGACGGCCTTCCACCACCGCTCGCGCCCTTTGCCGCGCTCCGGGGCGTCCTCGACGAAGCCGTACGCCGCGAGCTGGCGGAGGTGGTAGCTGGTGGCGCCGCTGGACTCGCCGAGGCGCTCGGCGAGTCCGGACGCGGTGGCGGGGCCGAACTCCCGGAGGGCGTTCAGCAGGCGGAAGCGCAGGGGGTGGGCGAGCCCGCGCAGTGTCCGGACGTCGACCTGATGGACGTTCAGTTCATTCGTGCCGGGGGCGCGGTCCTCGGGCTCGTTCGATGGCATGGCGTGAGCCTAAGGTTGCAAAGACTGCTTTGCAACATGTTTTTGCAACGATTTCTTTGCAAGTGATCCGAGAGGCCGGACGCGACAACGCCGGGGCCCGCACCGTGCGTTGCGGTGCGGGCCCCGGCGTGACTGAGGAGAAGACGGTCTCACCCCTCCTGGATGAAACCTTCCTTCACCAGCCAGTCCAGCGCCACCTCATGGGGGTCCTGCCCGTCCACGTCGACCTTGGAGTTCAGCTCCTGGGCGAGCCGGGTCGTCAGCTTCTCGGTGACGGGCGCCAGCAGTCCGGCGATCTCGGGGTACTTGTCGAGAGTCGCCGTGTGGATGGCGGGTGCGGCGTTGTAGTTGGGGAAGAACTGCTGGTCGTCCTCGGTGACGTCGAGGTTCATCGCCTTGATCCGGCCGTCCGTGGTGTACACCTCGCCGAGCAGGCAGCCGCCGGAGTTCACCTGGGTGTAGATGATCCCCGCGTCCATCTTCTTGATGTTCGAGGCGGGCAGCTTCATCCCGTAGTGCTTCTGCATGCCGGGCAGCCCGTCGTCGCGCGAGGCGAACTCGTTCTCCACGCAGACGGTGACGGCCTTCGGGTCCTTCTTGGCGAGCGCGGCCACGTCCGAGAGGTTCTTCAGGTGGTACTTGGCGTTGTTCTTCTTGCTGATGGCCAGCGCGTACGTGTTGTCGAGGGTGGCCGGCGGCAGCCAGGTCACCCCGTTGCCGATGTCCTCGTCGCGCACGGCCTTCCACTGCTTCTGCGGGTCGACGATCGGCTTGGCGTGGCCCAGGTAGGTGATCCACGCCGTGCCCGTGTAGTCGTAGAGCGCGTCGGCGTCCCCCTTGACGACCGCCTCGCGCGCACTGATCGACCCCGGCAGGTTCGTCCGGTCCAGGACCTCGGCACCGGCCGCCTTGAAGACCAGGCCCATGATCTGGCCGAGGACGATGTTCTCGCTGAAGTTCTTCGAGGTCACCGTCAGGGACGCGCCCTTGAGCGGCTGCCCCTTCCCGATCGACCCCGGTTCCACCTCGTCCACCAGCGGTGACCCGCTCTTCAGCCCGCACCCCGTGAGGAGGAGGGCGAGCGCGGCCGCCGATGCCAGGCCCGTACGTACCCTCACGCTTCCTCCAGTCCGCGCGGCGTCAGCCACAGTTCGACCAGCGATGCCAGCCAGTCCACCAGCAGTGCGAGCACCACCGTCAGTACGGAACCCAGCACCAGTACGGGCATGCGCTGCGTCTGGATGCCCGAGGTGATCAGGTCACCGAGTCCTCCTCCGCCGCCGAAGGTGGCGAGGGTCGCGGTGCCCACGTTGAGCACCAGGGCGGTGCGCACACCCGCCAGGATCAGCGGGACGGCGAGCGGCAGCTCGACCTTGCGGAGCGTCCCCAACGCCGACATGCCGATGCCCTTGGACGCCTCGACGAGCGTCGGCTCGATCGCGTTCAGACCCGCCACCGTGTTGGAGAGCACCGGCAGGACCGCGTAGATCACCATGCCGATGATGGCCGTCGAGGGGCCGATGCCCAGCCAGATGACCAGCAGGGCCAGCAGCCCGATCGCGGGCGTCGCCTGGCCGATGTTGGCGAGGGCCGTGACACCGGGGGCGGCCTTCCTGAGGCCGCGCCGGGTCAGCGCGATACCGAGCGGGATCGCGATGATCAGCACCCAGAAGGTGGAGATGGCGGTCAGCCTGACGTGCTGCCACCAGCGGACCTCGACGTTGTCGCCGGCCAGCGAGTTCTCCGCGATCGAGTCGAGGTCGACGTTGGAGATCCACAGGTAGGTCGCCACGAGGACGACCGCGCAGACGGCCGGCACCAGCACGAGCTTCTGCCACGTGATGCGGCGCGCCGGACCGGACGGCGACGGGGTGGGCTCCGCCTCCTCGTCGCGGAAGGCATGGCCCTGCACGTCGTGCTCGCCGGGAGGCCGCTCCCCCTTGGGGGGTGCCTGATGACTGGGGGTCACAGCCCGCCGTCACCCCCCTCGAGCTCGTGCTCCGTCCGGTGGACGCGCGACTGCTCCAGGTCGTGCTCGTGCTCCATCGCGGCGAGCCGGTCAGCCTCCAGGAGCTCCTGCACGGAGTTCATCAGGGTGTGCATGTCGACGACGCCGATGAACTCACCGCGTCGCCCCGTCACGGCGACCCGGCCACCGCTGTCGGTCAGCACGGCCTCCAGCGCGTCGTGGAGCGTCGCGTCCCGGGTGACCGTGTCGTGCACCAGCTGCCCGGCGCGGGCCAGCGAACCCTTGGCCCGCATCAGGTCACCGCGCCGCAGCCACTTGTACGGACGGTTCCGGCGGTCCAGCATCAGCAGCTCGTTGTGCTGGCCGTCCCGCAGCTTGTTGAAGATCGACTGGAGCGGGTCCTCGACGGTCACCGTCGGGAAGTCGGCGATCCCCACGTCCCGTACGCGGGTGAGGTTGAGCCGCTTCAGGGCCGCGCCGGCCCCCACGAAGCCCGAGACGAAGTCGTCCGTCGGGTTGGTGAGGATCGCCTCGGGGGTGTCGAACTGCGCGATGTGCGAGCGCTCCCGCAGGACGGCGATGCGGTCGCCGAGCTTGATCGCCTCGTCGAAGTCGTGGGTGACGAAGACGATCGTCTTGTGCAGTTCGTGCTGGAGCCGGATCAGCTCGTCCTGCAGGTGGTCGCGGGTGATCGGGTCGACCGCGCCGAACGGCTCGTCCATGAGCAGTACCGGCGGGTCGGCGGCGAGGGCGCGGGCCACCCCCACGCGCTGCTGCTGGCCGCCGGATAGCTGGCGAGGGTAGCGCCCGTGGAACTCGCGGGGGTCCAGCCCGACCAGGTCGAGCATCTCCTCGACGCGGTCCTTCACGCCTGACTTCGACCAGCCCGTCATCTTGGGCACGAGGGCGATGTTCTCGGCGACCGTCATGTGCGGGAAGAGACCGGAGGACTGGATCGCGTAGCCGATCTTGCGGCGCAGCTTCACCGGGTCCATGTCGGTGACGTCCTCGTCGTTGATCTTGATCCGCCCGGAGGTCGGCTCGATCAGACGGTTGATCATCTTGAGTGTGGTGGACTTCCCGCAGCCGGAGGGGCCCACGAGGATCACGGTCTCGCCGGCCTTGATGTCCATGGACACGTCGTCCACGGCGGGGGCGGGGCTGCCCGGGTAGGACTTGCTGAGGTTCTCCAGCCGGATGGTGGCGCCCGAGGTGGTGGCCGGGCGCGGCCGGTCCTGCTCCGTCGACGCGGCGGTGGTCTCAGGCACGGATCCCCCTAGGGATGGTGAGCCGCCCGAGCAGGACGTACGCGGCGTCGAAGAGCAGGGCGAGAATGACGATGCCGACCGTGCCGGCGAGGACCTGGTTGATGGCGTTGGCGCTTCCGAGTGAGGCGAGGCCGCGGAAGATCTCGTTGCCGAGTCCGGGGCCCGAGGCGTAGGCGGCGATGGCGGCGATGCCCATCAGCATCTGGGTGGAGACCCGGATGCCGGTGAGGATCGGAGGCCATGCGAGGGGCAGTTCCACTTTGAGCAGCCGCCGGGTCCGGGACATGCCGATGCCCTTCGCCGCGTCGACCAGGGACGGGTCGACCCCGCGCAGCCCGACGATGCAGTTGCGGACGATGGGCAGCAGTCCGTACAGCGTCAGGATGATCACGGTGGGCGGGACCCCGAGGCCGACCAGCGGGATCAGCAGACCGATCGCGGCGAGCGAAGGGATCGTGAGGATCGCCGAGGTGGACGTGATCGCCAGTGAGCCGCCCCAGCCGCTCCGGTAGCTGACGACACCGATCAGGACGCCGAGAAGGGTGGCGATGACCATGCACTGGAAGACGGCGCTGGCGTGCTGATACGTGTCGGTGAGCAGTTGCTGGTGGCGGGTGCCCACATACTCCCAGAAGTTCACATGTTGCTCCGTAGGCTCAGTCGGTGTCCTCTGCAGCCTGCTCAACCAGCGGGATAATACGCAGCGGCACCGGGTTTTCCATGACGATCGCCGTGGAGGCCCGGACAATGCCATCAAAGCCGACGACCAGGTCGATGACCCGCTGGAGATCGGCGTTCGACCGGGCCACGAGCCGGCAGAGCATGTCTCCGTGGCCGGTCGTGGTGTGGAGCTCCAGCACCTCGGGCACCCCGCTCAAATGGGCCCGTACGTCGGTGCCTTGCCCCTGCTTGATCTCCAGCGTGGCGAACGCGGTCACCGGGTAGCCGAGCGCCGCCGGGTCCACATCCGGTCCGAGGCCACGGATGACGCCATTGGACTGAAGACGGTCCAGACGGGCCTGCACCGTCCCGCGCGCCACTCCGAGCCGCCGCGACGCCTCGAGTACACCGATACGGGGCTCGCGGGCCAGCAGCACGATGAGCCGGCCGTCCAGATGATCGATCGCCATGATCCGCTCCTGATGGTCAGCCTGTACAGATAGCCCGCCCATCCTGGCGGTGCACTGCACAGATTGACCAGTGGATCCGCGAACTGTTGCGCACCTTGCGAACCGGCGGGAACCTTCGGACATGACTGAGACTGTGCACACCACCCCTGACACCGCCCGGCAGGCCGATCCCTTCCCGGTCAAGGGAATGGACGCGGTGGTCTTCGCGGTGGGCAACGCCAAGCAGGCGGCGCACTACTACTCGACCGCCTTCGGCATGAAGCTCGTCGCCTACTCCGGACCGGAGAACGGCAGCCGCGAGACCGCGAGTTACGTCCTGACCAACGGCTCGGCCCGCTTCGTCCTCACCTCCGTCGTCAAGGCGTCCACCGAATGGGGCACCTTCCTCGCCGACCACGTGCACGCCCACGGTGACGGCGTGGTCGACCTCGCCATCGAGGTCCCCGACGCCCGCGCGGCCTACGCCTACGCCGTCGAGCACGGCGCGCGGGGCGTCACCGAGCCGTACGAGGTCAAGGACGAGCACGGCACGGTCGTCCTGGCCGCCATCGCCACGTACGGGAAGACCCGCCACACGCTGGTCGAGCGCGGCGGCTACGACGGGCCGTACCTCCCCGGCTACGCGGCCGCCGACCCCGTCGTCGAGCCCGCCGCGAAGCGGACCTTCCAGGCCATCGACCACTGCGTCGGCAACGTCGAGCTCGGCCGGATGAACGAGTGGGTGGCCTTCTACAACAAGGTCATGGGCTTCACCAACATGAAGGAGTTCGTCGGCGACGACATCGCCACCGAGTACTCCGCCCTCATGTCGAAGGTCGTCGCCGACGGCACGCTGAAGGTGAAGTTCCCCATCAACGAGCCGGCGATCGCCAAGAAGAAGTCGCAGATCGACGAGTACCTGGAGTTCTACGGAAGCGCGGGCGTCCAGCACATCGCGCTCGCCACGAACGACATCGTCGCGTCCGTGAAGGCGATGCGGGCGGCCGGCGTGCAGTTCCTCGACACCCCGGACTCCTACTACGACACGCTGGGGGAGTGGGCGGGCGAGACCCGCGTGCCGGTGGAGACGCTGCGCGAGCTGAAGATCCTCGTCGACCGCGACGAGGACGGCTACCTGCTGCAGATCTTCACCAAGCCGGTCCAGGACCGGCCGACGGTCTTCTTCGAGATGATCGAGCGGCACGGCTCGATGGGCTTCGGCAAGGGCAACTTCAAGGCCCTGTTCGAGGCGATCGAGCGCGAGCAGGAGAAGCGCGGCAACCTCTAGGACACGCGGAAGGGGCCCGCCTCCCGGCCGGGAGGCGGGCCCCTTCGCCGTCCCTACGGAGCAGCCGTGGCGCCGGACTTCGAGGCCCGCGGTGAAGGGGCCGCCGGCCGGGTGGGCTCCGTCTTCGGCTCCGGCGCGGAATCCGCCCCGGGCTCCTGCCCCGGCTTCTGTCCGGACTCGGCCTTCTGCTCGGGCTCGGGTGCCGCCGAGGGCTCAGGTGCGGCTGAGGGCTCGGGTGCGGCCGAGGACTCCGGGGCGGGTGGCTGCATGTCCGCGGGGCCCCCCTCCGCCGGCTCGCCCAGCGCCTCCAGGGCCTCACGCGCCTGCGGGGCGGCCAGCGGTGAGAAGCCCGGGTTCGTGCGGAGGGCGTCCGCCAGGTGGCCTCGGGCCGGCCCGTCCTGCCCGAGGGAACTCTCGATCACCCCCAGGTGGTAGGCGTACGAGGCATCCCGCACCCCGGTCTCCACCGCCCGCTCGGCGTACTCCATGGCTTCCTCGCTCCGGCCCGCACGGTGCAGCGACCAGGCCAGGGTGTCCGCCACCGCCGAGCTGCGGCGCTGCGCCTCCCACGCGCCGCGCATCAGCTCCACCGCCGCCTCCGGGTCGCCGTGGTCGGCCTCGAAGCGGGCCTCGGTCAGCGACTCGTCGACCCCGGCCGCCCTCGCCCGGGTGAGGAGGTCGCGGAGCGCGGCGTACTGGGTGCGGGCGTCACCGTCCAGGTCCAGCGACTCGTACAGCTCGCCCAGTTCGAGCACGTACTCGGGGCGAGGCAGCTTCGTCGTCACCGTCCGGTAGTCCGCCAGCGCCTCGTCCGTGCGGTCCAGGGCCACCAGGGCGCGGGCCCGGCCCGCGAGGGAGACGAGGTGGCCGCGGTCGGTCCGCAGGGCCGCGTCGTACTGCGCGAGAGCCTCCGCCGGCTCCCCGCGCTCCGCGGCCAGTCCACCGAGCCGGTGCAGGGCCGCGGCCTTCTCGGCGGGCGTGGCGGCGCGGTCGGCCGCCTCCTGCGCGGTCGCGAGGGCGTCCTCGCGCCAGCCCTGGTTGCGGTACATCTCCGACGTCCGCGCCAGGGCGGGGGCGCCCTTGCGCAGTGCCGCGAACTTCTCCGTCGCCCTGGCCGCCGCCGCGTACTCGCCGAGGCCGTTGTAGGCGTCGATCAGCACCGGGTACACCGTCCAGTTCTTCGGTTCCCGCGTGCGGACCGTCTCGCCCCACCTCTTGGCGGCGACGAAGTCGTTGCGCGCGTCGGCGAGTGCCCCGAGCCCCACCCAGGCCTCCGCGTTCCCGCGCTCGCCCGGCTGCGCGGCCAGCGAGCGCTGGAGGGCCTGCTCGGCACGGGCGTAGTACGCCGCGTCCGCCGACCGCCGCCCCCATTCCACGTACGCCGTGCCGAGCACCGCCCAGGACGGGGCGTCCGCGGGGTGTGTCTCCACCCACTTCTGCCGGTCGCCGATCAGGGCCGTCAGGTCGGACAGGGAGGCGGGGGAGCCCGCCGCCGCCGCGGCCTCGGCCCGCGCCACGGGCCCCGCCACGGGCGGTGCGGCCTCCTCGGCGTCGTCCGGCACGGCGATCACCGCGCCGGCCACGAGCACGGCACCGGCCAGCGCCCCGAACGCCGCCCTGCGCAGAGTGGTGCGCATCGGGGTGGGAGGCGGGGTGACGGCCGTCGCGCCCTGGGGCGGCAGGGGGGAGGGGGGCGGCTCCGGATTCTGCTGCGGCATGGCATCCATGACCATCACTCTGCGTCAGTACGAAGATCGCATCGCGCTCCGCGAAGGCTGACGCAGACGGGTTCACACCATTGGCCCCGGGTGTCACGCTTGGATCATGGACGATCTTCTCGAACGACTGCGCGCGGGGCTTCCGGCCGAGGCTCTGATCACGGACCCGGACATCACCGCCTCGTACGCCCACGACATGGCGAGCTTCTGCGACGCCGGTACCCCAGCCGTCGTGGTGCTCCCCCGCACGGTCGAGGAGGTCCAGCACGTGATGCGGACCGCCACCGCCCTCCGGGTGCCCGTGGTGCCCCAGGGCGCGAGGACGGGCCTGTCGGGCGCGGCCAACGCCTCCGACGGCTGCATCGTGCTCTCCCTGGTGAAGATGGACCGGATCCTGGAGATCAGCCCGGTCGACCGGATCGCGGTGGTCGAGCCGGGCGTCGTCAACGCCACGCTGTCCCGCGCCGTCAACGAGCACGGTCTGTACTACCCGCCGGACCCGTCGAGCTGGGAGATGTGCACGATCGGCGGCAACATCGGCACGGCGTCCGGCGGGCTGTGCTGCGTGAAGTACGGCGTCACCGCCGAATACGTCCTGGGCCTGGAGGTCGTCCTGGCGGACGGGCGGCTGCTGAACACCGGACGGCGCACCGCGAAGGGCGTCGCCGGATACGACCTCACCCGGCTCTTCGTCGGCTCGGAGGGCAGCCTCGGCATCGTTGTCAAAGCCGTCCTCGCGCTGCGGCCCCAGCCGCCGCAGCAGCTCGTGCTCGCCGCCGAGTTCCCCTCGGCGGCGGCGGCCTGCGACGCGGTGTGCCGGATCATGGAGCGGGGGCACACCCCGTCACTCCTCGAACTGATGGACCGTACGACCGTGCGTGCCGTCAACGCGATGGCCTCCATGGGCCTCCCCGAAACCACCGAGGCACTGCTGCTCTGCGCCTTCGACACGCCCGACCCCGCGGCCGACCTCGCCGCGGTGGGGGAGCTGTGCACCACGGCCGGGGCCACCGAGGTCGTGCCCGCCGACGACGTCGCCGAGTCCGAACTCCTGTTGCAGGCACGCCGGCTGTCCCTCCCCGCCCTGGAGACCGTCAAGTCCGCCACGATGATCGACGACGTGTGCGTGCCGCGCTCCCGGCTGGGCGCGATGATCGAGGGGACGGCCGCCATCGCCGAGAAGTTCGGGCTGACCATCGGGGTCTGCGCCCACGCGGGCGACGGCAACACCCACCCCGTCGTCTGCTTCGACCACACCGACGCCGACGAGTCCCGCAGGGCACGCGAGTCCTTCGACGAGATCATGGCGCTCGGCCTCGAACTGGGCGGCACCATCACCGGCGAACACGGGGTCGGCGTGCTGAAGAAGGAGTGGCTCGCCCGCGAACTGGGAGAGGTGGGCGTCGAGGTGCAGCGCGGCATCAAGGCCGCCTTCGACCCCCTCGGGCTGCTCAACCCCGGCAAGTTGTTCTGACCGCCCCACCCCGCCGCTCCTCAGCCCTCGCCGTCCTGCGGCTCGTCCTGCGACCAGGGGTCGCCCAGCCACAGGTCGTCGGCGGGCAGCGGGGTGAGCAGCTCGGCGAGTGCGCCGTCGAGACCGAGCAGCGTGCTCTCGGTCCCCGGCGGCACCACCCGCAGGGTGCGCTCCACCCACGCGGACACGGCGCCCGACGGCACCTCCAGGAGGGCGTTGCCGTCGGGCGAGGTGAGCGCGACACAGATGACGCCGTGGCCCTCGACCCTGGTCGGCCAGATCCGTACGTCCCCGTGCCCGCACGGCCGGAACACCCCCTCCACGAGCAGTTCGCGGGCGAACGTCCAGTGCACGGGCGACTCGGAGCCGATGTGGAAGATGATGTGCACGGCGTACGGGTCGTCGGTGAAGTAGGACAGCCTGGCGGGCACGGGCACGGACCGCTCGGGCGACAGGACCAGCTTCACTTCCAACTCGCGTTCCACGGCGTTCTGCATGAGGGTGCACGACCTTCCGATGCTCGTAGGGGCCGGTCCCTCGACCGGTCCGCACAAGGAGAGAGCGCCCTCCCGGACGTCTATGACGCGACTTCCCAGAAAAACTTGCCCGGACCCTGAAAGTGGTCCAAACGGCAGGACCGGCCCGGGGGTGCTCGGAGGTCTGATAGATGTGGACCCTTGTATTGAGGAATCGAAGAGATACGGGACCACGGTGATGAGCGCCCCAACCCCGGCACCCGGTGACGAAAGCCCCCGCGAGGGGTACTACCCCGACCCGTCCATCCCCGGATACGTCCGGTACTGGAACGGCGCTTCGTGGGTCCCCGGCACGAGCCGGCCCGCGCCCCCTCAGGGCGAGACGACTCCCGCGACGCCGCCCGGCACGGACCCGCAGCGGCCCGCCCGGGTCGACGAGACCGGCCCGATGTACCTCGACGAGGTCGACGTGCCGGGGAGCGGCGGAGGCGAGG
This sequence comes from Streptomyces sp. NPDC057287, assembly GCF_042667905.1. Lineage (NCBI taxonomy): Bacteria > Bacillati > Actinomycetota > Actinomycetes > Kitasatosporales > Streptomycetaceae > Streptomyces > Streptomyces sp. NPDC057287. The sequence goes on along the minus strand of NZ_JBHUYV010000001.1, from coordinate 648,820 downwards.
CGGACGTGGCGCCCGGCCGTCCCAGGCCGGCGTCCGCCTGGCAGGCGGACACCTCCCGGCAGACCGGCTTCGGCGGCGAGCGCGACCACCGCGTCTCGTGGGGCGGCCAGGACCCGCGTACGCCCGAATCCGCGACGCCCGCCGCCTCCGCTCCGGCGGACGGCCCTTCCGGGGGCCGGACACCCGCCGACCCGCGGCGGCCCGCCGACCCGGACCCGACGCGCGGAGCCCTTCCCGGGATGCGGGACGGCAACGACGAGGTGTCCGACTCCACCGCCGTCGTCCGCCCCGACCGTCCCGGCGGCAGGGCCGACGCCGGCCGCCCGCCGGCCGACGGCACGGTCACGATCCGCGCGGTGGGCGCCGGTGGCGCAGCCCGGCCCCCGCACCCGCGCGCCGAGGGGACGGCGGCACCCGCCGACGGCACCATGACCATCCGCGCCGTGCCGCCCGGCGGTACCCAGGGGCCCTCCGCCCCCGCGCCCACCCCGCCGCAGGCGCCCGCCCTGAACACACCGCTGACGCCGGGCCCCGGCGGCGGGTCGGCGTCCTGGGCCCAGCAGGCGCACCAGCTGGCGCAGCCCGAGCAGGCGGCCCGCCCGCAGCAGTCCCGGCCCCGGCAGCAGAGCCCGATGCCGGTGCAGCAGCAGGGTGCGAGGCCCGAGCAGCAGCAGCCCGTCGTGCCCTGGAAGCCCCCGGTGGACGACCACTTCCAGCAGCTCGCCCGGTCCCAGGCCTCCGCCAGGCCCGCCGGACTCGGCAAGCGGCTGGCCGCCCGGATCCTCGACACGGTCGTCCTCGGCGCGCTCGTGGGAGCGGCCGGCTTCCCGCTGGTCACCCAGGCGTTGGACCACATCGATCAGAAGATCGAAGCGGCGAAGATGTCCGGCGAGACGGTGACCGTCTGGCTCCTGGACGGCACCACGGCCGCGCTCTTCGGCGGGGTGCTCGCCGCCTTCCTGGTCCTCGGCTTCCTCCTGGAGGCCCTGCCCACCGCCCGGTGGGGCCGCACGCTGGGCAAGAAGCTGTGCGGCCTCGACGTGCGGGACATCGAGTCCCACGACTCCCCGACCCTGGGCGCAGCGCTGCGCCGCTGGCTGGTGTACGGGGTGCTGGGTCTGGTCGCCGTCGGCGTCATCAACGTGCTGTGGTGCCTGATCGACCGGCCGTGGCGCCAGTGCTGGCACGACAAGGCGGCCCGCACCTTCGTCGCGGGCTGAGAAGGGCCCCGTACGCCCGTGTGCTGACGCCCCGTCCCCCGAAGGGACCTCAGCCGTTGCGGGGCCTCCCGGGCCGGGGTGCACTGCCCCCATGAGTACTGAACCGCCGCCTCCGCCGCCCGACGACGACCCCTTCTCGAAGCGGCCGCCGCAGGGGCCTCCGCCCCCTTCGGGCGGTTCTCCCTACGGCGGCGGTGCGCCACCGCCCCCGCCGCCGCCGCGCGACCCGTACGGGGGCGGCGGGCCGTACGGCGGTGCCGATCCGCTGGCCGGCATGCCGCCGCTCGCCGAACCGGGCAAGCGGATCCTGGCGCGGCTGATCGACTTCCTCATCATCTCGATCCCGCTGTACCTGATCTCGCTGCCCTTCGGCGGGGCGGTCGACGTCTCGGACGACGGCGGGAACGACGACTTCGGCAACGCGGTGGGCAACGCCTACAGCGGTCACCAGCTGGTCTGGTCGCTGATCGGCCTCGTGGTGTACGTCGCCTACGACACGTACTTCACCCACAAGGACGGCCGGACGCTCGGCAAGCGGCTGCTGAAGATGCGCGTCGCCATGCTCAACGACGGCTCGGTCCCCGACACGAGCTCCTCGCTGATGCGGGCCGTCGTGCTCTGGCTGCCGGCCCTGCTGTGCTGCCCGTGCCTGTGGTGGCTCATCAACATCGTGCTGATGTTCACGGACAAGCCCTACCGGCAGGGTCTGCAGGACAAGGCGGGCAAGACCGTGGTCGTCAGCGTCCCCTGAGCCGCGGGGTTCAGCGGTGCAGGGAGTGCTCGCCGACGCGCTCCTGCCGGGCGGTGGCGATCTCCACGTCCTCGATCGTGCGGTGGGCACGGGCGGCGGGTGCCGCCCTGCGGACCGTCCTCGCCCGGGCCGGCAGGACCATGGCGACGAGCAGTCCGAGCACCAGCGACGCGGTGCAGACGACGGCTAGACCGACGCCCGGTTCCGTGCGGAACAGCAGCAGCATGGCGAGGGCGGAGAAGACGACGGTGGCCGAACCGTAAAGGAACTGTGCGGCAGTCGGACGCGGCATGGCGGTATCCGTCCTCGGGGTGTCGGATAGGGAAGTCTCTCAACACGTTCGCACTGTCAATCGACTCTACGACGGTGGATGCCCGTGAGGAACCGGTAGTAAGCGTGACCTAACCCACGGTACCGGTGCACGGGGGGCGCACGGAGTCACGTTCTCGCCAACGCGACTGCCCGACGCGCCGGTTGAGCGCTCCCGCGGCCCGGATGGGCGTCCGGATACCGGGAAACGGCTCCCGCATAGTGCACTTGGTATGTGCAAGTCAAGATCTGTCTTTTCTCTCATAACTCCGATCGAATGTCGTCACTTGTGACGCGTTGAACGCGCGCGGCCCGTCTTCACCCCCAGGCCGCGGACGCGAACGCCGGGGAGGACTGCATCAAGTGACTACTCAGAGACGGGCGCTACGCGCCACCGCGGTGGCCGTGGCCCTGGCCGCCACTGCCGCGACGGCGTCCACCTTCGCCACGGCCCAGGCGGACGACACGGCGCCGGGATCCGGCACCTCCGTCGTCGACCGGCGCGACCCCGCGCCGGTCAAGGCCCACGAGCACGACCTGGAAGGCCCCTTCAGCAAGGAGCAGGACGCCCAGCGTCAGGCCGCGCTGGAGCAGGTACTCTCCGGCGACAAGACGGTGACCTCCAAGGGAGGTTCCAAGGTCGTCAAGCTCGGCAAGAGCAAGTACGTCGAGCTGGGCCGCGAGAAGACGGACAAGATATTCACCGTCCTCGTGGAGTTCGGCGACCAGGTCGACGACACCACGATGTTCGACCCCGACGGCGACGGCCCGAAGCCGCCCGTCAAGAAGTACGGCGGCACGCCCGGCCCGCTGCACAACGAGATAGCCGAGCCCGACCCGGCGAAGGACAACAGCACCGCCTGGCAGGCCGACTACGACCAGCAGCACTTCCAGGACCTCTACTTCGGTCAGGGCAAGGGCAAGGAATCGCTGAAGACGTACTACGAGAAGACGTCCTCCGGGCGCTACTCGGTCGACGGCGAGGTCTCGGACTGGGTCAAGGTCCCGTACAACGAGGCCCGTTACGGCTCGAACTACTGCGGATCGACCAACTGCGCCAACGTCTGGGACACCGTCCGCGACGGCGTCAACGCCTGGGTCGCCGACCAGAAGGCCAAGGGCCGCACCCTGGACCAGATCAAGGCCGACCTCGCGCAGTACGACCAGTGGGACCGTTACGACTTCGACGGTGACGGCAACTTCAACGAGTCCGACGGCTACATCGACCACTTCCAGCTGGTCCACGCCGGCGAGGACGAGTCCGCGGGCGGCGGCGTCGAGGGCACGAACGCCATCTGGGCGCACCGCTGGTACGCCTACGGCACCAACGCCGGTGCGACGGGCCCCCAGGGCAACAAGGCAGGCGGCGCCGAGATCGGCGACACCGGTATCTGGGTCGGCGACTACACCGCGCAGCCCGAGAACGGCGGCCTGGGCGTCTTCGCCCACGAGTACGGCCACGACCTCGGCCTCCCGGACCTCTACGACACCTCCGGCGGCGGCGAGAACTCCGTCGGCTTCTGGTCCCTGATGTCGGCGGGCTCCTGGCTCGGCACCGGTGACGGCCAGATAGGCAACCTCCCGGGCGACATGACCGCCTGGGACAAGCTCCAGCTGGGCTGGCTCGACTACGCGACGGCCAAGGCCGCCACGAAGTCGACGCACAAGCTGGGTGTCTCGGAGTACAACACCAAGGACAAGCAGGCGCTCGTCGTCGAACTGCCCGAGAAGGAAGTCACCACCACCGTGACGAAGCCCGCAGAGGGCTCGAAGCAGTGGTGGAGCGACATGGGCGACGACCTGTCGAACACCCTGACCCGCCCGGTCGACCTGACCGGCAAGTCGTCCGCCTCGCTGGACCTGTCCGGCTGGTACGACATCGAGGCCGACTACGACTACCTCTACACCGAGGTCTCGGACAACGGCGGCACCAGCTGGACCGCGCTCGACGGCACCGCCGACGGCAAGGCCATCCCGCGTGACGCCAGCGACAAGCCGGCCCTGACCGACGTCTCCGGCGCGTACAAGAAGCTCGTCTTCCCGCTGGACGCCTACGCGGGCAAGAAGATCGACCTGCGCTTCCGCTACCAGACGGACGGCGGCGCGGGCGGCAAGGGCTTCACGGCCGACGCCATCACCGTCACCGCCGACGGCGCCGCGCTCTTCACGGACAACGCCGAGGGCGACGACAACGGCTGGACCGCCAAGGGCTTCTCGCGGATCGGTGAGTCGTTCACCAACGACTACCCGCAGTACTACCTCGCGGAGAACCGCCAGTACGTCTCGTACGACAAGACCCTCGAGGTCGGCCCGTACAACTTCGGCTTCACCACCACCCGTCCGGACTGGGTCGAGCACTACGCCTACCAGAACGGCCTGATGGTGTGGCTCTGGGACACCTCCCAGAAGGACAACAACACCTCGGTCCACCCCGGCCAGGGGCTGATCCTGCCGGTGGACTCGCACGCGAAGCCGTTGAAGTGGACGAACGGGACACTCCTGCGCAACAAGATCCAGCCGTTCGACGCGCCGTTCAGCTGGTACCCGAACAAGGGCTTCACGCTGCACAACGCGGACGTGGCGCTGAAGATCAAGCCCTCGCTGGGCGTCCCGGTCTTCGACGACCGCAAGGGCACCTACTGGTACGCGGAGAACCCGACGGGAAGCGTCAAGGTTTCTGACACCAATACCCGCCTCACCATCGTGAACGAGCCGCTCAGCGGCTCGACGATCACCGTGAAGGTCGGGCCCTCGGGCAAGTAGTCCGAAAAACGCCTGGTCACAGCATGATCGGCCGTCGCCCTCTAGCGGGCGGCGGCCGATCGTGTTTAGGTGCGTCCTACCGATCCTTATTGACACGAAGTCTTACGGGGGAGCGCACAGCATGGCAGGCGGAGGTTTCTGCAGGTTGCCCAACGGCACCGTGGTCGTGGCACTGACCCTGAACGGCCCGGCCGGGGGATCCGGCCCCGGAGAGCCGGTACGGGTGCTGGTGCACGCGGCGAACCGGGCGCGCGCCCTGACCAGGCTGCGCAACCTCGGGCTGCGCGCCGTCTACCTCCGGGGCAACGCCCAGCCGCCCACACCGGACGAGATCACGGCGGTCCTGCACCATCCGGACGGGCTGCTGTGGCGGACGGCGCCCCAGACCGGCCAGGAGCTCTGGCACCCGATACGGGCGCTGCTGGGATCCTCCGGCTACGCGGGACCGGCCCGCCCGGCGGCCTGAGCCCGCCGGGGAGGGGCCGCGGAGGGGCCGGGGCGACCGGAGGAGGAGGTCAGACGACCGGCTTGCCCGACAGCTCCACGCCCGCGGTCCGCAGCTCCTTCAGGGCCCGCTCCGTGGTCCCCTCGGCGACACCGGCCGTCAGCTCCAGCAGGACGTGCGTGGCGAAGCCCTCGCGCGCGGCGTCCAGGGCCGTGGCCCGCACACAGTGGTCCGTGGCGATGCCGACGACGTCGACGGCGGTGACGGAGCGGTCCCGCAGCCACTGGGCGAGCCCGACGCCGTTCTCGTCGACGCCCTCGAACCCGCTGTAGGCCGCGGCGTACGCCCCCTTGTCGAAGACGGTGTCGATCGCGCCGGACGCCACGGCGGGGGCGAAGTTGGGGTGGAAGCCCACGCCCTCCGTGCCGGCGACGCAGTGCGGCGGCCAGGAGTGCTCGAAGTCCGGTGCCGCGGAGAAGTGGTCGCCGGGGTCGATGTGGTGGTCGCGGGTGGCCACCACATGGCTGTATCCGGGCTGGGCCTCACCGATCAGGTCGGTGATGGCGGCGGCGACATCGGCGCCGCCCGCCACCGCGAGGCTGCCGCCCTCGCAGAAGTCGTTCTGAACGTCGACGACGATCAAGGCGCGATGCATGACGGTTGTCCTTCGGTGGGGATTCGGCGGGTCGGGCGGATACCGACGGTGGGGATGCCACCGAGCCTAGAGACTCGGCGCACCCTGCGGGAGGGGGCACACACCCCGGCTCTCGCGCCGGGAGGGGACGGTGCCCCGCCTCACACGTACTCCGTGGGCAGCACCGGCTCCCCGCGGGACAGCTGCATCGCCGACATCGGCAGCCCCGCCCGCGCCGCGACGTGCCGGTCCCGGGCCGCCTCCAGCGGCTCCCGTCCGACGACCTCGCCGCCCTTGACCAGCTCCACCAGCAGCTGCCGGTCCGCCAGCTCCGCCGGGACCTCTCCGCTGCCGATCACCTCGGCCTCGGCCACCCCGGCGTCGTCCAGCCGGCGCGCCGCCCACTTGCGGCCGCCCCTCGACGACTTCGCGCCCAGCGACTTCTTCGCCACCGGCAGCAGGGGATCGGCCGGATCGGCCGACCGCGCACGCGCCACCAGCTTGTAGACCATGGAGCACGTCGGGTGCCCGCTCCCGGTGACCAGCTGGGTGCCCACCCCGTAGGTGTCGACCGGAGCGGCGGCCAGCGAGGCGATCGCGTACTCGTCGAGGTCGGACGTCACCACGATCTTCGTCTCCGTGGCCCCCAGTTCGTCCAGCTGCTGCCGGACCCGGTGCGCGACGAGCAGCAGGTCGCCCGAGTCGATGCGTACGGCGCCGAGCTCGGGCCCCGCGACCTCCACCGCCGTGCGGACGGCCTCGGTCACGTCGTAGGTGTCCACCAGCAGCGAGGTGCCCCGGCCCAGCGAGTCGACCTGCGCCTGGAAGGCGTCGCGTTCGCTGTCGTGCAGGAGCGTGAAGGCGTGCGCGCTCGTCCCGACGGTCGGGATGTTGTAGCGGAAACCGGCCGCCAGGTCCGAGGTGGTGTGGAAGCCCCCGATGTACGCGGCGCGGGCCGACGCCACCGCCGACAGCTCGTGGGTGCGGCGGGCGCCCATCTCGATGAGCCGGCGGCCGCCCGCCGCGGCCGACATCCGGGACGCTGCGGCGGCGATCGCCGAGTCGTGGTTGAGGATCGAGAGGATGACGGTCTCCAGCAGCACGCACTCGGCGAAGGAGCCCTCGACCCGCAGGAGCGGCGAGCCGGGGAAGTACACCTCGCCCTCCGGGTAGCCCCAGATGTCTCCGCTGAAGCGGTAGTCGGCCAGCCAGTCGACGGTCGGGCCGTCCACGACCTTCTGGTCGCGCAGGAAGCCGAGCATCTCGTCGTCGAAGTGGAAGTTCTCCACCGCGTCCAGCACCCGCCCGGTGCCCGCCACCACGCCGTAGCGCCGCCCCTCGGGCAGCCGACGGGTGAAGGCCTCGAAGACGGAGCGCCGGTCCGCGGTGCCGGCCTTCAGGGCGGCCTGCACCATCGTGAGCTCGTACTGGTCGGTGAAGAGCGCGGTCGACGGCACACCGACCCGTCGCCCAAGGTCCGCTGAGTTCATGCCGGGGATGCTACTCCCTATTCGTCAGAGTGACGAGATGGGGGCGCCGTTTGTGCGCGGGCCCCTCTCTGGTGGCAGCATGGGGTAGGTGAGCGTTGCTGCCCCCGTAGAGATCGAACGTCCCGAATCGGCCGAGGAGACCTTCGCCGTCCCTGAGCCCGATGTCCCCTGGGTGACGCTGGTGCACAACGACCCGGTCAACCTCATGAGCTATGTGACGTATGTCTTCCAGGCCTACTTCGGTTACCCGAAGGACAAGGCGCACAAGCTGATGCTCGACGTCCACCAGAAGGGCCGCGCGGTCGTCTCCAGCGGCAGCCGCGAGGAGATGGAACGCGACGTCCAGGCCATGCACGGCTACGGGCTCTGGGCCACGCTGACCCAGGACCGCAACTGACCCGACCGCTGCCCCTCCGCCCGTCCGACCCACCATCGGAGAATTCATGGCCGGCCACTTCGAGGCCACCCCAGGCGGCGGCGCGTCCGTCGCCCTCGACGAGGTCGAGATCGCCATCCTTCGCTCCCTCGCCGTCCAGCTGCTCGAACTGATCGGCCCCGGCGACGAACCCGCCGAGGGCGAGGACCCGCTCGCCGCGCTGTTCGCCGAAGGGCCCAGTGAGCCGCCCAGCGACCCCGCCCTCGCCCGGCTCTTCCCCGAGGCGTACGGGGACGAGGACAAGGAACTGCGCGAGGCCTCCGCCGAATTCCGCCGCTTCACCGAGAACGACCTGCGCACCCGCAAGCGCGAGGACGCCCTCGCCGTCGTGCGGTCGCTGGACGCCCTCGCGCCCGTCGCGGACAGCGGCGCGGTGCTCTCCCTCACCACCGAGGAGTGCCACCACTGGCTGGGCTCGCTCAACGACCTGCGGCTCACCATCGGCACCCGCCTCGAGGTGTCCGACGAGGACGAGGGGCAGGACGGTTCGCTCTACCGGCTCCCCGACAGCGATCCGCGCAAGCCGATGGTGATGGCCTATCTCTGGCTCGGCGCACTCCAGGAAACGCTCGTCGAAACACTCATGCCCGACTGACGCCCGACCGGGGCCCGCCGGCTCGCTCAACGGATGCTCAAATCCGAATAACGATCCCGTCACCTGAATGGCCTTCTTTGCAGTGCCTGGAAACGCTTGTCCGCTTTTTCCTGTGGCGTGCGCCACATAATGTCCGATGGCCCCTCCCGGCGCCCGTGATAAATCTTCACGACCGCCCGGGGACGCCACCCCTGTCCCCGGGGGCGCTACGAGCCGGCCGAACGCCGGCGGCACTCCATCCATATCCGGGGGGATCAGGACCTGATCCGACGCCGACGACGGCGCGGATCGGCGTGGAGAAAGGCGCACCACCATGACATCGGCGCAGGTCGACAACGGACAGCCGGACGGCCCGAAGGTCGTCGACGCCCCGGCGGGCGAGGGCTACCAGCGAGGCCTCGGGGCCCGCCAGATCCAGATGATCGCCATCGGCGGAGCCATCGGCACGGGGCTCTTCCTCGGTGCGGGCAAAGCCATCGACCGGGCCGGACCCAGCCTCATCCTGGCGTACGCCATCGCGGGCCTGGTCATCTTCTTCATCATGCGCGCCCTGGGCGAACTCCTCATGTACCGCCCGGTGTCCGGCTCCTTCTCGGAGTACGCACGCGAATTCCTCGGCCCCTTCTTCGGATTCGTGACCGGCTGGACCTACTGGCTGTTCTGGGTCGTCACCGGAATCACCGAAGTCACCGCCGCGGCTACCTATATGACGTACTGGTGGGATATCCCGCAGTGGCTGTCCGCACTGGTGTTCACCTTCATTCTCTACGGTGCCAACCTGATCTCGGTGAAGCTCTTCGGCGAGCTCGAGTTCTGGTTCTCGATGGTCAAGGTCACCGCGATCCTCGGCATGATCCTCATCTGTGCCGGCGTGCTCACCCTCGGCTTCTCCGACGCCGGTGACACCGCGACCGTCGCCAACCTCTGGAACGACGGCGGCTTCTTCCCCGAAGGCATCAGCGGCACGCTGATGACCCTCCAGATCGTCATGTTCGCGTTCCTCGCCGTCGAACTGGTCGGCGTCACCGCGGGCGAGTCGAAGGACCCGAAGACCGTCCTGCCCAAGGCCATCAACACCGTGCCGTGGCGCATCGCCGTCTTCTACGTCGGCGCGCTGATCATGATCCTTTCCGTGGTCCCGTGGAGCACCTTCAAGCCCGGCGTCTCCCCGTTCGTGAAGGCCTTCGAGGAGATGGGGCTCGGCATCGGTGCGGCGATCGTCAACTTCGTCGTCCTCACCGCCGCGCTCTCCTCCTGCAACTCCGGCATGTACTCCACCGGGCGCATGCTGCGCGACCTCGCGCTCAACGGTCAGGGCCCCAGGGCGTTCACCAAGCTGACGAAGAACGGCCTCCCGATGGTCGGCACCACGTTCTCCGCCGCACTGATGCTCGTCGGCGTCTGGATCAACTACCAGTGGCCGGGCGACGCCTTCAACTACGTCGTCTCCTTCGCGACCATCTCCGGTATGTGGGCCTGGATCATGATCCTGATCTGCCAGATCCGCTTCCGCGCCAAGGCCGACCGCGGCGAACTGCCCCAGTCCACCTTCAAGGCCCCCGGAGCGCCGTTCACCAGCTGGTTCGCTCTCGCGTTCATCGCCCTCGTCATCATCATGATGGCCGTCGACAAGGACGCCAGGATCTCGCTGTACTGCGCACCGGTGTGGGGCCTCATCCTCGGCGTCTCCTACCTGGTGCTCAAGGCACGCAACCCCGAGAACAAGGCGTTCGCCAAGCGCTGACCCGCGCCACGGCGCCCCCGGGACACCGGCCGCCCCAACGGCCGTGTCCGGCATCCGGGCCCTCCCGTACCACCCTTCGGTACGGGAGGGCCCGTCTGCTTATCCTGGGCGCCATGCTGACCATCACCCAGGCGCTCCACGACCAGATCGTCGCGCACTCCCGCGCCGACCACCCCGACGAGGCGTGCGGCGTGGTCGCAGGCCCCGCCGGAACGGGCCGCGCCGAACGCTTCGTCCCCATGCTCAACGCCGCGCGCTCACCCACGTTCTACGAGTTCGACTCCGCCGACCTGCTGAAGCTCTACCGCGACATGGACGACCGCGACGAGGAGCCGGTGATCATCTACCACTCCCACACCGCGACCGAGGCCTACCCCTCCCGCACCGACGTCACGTACGCCAACGAGCCCGGCGCCCACTACGTGCTGGTCTCCACCGCGGACACCGACGACGCGGGCCCCTTCCAGTTCCGCTCGTACCGCATCGTGGACGGCGTGATCACCGAGGAAGAGGTCCAGGTCGTCGAGGCCCACCCCCCGACGGCCTGACGCCGCAAGGCGGCTCCGGAACCCCCGACTCCCGCCGCATGTCCGAATGGCGAACGCTCACCATCCAGAATGTGGGATCACACTCCGGGTTCGGGGTGGGGAATCGATACGATGAGCCCATGGTTCCCCATGACGTGAGCGACAAGACGCCGGGCATGCTGCTCGTCGCGCGGCTGCACGTCGACCTGTGCAGGCTCTCCAGCGCGATGTGTCCGGCTGCCGCCTGCCCGTGAACCGCCCGGCCTGAGCCGCGGTCCGAGCGCACCACGTACGCACCACCCCCGCGCGGGGGCACAAACGCGCGCCCCACGCCACCTCCCCGCTTTCGACAGGAGCCCACGCCATGGCCATCGAGGTCCGCATCCCGACCATCCTCCGCACCTACACCGACGGCGCCAAGGCGGTCGAAGGCAGCGGTGAGACCCTCGCCGACCTCCTCGCCGACCTGGAGACCCGCCACAACGGCATCCGTGAGCGCATCGTCGACGGCGACCAGCTGCGCCGCTTCGTCAACGTCTACCTCAACGACGAGGACGTCCGCTTCCTCGACGGCATCAGCACCAAGCTCACCGACGGCGACAACGTCACCATCCTCCCGGCCGTCGCCGGCGGCATGCGCTGATGCGGTACGACTCCCCGCTGGCGGCCGTGGGCAACACCCCCCTGGTCCGCCTCCCCCGGCTGTCCCCGTCCGAGGACGTCCGGATCTGGGCCAAGCTCGAGGACCGCAACCCCACCGGCTCGATCAAGGACCGCCCCGCGCTCCACATGGTCGAGCAGGCGGAGAAGGACGGCCGCCTGACACCCGGCTGCACCATCCTCGAACCCACCAGCGGCAACACCGGCATCTCGCTCGCCATGGCCGCCAGGCTCAAGGGCTACCGCATCGTCTGCGTCATGCCGGAGAACACCTCGCAGGAGCGCCGCGACCTGCTCACCATGTGGGGCGCCGAGATCATCCCGTCCCCCGCCGCCGGCGGCTCCAACACCGCCGTACGGGTGGCCAAGGAGCTCTCCGCCGAGCACCCCGACTGGGTCATGCTCTACCAGTACGGAAACCCGGACAACGCCGGCGCCCACTACGCCACCACCGGCCCGGAGATCCTCGCCGACCTCCCGTCCATCACGCACTTCGTGGCTGGCCTCGGCACCACCGGCACCCTCATGGGCGTCGGCCGCTACCTCCGGGAGAACAAGCCGGACGTCAGCGTCGTCGCCGCCGAACCGCGCTACGACGACCTCGTCTACGGCCTGCGCAACCTCGACGAGGGCTTCGTACCCGAGCTCTACGACGCCTCCGTGCTCACCACCCGCTTCTCCGTGGGCTCCGCCGACGCGGTCACCCGCACCCGCGAGCTCCTCCAGCAGGAGGGCATCTTCGCGGGCGTCTCCACCGGCGCCGCACTCCACGCCGCGATCGGCGTCGGCCGCAAGGCGGTCAAGGCGGGCGAGTCCGCGGACATCGTCTTCGTCGTCGCGGACGGCGGCTGGAAGTACCTGTCGACCGGCGTCTACACCGCCCCCACGACGGAAGCCGCCATCGAGACCCTGCACGGCCAGCTCTGGGCCTGACACAGGCCGACGGGCAACGGGCCCCGGCACGGACACCGGGACCCAGGACTTCGAGGAGGCGCGGTGCGGGAGGACATCCCGCACCGCGCCTCCTCGCACGCTCACCCCAGCCCGCGCACCCGCCCCCACACCTCCGGATCCAGCTCCCCCGCCTTCCGGCGGAACCCGGACACCGCCACATCCCTCAGCTCGTCCGTCTCCAGGAAGCTCTGCCGGCCCCGCGCGTCACCCACCGCCCCGGGCGGCAACGCGATCACCCCGGGCCGCTCCTCATGGTGCTTGCTGGTGATCTTGGCGACGACCGCCGTGCCACCCTGCACCGACAGCACCAGGCACGGCCGGTCCTTGGAGCCGGGCCCGTCCTCGTACGGCACGTCCGCCCACCAGATCTCCCCCGGCCGAGGCGCCCCGTGCGGCCGCCCCTTCTTCCGCTCCGGAGCCCGCTTCGGAGCGCGCCCCGGCGGACGCGTCCGCCCGCCCGGACGCCGCGGCCCGCGCCCGCCCCGGCCCCGCGCGTCGGAGACCGTCGCCACGAGAGCCAGCAGGACCACCGCGGCCAGAGCCAACCACCACCACATGTTCATGTCCCGACCGTACCGGCGACGCACAGCACCCGGCCTTCCATCGAACCGGTGACAGCACAGGTGAGTTCCCCCACAACGGCAGGCCCTGGAGGAGCGACCAGCGGTTTCGCGCCTTACGCTCGACGGACCGCACGAACCCTCCCCGTTCCCAGGCCTCGGAGGTTCACGCTCCATGAAGCTCACCGTCGTCGGCTGCTCCGGCTCGTTCCCGTCCGCGGGTTCGGCATGCTCGAGCTACCTCGTAGAGGCCGACGGCTTCCGGCTGCTCCTCGACATGGGCAACGGCGCCCTGGGCGAGCTGCAGCGCCACGTAGGTCTCTACGACCTCGACGCCATCTTCCTCAGCCACCTCCATGCCGATCACTGCATCGACATGTGCGCGTACTTCGTCGTCCGGTACTACCGCTTCGACGGCGGACGCCCCGCCGCCATCCCCGTGTACGGGCCCGAGGGCACCGAGCAGCGGCTGACCACGGCCCACGCCGACACCCCGTCCGACCACGCGATGAGTGAGGTCTTCGACTTCCACACGCTGAAGTCCGGATCGTTCGAGATCGGCCCCTTCTCGGTCCGCACGGAGAAGCTCTGCCACCCGGTCGACACCTTCGGCATCAGGATCGAGCACGACGGGCGCGCCCTCACGTACTCCGGTGACACCGGCACCTGCGACGCCCTGGCCGAACTCGCCGAGGGCACCGACCTGTTCCTCTGCGAAGCGTCGTTCGTCCACGGCAAGGAGGACATCCCGGACCTCCACCTCAACGGCCGCGAAGCAGGGGAGTACGCCGCGGGCGCCGGAGCCGGACGCCTCGTCCTCACCCACATCCCGCCGTGGACGGACGCCGGGCGCAACCTCGCCGACGCCCGCGAGGTCTACGACGGGCCGGTCGAGCTGGCCTTCCCCGGCGCCGTGTACGACGTCTAGGAATCCACGACGACACGGCGAAGCCCCGTCCTCCGAGCGGAGGACGGGGCTTCGCCGTCGTACGGGCGGGGGCCGGACTACTTGGCCTCGGCCTTCTGGAGCTCGGCGAGCTCCTCGTCGGACTCACGGCCCGGCGTCGGAAGGTTGAACTTGGTGATCGCGAAACGGAAGACCACGTAGTAGACCACCGCGAAGCAGAGGCCGACCAGCACCAGCAGCCACGGCTTCGACGCGATGCCCAGGTTCAGCAGGAAGTCGACCAGGCCGGCCGAGAAGCCGAAGCCGTCCTTCATGCCGAGTGCCCAGGTCAGCGCCATCGAGACACCGGTCAGCACCGCGTGGATCGCGTAGAGCACCGGGGCGATGAACATGAACGTGAACTCGATCGGCTCGGTGACACCCGTGACGAACGAGGTCAGCGCGAGCGAGAACATCATGCCGCCGACGACCTTGCGGCGCTCCGGACGGGCACAGTGGACGATCGCCAGGCAGGCCGCCGGGAGGGCGAACATCATGATCGGGAAGAAGCCGGTCATGAACTGTCCGGCGTTCGGGTCACCGGCGAGGAAGCGGGAGATGTCGCCGTGGGCGCCGTTGTACTCGCCCGCCTGGAACCACGGGAAGGAGTTCAGCAGGTGGTGCATGCCGACCGGGATCAGCGCACGGTTGGCGACACCGAAGATACCGGCGCCGACCGCGCCGGAACCGACCAGCCACTCACCGAAGTTGTGCAGGCCCGCACCGAGCACCGGCCAGATGAGACCGAAGACGATACCGATGACCAGACCCGCGAAGGCGGAGAGGATCGGGACCAGGCGGCGGCCGCTGAAGAAGCCCGCCCAGTCGGGCAGCTTCGTCCGGTAGAACTTCTGGTACAGCAGGGCCACGACTATGCCCATCACGACACCGCCGAGCACGCCGGCGTTGACCGGGGCGTCGTTCATGACGATCTTGCCGTCGGCGACGCTCGCGACCTGCGGCAGGTTGCTGTCGGTGAAGGTGGCGAGCACCTTCTGGAAGACCAGGTAACCGGTGACCGCGGCGAGGGCGGTCGAGCCGTCCGACTTCTTGGCGAAGCCGATGGCGATGCCGACCGCGAACAGCAGGGCCATGTTGTCGAGGATGGCGCCACCGCCGGCCGCCATGTAGCCGGCCAGCTTCGTGATGACGGTGGGGAACGACTCGCGGCCGAGCATGTCGGCATTGCCGAGCCGGACCAGCAGCGCCGCCGCGGGCAGGACCGCGACCGGCAGCATCAGGCTGCGGCCGATGCGCTGCATGACAGCCATCACGCCGGCGCCACGCTTCTTCGCGGGAGCGGCCGGAGCGGTGTCCGTACTCATCAACTTCCTCCAGTAGGCAAGGCGCCGCCAGGGACAGGGATTTGGGGGGCGGCGACTCGAGGAACGCGGCGGCAGAGACGGCCGCGTGGTCTGGACCACTCAGTGGTGTAGACCAGTTTTAGCACGGTGAGGGTTAGATAAGGAACCTGCAATTCCCCCTCAATCTGGGGCGTAGTCCCGCCGCCACCCTGGGTGACACGGCGAAGACCCCCGGACCGACGGGTCCGGGGGCCTTGCGGAGCTGGAGGAACCCCTACTTCGTGAGGTCCTCCTCCGTCTTCTCCTCCACCTCCACGGGCTCGCGCCCCGGGGTCTGGAGGTTGAACTTGGTGATCGCGAACCGGAAGATCACATAATAGATCACCGCGAAACACAGCCCGATCGGAATGATCAGCCACGGCTTCGTGTCCAGGTGCCAGTTGACGACGTAGTCGATCAGCCCCGCGGAGAAGCTGAACCCCGCGTGCACACCCAGCGCCCAGGTGACCCCCATCGAGACACCCGTCAGGATCGCGTGCACCCCGTACAGCAGTGGGGCGACGAACAGGAAGGAGAACTCCAGCGGCTCCGTCACCCCCGTCACGAACGACGTCAGTGCCACGGACAGCATCAGCCCGGACACCTCCTTGCGCCGCTCCGGCCGCGCCGTGTGCGCGATGGCCAGCGCGGCGGCCGGCAGGCCGAACATCATGATCGGGAAGAACCCCGAGGTGAACTGGCCCGCCGAGGGGTCCCCGGCGAAGAACCGGGAGATGTCCCCCTGCACCGTGCCGTCGGAGCCGGTGAACTCACCCGCCTGGAACCAGAAGAAGGTGTTCAGGAACTGGTGCATGCCGATCGGGATCAGCAGACGGTTCGCGAAACCGAAGATCGCCGCGCCCCACGCACCCAGATCGATCAGCTGCTTGGCGAACCACGTCAGCGCGTCACCCACCGGCTGCCA
The DNA here is from genome assembly GCF_042667905.1 of Streptomyces sp. NPDC057287. Lineage (NCBI taxonomy): Bacteria > Bacillati > Actinomycetota > Actinomycetes > Kitasatosporales > Streptomycetaceae > Streptomyces > Streptomyces sp. NPDC057287. The sequence continues at coordinate 632,518 of NZ_JBHUYV010000001.1, read as the reverse complement.
CAGCAGGCCGAACAACGTCCCCAGGATCACGCACAGGAACGCCATCAGGATCGGGACCAGGCGGCGGCCGTTGAAGAAGCCCAGCCAGTCGACCAGCTTCGTGCGGTGGTAGCGCTGCCAGACGACGGCGGTCAGCAGGCCGATGATGATGCCGCCCAGGACACCCGGATTCTGCGGCACCCCGTCGGGAGTGGCCTCGGTGACGGAGTCGTCCACCGGGAACGCCGCCAGCACGCCCCGGTAGACGAGGAAGCCGACGACGGCCGCGAGCGCCGTCGAACCGTCGGCCTTCTTCGCGAAGCCGATCGCCACACCGATGCAGAAGAGGAGCGGCAGGCCGACCTCGCCGTCGAGGATCGCCGTCCCGCCGTTGAGGAGCACCTTCGCGAACTTGTCCCAGAAGGCGCCGTGGAGCGAGGAGTCGAAGAGGTTGCCGAGGCTGACGAGGAGACCCGCCGCGGGCAGGACGGCCACCGGCAGCTGCAGGCTGCGGCCGACCTTCTGCAGCCCCTGGACCGGCCCGTTCCACCACTTCCGCTGCGGTGCTGTCGCCGCGTTCGAGCTCATCGGCATCCTCCCGGAACACGCCAGGTTTGGCGGTCGTCGCAAACTGGTGTAGACCAGTTGCGATACGGTGCGGAGCCCTGCCGGAAGGCGGAGCGCCGGTGATCGTCATCATTGGGGACTGCGCGGTTACCCGCCCGTGAAGTTGGGCCAACCGTGCGTTACCGTGACGAAACGGACCCACGGTGGGCCGCCCCGACGCACGCACAGACCAGGGAGAAGGACATGGCCAGCAAGGCTGAGAAGATCGTCGCCGGCCTCGGCGGTATCGAGAACATCGACGAGATCGAAGGCTGCATCACCCGCCTCCGCACCGAGGTCCACGACCCCAGCAAGGTCGACGAAGCCGCGCTCAAGGCCGCCGGCGCCCACGGCGTCGTCAAGATGGGCACCGCGATCCAGGTCGTCATCGGCACCGACGCCGACCCCATCGCCGCCGACATCGAAGACATGATGTGACCGGCTGAACCCGCCGGCCCACCCAAGTCCCACGCGCAGGCCCCGCTCCGCCCCCGACCGGCACGGAGCGGGGCCTGCCGTGCACCCGCCGCCGCCCGCCCGCCCCGCACCCCGCCGTTACTCCCCCCGCACCCCGCTGTCACCCGCCCCGCCCGCCCACCGCTGTACACCCGAACGGACCCGGCCGCCCCAGCCGATAGGCTCGACGCCATGTCTCGTATCGACGGCCGCACCCCCGAACAGCTCCGCCCCGTCACCATCGAACGCGGATGGAGCAAGCACGCCGAAGGCTCCGTACTCATCTCCTTCGGCGACACCAAGGTCTTCTGCACCGCCTCCGTCACCGAAGGCGTCCCGCGCTGGCGCAAGGGCAGCGGCGAAGGATGGGTCACCGCCGAATACTCCATGCTGCCCCGCTCCACCAACACCCGCGGCGACCGCGAATCCGTACGCGGCAAGATCGGCGGCCGCACCCACGAGATCAGTCGCCTCATCGGCCGCTCCCTGCGCGCCGTGATCGACTACAAGGCCCTCGGCGAGAACACGATCGTCCTCGACTGCGACGTCCTCCAGGCCGACGGCGGCACCCGCACCGCAGCCATCACCGGCGCCTACGTCGCCCTCGCCGACGCCATCGCCTGGGCCCAGGGCAAGAAGATCATCAAGCACGGCCGCAAGCCCCTCACCGGCACCGTCGCCGCCATCAGCGTCGGCATCGTCGACGGCATCCCGCTCCTCGACCTCTGCTACGAGGAGGACGTCCGCGCCGAGACCGACATGAACGTCGTCTGCACCGGCGACGGCCGCTTCGTCGAGGTCCAGGGCACCGCCGAGGCCGAGCCCTTCGACCGCGCCGAGCTCAACGCGATTCTCGACCTCGCCACCACCGGCTGCGTCGACCTCGCCAAGCTCCAGGAAGAGGCCCTCGCCCGCACACTCGGCGAGTGAACCCGCACCTTCGGCGAGTAAAGAAGCAACCAAATACGCAGCGCACAGCGTCGTAGCGGATACGGGCGCACGGGTCGAACCGTGCGTCCGTCCACGTATCCGCCCCCGGGGAGGGACCGCACCATGGCCTCGCGCCGCCACCACCGCACCGCACTCGCCGTCACGGCCACCCTGCTGACCTTCACCGCGGCCGCCGGTTGCGGCGCCGTCGACAAGGCCCTCGACTGCGTCCGCACCGCCGACGCCATCGCCACCAGCGTCAACAACCTCCAGCAGGCCGTGTCCAACGCCTCCGACGACCCGACGCAGGCGTCCGAATCCCTCGACCAGATCGACAAGGAACTCAAGGACCTCGGCGACACCACGGACAACGCCGACCTGAGCAAGGCGGTCGACGACCTCCAGGCAGGCGTCACCAACGTCCGCGACTCCATCGACAAGGGCGACGCCACCCCCGACATCACCCCCGTCACGGACGCGGCCGCAGAGATCGGCAAGGTCTGCACCCCCTGACCGGGCGGCGATAATCGACGCATGACGCGCCTGATCCTCGCCACCCGCAACGCCGGGAAAATCACCGAACTCCACGCGATCCTCGCCGACGCGGGCCTCACCCACGACCTCGTCGGCGCGGACGCGTACCCCGACATCCCCGACGTCAAGGAAACCGGCGTCACCTTCGCCGAGAACGCCCTCCTCAAGGCCCACGCCCTGGCGCAGGCCACCGGCCACCCGGCCGTCGCCGACGACTCCGGCCTCTGCGTCGACGTGCTCGGCGGAGCCCCCGGCATCTTCTCCGCCCGCTGGTCCGGCGTCCACGGCGACGACCAGGCCAACCTGGACCTGCTCCTGGCCCAGCTCGGCGACATCTCCGCCCCCCACCGCGGCGCCTACTTCGCCTGTGCCGCCGCCCTGGCGCTCCCCGACGGCACGGAACGCGTGGTCGAGGGCCGCCTCACGGGCACCCTGCGCACCGCTCCGGCCGGCGCGTACGGCTTCGGCTACGACCCGATCCTCCAGCCGGACGACGAGACCCGCACCTGCGCGGAGCTCACCCCGGCGGAGAAGAACGCGATCAGCCACCGGGGCAAGGCGTTCCGGGCGCTGGTGCCGGTGGTGCGGGAGCTGGTGGGGTGACAGAGAAGAGGCCTTCACCTTCGATGTGAAGGTGAAGGCCTCATTTGACCTGTGGGCCCGGTGGGATTTGAACCCACGACACACCGGTTCTAAGCCGGCGCCCTCTAGCCTGCTGGGGTACGGGCCCGCGTTTCACCACTGTACTGGGTGGGTCTTTGCCGCTTCGAGAAGGTGGCGGTCTGACTGTGGCATGACGGACACAAGTAGCGCAGGTTCTCGCGGCGATTGTCCAGATGATCACCGTTGATGTGGTCGATCTCCAGCACGAGACGCTTGCCCTGCCAGGTGTCCCCGATGCCACACGCGGAACACGCGCGCGGGCGTCCGATCTCATCAAGTGCGCGGCGCAGAAGTGTGGTTCGGGTCCTTGCGGCGCCGGACTCCCCGCGCTGAAGAATCTCGGATGCGGCCCTGCGGTAAGGGGAGCTGGAGCCCTTGGTGTGCCCCTGTCCAGTGAAGTGGGCAGTTGAGAGGCCGTATTCCGTGAGACTCCGTTTTACGCGGGCGCGCGCCGCGCCGTTGTTTGTCTGGCCGAGAAGTTTCAATACTCCGGCCAAGCTCTTGGACTCCGCGACGGCAGAAACCAGTTCGTCCCGGGGAGTCAGAGGCGGGCCGTATCTGCGGCCGTTGGTGAAATGTGAGGTGTCGATCCCAAGGCGATCGAGCCTCCTCCTGATGTAGCCGTAGGGTCCGTCGTCGGGCGGGACGTTCATGTACTCCAGCACTTCCCGGACGCTGTGCGTGTGTGCGGCGGCCTCCTCGAGGAGTTCCCGCGTGTACGAGCGCCTCTGTCTTTCCGGGAGGGCATCGTCAGCGAAGTGCGTGGTGTCGATGCCGTAGAGCTTCAGCCGATCGCGCACGTAGCGGAGAGGTCTACTGCCCAGCGGTGCACCCAATCGCCCGAGCATGTCGACGAGGCTGGTCGAGGCGGCCGCGGTCCGGGCCAGCAGGTCGCGAGGGTACTTGTTCTGGTCGCTCATGTACGCCTCCGTCGATTGCGCCCGCGATAGGTATCCGTAACGGCGTGGCAGTTCGGGCAGAGCAGGCGCAAATTATCCGGACGGTTGTCCCACCATTCGCCGCTCGTATGGTCGACTTCGAGCCGTAGTGGCCTGCCGTTCCATTCCGCGCCGATGCCGCACAGGGCACACGACTCCGCGATGCCCGTACGGAGGAGCTCGCGCTGTAGGCGGTCGCCGGGGATTCTGCCGTTCGACGGAGAGCCCAGGGTCAGGGGGTTGCCCAGGGCGCCTTTCGGGCGGCCTCGGGGTGCACGCAAGAAGTGCGACGTGTCGATCCGGAGGGCGGCGATCCGGCGGCCGATGTGGGCTTGGTTTCCCCCGACCGGGTTGATGCGCAGTCGGCGAACGACCTCCGCCACGCTCCTGGAGCAGGCGACCAATTCGCGCAACCTCTCCTCCGTGTGGCGCACTCTGGGATCGGTGAAGTGCGAGATGTCGATCTCTGATTCCGACATTTTGGCCCGCAGGTAGCGCCTGCTCCCTGGCGTCGGTGTTCCCCCGCACCACCGCACGGCGTCGTTGCAGTTGGTCGTCTTGCGCGCCGCTTCTTCGAGCAGTTCGCGGGTGTACCGAACAGTCACGTCTTCCCCCTCCGTATCCGGCCGCGCGTTCGCGGCCTCGTACGGAGCAACGAACCGTTAATCGGATGGTCACGTCCGTAATGCGATGAGATACGGAAGGGCCCGTACCGCTTTGTGGCGGTACGGGCCCTTCCAGGACTTGCGTGTGTCAGAACTTCGGGTCCGGGCTCTGCGCGTGGACCAGTTCCGCCGCTTCCTCTTCCGTCTCGACCGAGGGCGGCGAGCCGGCGAGGGGCTGGTTGGCCGTCTCCTTCATGCAGGCCACCGCGATCACGCCGACCAGGGCCGCCGCCATCGCGTAGTACGCCGGCATCAGGTTCGAGCCGCTCCAGCTGATCAGGGCGGTGATCACCAGCGGGGTCGTACCGCCGAAGATCGAGGCCGAGAGGTTGTAGCCGACCGACAGGGAGCCGTAGCGGACGTTGGTCGGGAACAGGGCCGGGAGCGCGGCGGACATCGTGCCCAGCATGCAGACCAGGGAGAGGCCGAGCATGACCATGCCGATGGCGATCGCCGGGATGCTGCCCTGGCGGATCAGGAGGAACGACGGCAGGGAGAGGAACAGGAAGCCGAGCATTCCGGCCATCAGCAGCGGCTTGCGGCCGAAGCGGTCGGAGAGCTTGCCGAACTGGCTGATGATCAGCATCAGCAGGACCATGACGGCGAGCAGGATGAGCAGGCCGTGGGTCTCGCTGTAGCCGAGCTCGTCCGAGAGGTACGTCGGCATGTACGAGAGCAGCATGTAGTCGGCGATGTTGTAGGCGCCGACCAGCGCGATGCAGAGGATGAGCGTGGGCCAGTACTGGCGGAAGATCTTGGCGAGGTCGCCCTTGGCGGTGGACTCGACGTGGTCGGCCGCCTCCGAGGCGTGTGCCGTGCCGCCCTCCAGCTTCTGGAAGGCGGGCGTCTCGTCGAGGCGCAGTCGCAGGTAGAGGCCCACGAGGCCGAGGGGGCCGGCGACGAGGAACGGGATGCGCCAGCCCCAGGACTCCATCTGGGGGGTGTCCAGGAGGGCGTACAGGAGGGTGACGAGGCCGGCGGCGCCGACGTATCCGGCGAGGGTGCCGAATTCGAGGAAGCTGCCGTAGAAGCCGCGGCGCTTGTCGGGGGCGTACTCGGCGATGAAGGTCGAGGCGCCGCCGTACTCGCCGCCGGTGGAGAAGCCCTGGAGCATCCGGAAGAAGATCAGCAGGACGGCGGCCCAGACGCCGATGGTGCCGTGGGAGGGGATGAGGCCGATCGCGAAGGTGCCGATCGCCATGAGGATCATGGTGAGGGCGAGGACCTTCTTGCGGCCGATCTTGTCGCCCATGGGTCCGAAGAACATTCCGCCGAGCGGCCGGACGAGGAAGGCCACGGCGAAGGTCGCGAACGACGAGAGGAGCTGGGTGGTGTCGTTCCCGGAAGGGAAGAAGACATGCCCGATGGTGACGGCGAGGTAGGAGTAGATGCCGAAGTCGAACCACTCCATGGCGTTACCGAGTGACGCCGCCTTGACCGCGCGCTTGACCGCCTGGTCGTCGGTGATGGTGATGTCCGTCCGACGGAGCCGGGGGTTCTGGCGCTTCCGGATGGCCCGGAAGAGCGCCGGGTGGCGTTTGACCGCATCAGGGTCGGCCGCCTGGTGGGGGTCGGAGGCCGCCATGGCCGGTTCCTTTCGTCGAACGGTGTTCCAGGAAAGGCTTCTGCGCAGTCATGGCGGTTGCAAACCGAATCAACGGACGATTGCGATCTCGCTCACATATATTTCGGCCAAGATCCCCATGAACCGTTCAGATCCCGAGGTCCTTGATGATCTTGGCGACGTGGCCGGTCGCCTTGACGTTGTAGAGGGCCTTCTCCACCTTGCCCTCTTCGTCGACCACAAACGTGGAGCGGATCACGCCCGTCACCACTTTGCCGTAGAGCTTCTTCTCGCCGTAGGCGCCGTACGCCTCCAGGGTCTCCTTGGAGGGGTCGCCGACCAGGGTGACCTTGAGGTTCTCCTGCTCGCGGAACTTCGCGAGCTTCTCCGGCTTGTCGGGCGACACGCCGATGACGTCGTAACCGGCTCCCGCGAGGACGTCCAGGTTGTCCGTGAAGTCGCAGGCCTGCTTGGTGCAGCCGGGGGTAAGCGCGGCGGGGTAGAAGTAGACGATGACCTTGCGGCCCTTGTGGTCCGCGAGCGAGACCTCGTTGCCGTCGGCGTCCGGAAGGGTGAAGGCGGGGGCGGTGTCGCCGGTCTGGAGTCGCTCGCTCATGTTTCTCCTCGAGTGGCACGCGGGGTGTGTCGCACCGAGCGTAATAGGGGGTGCCGCCGGGTGTAGGGGCGGTGGAGCTGACAGACTGTCGATGAAGGTTTACCCGACGACGACCACGGAGGCGGCGCAGTGTCGGACACGAGGAGCCCTGCGCAGATCGAGGCGGACATCATCAGCAGGCGTGCGCAGCTCGCTGTGGTGCTGGACGAGATCGGGGTGCGGGTGCACCCGAAGACGATGATCGGTGACGCGAAGGCGAAGGTCGCGTCGACGGTGGACCGGACGGCCGGGCGGGCGTTCGTCGCGGTGAATCGTTCGGTTTCGGACGTGAAGGCCCAGTTCGTGGCCGAGGACGGTTCGCCGCGGCTGGAGCGGGTGATTCCTGCGGCGCTGGTGGTGGCCGGCGCGGTGGTGCTGCTGACGCTGTCCTCGGGGTCTTCGGGCTCGTCGCGTCGGTCTTCGCGGCGCAGGAGGCGCTGACGGCGGTTTCCGTGCGGCCCTCGGGCGTGCGGACCGGTTCGGGGCAGGTAGGTTTCGGGGCGTGAGGGACAACGGTATGAGCGACACCGACGACAAGCTGCCGATCCGGATGCTGCACGACCGTGTGCTGGTCCGGTCCGATTCGCCGGAGGGTGAGCGGCGGTCGGGCGGGGGCATCCTGATTCCGGCGACGGCTGCGGTGGGCCGGCGTCTGGCGTGGGCCGAGGTGGTCGCGGTGGGTCAGAACGTGCGGACCGTGGAGCCGGGTGACCGGGTGCTGTACGACCCGGAGGACCGTGCCGAGGTCGAGGTGCGGGGTGTGGCGTACGTGCTGATGCGTGAGCGGGACCTGCATGCGGTGGCGGCGGACCGGTTCGAGGGTTCGGTGGATTCGACCGGGCTGTATCTGTAGGCGGATGTGGCGTGAGTGGGCCTGGTGACTGTGGTCACCAGGCCTTTTGTCTGTTCTGTGGGCTTGCTACGGTGGTGTGACCCCGACGAGACGCGCCGTACCGGGTTTCCGTAAAGACGACGCACCCGTGTTGTTCCGTGTGTTTCGTCGTGGAGGTGCTGTCGTGGCGTGGGTTCTTCTGGTTGTCGCCGGTCTGCTGGAAGTGGGCTGGTCGATCGGGATGAAGTACACCGAGGGGTTCACCCGGTTGTGGCCGAGTGTGTTCACGGGTCTGGGGATCGTGGCGAGCATGATGCTGCTGTCGCATGCGGCGAAGACGCTGCCGATCGGTACGGCGTACGGCGTGTGGGTGGGGATCGGTGCGGCGGGTGCCGCGGTGCTGGGCATGGTGGTGCTGAACGAGCCGGTGACGGCCGCCCGTATCTTCTTCGTCTGTCTGCTGCTGGTGGCCGTGGTGGGGCTGAAGGCGACGTCCGGGCACTGAGTGGTCAGGGGCGGGTGGGGCCGTCGGGGCCCTGTCCGTCCCTTTCCTGCTGGTCGCGGGGCCGGCCGCCGGGGTGGTCGCGGGGCCGGCCGCCGGGTGGTCCGGCGGGTTCCCTGTCCTGGTGTTCTCCGCCGGGGCGCAGGGCGGCGGGTTCCCGGAGTCCGGGGGCGCGTGTCGGTGCGTCGGCGGGTGTGGCGGTGCGGGGGTTTCCCGCGGCGGGGGAGGGTGTGTCCCGTGTGCGCGTGCCGCCGTCGCGTTCCTGACGTGAGTCCTCGGTGCCGGGTTCGTCGGTGCCGTCCGTGTTCTCGGTGTTCTCGCGTTCCCCGCCGTCCTCCCGGTTCCTGCGTTCCCGGCGGTCCCCGGTGCCTCCGGCTTCCTCGGTGTCCTCGCCCTCGGCGCTCTCGTCCGGGTCGGGTTCCTCGGGGCCTTCGTCGGCTTCCAGGTCGAAGCCCTGTACCTCGCTGCCTTCCAGTGCGGCGCGGGTGTAGGCGGCCCAGGTCTGGGCGGGTGCGCCGCCGCCGTTCATGCGGGCGAGGCCGAGGGCGCCGTACAGGGGTTTCTGGACGCCGGTGCCGGGGTCCTGTCCCATGACGGCGATGACGGTGGCGAGGTCGGGGGTGTAGCCGGCGAACCAGGCGGCCTTGTCCTCCTCGGCGGTGCCCGTCTTGCCTGCGGCGGGGCGTCCCGCGCCGAGTGCGGCGGTTCCGGTGCCGCCGTCGACGACGCTCCGCAGGACGGAGGTGGTGGTGTCGGCGGCTTCGCGGGGGATGGCGCGACGGGTGGTCCTCGTGGGGAGGGGGATCTCGGTGCCGTTCTTGCTGATCTTGGCGACGAGGGTGTGGGGGCGCTGTTTGCCGTGGTCGGCGAGGGTGGCGTAGGCGGAGGCCATGTCGAGGACGCTGGCGGTGGCGGGGCCGAGTGCGATGGAGGGTGAGGCGGTGAGGTCGGGGGTGTCGCGGGGGATGCCGAGGGCGACCGCGGTGTCCTTGACCTCGTCGGGTCCGACGTCCTGGGCCATCTGGGCGTAGACGGCGTTGACCGACTTGTCGGTGGCTTCGCGGACGGTGATGGAGCCGTAGTCGACGTCGTCCTCGTTGGCGGGGGAGTAGCCGGTGGAGCCGGCGGCGCTCTGGACGGTGCGCTCGTTGGTGCCGTCGTAGCGGGTGTTGGGGGTGATGTCGCGGTCCTTCTGGGTGGTGGACCCGTTGGCGAGGGCGGCGGCGAGGACGAACGGCTTGAAGGTGGATCCGACCTGGTAGTCGCGGCGGGTGGCGTTGTTGACGAACTGTCTGGTGTAGTCGATGCCGCCGTAGAGGGCGACGACGTGGCCGGTGGCGGGGTCGACGGAGGCGCCGCCCGCGCGGACGTTGCGGTCGGCTTCGCGGTCGTCGCTGGTCTTGGAGAGGACGTTGTCCTCGACGGCTTCGACGAGGGCGTCCTGCTTCTTCTTCTGGAGGGTGGTGGTGATGCGGTAGCCGCCGGTGGCGAGGGTGTTCTCGTCGATGATCTTGTTCTTGGCGAGGTACTCCTCGACCGCGTGGACGATGTAGCCGCGCTGGCCGGAGAGTGCGGTGGCGGGCTTGGCCTTGCCGGGGACGGGGAAGGTCATGGCTTCGCGGTCGGCGGTGGTGAGCCAGTGGTGCTTGACCATGCCGTCGAGCACGTAGTCCCAGCGGGCGAGCACGGCCTTCTTGTTCTCGGGGTGGGCGCGGACGTCGTAGGAGCTGGGGGCGTTGAGCAACGAGGCGAGGTAGGCGCCTTCGCCGGCGTCGAGGTCGTCGACGTCCTTGCCGTAGTAGGCGTGGGAGGCGGCCTGGATGCCGTAGGCGTTGCGGCCGAAGTAGCTGGTGTTGAGATAGCCCTCGAGGATCTCGTCCTTGCTCTGTTCGCGGTCGAGCTTGATGGAGATGAAGAATTCCTTGGCCTTGCGGACGACGGTCTGTTCCTGGCCGAGGTAGTAGTTCTTGACGTACTGCTGGGTGATGGTGGAGCCGCCTTGCCTGCCCTTGCCGGTGACGGTGTTCCAGCCGGCGCGGAGGGTGGCCTTGATGTCGATGGCGTCCTCGGAGTAGAAGTCCCGGTCCTCGGCGGCGAGTACGGCGTGCTGGATGGTGGGGGGGATGCGGTCCAGCGCGATCTTCTCGCGGTTGATCTCGCCGTCGCGGGCGATGACGGTCTTCCCGTCCGCGTAGACGTAGACGTTGGCCTGGGCGGTCGCGGCGGCGTTGGCGGCGGGGATGTCGATGAGCTGGTAGCCGGCGATGAATCCGCCGACGAGGAGCAGTGCGAGGAGGAGTACGCCGCCGAGGACCATGCGCCAGGTGGGGACGGCCCGGCGCCATCCGGTGCGCTTGGGCCGCTTGGGGCGTTTCGTGCGCCGTTCGGGGGTGTGTGCGCCGTTCGGGTGCTGGGTCTCGGGGGAGGGGGGCGCGGCCGAGGGGTCTCGGGGTGCCCAGCCCTCGGAGCCCTGCCGGCCAGGGTCTCCGTCGTGCTGCGGTGGCTCGTCGCTCATGGCTGTGGAGGCTCCTCGACTGCGGATGATTTTCCTATAGTGCACTTTTCGGACGGATAACCCTCGGAACCCTCCGTGGAAATGGGGTCGCGGCGGCCGGGCGCCGTGGACTAACGTCGTGCGCTTTGGCGGAAGAGGGGGGGCGACGTGCGGCTCTATGCCGTGGTGGCGGCCGGTGGGTTCCGGCGGTATGCCACCTATCGGGTGGCGACGCTCGCGGGGGTGTTCACCAACACCGTCTTCGGCTTCATCATGGCGTACACGTACATCGCGCTGTGGGACGAGCGTCCGCACCTCGGCGGGTACGACATGTCGCAGGCGCTGACCTATGTGTGGCTGGGTCAGGCCCTGCTGATGACCTGCGCGATGATGGGCGGCGGCTTCGAGGACGAGCTGATGGAGCGCATCCGTACGGGCGACATCGCGGTCGACCTGTACCGGCCCGCCGATCTGCAGCTGTGGTGGCTGGCGGGTGACCTGGGCCGGGCGGCGTTCCATCTGCTGGGGCGCGGGATCGTGCCGCTGGTGCTGGGGGCGCTGGCCTTCGATCTGGCGCTGCCCGCCTCGCCCTGGACGTGGCTGGCGTTCCTCGTGTCCGTGGCGCTCGGGGTGGTGGTGAGCTTCGCGGTGCGCTTCCTGGTGGCACTGTCCGCGTTCTGGCTGATGGACGGGGCGGGGGCGATGCAGATCGCCTGGCTGGCCGGTCTCTTCTTCTCCGGGATGCTGCTGCCGCTGAATCTGTTCCCCGGGGTGCTGGGGGAGGTGGCGCGGGCGTTGCCGTGGTCGTCGCTGCTGCAGGTGCCCGCCGATGTGTTCCTCGGTACGTACGCGGGCTGGGATCTGCTGGAGGCGTACGCCTTCCAGGCCGGCTGGGCGGTGGCGTTGCTGCTGGCGGGACGGATGCTGCAGTCGGTGGCGACCAGGAGGGTGGTGGTCCAGGGTGGCTGACGTCCGGGTGGAGCGGGTTGCGGCTGCGAAGCCGGAGAAGACGTTCGAGGAACGGTCGCGGCTGGTGGAGGGGGTGCGGGCGTACGGGCTGATCGTGGCCATGTGGCTGCGCTCGACGATGGCCTACCGTGCGTCGTTCGTGATGACGACCCTCGGGAACTTCGTGGCGACGGGGCTGGACTTCGTCACGATCATGCTGATGTTCTCGCACGTCGACGTGCTGGGCGGCTTCACCCTGCCGGAGGTCGCGTTGCTGTACGGGACGTCGGCGACGGCCTTCGGGCTGTGCGATCTGGTGCTGGGGTCGATGGACCGGCTGGGGCGGCGGGTGCGGGACGGCACGCTGGACACGCTGCTGGTGCGGCCCGTGCCGGTGCTGGCGCAGGTGGCTGCGGACCGGTTCGCCCTGCGCAGGGTGGGGCGGATCACGCAGGGGCTGCTGGTGCTGGGCTACGCGCTGCTGACGCTGGACATCGCGTGGACGCCGCTGAAGGTGGCGATGCTGCCGCTGATGGTGCTGAGCGGGGCGGCCGTCTTCGGTGCGGTGTTCGTGGTGGGTGCGGCGTTCCAGTTCTACGCCCAGGACGCGTCGGAGGTGCAGAACGCGTTCACGTACGGGGGGACGACGCTGCTGCAGTATCCGCCGTCGGTCTTCGCGAAGGACCTGGTGCGCGGGGTGACGTTCGTGGTGCCGCTGGCGTTCGTGAGCTGGCTGCCCGCCCTGTACGTGCTGGGGCGGGACTATCCGCTGGACCTGCCCCGGTGGGTGGCGTTCCTGCCGCCGGTGGTGGCGGCGGGGTGCTGGGTGCTGGCCGGGCTGGCGTGGCGGGTGGGGCTGCGGGCGTACCGCAGTACGGGAAGCTGAGGAGTGGGCGTGGACGACATGGACTTCATCGAGCTCGACGGCGTCGAGAAGGTCTTCGACGTGCGCCGCAGGACGGGCTTCATGCGCCGTGAGCGGCGTGAGGTGCGAGCGGTGGACGGGATCAGTTTCCGGGTGCCCCGGGGCGAGATGGTCGGCTACATCGGCCCGAACGGGGCGGGCAAGTCGACGACGATCAAGATGCTGACGGGCATCCTCACGCCGAGCGGGGGCCGGCTGCGGGTCGCGGGGATCGATCCCTCCCGGGAGCGTACGAGGCTGGCGCACCGGATCGGGGTGGTGTTCGGGCAGCGCACGACCCTGTGGTGGGATCTGCCGCTGCGTGACTCGTACCGGCTGATGCACCGGATGTACCGGATCCCGGACAGCCGTTACCGGGAGAACCTGGACCGGTGCGTCGAACTCCTGGACCTCGGGCCGCTGCTGGAGGTTCCGGTGCGTCAGCTGTCGCTGGGGCAGCGGATGCGGGGGGACATCGCGGCGGCGCTGCTGCACGATCCGGAGGTGCTGTACCTGGACGAGCCGACGATCGGTCTGGACGTGGTCTCCAAGGCGAAGGTGCGGGACTTCCTGCGGGACCTGAACGCGGAGCGGTCGACGACCGTGCTGCTGACCACGCACGATCTGACGGACATCGAGCAGCTGTGCAAGCGGGTGATGGTGATCGACCACGGCCGGCTGGTGTACGACGGCACGCCGGCAGGGCTGCACGAGGTGGGGGAGAGCGAGCGCACGCTCGTCGTGGACCTGGAGCGGGAGCTGCCGCCGATCGAGCTGGGGTCGGAGCCCTCGGTGCGGGTGGTGAAGGTGGAGGGGCCCCGGCAGTGGCTGGCGTTCCCCGCGGCCGCCTCGGCCGCGCCGCTGGTGGCCCGTATCGCGGCGGACTATCCCCTGGTCGACCTGTCGGTGCGGGAGCCGGACATCGAGTCCGTGATCGCGAAGATGTACGTGTCGGATTCTGCTCTCTAGGCCCGTCCGGCGGTCGCTCTATAGGGTGCCCGGTATGACAAGTGAGAACCCGGACATGCGTGCCTCCGACGCGGAACGTGAACGGGTCGCCGAGACCCTGCGGGAGGCCGTTGCCGAGGGCCGGCTGGAGATGGACGAGTTCGAGCAGCGGCTCGACGCGACGTTCAAGGCGCGTACGCACGGGGAGTTGGTGCCGCTGGTGAGTGACCTGCCGGTGCCGGGTGAGCCCGCCCGGCCGGTGGCGGGGCCGGTGGCGGGGGCGGGCGGCTCGTCCGCCGACTGGCCCTCGCGGATCGGTGGTGCTCCCACCTCGTCGGGAGGGTTCGCCTTCTGGGGCGGGTTCAGCCGCAAGGGCCGCTGGACGGTGGGGCCGACGTTCACCGCGTTCGCGATGTGGGGCGGTGGTGAGATCGATCTGCGCGAGGCGTACTTCGCGGAGCGCGACGTCGTGATCCGCTGCTTCACGATCATGGGCGGGATGCAGGTGACGGTGCCACCGGACGTCGACCTCCAGGTCAGCGGGTTCGGTGTCATGGGCGGGTTCGGCGAGCACTCCAGGCTCGACGAGGAGCCGGAGGTCGCACCGGGCGCACCGCGGGTCAAGGTCACCGGGTTCGCGCTGATGGGCGGGGTCGGTGTGGAGCGCAAGCGGCGGAAGTCGGAGAAGCGGCGGCTGCGGGAGCAGGAGCGGCTGCGGCTGGAGAAGCCGGACACGGGGGACGGGCGCAAGGAGCTGGGCTGAGCCGGCGGTGCGCCCGGCCCCCGGGTGGTGCGCCCGGGGAGTGAGGTCCTCGGAGGAGGCACGCCGGCGCCCGGGACGGTGAACGTCCCGCGCGCGGCCCTCCGTTCCGTCAGAAGGCGTCGGCCTTGGGTGTCCCGTCCACCGTGCCGAGGCCGACGGCGTGGCCCATGGCGTGGTAGCCGGCGTCGTTGAAGTGGAGCCGGTCGCCGGAGTCGTACTCGGGCAGGATCCGGTTCGGCGCGTAGGGGTCGCGCACGGCCCGGTCGAAGTCGACGTACGCGTCGAAGATCCGGCCGGAGCGGATCTCCTCGTTGACCGCCAGGCGTACGGCGTTGCGTTCGGGTGTCCAGTTGGAGTAGCCCTGGAAGGGCGTCAGGGTCGCTCCGACGACCCGCAGTCCCTGGGCGTGCGCGCGCTCGGTGAGGGCGCGCAGCCCGGCCGTGATGCGCCGGGGGTCCGGTTCCTGGGGGTACTGCTGCACGTCGTTGATGCCGAGAGCGATGATCACGGTCTTGGCGCCGGTGACGGACAGGACGTCGCGGTCGAAGCGGCGGGTCGCGCTCTGTCCGCCGAGGTTCTTCACGTCGCCCAGGGCGAGCGGGCTGTCGCGCAGGAGACGGTTGCCGGCGATGCCCTGGTTGGCGATCCCGTAGAGGTGCCGCAGCCGGTCGGAGAGGACGTCCGTCCAGCGGCTGTCGGCGTCGGTGGTGGAGCCGCTGCCCGCGGTGAGGGAGTCGCCGATGACGACGATCGCCCCGGGTGACGTCTTGTTGCGGACGTCGACGGCCGTCAGGTAGCGCCACCGGGTGGTGCTCCAGGTGGCGTGGTCGTCGGCCAGGTAGGACGTCTGGTGGGTGTTGGGGTGCTGGGTGACGGGCCCGGTGGCGTACGGGGTGCGGAGGGTGACCTCCAGGTCGGAGTCCGGGGCGACGGGCACGACGACGGGGTCGCTGACGACCTGTCGGCCGGCGGCGACGGTGACGGTGGGCAGCCCCTGGAAGGTCACCTGGCGGGTGTTGACGGCGACCTGGTCGATGACGAGCGGGGCGGCGCCGAAGAGGTTGGACAGGGTGATGCGGGCGGCGTCACCACCGACGCTGGTGTGCACGATGTTGCGGATGGTGCGGCCGGGGTAGCCCTGTGCGGAGTTCGGCTCCGCGCTGACGGGGGCTCCGGTCCAGGTGGCGACCCAGGTGCCGGCGGAGTTGGCCGGTGCGGCGGGATTGCGGGCGGCCGTGCGCGTTTCCGGCCCGCCGAGCGGTGCCTGCCGGTCCTCGGTGATCAGCGAGGTGCCGAACGCGACGGCGGTGGCGAGCGTGGCGGTGCCTGCTGCGAGGGCGATGAGCAGGGCATACCCCTGGCGCCTGGGCATCTGCGGTGGTTCTCCTTGTGGTGTCCGGCCCGTGGTTCGGGTTGCTCTCATGATGCGACAGGCCCCGGGGAACTCGACGTGCGGCCCGGGAGTAGGTGAGGTAGGGACAATGCGTACGGCACGGCGTGACGCGTACGCGGACGGGTGGAGCGGATGGAACAGGACGCGGGACAGGGAACGGGATCCGGGCCGGGCGGCCATGAGTCCGGGCGGTCCGGGGCCACGCCGGCGGGCGTCGGTGCCGCGCCCGGCGGGCAGCAGGCTCCGGGGACGGGGGGCGGTGAGGCGGGGCCCGCCACGCCGCCCGGGGGCGCCGGTGTGCGGGCGAGGCCGTCGCTGGGCGGGTTCGCGTACACCGCCGCGGATGAGGAGAAGCGGCGCGGTGTGCGCCGCATGAAGACCACAGCCACAGGTCTGCTCCTGCTCGTCGCTCTCGTGTACGTCCTCGCCACCTGGGCGGGGAACGCGGGTGTGGGCGGCTGGCCGGGCTACGTCGCAGCGGCTGCCGAGGCGGGGATGGTCGGTGCGCTGGCGGACTGGTTCGCCGTCACGGCGCTCTTCCGGCGCCCGCTCGGTCTGCCCATTCCGCACACTGCCATCATTCCTACCAAGAAGGACCAGTTGGGGGAGTCACTCGGTTCCTTCGTGGGCGAGAATTTTCTCTCCGGAGACGTCGTTCGTGACCGAATTCACGCGCTGGGCGTCGGTTCTCGCCTCGGAGCGTGGCTGGCGGAGCCGGAACACGCGGACCGGGTCACCGCCGAGCTGGCCACCGCGCTGCGCGGAGCGCTGACCGTGCTGCGGGACTCCGATGTGCAGGCGGTCGTCGGGGAGGCGATCACCCGGCGGGCGGACGCGGTGGAAGTCGGCCCGGGGATGGGCAAGATGCTGGAGAAGATCGTCTCGGACGGCGGTCACCGCAGGGTGGTCGACCTCGTCTGCGTGCGGGCGCACGACTGGCTGGTCCTGCACGGTGACTCCGTGATGGACGCGGTGCAGGGCGGGGCGCCCGGCTGGACGCCGCGGTTCGTCGACAAGCGGGTGGGGGAGCGGGTCTACAAGGAACTGCTGCGGTTCGTCACGGAGATGCGTGACATGCCGGGCCATCCGGCGCGCGGCTCGATCGACACGTTCCTGACGGACTTCGCCGCCGACCTCCAGACGGACACGGACACCCGACTCCGGGTGGAGCGGCTGAAGTCGGAGATCCTGGGGCGCGGTGAGGTCCAGGACGTCATCGCCTCCGCCTGGTCCTCCGTCCGCTCGATGATCATCGCGGCTGCGGAGGACGAGCGGAGCGAGCTGCGGCTGCGGGCCCGGGCCTCGTTGATGTCGCTGGGCGCCAGGCTGTCCACGGACGAGCGGCTCCAGGCCAAGCTGGAGGGCTGGCTGGAGGACGCGGCGGCGTACGTCGTGACGACGTACCGCACGGAGATCACCTCGCTGATCAGCGACACGGTGGCCGGGTGGGACGCGGACCAGACGTCGAAGAAGATCGAGGCGCACATCGGACGCGACCTGCAGTTCATCCGGATCAACGGCACGGTGGTGGGCGCGTTGGCCGGGCTGGCGATCTACTCGGTGTCCCACGCGCTGGGAGGCTGACCGGAGACGTGCCCGTCCTGTCGTGGCGGGCACGCCCCCGGGTCACGCGGGGAGTTGCTCTTCAGTACGCACCCCGCGGCGCCCGTGTTCAATCCCCGGGCACGGACTTTCTCGCGCGCGGGGCGAGCGGACCCGGTTTCCGGTGGTGCGGTGCGGCCGTGCGGAGTGCGGGTGGTCAGGCGCTGCGCCGGGTGACGGCCCAGGACGCGGCGGCGACCCCGCCGGCGACGGTGAACACCGCGGGCCAGGCGCCGACCTTCTTGGCGAGCGGGTGCGATCCGGCGAACGCGGCGACGTAGGCGACGGTCAGCCCGGTGGCCGCCCTGGCGCCGGCCTGCCGGTTCCATCCGTACGCCGCCACCGTGCCGGCGGCCGCCAGCGCGACGCCGCCCAGCGGGCGCTTCTTCGTCCAGCGGGCGATCGCGTACCCGCCGACGAGACCGCTCGCCGCCACTGCCGCTGCCGGGACCTTCGCCATTGCCGCCACCTTCGCTCTCCTGCGTCTCCGTCCGGGGATCCGAGGATAGGCCGCCCGCCCGGAGGCGGGCCGCCCCGCCCCCGTCAGTCGGTGCCGAACTCCATCGCGGCGCGGTCCAGCAGCGCCTCGTCGCCGGAGACCTCGCCGCGCGAGGCGATGGCCTGGGCGCCGCCTTCCGGCATGGCGCCGATCAGGCCGGTCGCCGCCGCCTGTGCGGCGCCGATCAGCGAGGGCTGGCCCGTGCCGACGAGGCCGAGGCCGGCGAACTGCTCCAGCCGGGCGCGGGAGTCGGCGATGTCGAGGTTGCGCATGGTGAGCTGGCCGATGCGGTCCACCGGGCCGAACGCCGAGTCCTCGGTGCGCTCCATCGACAGCTTGTCCGGGTGGTAGCTGAACGCGGGGCCGGTGGTGTTCAGGACCGAGTAGTCCTCGCCGCGCCGCAGCCGCAGGGTGACCTCGCCGGTGACTGCCGAGCCGACCCAGCGCTGAAGCGACTCGCGGACCATCAGTGCCTGCGGGTCCAGCCAGCGGCCCTCGTACATCAGCCGCCCGAGGCGCCGGCCCTCGTTGTGGTAGTGGGCGAGGGTGTCCTCGTTGTGGATGGCGTTGACGAGGCGTTCGTAGACGGCGTGCAGGAGCGCCAGGCCGGGTGCCTCGTAGATGCCGCGGCTCTTCGCCTCGATGATGCGGTTCTCGATCTGGTCCGACATGCCGAGGCCGTGGCGGCCGCCGATCGCGTTGGCCTCCATCACCAGGTCGACGGGGGTGGCGAACGTCTTGCCGTTGATCGTGACCGGGCGGCCCTGGTCGAAGCCGATCGTGACGTCCTCGGTGGGGATCTCGACCGAGGGGTCCCAGAACCGGACGCCCATGATCGGGTCGACGGTCTCCACACCGGTGTCGAGGTGCTCCAGCGTCTTCGCCTCGTGGGTGGCGCCCCAGATGTTGGCGTCGGTGGAGTAGGCCTTCTCGGTGCTGTCGCGGTAGGGCAGCCCGTGGGCCACCAGCCACTCCGACATCTCCTTGCGGCCGCCCAGCTCGGTGACGAAGTCGGCGTCGAGCCACGGCTTGTAGATGCGCAGGTGGGGGTTGGCGAGGAGACCGTAGCGGTAGAACCGCTCGATGTCATTGCCCTTGAACGTCGATCCGTCGCCCCAGATCTGTACGTTGTCCTCGAGCATCGCCCGGACCAGCAGCGTCCCGGTGACGGCGCGGCCGAGCGGCGTGGTGTTGAAGTACGCGCGGCCGCCCGAGCGGATGTGGAACGCGCCGCAGGCGAGCGCGGCCAGGCCCTCCTCGACGAGCGCCGCCCGGCAGTCGACCAGGCGCGCGATCTCGGCGCCGTAGGCCTTCGCGCGGCCGGGCACCGACGCGATGTCGGGCTCGTCGTACTGGCCGATGTCGGCGGTGTAGGTGCACGGGACGGCACCCTTGTCGCGCATCCACGCGACCGCGACCGAGGTGTCGAGGCCGCCCGAGAAAGCGATGCCGACGCGCTCGCCGGTGGGCAGGGAGGTGAGAACCTTAGACATAGGAAGAGTATGCACTCGTTGGTATGTATATGCAAATGCCGCCGGACAGGGCCGCGGGGGCGGGCTCCGGGCTTCCGTGTCGCGGGGGTGCACAAGCGTTTACCCTGAGGGGTGAACGCTTGTGCACCCCTCTTCTCCCCGTGTACGGAGCCCCGATGACCGCACCCGTCCCCGCCGCCGCCCCGCACCACCCACGCCTCGCCGTCGGCGTCCTGGCCTTCTGCGGCGTCGTGGTCGCGATCATGCAGACGATCGTCGTCCCGCTGCTCCCGCACATACCGGAGCTCACCGGCGCCACCCCCTCGGCCGCCAGCTGGCTGGTCACCGTCACCCTCCTCACCGGTGCGGTGTTCACCCCCGTGCTCGGCCGGGTCGGCGACATGTACGGCAAGCGGCGCGTCCTCGTCGCCTCCCTGGGCGTCCTCGTCGTGGGCTCCGTGCTCTGCGCCGTCAGCTCGCAGATCGGCGTGCTGATCGCCGGCCGCGCGCTGCAGGGCGCCGCCATCGCCGTCGTACCCCTGGGCATCAGCATCCTGCGCGACGAACTGCCGCCCGAGCGGGTCCTGTCCGCGGTGGCGCTGATGAGCTCCACGATGGGCATCGGCGCCGCCGTGGGCCTGCCGGTCGCGGCGGTGGTCATCCAGAACTTCGAGTGGCACACCATGTTCTGGGTCTCCGGCGCCATCGGCCTCCTCGACGTCGCCCTGGTGCTGCGCTTCGTGCCCGAGTCCCCGATCCGCTCCCGCGGCCGGTTCGACGTGCTGGGCGCGCTGGGGCTGACCGCCGCGCTGGTCTGCCTGCTGCTCGCCGTCACCCAGGGCGGAGGCTGGGGCTGGACGTCGGTGACCACCCTCGGCCTGCTCGTCGCCGCCGTGGTGATCGCGCTGGTGTGGGGGGCGTACGAGCTCCAGGTGCGCACCCCCATGGTCGACCTGCGGGTGTCGGCCCGCCCCGCCGTGCTGCTCACCAACATCGCGGCCCTGCTGATCGGCTTCGCGTTCTACGCCAACTCCCTGGTCACCGGCCAGATGGTGCAGGAGCCGAAGGCCACCGGCTACGGGCTCGGCGCCTCGCTCGTCGTCAGCGGGCTGTGCCTGCTGCCGGGCGGCGTCACGATGGTGCTGCTCTCGCCGGTGTCCGCCCGCATCTCCGGCAAGCACGGCCCGAGGACCAGCCTCGCGCTGGCCTCCGTGATCATCGCCGTCGGCTACGTGGTGCGGTACTTCACCAGCCACAGCCTCTGGACGATCATCGCGGGCGCCACCGTCGTCGCGGCGGGCACGGCGATCGCGTACTCCGCGCTCCCGGCGCTGGTGATGCGGGGCGTCCCCGTCAGCGAGACGGGCGCCGCCAACGGCCTCAACACCCTGATGCGCTCGGTCGGCCAGGCCTTCTGCAGTGCCACGGTGGCCGCGGTCCTCGCCGACATGACCTTCCTGGCTGCCGGGCGCAGGGCTCCGACGCTGGGCGCCTACCAGCTGGTCTTCCTGATCGCGGCGGGCGCGGCGCTGCTGGCCCTCGCGGTGACGCTGTGCCTGCCGGGCGCCCGCGCGGGTGCGGGTACGGTCGGGGGGAAACGCAGGAGCAGCGGCCGTACGCGGGCGATGCCGATCCAGGGGGGCGCATGACCGCCCGAACCACCGCGACGACGCCGTCGAAGGCCGGTACGACGGCGCCGGAGGCCGGAGCCACGGCGCCGGAGGCCGGTACGACGGCGCCGGAAGCAGCAGCCACGGGCAAGGACGCGATCCTCCTCGCCGCCCGCCGCGCGTTCACGCAGCGGCCCTACGCGGAGGTGACGATCCGCGGCATCGCGGCCGACGCGGGGGTGAGCGCGTCGCTCGTGGTGAAGCACTTCGGGCGCAAGGAGGAACTCTTCAACACCGTCGCCGACTTCGGGCCGGCCGCCGAGGAGCTCTTCGACGCCCCGCTCGACGCCCTGGGCCGCCACATGGTGCTGACGCTCGTGCGCAGGCGTCGGGAGCAGAAGGGGGACCCCCTGCTGCGGGTCGTCTTCTCCCTCGGCAACCACGACGAGCGCTCCCTGCTCCGCGACCGGTTCCACGAACAGGTCACCGCCCGCCTGACCGCCCGTCTCCCCGGCCGCGAACGCGCCCTGCGCGCCGAGCTGATCGCGGGCCACCTCATCGGCCTGGGCGCCACCCTCAGCCTGCACCGCGAGGGCGCGGGCTCCCACGCGACGCCCGAGCACCTCGCGGACCTGTACGCCCCCGCGCTGCAGAGCCTGGTCGTCCGCTGATCAGCCGGGGACGCTAAGGTCTGGGCCAACTGACGAGGGGGGCCTCATGTTGATCCGAACCGGCCTGCGCGCCGCGATACCGGCCGTTGTCCTGGGAGCGTTCCTGGTGGGCTGCAGCGCGGCGACCACCACCGACGGGCCGGGCGGTGACGTCCCGTACGTGGACCCGTCCGTGGCCGCCGCGGCGGCGGAGGGGGCGCAGGCGTCCCTGATGCCGACGCCCTCGCCCACACCGACGCTCATCATCCAGGCGGACCCTGCCGCGCCGGAGCTCGTCCGCGACGCCTTCGCCGGGCTCCAGGCGACCTACCAGGACGGCTGCGCCCCAGGCGACGGGAACTGCGCCTACTTCCTGGGCCGGGTCAACGAGGAACTGGGCGGCCTGGGCAAGGCGATGAAGGCGGACAAGAAGGGGCCCGGCCACTTCGAGGAGCCGCTCGCCCGGATCGGCACGCTGAGCACGGCGCTGGACGGCGACGTCTCCACGGCCAACCTGGAGAAGCACCGCTCCGAGCTGCTCGGCACCCGGGACCGCGTCAACACCTGGATGCAGGGCCACCCGGAGGACTACCGCTGACCTGCGGCCGGATCACACCCGCAGGACGTCGATCCCCAGAGCGGTGAACTCCTCGACGACGTCCTCTGGCGCGTCCTTGTCCGTCACGAGGACGGACACCGCGCCGGTCTCGCAGACCTGGGCGAAGGCCCGGCGGCCGAGCTTGGAGGAGTCCGCGACGACGATCACCGTGCCCGCGCACTCGGCGAGGGCGCGGTTGGCGCCCGCCTCGGACTCGTCGTGCGTGGCCGCTCCGAAGCGGGGGTGCACCGCGTCCACGCCGAGGATCGTGTAGTCGAGGGCGAGGGCGCGCAGCACGGAGTCGACCAGGGGGCCGACGAGTTCGTACGAGTTCGGCCTGGCCACCCCGCCGGTGACGACGATCTTCACCTGGGGGCGGACCGCCAGCTCGTTGGCGATGTTGATCGCGTTGGTCACCACGGTCAGCGCCGTGCCCCCGCCCGACGGCTCGGGCCGCAGAGCGAGCTCCCTGGCGACCTCCGAGGTCGTCGTGCCGCCGTTGAGGCCGACGGTGGAGCCCGTCGGGACCAGCTCGGCCGCGGCCTTCGCGATGCGCTGCTTCTCGTCGGCCCGGCGGGCCGCCTTGTAGCGCAGCGGCAGGTCGTAGGCGACGGTGCTGACCACCGCGCCGCCCCGGGTGCGGGTCAGCAGGTTCTGCCGGGCGAGCTCGTCCAGGTCGCGGCGCACGGTGGCGGCGGAGCAGCCGAGCCGCTCGGCGGCGTCGAGCACGTCGAGGTGGCCCTCGTCGCTGAGGATCTCCAGCAGCCGGGTCCATCGTGTGTGTGCCGCCACCTGGTCCTCCTCGTCCTCCTGACTCGCAGCGAACCCTATCTCCCGGGCCGGGCCAGGACCTCCAGCAGGCGTGCGACCTCCGCGGCGACCGCGTCGCGGGCGGGGCCGAGGTAGGCGCGGGGGTCCGCGGCATCGGCGTGGGTGTCCAGATGGGCGCGTACGGCCCGGGTGAACAGCTTGTTCAGGTGCGTGGAGATGTTGACCTTCGTCATGCCGGCGCGGATTGCCGCGGCGAGGCCCGTGTCCCCGACACCCGACGAGCCGTGCAGGACGAGCGGCACCCCCACCGCGTCGCGCAGCCGGGAGATGAGCGCGAGGTCGAGGACGGCGTCGCGGGTCAGCATCGCGTGCGAACTCCCGACGGCGACGGCGAGCGCGTCGACGGCCGTGGCCTCGACGAACGCCCGCGCCTCGTCCGGATCGGTCCGCACGCCGGGGGCGTGTGCCCCGTCCTTGCCGCCGATCGCGCCGAGTTCCGCCTCCACCCAGACGCCGTGGCTGTGGCAGTACGCGGTGATCTCGCGGGTGGCGGCGACGTTGTCGTCGTACGGCAGCGCCGACGCGTCGAACATGACGGAGGTGAAGCCGAGCCTGACCGCCTCGCGCACCAGTCCGGCCGACTCGGCGTGGTCGAGGTGCACGGCCACCGGCACGCCCGCGGCGCGGGCGACGGCGAGCGAAGCGAGCCCGATGGGTTCGAGGGCGCCGTGGTAGCGGGCGGTGTTCTCGCTGACCTGGAGGATCACCGGCAGCCCGGCGGTATCCGCCCCGCTCGCGATGGCCTGCGCGTGTTCGATCTGTACGACGTTGAAGGCGCCGACGCCGGTCGCGCCGGTCCGGGCGCCGTGCGTGATCTCACCGGTGGATATGAGCGGCATGGGCTTCCTTCGCGGATGCGGGCTGCGTGAATGCGGGCGAGTAGTGCTCGAAGTTGCTCATTTATAGCTTGTTTGAAGCATGTAGGAAAAGAGTGGCCGTGGTTGAAGCGAAGCCGCGGAGGTGTGGCGGATGACTGCTCTCGGTTCTCTCTCGCGCCCGGAGTTGGCTGGTTAACGCCCCCTGGCAGCAGGGCCGGTGCACTTGGATGGCGATCACACCCGTGATCCACGAAGACCTTGCGAGGGTTGATCCATGCCGAACGGAATCGTCCGACTCCACCGTCTCGGAACGGCGTTGGTGATGAGTGGCCTCCTGGCCGCCTTGGTGGGGGCCCCCGCTGCCGCGGCAGGACCGTCCGGGGCGGCGCCCGCCGCGGACGCGGTCGTCTCCTGGGGAGGGAACAACGACTGGAGCGAGGGCACCGTCCCGGCCGAGCTGAAGTCGGGCGTCGACGCGATCGCGGGCGGGTACTTCCACGGCCTGGCGCTCAAGGACGGCCGCGTGCTGGGCTGGGGGACGAACTTCGACGGCCAGCTGACGATGCCCGCCGCGACGCAGTCGGGTGTGGACGCCATCGCGGCCGGGAACGACCACAGCCTGGCGCTCAAGGACGGCGAGGTCATCGCCTGGGGCAGCGACGAGTACGGGCAGACGGACGTGCCCGCCGAGGCCCGGTCCGGTGTCGACGCGATAGCCGGCGCCGGCCTGATGAGCCTGGCGCTGAAGGACGGCAAGGTGATCGCCTGGGGCAGGGACTGGAAGGGCCTGACGACCGTTCCCGCCGAGGCCGGATCGGGGGTCACCGCGACGGCCGGGAGCCTCTACACCGCACTCGCCGTGAAGAACGGAGGGGTGATCGCCTGGGGCGACAACACCTACGGCCAGACCACCGTGCCCGCGGAAGCGCGGTCCGGAGTGGACGACGTCGCCGGCGGCCTCTTCCACAGCTTGGCGCTCAAGGGCGGCAAGGTCATCGCCTGGGGCGACAACCGCTACGCCCAGACCACGGTGCCCACGGAGGCGCAGTCCGGGGTGTCGGCGATCGCCTCGGGCGAGTGGTACAGCCTGGCGCTGAAGAACGGCAAGGTCCTCGCCTGGGGCTCCGGACGCACCGAGGCGACGACGCCGGCCACTGTGAAGTCCGGGGTGACCGCCATCGCGGCGGGCCCGAACTCGGCTTATGCCCTGAAGGGCTGACGCAGCGAGTGCCGGCTCGGGTCGTGGCCTGCGTTCGCGCCACCGGCCTGCCGCGGCGCGTGCGACGGCGTGAGAGGCGAATCGAGCAGAGCAGCCGCCTCCGGTGAATCCGGAGGCGGCTGCCGCGGCGGTGACGAGGCAGCGGCCGGCTATTCGCAGGCGACTCCGTCGCCGTCCCGGTCCAGGTGGGATCCGTATCCGGGGTCTCCTCGGTGGATGGGGGCGGCCCCCGCGGCGCGGACGGCGGTGCAGTTGGCGTAGGAGGTGCTGCCTCCACCGGTCGAGCCGCCGGCCGAACTCCCGCCCGACGAACCGCCGCTCGAGCCCGACGATCCGTACGGCTCGCAGCCGACCCCGTCGCCGTCCCGGTCCAGGTGGGCGGCGTATCCGGGCTCACCGCGCCGGACGGGCACCGCACCGGCGGCCCGCGCGGCGTCGCAGTTCTCGTAGTACACGGACGGCTCGGCGGTTTTCGTGGCCTTCGCCTTGGGGGCCCGCGAGGGCGTCGGAGTGGGTGTGGGTGTGGGGGTCGGCTCGGAGACGGTGATCCGTACGACGGCGCTGTCGTCCGCCGGTCCCTTGCTCCTGCCCTTCAGGGCGACCGCGTACGTGAACTCGTCCTCGCCTGCGTACGTGCCGGTGGGGGTGTAGACGAAGGCGGCGCCCTCGACCGTGACGGTGCCGTGCGCGGCCTGGCTCTCCACGGTCAGGTCGTACTCGGCCGCTCCGTACGTGGAGAGGAGTGCGGCGTCGGTGCCGTCCTCCAGCTTCACGAGGTCGTTGGCCAGGGCCGCGATCGTGATCTCCTGCCCGGCCTCCGCGCCGGCCGTGTCGTCGGCGAGTGCGAGCGTCCGCTCCGCTGAGGGTGAAGCGGTCGCGGCCACGGGCTTCGCGTCCTGGCTCGCTCCCCCGTCGTCCCCGCATCCCGTCAGTGTCAGCGCCAGGACCGCGGCCCCGGCTGTCAGCGTCAGCCGGCCCTTTGTCACGCGTGTGTTCATGTGCCCCCCAGGGTGCTCTGTGGTGCTGTGCAGCCGAGGGGTGATGCTCGCAGCGGTGATCGGGCCGGGTGGGGCCTCCAGGGAAAGGAGGCGAAATTGTGATGAAGATGTGGAGGTGAGGTGTGGGCGCCTTGAAGGTCAAGGTGTGGGCCGGACCGTTCGCGCTTCCTGCGAGTCGGGGCGCGGTGCACCCCCTCAGGCCATGGCCTGCGTGCCGATGACGTCGAGCAGGGCGAGCCGGGCGGCGGCCTCGCTGCCCGGGGCGGCGGTGTACGCGACGACCCGCAGGTCGCTGCCGGCGGCGACCAGGACGTCGTAGTCGAGGGTGAGCGCCCCTACCTCGGGGTGGTCGATGGTCTTGGTGGCGGACTCGTGGGTGCCCACGATGCCCGATTCCCACAGCTCGGCGAACACCGCGCCGGCCTCCCGCAGTTCCTTGACCAGGGAGCGCAGGCCCAGATCGGCGGGGTAGCGGGCGGTCGCCGCCCTGAGGTCGGCGACCACGGCCGCCTCGAAGCTGTCGCGCTGCTCGGGCGTCAGGCTGATCCGGCCGTGGCGCCCGGTGAAGTGCCGCCAGGCGATGTTGCGTTCGCGTCCGCGCAGTGCGGACGGGTCGCCGAGGAGCGCCGCCCAGGAGGGGTTCCATTCGACGAGGTTCCACGCGGCGTCGTGGACGCTCAGCGGGGCTCCGTTCAGCTGGTCGAGCAGCCGGCGGAGTCCGGGCGGGATGTGGGCAGGGACGTGGCCGGGCCCGGGTTCGGGCTGACCCGCGAGGAGGTACAGGTAGGTGCGTTCATCGGCGGACAGGCGCAGGGCGCGGGCCAGCGAGGCGAGGACCGGCGGCGACGGCGACGTGGCCCGGCCCTGTTCGAGGCGGGTGATGTAGTCGACGGACAGGGCGGCGAGCTGGGCCAATTCCTCGCGCCGGAGCCCCGCCGCCCGCCGGACCCCGCCGGCGGGGAGGCCCACGGTGGCGGGGGAGAGCCGGTCGCGCCAGCCGTGCAGCGCCTTGCCCAGGTCGTTGGGGCCAGGGCTGCCGGACGGAGCCTTCGACGGTGCGTCCCTTGATGTGCTCACCCCGCCAGTATCCGCGCGGGGCCGCCGAACAGCCTGGTACTGCCAGTCCACCCGCTGAGGCGGGTACTGCCTGTCTCCCGCGGGTCCGAGAAGAGTGGACGCATCGACCGACCGCCTGCCGACCACGGGAGCGCCACCATGACCACCACCCTCGTCACCGGAGCGAACAAGGGCCTCGGCTTCGAGACCGCCCGCCGTCTCGTCGAGGCCGGGCACACCGTCTACGCCGGGGCGCGCGACACCCGGCTCGGGGAGGAAGCGGCGGCCCGCCTCGGTGCGCGCTTCGTCCGGCTCGACGTCACCGACGAGGAGTCCGTCGAGGCCGCCGCCGCCTTCGTGCGCGAGGACGCGGGCCGGCTGGACGTCCTCGTCAACAACGCGGGGATCGCCGGCGCCCGCAAACCGGTGGGCGAGACGTCCGGGGCGGACATGAGGAACACCTTCGAGACCAACGTCTTCGGCGCCGTACGCGTGACCAAAGCCTTCCTGCCGCTGCTGGAGGCAGGGAAGGACCCGGTCGTCGTCAACGTGGCCAGCGGCCTCGGTTCGCCGGCGGCGACGAACGACCCCGACCGCATCGAGTTCACCGTCGCCTCGCTCGACTACAACTCGTCCAAGACCGCGCTGGTCATGGTGACTTCGCAGTACGCGAAGGCCTACCCGGGCATCAGGTTCAACGCCGTGGACCCCGGCTACACCGCCACCGACCTCAACGGGAACACGGGCCACAACACCGTGGAGGACGGGGCCGGGGTCATCGTCCGGATGGCGCTCATCGGCTCGGACGGCCCGACCGGCGGCTTCTTCGACGAGGGCGGCGTCGCCGCCTGGTGATCCCGGCTCCCCGACGCCCGCACCGGGCGCCGGGAGCTGTTCCCACGGCCTGGCGCGCCCGGTCGTTGGTCGAGACGGACCTGCCGCGTGGGCGCCCTCCAGGGTGCCCCGCCCTGGTGATCCACATGCGGTCCGGAGGCGGGCGAGCGAGGATCGTGGGTACGGGCGGTGGCCCGGACGCGCCTCGGCCCCCTCGGGCCGGTTCTCCCTTCCGGGCGCTCCGGTCCGCCTCCCGGCCAAGCCACCAGGGGGGTCTGGAGGTACCGGATGCCGCGGCCCCTGTGGACAGGAGCGATCAGCTTCGGGCTGGTCACCATCCCGATCAAGGTGGTGTCCGCCACCGAGAACCACGCGATCTCCTTCCACCAGTACCACCAGGAGGACATGGGCCGGATCCGCACCCGCAAGGTGTGCGAGATCGACGGCGAGGTCCTCTCGCAGGAGGAGATCGGCAAGGGCTACGAGGTCGCCAAGGACCGGACGGTGCCCGTCACGGACGAGGAGCTCGACCGGATGCCGCTGCCGACGGCGAAGGCCATCGAGATCGTCGCGTTCGTCGACGCCGACGGCATCGATCCCGTACGGATCAGCGACAGTTACTACCTCGCGGTCGACGGCCAGGTCGCGGCGAAGCCGTACACGCTGCTGCGGAAGGCGCTGGAGCGCAGCGACAAGGTCGCCGTGGCGAAGTTCGCCTGGCACAACCGTGAGCGGCTCGGCCTGCTGCGGGTGCGGGAGGACGCGATCGTGCTGCACTCGATGCGCTGGCCGGACGAGATCCGGAGCCCCGAGTCCCTGGCCCCCCGGGAGACCGAGCTGGACGAGGACGAGATCGAGCGTGCCGTGCAGCTCACCGACAGCATGGCCCTGGACGGCATCTCCGGCTTCCGTGACCACTACCGGGAGGCGCTGGAGGAGCTGCTCGCGGCCAAGTCCGAGGGAAAGGCGCTCCCGGCGGCGGCGGGGGAGGCGGAGGAGGAACCGGGGAAGGTCATGGACCTGATGGCGGCACTGAACGCGTCGGTGAAGGCCGCCAAGGAGACGCGGGGCGAGGACGCGACCGTGCACGAGATGAAGCCCGGCAGGTCCCGGGCCCGGAAGAAGGCCGCCCCGGCGGCGAAGAAGGCCGCCTCCGGCAAGGCGGCGGCCAAGAAGCAGCCGGCCAGGAAGACGGCCGCGAAGAAGCGGACGGCCTCCTGACCCGGGCCGTCACCCGATGTCGTCCGGGGCCAGGTCCGGACGCAGCCGGTGCCAGGAGGGCTGGCGCAGCCGTCCCGCCTTCGTCCGGGTCGAGTACCGCACCTCACCCACCAGCCGGGGCAGCACCCAGTGGGCGCCCGCGACCGGAGGCGTCTCGTCGAAGGGGCAGGTGTCGACCGCGGCGACCCGGAGGAGCTCGGCGAGCCTGGTCCGCTCGGCATCGCTCCACCCCGTGCCGACGCTGCCCGCGTAGCGGAGGCCTCCCGGGTGCCGCTCGCCGACGAGCAGTGCCCCCGGCAGGCCGCCCAGCCGGCCGCGTCCGGGCACCCAGCCGCCGACGATCACGTCCACCGTGCGGGCATGGCGGATCTTGATCCACGTGCGGGCGCGGACCCCGGGCTCGTACACGGAGCTCAGCCGCTTCGCGACCACGCCCTCCAGCCCGGCCTCCCGCGTCATGGCCAGGGCCTGCTCGCCGTGCCCGACGACGACCGAGGGGGTCGACCAGCGCGGCCCGTCCAGCCCGAGCCCCTCCAGCGCCGCCCGCCTCTCCGTCCAGGGCAGCGGCGCGAGGCTCCTGTCCCGCAGGAACACGGCGTCGAACAGCACCAGGTGGGCCGGGACGCGCTGCGCCGCACGCGCGGCTTTCGCGGGTGAGCCGGAGAGCCCCATCCGCTGCTGCAGCCGCTCGAAGTCGCTGCGCCCCCGGTCGTCCAGGGCGACGATCTCGC
Source organism: Streptomyces sp. NPDC057287 (assembly GCF_042667905.1). NCBI lineage: Bacteria > Bacillati > Actinomycetota > Actinomycetes > Kitasatosporales > Streptomycetaceae > Streptomyces > Streptomyces sp. NPDC057287. The sequence continues at coordinate 602,605 of NZ_JBHUYV010000001.1, read as the reverse complement.
CGTCCAGCACCGCGGGTACGCCGCCGAGTGCCGGCCCGAGTGCCGCCAGGTCCGGATAGGCCGGGGTGATGTCGGCCCCGGACCTGGCCAGCAGCCGGACCGTGCCGTCCCCGGGGAGGTAGGCCATGGCCCGCTGGCCGTCCTGCTTCACCTCGTACGCCCACTGCTCGTCCACGGCGCTGGGCGGCAGGCGGCCGGGAGCGGCGAGCATGGGGGCGAACCGGGGCAGAGTGGCCATGGCGGCAGCCTCTCAGCAGACGCGGCGCGCGGCCGGTCGTCACGGCCGGTGCTCCCGCGCGGCGGTGGGGACTACGCCTGGTCGGCCGCGCGGTAGGTGCACACGTGCACGCCGGTGCCGCTGATCACCGTCGACACCAGTTCGAGAGGGCGCAGCGCACCGTCACCGGGGAAGATCGTCTTACCGCCGCCGACGATCACGGGCATGATCATGAGCTTCAGCTCGTCGGCCAGACCCTCGTGCAACAGGGTCCGCGCCAGCGTGGGACTCCCCATGACCAGCAGGTCGCGGCCCTCGGCGGCGCGCAGCTCCCGGATGCGGGCCACGGCCGTGTCGCCGGGGATGCGCGTGGTGTTGGCCCAGGTCAGCTTGGAGTCCCCGAGGGTGCTGGAGACGACGTGCTTCGGGATGGAGTTCATCCGGTCGGCGAAGGGGTCGCCCGCCCGCTCCGGCCACGCCCCCGCCATCGTCTGCCACGTCCGGCGCCCGAAGAGCAGCGCGTCGGCGTCGCTCAGCGCCGTGTCGAAGGCGCCGCCCACCACCTCGTCGAAGAACGGGTGCGACCAGCCGCCCTGCGTGAAGCCGTTGTCGGTGTCCTCCTCGGGCCCGCCGGGGGCCTGTACGACGCCGTCCAGGCTCATGAACTCACTGATGACGATGCGCACGGCTTCGCTCCTCTTTCCGCTCCGGGTGTACGGCTGTGAAGACTGCCGTACACCCGGAAACTAATCGGACCTTTGCGCGGACGTGCCGGCCGAAGGTGACATCGAATTCGTGGAGGACGTCGGGGAGGGTGCCGGAGCGGACGTCGTGGAGGACGTCGAGGCGGGCGCCGGAGCGGGTGGAGTCGTCCGGGCGAGGGTCCTGCACCTCTCGTCGGCGGTCTCGCGGGCGGCGACGCGCAGCTTCCCGCCCTGATCCGGCGTCACGTCGAAGACGTAGCACCCCTCGACGATCGTCTCGTGGGTGAGGAGGAAGCCCGGTCCCGCGCCCCAGAGTTCGGCGGTGATCCTGACCGTCCCGGCCTTCCGGTCGACGGCGAGCAGTCCCCGTGACGGGCCGCTCCTGCCCAGGTGCGCCGCGATCTCGGTGTCCGTCAGCCGGCCGTCGGCCGCTGCCCCGGCGAGGCGCTCCGTGTGCGAGCGGACGCCTTCGCGTAGATCCGCACGGGCCGCGTCCTCGTTGCGTCCGGGCTCGGTCACCAGCCAGATCCACGCGACGACGACGAGGGCGAGACACACGACGAGGACCGCGAGGCAGCTCCGGAAGACGTACGTGCCGGCCGTCCTCACCGCCCCGCTGCTCCCCGCCGGCCTGTCCATGTGGACAGCCTGAGGGGAGGCGGGGAGCGAGGCCGGGGGAGAGACCGATCCGTGACCGGATCGCCCGCTGCGGGCAGCGGCCTCTCGGGTGCCCCGGCCGGGGCCCACCCGCCGTTCACCCGCCCGATCAACGAGTGAACGGCGCCCGCGGGGTCGACCGTGCCGCGCAGACGCTCAGTTGTAGCCGAACCCCCGGGGCAGCGGGGCCTGGCGGAACAGGTGGGCGGGGACGGAGTCGGCCATGGCGCGGTAGCCCGTGGGATTGAGGTGGAGGTGGTCGCCGGTGTCGTACGGGGCCCGGAGCTGCCGGGGGGCCTGCGGGTCGCGGACGGTCCGGTCGAAGTCGATCACGCTGTCGAAGCGCCCGCTCGTGCGGATCCAGGTGTTGACGGTCTGCCGGGCCTGCTCGCGGTGCCCGTCCGGGTCGTCGTAGCCCGTGTTTCCGCCCATGGGGGTCAGCGTCGCCCCGTACACGCGGATGCCCTGGGTGTGGGCCCTGGTGATGATCTGCTCGTACGCGGCGACGACGTCGGCCGCGACCTGCTTCTGGGCGGCCGGAGAGGCCTTGGCCGTGCCGATGTCGTTGATGCCCTCGAAGACCAGCAGCCAGTCCACGCCGCTCTGTGCGAGGACGTCACGGTCCAGGCGGGCCAGCCCGTTGGGCCCCAGGCCGTCGTTCAGCAGGCGGTTTCCGCCGGCCGCCTGGTTGACCACGGCGGTCTTCGACGTGGCGGCCCCGGACCTCAGCCGCTTCTGCAGCAGGTCCGGCCAGCGGTCGTTCATGTTGGTGGTGGAGCCTCGGCCGTCGGTGAGCGAGTCGCCGAGCACCACGGCCGCCGAGGTGGTGCTCCTCGACCAGACCTCGACGCCGCTGAGGAAGTACCAGTGGTCCGTGGGCGTCGCACCGGGCAGGTCCGCGTCGGCCACGTGGTCGCCGGCCCGCAGATAGGACGTCGTACGGGAACCGGGGTGCGAGGTGATGGACGTCGAGGCCTGACCGGTTGCCAGATACACCGTCGCCGTGAGGTCCGACCCCGGTGCGAGCGTGAAGTCCAGTGGGTCCGAGACCGCTTGGGAGCCCATCGGGACCGACACCGAGGAGCGGCCCTGGAAGGTCACCGGGCGCGCGGACCCGGCCTCGACCGCGCTCGTCCCCGCCCTGCCGTCGAGCGGCAGGGCCACGGAGACCTTGGTGATCGGCAGCGCGGCGCCTCCGAAAGCGTTCGAGAAGCGCAGCCGGATGTGGTCACCGCCCGCCGAGACATGGACCGTCTGGCGCAGCGTGGCATCCGTCAGGACCGAGTCGCCCTGGGTGAACGGCGCCGGGGGCATGTTGCCCGGCTCCGTCAGCTGCGGCATGGACGTCCAGGTGCTCACCCAGCGGGCGTTGCGCTCGTCGGGCGCCGGTGAGCTGCCCGGACCGTGGCCGTCCCCGGCGCCCAGTGCGGGGGAGACGGCCACGGCGGCGAGCGCGGCTGCGGCGAACAGGCTGAGGATCGACGATCTTCGGATCACGGTGGTGCTCCCTCTGGGTGGGTGGGGGAAGCAGGGTGAATCCATGGATGTGGACAGCGTGTTCACTGAGGTCCGGGGGATTCGAGCGGCAGGCTAGCCGCTCCGATAAATTTCGGTCAATGCTTCGAAACGTTCGAAAACTTTCGGTGGGGGACGGCCGGTGAGGCACGATCAGGAACCGCTGGGCCGGGGGGCGGTGAACGTGACGTCAGCGGACCGGGCCGTGACGTCGGCATCCCTGCTCAGGGGCCAGGCGGCGACCCGCGAGACCGTGGCCGCCGGAACCGCGGGGCTGATACCGGGCTCCGCCGGGATGTCGTACGTCGCGTGGGCGTCGTGAGGCATGACCACCCGGTAGCCCCGGGCCACGGCCGTCCGGGCCGTGGCCTGCACGCACATCTCGGACATCAGGCCGCAGACGGCCAGTGACCGCACACCCGACGCGGTCAGCAGGGACTCCAGCGGGGTCTCCTGGAACGCGTCGTCATGGGTCTTGCGGATCGCCACCTCCGCGGGTCCCGCCTCCACGGAGTGGTGGAGCTCCCAGCCCGCGGTGTGGGGCTCGTCGTCCGCACCGGCCGGCCCGTCGTTCTGGACGTGGACGACGAGCGCCCCGGCCGCCCGCGCCCGTGCGATCAGTCCGGCCGTACGGTCCACGAGACGCGCCGCCTCGGGCAGCGCGCCGCCGCCGCGGACGAACGCCTGCTGTACGTCCACAACGATGAGTGCGTGAAGGGGAGTTGCGTGAAGCGTCATGCCGCCATGATGGCCTGGGGTGTTGCGCGCCCGGTACGCGGCCTGCACGCCCGGCCCGCGGCCCGCGTGCCCGGTCCCCGCGTGCTCAGTGCGTGCCCTGCGCGCCCAGTGCGTGGCCCGCGAGGGAGAGGCGCATCGCGCACGCGTCCTCCGCCTCGACGGTGACGGGGATGCCCCAGTGCGCGCTCAGCATGCGGCCCACGGCGACGAGCCGCCGGCGTTCCTCGGGGCTGTACGCGGGGAAGCGGGCCCAGCCCCGATCGGCGATGACATCGCCCAGCTCGGTGAACAGGGTGGCTCTGGCCCGCTGTTCCTCGTCGCTCGTGAGCGGGGTGGGTCCGGTGCCGGGCCCCACGGGGCGCACGTTGTACAGGTCGCGGGTCATGGGGCCATCCTCGCAGAGACGCCTGCCTCGCGCCCGGCTCCGAGGGCGCGCTCGCTGTCCCGCCGTGCCGCTGTCCCGCCGTGCGGCTGTCCCGCCGTCCCGCTGTCCCGCCGTGCGGCTGTCCCGCCGTCCCGCCTGCACGCCGGGAAGCGGTGGACGGCCGGGCCGCGACCGGCAGGGGGTGTGGCCCCTGCCGGCCGGGTGGTCGGGCCGGGTCAGGCCTTCGTGCAGGTGTTGCCGCTCAGTGAGAAGGCTGCCGGGGCCGTGTTGGTGCTGCCCTTGGTGCCCGTGAAGCCGAGTGTGACCGAGCCCTTCGCCGCGATCTGCGCCGTGTATCCGGCCGGTGCGACACCGACCGCCGAGCCGGTCTGCGTGGGGGTCCCGCCCCACATGTTGGAGACGGTCTGGCCGTTGGCGAAGGAGAAGGCGAGGTTCCAGCCGTTGATGACGCTCGTGCCGGTGTTGCGGATGATGATCTCGCCCTGGAACCCGCCGGGCCACTCGCCGACCACCCGGTAGCCGACGGAGCAGCCCACGCCCGGCGTGGGTCCGCTCGTGTCCGTGGTGACGCCCACCGTGGCGGACCGGGCCGAGCGGTTGCCGGCCGCGTCACGGGCGTAGACGGCGAACGTGTACGCCGTGTTCGCGGTGAGGCCGGTCACCGTGACGCTGTTGGAGGTGGACGAGGCGGCCGTGGTCTCGGTGCTGCCGCTGACCCGGACGACGTCGTATCCGGCGATGGCAACGTTGTCGGTCGCCGCGGCCCATGTGAGGGTGGCGGAGGTGGCCGTCACCGCGGAGGCGGCCGGAGTGCCGGGGGCGGTCGGGGCCTGGGTGTCGCCGGGGTTGCCGCCGCCACCGAAGACGGTGGCCTCCTCGGAGGTCTGCGCGATGCCGTCGGCGCCGTGGAAGATGCGCTCACCCCAGGAGCTCAGCCGGCTCGGGTCGAAGTCGATGGCCAGGTCGAGGATCGGGTCGGTGTTGCCGCTCCAGGACCACGCCAGGTAGCCGAGGCCGAGCTCCTCGGCCGTGGCCATCATGGTGTCCTCGTCCGGGTCGCCCCACTGGTCGGCCGGTCCGCCGAACTCACCGATGAGGAGGGGCAGTCCGGCGTCGACGAAGGCGTTCAGGTAGTCGGTGACCGCCTGGGCCGTGTTGTAGACGCTGTACATGTGGATCGAGAAGATCAGGTTGCCCGTGGTGTCGGCGTCGTACACGGCCTGGGCGTTGGCGCGCATGACGCCCTGCCAGTCCTGGCCCCAGTTGGGTGCGTCCACCATGATCGTGTGGGCGAAGCCGGCGCCGCGCAGCTTCTGGACGGCGGCGGTCGTGGGCGCGGTCCAGCCGGCGGGGTTCGTGTTTCCCCAGGGTTCGTTGCCGATGTTGATGATGACGTAGTCCTCCTGGCCCGCGAGGACGTCCTTGAGGCTGATCCAGTAGTCGGCGGCGTGGTCGAGCGTGCCCGCTGCCGCGTCCTCGCCGTAACCGGTGGTGTCGTGCACCTCCAGTACGCAGATCAACCGGTTGGTCTTGCAGTCGTCGATGATGCCCGCGACTTCCGCGGGGCCGTTCTTCGTCCAGCGGTGGCCGTCGGAGAGGACCACGCGGACGGTGTTGGCGCCGAAGGCCTTGATGTCGGCAAGTGACTGCGTCTCGCCCGGGTACCAGGTGTGCGCGTGGTTGACGCCGCGCATGACGAAGTCGTTGCCGTTGCCCTCCAGCAGCCGGCCGTCGCTGATGTGCAGGCCGGTGGCCGCGGCCTTCGCCCGCACGGGGCTCGCCTGCGCCGCCGCCGGGCCGAGGGCGCCCAGCAGGACGACGCCGAGAAGGGCGGCGAGGCCCTTCATGAGGACGGCCAAGGGGCTTCTTCGTGCTGTGCTCGTTGCTGATCTCACTGCGACTCCAGAAAGGTGGGTGCCGGGTGACGCAAACATCGGATGAGATGTGGGAGCGCTCCCATGAAGCCACCTCGGCAGGGGCACGTCAAGACATCGCACAGACTTCGGCGCCCTGGCCGTGCGGCGCGACATGCCGCAGGGCCCGCACCCGTGGGCGCGGGCCCCGTCGCCGGCCCGTCGGGTCCCGAGGGGAAAGGTCGGACGTCGTGTGACGGCCCGTCAGGCCTTGCTGGTGCAGATCGCGTCGTACGGACGTCCCGGGCTCGGGAACAGCTCGATGGGGTTGTCCGCGGCCGCCGGGCACTCCTCGGCGGTCTTGGCCAGGGCGAGGACCTTGTTGCCGCCGCCGCTCGCGCAGGCGACCTCCTTCGCCTGGTCGTCCACGCAGTCGCCCACGACGAGCTGCCCGCCGCCCGCACCCGCGTCGCCGGGGTGGTCGCCGGAGAGGTTGCGGCCGCAGACGGTCTTGCTGGGCAGGCCGGCGCTCGCGTCCCCGCCGAAGGACACCTTCACCGAGATGATCTCGTCGGTGCCGGCCGGGCACTCGACGGCCCCGGCGAAGATCTCGCCGTCCTTGATCTCGAGCGCCTTGATCGTCGCCTTCGGGTCGTCGCAGTCGAGGGCCTGGAAGCCGTCCTTGGACTCGCTCGTGTCGGGCCCTGCGCAGTCGCCGACCTTCCAGTCCTTCGCGTCCTGGTTGCTGCCCCCGCCGCTCGACGACCCGCCGCGGCTCTTCGACGATCCGCCCCCGCTGTCCGAGAACGGCCCGCACGCCGTCGTGGCTCCGAGCGCCAGGGCCAGGACCAGGACGCCCTTCGCACAGTTCCGGAGGGACGTACGAGCGCCGCGCGGCGAGGGGGAGGCGGGGCCGGTGTGCCGGGGTCTGGTGCTGGCGTGGACGGTCATGCTGCTCCTCGGATACGTGGCGTGTCCCACACGGCACCCGCTGTATCCGTGCGGTGGTTCGGGCGTGAGGACGGCCGGACCGCGCGGTGCGGTTCCCGGAGTCTGTGGAGTCTCTGTGAACGGAGCGGGCCCGGAAGCGACGGGCCGGACGGTCTCGGCCGACGCGTGCGTCGCAGGCGACGGCCTCGGACCGGCCGACGGCACGCGTACGGGGCCCGGTGATGAGGACGGCGCGGCGCGCTGCCCCGGCAGGCCGTTGAACGCGTAAGAACCGTACGACGGCGTACAAATGGAGAGGTTCGGCGCAGCGTGTTAGCGTGATCACATCCGCACCTTCCTGTCCTCGATTTTCGCGAGGAGATGGTGAACATGGCGCGGGATTCTCTGTTCCACACGTCTCGGGCCGCCCGGTCGGGCACTGCCTCACGGCACGCCCCTGTGGACTGGGACGCTCTCGGCCGCAAGCTGCGCGGCACGCTGCTGCGACCGGGGTCTCCAGGATTCGAGGACGCCCGGAAGCTGTTCAATCCGCTCAATGACGACCATGTGCCCGCTGCGGTGGCGCAGTGTGAGTCTCCGTCGGACGTCAGCGAGGCGGTACGGGCCGGTGCCGGCAGGGTGCCTCTGGCCGCCCGTAGCGGTGGGCACTCCTACACGGGCTATTCAGCGCCGCACGGCGGACTCGTCGTCGACCTGCGCCGCATGTCGGCCGTGACCGTCGAAACGGACGGGACCACGACCGTCGGTGCGGGGGCGTCACTGCGAGACGTCTACACCACACTGGGGCAGGCGAACCGCTGTCTGCCCGCGGGGTCCTGTTTCACCGTCGGCATCGCCGGGGTGACACTGGGCGGCGGAATCGGCGTACTCCAGCGCAGGTTTGGGCTCACCATCGATCATCTTGCGGCCGCCGAGATCGTCACTGCGGACGGGCGGACGCTCAAGGTCTCAGCTGTACGCACCCCGGACCTGTTCTGGGGGCTGCGGGGTGGTGGCGGCGGCAACTTCGGGATCGTCACGCAGTTCACCTTCGTGACCGACCCGGCACCCGCGCTGACCCTGTTCGTGGTGGTCTTCCCCTCGGGCAAGGTGACCGAGGTGCTGAGCGCCTGGCAGCCATGGATCTCGGCCGCCCCCCGGGAGCTGTGGGCGAACCTCAACATCTCGGGTGGCGATCCGCCGGGATGCCGGGTCGCCGGCTGCTTCGTCGGGCCGAGCAACGCGTGTCACCCCCTGTTGGACGACCTGATCGCGCGCTGCGGCGTTCTGCCCAGTCGCAGGACGGTGCACGACCGTGACTTCTTCAACGCCATGCGCTTCTTCGCCGGCCGGCCCGACCGGGAGTCGTTCGTCGCCTCGTCGCGCGTTCTGAACGCGCCCGCCGCCGACCCGGCCGCAGTGACGTCTCTGCTCACCGGGCGCACGGGCACGGCGCTCATCCTCGATCCTCTCGGCGCTGCGGTGGCCGATGTCGGCGCCCAGCAGACCGCCTTTCCGCACCGGAGCGCCTTCGCCACCGCGCAGGTCTACGCCTCGGCCACGGCGGCGTCCGAAGCCGAGGTGACGAAGAGCGTCGCCGAGGTGGTGGCCGGACTGGCGGCGCAGGGCATCGGGGGCGGGTACGTCAACTACATCGATCCGGCCCTCCCGGACTGGGCGGAGTCCTACTACGGGCAGAATCTGGGGCGGCTGCGCTCCGTCGCGCACGACTACGACCCGGACAAGGTCTTCGACTTCACGCAGGGGCTCAGCCGGGTCTGACGTTCTCTTCTCGACGTGGTGGCCGGACATGGCCGGCTCCGTGAGAGCCGTACCGATCCCGCCTCCGGGCCGCCGGTGGCCGGTCGGCGCCGGACAGCACCGATCGGCAGAACCTCGCCGGTGAGGCGATAGCGTCGCCTCCATGGATGCAGCCTCCTCCGACCAGGCAGCCCTGCTCGCGCGCGCCGACGGTCCCGTCACCCGCGGCCGGCTCGTCCGCGACCTGGCCGCGCTGGGTCTCGCCGAGGGCGACACCGTGATGTTCCATACGCGGATGTCCGCCATCGGCTACGTGGCCGGCGGCACACAGGCCCTCATCGGGGCGCTCACCGAGGCCGTGGGGGAGCGGGGGACCCTCATGGTGACCTGCGGCTGGAACGACGCCCCGCCGTACGGTTTCACCGGCTGGCCGCAGCCCTGGCAGGACGCCGTACGGGACGGACACCCGCCGTACGACCCGCTGTTGAGCGAGGCGGACCACGACAACGGCCGCCTCCCGGAGGCGTTGCGCCGGTGGCCCGGGGCCGTCCGCAGCCGCCACCCCGACGTGAGCTTCGCGGCGCTCGGGGCCGCGGCCACCGTGCTGACGGCCGACCACCCGTGGGACGACCCGCACGGCCCCGGCAGTCCGCTCGCGCGGCTGGTCGCCCTGGACGGCCGGGTGCTCATGCTGGGCGCGCCGCTGGAGACCCTCACCCTCCTGCACCACGCGGAGGCGCTCGCCGATGCGCCCGGCAAGCGGTTCGTGGAGTACGAGCAGCCGGTCCTGGAGAGAGGGCGGCGCGTCTGGCGCCGGTTCCGCGACATCGACTCGTCGGGCGGGGCCTTCGACTACTCCTCGGTCACGCCCGTCGGCCAGGACCCGTTCGAGACGATCGCGCAGGACATGCTGGCGGCCGGCATCGGGAGGCGGGGGAAGGTGGGCGCCGCCGACAGCCACCTCTTCGAAGCGGGCGAGGTCGTTGAATTCGGCCTGGCCTGGATCGGGGAGAAGCTGGGCGGCGGCGCCCCGTAGCCGCCCCGGGACCGTCCGGGCAGAAGCGGCCCGCAGGCGCCCCGGGCCGCTCGGGCGGGAGAGACGCGGCCCGTAGCCGACCCGGACCGCTCAGGCGGGCGACCGCTCCACGGGGATCCACAGCTCCGCGTCCGCCTGCGTCCCGTCCTCGGAGAGCCGTACGCTCAGGATCTCGGGCCCCGGCCTGCTGCCGTAGGGGTTCGACGGGAACCACTGGGTGAAGACGTCCCGCCACAGGTACTGGAGCGCCTGCGGAAACGGGCCGGAGTTGTCGAAGACCGCCCACAGACCGGCCGGGACCTCCAGGGCGTCCATGTCCTCGGGCACCTCGGCCCCTGTCACCACCCCGTGGTAGTAGTCGAGTTCGGTCCCCTCGGCCCGGCTCGGGTCGAGCTGGTCGCTCACCCCGACGATCCCTGCGGGCTCCTGGTCGGCCAGCGCGGCGATGCGCTCCACCGTGTCCTTGGGGAGGGACCGGATGAAGTCGGCGATCGCCGGATTCGCCCCCTCATGGACGAGTGGTACGCGGGCCCTCCTGCCGACGACACGGAACGCGCCCTTGTCCACGATCCTGTACCGCATGCTGCTGCTCCCTTCGATGACGAGGCGGAAGGACATCCGGGGCTGGGAGTGCAGTGCCGCACCGGTCCGCCGGGCCTCGCCCGGGCCCACACCGTGCATGGTGCGGAACGCCCGCGCGAAGGCCTCGCCCGAGCCGTAGCCGTAGCGGGTCGCGACGTCCAGCAGCGTCCGGTCCCCCGCGAGCACCTCGGCGCCCGCCAGGGTGAGGCGTCTGCGCCGGATGTACTCCGACAGCGGGAGGCCCGCCAGCGCCGAGAACATCCGCCGGAAGTGGTAATCCGACGTCATCGCGATCCGCGCCAGACCGGCCACGTCGATCGGCTGGTCGAGGTGGGACTCGATGTGCTCCATGGCCTGGTTCAGCCGGTCCAGCATCCCGGGCTCCTTCCCTTTCGGTGCCTCACGTTAGGGAGGGACCACCCTGCCGGACCCGACATCCTGTGCCCGATGCGGTCGGGTGCGACGGCCGCACACGAAGTCCTGGTGGTCTGCCGGGACCGCCGCTCACCGCTCGGACGCCGGGTCCTGCCCCTGCCGGGCGTCGCGCAGCGTCAGGACGTACGCCGCGGTGAGTGCGACGGCCCGGTCCTCGTCGCGGGACAGATCGGCGAGTGCCCGTGACGCCGTGGTGCCCGGGATCTCCGCGAGCGCCTGGGTCAGCCGCCGGCGTACGGACGAACCGGCGGAGCGGCGGCCGAGGCGGTCGACGAGCACGGTGGCGATCCGGTCCGCCGACGCGGGACGGTCCGCCGACGCGGGACCGTTCGCGTACGTGCCGCGGTCCGCCGACGCGGGCGGGTCCCCGGACGTGCCACGGTCCGCCGACGCGGGACCGTTCGCGAGGGCGCGGAGCGCGTCGGCAGCGTCGACGTCGTTCGCCCCGTCGACGATCATGGTGACGAGCGTGGGGACCGCGTCGGCAACGCCCCGTGGCCCGAGTGCCAGGGCGGCGCACCTGCGGACCACGATGTCGGAGTCCGAGAGGGCGCCCCGCAGCAGTGCGGTCGCCTCACCGCCCGGGATCTCGGCGACGGACCGGACGGCACGTCTGCGCACCGCGGCCGTCGGCGAACCGAGGCCCTCCGACAGCAGCGCCAGCCCGTTGTCGCCCGACTGCGTCAGAGCCCATCGGATGGCTCCGGCGACGATCGGGTCCGTCTCGCTCAGTGCCGCCTCGACCAGGGCTTCCACCGGCACCGGAACCTCCTCGGTCGAGGACAGGGCCGCGCGCTGGCGCTTCCCTGCGCTCTCCGACCCCAGCCCCTGGAGGAGCGCGACGACGTGGAGGACGTCCTCCCAGCCGGCGGGTTCCGCGGCGTCGATCCGGCTCAGCCGCGTGAGCAGTGCGGTCTCGGCCGCGATGCGTTCCCGCGTCTGCCGGACGAGGTCGTCGACGAGCTTCGCGGGGGCGAAGCCGGGGTCATCCAGTGCACGCCCGACCTCGTGCAACGACAGTCCCAGCGACCGCAGGCTCTCGACGTGGAAGATCCGCCGGATGTCCTCGCCGGAGTACTCGCGGTAGCCGCCACCGGTACGCCCCGTCGGCCGCACGAGGCCGAGCGCGTCGTAGTGCCTGAGCATGCGGGCGCTGACCCCGGACCGTCGTGCCACCTCACCGATCAACACGGCTCTGTCACTCCTCCTGGAAGTCCGTTCCCAGGGCAACGATGCGCTTCGCCTCCTCGATCGCGAACTCGAATCCGGCATCCGGGTCGCGCAGCAGCCGTTCCGTGGCTCTCGCGTGCAGGCTCACGTGGGGGGCGGGATCCTCCGCCGCGGCGCGCAGAGCCGGCACGATCACCTCGCCGAGGGCGACCAGCGCGCGGCTGAGGCTCAGTTGCGTCTCACGCCCGCCGCGCCCGAGCTGGGTCGCCAGCACCTCGGCCAGCTCCGGCTCCTCGCCCTCGGGCACGAGGACGACCGCCGCCCGCCAGGCGCTCCGCGCCACCTCGTCGTCGGCGTCGGTCATGAGCGCCCGGGTGATCGCCGGCCATGCCTGCCGGTCCCCGACCTTGGAGAGCGTGTGCAGTGCCTGGCTCCGCGCCTGCGCCCGCTCGGAGCCGAGTGCGGCGACGAGCTCCGGGACCGTGGCGGACGCCGCGTGCCGAGTGAGCGCCCAGGTGAGCAGCTCGCGTACCTGGAAGTCGGGCTCGGTCGCGCACCGTTCGACGAGCGTGCCGACGAACCGCGGGTCCGGGGCGGTACCGACGGCCATCGCCGCCCGCAGCCGTACCGACGCGTCGCTGTGCTCCAGCCCCCGGAGCGCTCGCATCACGTCCGTGTCCTGCTGTGCCATGGTCATCGCGACCACCTCCTCGGCCACAGTGAAGACCTTGTCACGGTGTCAAGGTCAAGGCCGGCCCGCGCGGCGACGGCGACGGCGAAGTCGTCTCCGGGCCCCGCGCCCCGCGACCGGGCCCCGCGCCCCGCGACCGGCGCGCCGTCTCCTCCCTCGGGACGAGGGTGCGCCCCTGTGTCGTGCGAGGACACCAGGCGGAAGTGACCTCAGCCGCACGACGCCGGGAACGTCCGTTTTCGCGAGTCTTGAGCCGTAACCCCAGACCGGATGCGGAGATCTCAGACTCGTGGCTACCTTCTTGTATCGCATGGGCCGCGCTGCCTTCCGGCGGCGCTGGCTCGTGGTCCTCCTGTGGGCGGTGGTCCTCGGCGCGGTCGGAACCGGAGCCGCCAAGGCACCCGCCGCCGGCGACGAGGGCACGTCCTTCATGCCCGGCATCGAGGCGCAGAAGGCCTTCGACCTCATAGGCGAGCGCTTCCCGGGCTCGGACGCCGACGGCGCCGACGCGCGGATCGTGTTCACCGCCCCCGACGGGGAGAAGGTGACGGCGGCCGGGAACCGCGCCGCCGTCGACACCCTGGTCGAGAAGGCCGCCGGGGCACCCCGGGTCGCCGCTGCGGTGAGTCCCTTCGAGGCCGGCGCGGTGAGCGAGGACGCCTCCACGGCGTACGCCACCGTCAGCTACAAGGTCTCGGCCGGTGATCTCACGGACGCCGACAAGGCGGCCATGGAAGACATCGTCGACGAGGCCCGCGCGTCCGGCCTGACCGTGGAAGTGGGCGGCACCGCGCTCGCGACGCAGCCGGCCGCGGGCGGAGCGGGCGAGGCCCTCGGCATCGGACTCGCCGCCGTCGTCCTGCTCATCACCTTCGGCTCCCTCGCGGCGGCCGGGCTTCCCCTGCTCACCGCCGTCGTCGGCGTCGGGGTCAGCATGTGCGCGATCCTCGCCCTCGGCAGCGCCCTCGGGCTCTCCATGACCACCGGCACGCTCGCCTCGATGCTCGGCCTCGCGGTCGGCATCGACTACGCCCTGCTCGTGGTGTCCCGCTACAGGGAGGAACGCGCGAACGGCCACGAGCCCCGCGAGGCGGCAGGGCTCGCGGTCGGCACGGCCGGTTCCGCCGTCGTCTTCGCCGGGCTCACCGTCGTCATCGCGCTGGCCGGGCTGGCCGTCATCGGCGTACCGATGCTGACGAAGATGGGCCTCTGCGCGGCCGGGGCCGTCGTCATCGGGGTCCTGGTCGCGCTGACGCTCGTACCGGCCCTGCTCGGGATGTGGCCGGACGCCGTCCTGTCCCGCAGGGCGCGGCGGCGCGGCCCCGAGGCCGGGCAGCACGCCGGGGCCGGGGACAACGGCGGCTCCCGCTGGGCCCGCTTCGTCCTGCGCCACCCCGTCGCCGTGCTGCTGAGCTGCGTCGCGGGACTGGGGGTGCTCGCCCTGCCCGCCGCCGACCTGCAGCTGGGCATGCCGGGCGCCGAGGCCAAGCCGGTCTCCTCGACGGAGCGGCGCGCCTACGACGCCCTGGCGGACGGCTTCGGCGCGGGCTTCAACGGCCCGCTGACCATCGTCACCGACGTCAGGGGTGCCGCTGATCCGGAGGACGCCGCCGCGACGATCGCCGAGCGGATCAAGGGCACCGAGGGTGTCGTGTCCGTCTCCCTGCCGCGGTTCAACGCCGAGGGTGACGCCGCGCTCTTCTCGGCCGTCCCGTCGACCGGGCCGAGTGACGAGCCCACCAAGGACCTCGTGCAGACCATCCGGGCGGAGCGGTCCGGACTGGAGGAGGCGACCGGGGCGACCTTCGAGGTCACCGGTTCCACCGCGATGAACATCGATGTCGCGCAGGCGCTCCAGGACGCCCTCGTGCCCTACCTGATCGTGATCGTTCTGCTGTCGCTGGTGCTCCTGATGGTGGTCTTCCGCTCCGTACTGGTGCCCGTCAAGGCCGCCTTCGGGTTCCTGCTGTCCGTGCTGGCGTCGCTCGGCGCGGTCGTGGCCGTCTTCCAGTGGGGCTGGGGCGCGGAACTGCTGGGGGTGGAGCAGGCCGGCCCGATCATGAGCCTGATGCCGATCTTCCTGGTGGGCATCGTGTTCGGACTGGCGATGGACTACGAGGTGTTCCTCGTCGCCCGGATGCGGGAGGCGTACGTCCACGGGGACCGGCCCGCCCAGGCGGTGGTCACCGGCTTCCGGCACAGCGCCCGGGTGGTCGCCGCCGCGGCGGTGATCATGATCGCGGTCTTCTCCGGTTTCGTCGGGGCCGACGAGTCCATGATCAAGACGATCGGCTTCGGGCTCGCCGTCGCCGTGCTGTTCGACGCGTTCGTCGTCCGCATGGCCTTCGTGCCGGCCGTCCTCGCCCTGCTCGGGCACCGGGCGTGGTGGCTGCCCCGGTGGCTCGACAAGCTCCTTCCCCGCGTCGACATCGAGGGCACGGGACTCAACCGGGGCCCGGCTCCCGGCCAGGACTCCACGGACACCGGTGCACGCCCGCAGGAACCGGTCCGTACCTGAGCGTGCCCGCCCGGCGGGTTGCGGAGCCGTGTGCGACGGCTCCGCGGCCCGCGTCTGTCACGATGGCCGCATCTGGCCGACCTCGGAGATCCCACCATGAGCACCACCTGGCAGCGCCGGGCCATGAGCCGCCCCCGCACCACCGAGGTCATGACACTCGCGCTGCTGTTCGCGGTCGCCGTGTGCGGCGCCCTCCTCAGCCACTGGACCTTGCCCGGTCCGCGCCCCCTGTGGCCCGCCGTCGTGCTGTCGGCGCTCGCCTGCCTGGCGCTGACCCGGCGCCACAGCCACCCCCTGCCCGTCCTGGCGGCGACCACGGTGTGTGCCGTCGCCGAGAGCGCGGTGGGCTACCTCATGACGCCCCTGCTGTTCAGCCCGCTGCTCGCCGCGCAGTACACCACCAGCCTGCGGGCCGGCCGCGCGACGGCCTGGAGCTGCGCCGTCGTGGCCGCGGCGGTGACGGTCGCTCCCGGCACCTGGCACAGCCAGATCCACAGCGGTTGGGTGATCGGCGTCGTCAACCCGGCGGCCTGGGTCCTGCTGTCGGCGGCCCTCGGGAGCTACGTACGCGTCCGCCGCGAGTACGCCGCCGCGCGCACCGAGCACGCCGCCCGCGAACGCGAGGAGGAGGCCCGGCACCGCGTCGTCCAGGAGCGCATGCGGATCGCCCGTGAGCTCCACGACGTGGTCGCCCACCACCTCGCCCTGGCCAACGCGCAGGCGGGGACCGCCGCCCACCTCGCACGGACCGCTCCCGACCAGGCGTACGAGATCCTCGGCAAGCTGTCGGGGACCACGGCAGCGGCCCTGCGCGAACTCAAGGCCACCGTCGGCCTGTTGCGCCAGGACACCGATGCCGATGACGGTCTGGCCCCCGCGCCCGGTCTGGAGCAGCTGCCCGACCTGGTCGCCGCCTGCGCCGCGGCCGGACTGGACGTCACCGTCGCGGTGGAGGGCGAGCCGCGCCCGCTCACGCCGGGGCTCGGCCTGACGGCGTACCGGATCGTCCAGGAGGCCCTGACCAATGTCACCAAGCACGCGGCCACCCGCACCGCGTGGGTACGGCTGGCCTACACCCCGCGCTCGCTGGCCGTCACGGTCACCGACGACGCGGCCGCTCCCGCAGACCGGCCGGCACCCGGCCGGGGCTTCGGGCTCCTCGGCATGAGCGAGCGCGCGCTCGCCGCCGGGGGCACCTTCCACGCGGGGCCCCGCCCGGAAGGCGGATTCGAGGTCGCCTGCACCCTCCCCCTGGACAGCCACGACGAAAGCACCGCCTCATGACCATCCGTGTCCTGCTCGCCGACGACCAGGCCCTGCTCCGGGCCACCTTCCGCATCCTCATCGAGTCGGACCCCGGCATGACCGTCGTCGGGGAGGCGGCCGACGGGCAGGAGGCCATCGACCTCTCCGCTGAACACCGGCCCGACGTGGTCCTCATGGACATCCGCATGCCCGGCACCGACGGGCTGGCCGCCACCACCGGCATCTGCTCCCGGCCCGAACTGGCGGCCACCCGCGTCCTGATCCTCACCACCTTCGAGAACGACCAGAACGTCGCCCGGGCCCTGCGCGCAGGAGCCAGCGGCTTCCTCGGCAAGGACGTCGGGCCCGACGTCCTCCTGACCGGCATCCGCACCGTGGCCGCGGGCGAATCCCTGCTGTCCCCCACGGCGACCCGGGCCCTCATCACCCGCTTCCTGTCCACACCCGACGAGGAGCCGCTCGCCCCGCCCGAGGGCCTCGCCGCCCTCACCGACCGCGAGCGGGAGGTCATGGCCCTGGCCGCCCACGGCAGGTCCAACACCGACATCGCCGACGAGCTCGTGGTCAGCCCCCTGACCGTCCGCAGCCACGTCCAGCGCGCCATGACGAAACTCCACTGCCGCGACCGCGCCCAGCTCGTCGTCATCGCCTACCAGAGCGGCCTGGTCGTGCCCCGACCGTACGGCGGCTGAACCATCCGCCCCTGACCTGCGGCGTGCGGTGTTCGGTTCGGCTTCCGGCTGTGTTCACCGGCCATTACGGCGGCAACCGTCAAGCCCTCAGAAGATCCATGCATGACGCACATGACACGTGTAAAGGCCTCCTCCTGCGCCCTGGCCGCCGCGCTCCTCGTGGGGATCACCGCACCGGCGGTCTCGGCGCACGGCGCCCCCGCCTCCGCCGACCGCGCGTCCCACGCGCGCATCCCGTTCACCCAGGCGAAGGTCACCGCCCTGGACGACGGCTCGTACACGGTGGAGTGGACGGCGCCCGGCATACGCCGCGTCGCAGTGAAGGCCGGCGGGCGCACGGTGGCGTCCGGCGGGGCGACCGGCAAGGTCACCGTGCGCCGGCTGGCCGCCGCCGACCGCCAGTGGTTCGACCTGGTGCCCGAGCGCGGCGGCTCCCTGCACCTCGCCGACCGGCTCATCGCCCTCGAAGGGTCCGTCAACTTCCGTGACGCGGGCGGCTACCGCACCGCCGACGGCCACTGGGTGAAGATGGGCGAGATCTACCGCTCCGACGCCCTGGACAAGCTCACCGCCGCCGACCTGGCGAAGCTGAAGCGGCTGTCGATCCGCACGGTCTACGACCTGCGCATGGAGTCCGAGCGCTCGGCCGCTCCCGACCGCGTCCCGGCGGGCGCCACCCATGTCGTCGCCGACGTGCTGGCGGGGTCGCCCACCTTCACCGCCATGCCGACGACTCCCGAGGAGGGTGTCGCGATGATGGTGGAGGGCGAGAAGTTCATGGTCAGCGGCGGCACCGCCAAGACCGCCTACCGCACCGTCTTCGGCGGGATCACCGACGGCTCCTCGCGCGCCGTCGTCTTCCACTGCACGGCGGGCAAGGACCGCACGGGCTGGGCGAACGCGGCCCTGCTGACGGCACTCGGCGTCCCGCGCTCCACGGTCATGGCGGACTACCTGGCCTCCAACGACTACCGCGCCGAGGCCAACGCCGCCGCCCTCGCCTCGATGCCCCCGGCGCAGGCCGCCGTCTACAAGCCGCTGCTGGACGTACGCCCCGAGTACCTCAACTCCGGCTTCGAGGAGGTCGGGAAGACCTTCGGCTCGTTCGGCGCGTACGAGAAGAAGGCGCTCGGCCTGGACGCCAGAGACCTCCGCGACCTGAAGCGGGACCTGCTGGTGGGCTGACACCGCGCCTGACACCGTGCGGCGCGCCTCGGTTCAGGGCGACTTGAGCAAGGTCCGCAGCCCGGCGGTGAACGTGCGTACGTCCTCCTCGCTGGGCCGACCCGCAGGAGCCTCGGGAGTCTCGCCCTGCGAGGGCACGCGGCACGGGCGGCAGAGGCCGTCGGGGAGGGCTTCCGGGCGGCCCGGGGTGCCGCACTTGGTGCACTCCAGCATCACGCGGTGGACGGGGGCGCCCGGTGCGGGCGGCGCCGGGGTGGTGAGGACGTGCGGCGGGATCTTGTCGGTGAGGCGGCGGCGTACGAGGCCGACGGGGGAGCCGACGTGGGCGGGGAGCCCGGCGGTGAGGGCCTGCGTGAGGTAGCCCGCGTCCACGCCGCGTACGAACCACGCGGCGGCGAGGGGCTCCAGGACCGCGCAGTCGGAGGCCGACAGAGCCAGGCGGGAGTCGACGCGGCCGAGGTGCGCGAGGGCGAGGTAGGCGGGGGAGTGCCCTGCCGGAACCGTAACCCGAGCCGGGGGCCACTGCCGTGGTACGGCGGGGGCGGACCCGGCGGGCACAGGGGGATCGGCGGGCGCGGGCACGGGTGCTGTCGTGGCCGGGTCCTCCGTCGGGACCTGAGCAGGTTCCGTGGGGACCTGAGCAGGTTCCGTGGGGACCCGCGCAGGTGAAGGCGCGGCAACGGGCCCTGAGGCTGGGGCGGCTGCCACCGACGGAGCGAGCACCGTCGTGGTGACCTCGGTGGCGGCCCACCACTCGTTGTCGCGGGCGGTGCGTGACCAGAACGTCCGTGATACCCAGCGGACTTGGCCCAGGTCGCCGACCAGGCACCGTACGCGCCGCAGGTGTCCGGCGGCCGCCAGGGCCTTCAGCGCCGAACCGACGGCCTGCTGGCCGTACAGCGGCAGCTGCTTGGCGAGGCTCTTGACGTCCATCGAGGCGCCGTCGGGCAGGTGGTCGATGTACCCGGCGACGTACCGCTCACGGAGGGGCAGCAGGGAGAAGTCATCAGCGCTGCGGGGCAGTTGGTCAGACATGGAGCGCTTGCCGTAACCGGGCTTGGCCATCGGGTACGGGCGCGAGGATGCAGGGGCGCGCAGGGCGGGGCTAGGGTGCTGGATAGCCACGAGATCGGGGGTCCTTCGATCTTGAGGTCAGACCCCGGCCCGGTGTGCCAACACCGCGTCGGGGTCACTTGGTTCTTGGTTCTCGCACCGTAGGCAGTCGCCACGCTGCGCCGCAAGTCGGTCACGATTAGTCATACTTGCTGGCCGTGGCGGGTCAGGGAGGGTGGGGAGGTTTCCCGAACCCCCTTCTTTCCCTACCGGTCAAAGGCATCGCTCGAATCCCGGCCCTCGGATCCCGACGCCCGGGTCCCGAAGCTCAAGCTTCGGTCGGAACCCCGGGTTCCGGGCCCCGAAAGGGTGAACCACCGGGGTCGGCGCTCGGACCCCGAGACTCGGGACCCGAGCGCCGGGGCGCCGAGCACCGAGTACCGGCAGGCCGAGTACCGACACGCCGAGCACCGGCAGGCCGAGCACCGACACGCCGAGCACCGACACACGCAGGCCGTGATCCACGAGGCGTGCGGAGAGCGCGACGAGCCCGATAAATCGGTGGAGACCCCGGCCGGGACGGCCTATGGTCGCCGGGTTCGCGATCCATGCGTAGAGGACGAGGTGCTTTTGATGACGGTCCGGGCCACGGCTGCCGACTCCGGTCGGCTGCTCTCCGCAGACGCCATGACCTCATCGAACCGAAGGAACACCTCCTGTGGATCTTCCACGCATCTTCACCATCCGCGAATCCAGCCACCGCATCCATAACCCGTTCACCCCTGGCAAGCTCGCCGCCCTGGGGCAGGCGCTCCACCTGGCGCCCGGCACCCGTGTGCTCGACCTCGCCAGCGGATCGGGCGAGATGCTGTGCACCTGGGCCCGTGACCACGGTGTCACCGGGACCGGGGTGGACATCAGCACGGCGTTCACCGCGCAGGCCCGCGCCCGCGCCGCCGAACTCGGTGTCGCCGACCGGGTCACCTTCGTCCACGACGACGCCTCCGGCCATGTCGCGGACGAGCCGGTCGATCTCGCCGCGTGCATCGGCGCCACCTGGATCGGGAACGGCGTCGCGGGCACCGTCGAGCTGCTGGCCCGCAGTCTCCGCCCCGGCGGCCTGATGCTGATCGGCGAGCCGTACTGGCGTCGGGAAGTGCCGGACGAGGAAACCGCCGTGGCCTGCCACGCCGGCTCCAAGGACGACTTCCTGGCCCTGCCGGAGCTGATCGAGCAGTTCGGCGGCCTCGGGTACGACGTCGTGGAGATGGTGCTGGCCGATCAGGACAGCTGGGACCGCTACCAGGCGGCGCAGTGGCTCAACCTCCGCCGCTGGCTCGACGGCAATCCCGACGACGAGCTGGCCCCGCAGGTACGGGCCGAGCTCACCACCGGTCCCGCCGACTACGCGCGCCACCAGCGTGAGTACCTCGGCTGGGGCGTCTTCGCACTGATGGCCCGCTGACGGTCCGGCCGGCGCGGGTCCGGGCAGCTTCTGCCGCCCGGACCCGCGCCGGCCTTACGGGGCGTCCTCCCGCCGGGGCGCCTCAGCGCAGCGACTCCGGAAGCTCCTCCCGGTGGACGATGCCGAGGCGCTGCGTCGCGCGGGTCAGCGCCACGTACAGGTCGCTGGTGCCGAAGCGCCCCGGCTCCACGACCAGGACGTGGTCGAATTCGAGCCCCTTCGCCTCACGAGGGCCGAGCAGCACCACGGGACGCGTCAGATCGGGTTCGTCGCCCGCCGCGATCCCGTCGAGCGGAGCCGCGATCTCCTCGTGCAGCGCGCGGGGCGCGATCACCGCCAGGCGCCCCTCCCCGGGGGTCAGCTCCTCGACGGCCCGCGCCACCGCGCCCGCCAGGTCCGCGCCCGCGTCACGCGTCCACGGCTCCTCGCCCGTGGACCGCACCGAACCGGGCGGCTCGAACGACGGGTCCTCGGCCCTTATGACCCTGGCCGCCAGCTCCATGATCTCGGCGGGCGTACGGTAGTTGACCCCCAGCCGCACATGCTCGAAGCGGTCACCGACGTACGGCTCCAGGATCCTCTCCCACGAGCCGACGCCCGCCTCCTCCGAGGTCTGCGCCGGGTCACCGACCAGCGTCAGCGAGCGGGTCGGCGACCTGCGCATCAGCAGCCGCCACGCCATCGGCGACAGCTCCTGCGCCTCGTCGACGATGATGTGCCCGAACGCCCAGGTCCGGTCGGCCGCCGCCCGCTCGGCCGCGCTGCGGTGATCGGCCTCCTCGTGCCGCTCGGCCATGCGCTCGGCGTCGATGATGTCGTGCGCGGCGAGGATCTCCGACTCCTCCTCGTCCTCGAACTCGTACGTCTCCGAGCCCCTGGACAGCTCCAGGACGCCCTGCGCGTAGGCCACCCGCTCCTGGCGCTCGGCCTCCGCGGCGGCGCGCTCGGCGCTGTCGTCGGACCCGAGAAGCTCGGCCACCTCGTCGAGGAGCGGCACATCGGCCGGGGTCCAGTCGCCGTCGCCGGGGGCACGCCGGATGGCCTCGGCGTCCTCCTCGGGCACGTACACCGGCTCGGCCAGGTAGTCGGCGAGAAAACCCTGCGGGGTGAGCAGCGGCCACAGCTCACCGATCGCGGCGTGCACCTCCTCGCTGGTCGCGACGCTCTTGCCGAGCTGGGCGACGTCGTCCGCGCCCAGGAAGTTGGGGCCGCCGTAGGGGTCCGCGCCGATGCGTTCGGTGAGCTGAGCGGTCAGGGCGTCGATGACGTGGAAGGTGAAGTACGGGCGCGCGAGGTTGTGGGGCAGCCGGGTCTCGCGGGCCGCCTGCCGGGCCTCGTAGGCGATCTCCCAGTCCAGCACGAGATCACCGTCGTCGTGCGGGACGATCACGGGCGCACCCGGTTCGGGCAGCGCCTGCCGGTCGCGTACGGCGAGGGCGAGCGCCTCGGCCATCTCCGCCCCGCCCTTGACGGCCGCCGCGCGGGGGGAGTCGGCGCCCCGGGCGTGGACCCCGGGGAACAGCTCGGCCTGCGTGGCGAGCATGACCCCGGTCTCGCCGAGAGCGGGCAGGACCTCGCCGATGTAGCGCAGGAAGGCAGGGTTGGGGCCCACGACCAGGACCGCGCGCTTGGCCAGGAGCTCCCGGTGCTCGTACAGGAGGAAGGCCGCACGGTGCAGCGCGACCGCCGTCTTGCCCGTGCCCGGGCCGCCCTCGACGACGAGGACACCACGGTGCGGGGCGCGGATGATCCGGTCCTGCTCCGCCTGGATCGTCCGCACGATGTCGCCCATGCGGCCGGTGCGGGCCGAGCTGAGCGCGGCGAGCAGCACGGCGTCACCGCTCGGGTCCTCGAAGCCGCTGCGCTCGTCGTCCCCCAGGTCGAGGATCTCGTCGTGCAGCTCGGTCACCGTGCGGCCCTCGGTGGTGAGGTGTCTGCGCCGGCGCAGCCCCATGGGCGTATGCCCGGTGGCGAGATAGAAAGGCCGGGCCACCGGTGCGCGCCAGTCGATCAGAAGAGGCGTGTGTTCGGTGTCGTCCTCACGAATTCCGATACGGCCGATATGGTGCGCGGCACCGTCCCGGAGATCGATTCGGCCGAAGCACAGCGAGCCGTCCACCGCATTCAGGGCGGCCAGCAGGCCCGAGCGCTCGGAGACGAGCACATCGCGCTCCAGCCTGGCCTGCAAGCCGTTCCCCACCGGGGTCAACGCCTCCTCGACGCGCTGTGCGGTGTCCCCGCGCAGCGCGTCGACACGGTCGTAGAGCCGGTCGATGAATTCCTGCTCCTTCTGCAATTCGACGTTTTCGCGAGTTGACAAAATCGCTCCCTGCCGGATATGGTGTTTCTAGTGGCCCCCGGTGAGGGGCCTTTTCTGTGGGCGCACAGAACCACTCAATATACGTGACGAAATCCCCGGCCCGCAATTGCGGCCGGGGATTTCCCGTATCCGGGCGGTATCCGGGCGGGAGGAGCCTGGGGCTTCGCGCCGCCGGCCGTCCGGACTCAGCTCCGGGCCGGGGCGAGCACCACGAACTCCGCTCCCCACGGGTCGAGGCACGAAGCCAGCCGGCCGACCCCCTCCGCGTCCTCGGGGCCCATCTGCACGGTGCCCCCGTGGCCGGTGACCTCGGCGACCGCGGCATCACAGTCGGTCACGGCGAACACCGGATGCCAGTACGCCCGTCCGCCCGTCCGCGCGAGGTGCTGCTCGGGGAGCTCCATGAGGCCGCCGTGCATGCGGTCCTCGGGAAGCCCGGAGGGCGTGATCAGCGTGTACGCGCCGCCCCCGCCCGGCATCTCCATCTCGCCGAACTGCCAGCCGAGGACGGTGCCGTAGAACTCCTTCGCCGCCGCGGCGTCGGTCGTGTACAGCTCCGTCCACGACAGCGAGCCCGGCGCGTCCACCAGGTCCACACCCTTGGTGCTCCCGGGCTGCCACACGGCGAACTGGGCGCCCTGCGGGTCGGTGTACTGGGCCATCCGACCCCACTCGTCGAGGTCCCTGGGCGCAAGCCGCACCGTGCCGTTCGCGGCTTCCACCGCGCGGGTGGTGCTCTCGGCGTCGGCGACGCTGTAGTAGACCATCCAGGCGGAGCGGGCACCCTCCTCGGTGAGTTTCCCGAGCCCGGCGACGATGCCGCCGTCCTTCCGGAACATGCCGCCCTCCGGCTCCCCGGCCCCGCCCATCGGCTCGAAGCTCCAGCCCAGGACCGTGCCGTAGAACGCGGCGGCAGCCTGGACGTCGGGCGTGCCGAGATCCAGCATGCAGGGTGAACCAGGGACAAAATCGGTGGTGATCACGACGATTCCTTCCGAAGATCCAGTCCTTCAAGCGTGGCATCGCCCACCGGGCACCGCCTGTTGTACGGCCCGGCGCCTCGGGTCAGGCGTCCCGGCGGCCGGGCCCCGGCGCCTCGGGTCAGGCGTCCCGGCGGCCGGGCCCCGCCGTGGAGGCGACGGCGTCGACGACGGCGGCGACGTCCTCGCGGCTCATCGGGTCGGTGTCCATGGAGTTGTGGATGGTGAGCCCCTCCACCAAGGCGTCCAGCGCCCGGGCCGTCCTGGGGTCGAAGTGCGCGCTCAGTGACGTGCGGCTGGCGCGCATCCACGAGCGGGTGACCTCCAGCAGCGCCGGGTTGCGCGAGGCGAAGGCGTACAGCTCGTAGCAGAGGAGGAGCTCACGCGTGCTCCCGCGCTGCGGGCCGCAGATGATCTCCACCACCGCGGCGCGTGCCTCCCGGTCCGACGCCGCCGCGTTCAGCTGCTCGCGGTAGCGCGTGGACATCGACTCGGCGAGGCGGGTGAAGGCCTCGACGAGCAGCTGCTGCATCCCGTCGAAGTAGTAGGTCATCGATCCCAGCGGGACGCCCGCGGTCTCCGCGATGCGCCGGTGCGTGGCGCCCGTGACGCCGTGCTCGGCGATCACCTCCAGCGCCGCGTCGATGATCCGGTCGCGACGGCCCGGGTCGTTCGGGCCGCGAGAGCTCCCCGTCACAGTGATCCTCTTCCTCTGCTCCGCACAGGAGTGTACGTTTGTACATACTCATCCGGGGGTGGCGTCCGCCCGGCCGTGTACTCCGCTTCCGAAAGAGCACGTCACTGATGGACCTGGCCACACGTCGCCGCCGAGCGGCATTGTTCCTCTTCTTCCTCATACCTGGTCTGTCGATCTCCTCCTGGGTGACGCGGACCCCCGACATCAGGGACCAGCTGGGCGCCTCGACCGCGCAGATGGGGCTCGTCCTGTTCGGCCTCTCCGTCGGCTCCATGCTCGGCATCCTCACCTCCGGTGCGCTGGTGGCACGGTTCGGCACCAGGCCGGTGATGGGTGTGGGGACCGTACTGATCATCGTCAGCATGGCCGTCATCGGCTGCGGCGCCCTGTTCTCCTCCGCGCCCACCGTCACGGCCGGGCTGTTCCTCTTCGGCGCAGGCATGGGCGGCGGGGAGGTCGCGGTCAACATCGACGGCGCCGAGGTCGAGCGGATCACCGCCCGGACGGTGCTGCCCACCCTGCACGGCTTCTTCAGCCTCGGCACCGTCGTGGGAGCCACCCTCGGCATCCTGTGCACCGCCGTCGAGTTCCCCGTCCAGTGGCACCTGGCCGCCATGGCCGTCGTCACGGCCGGCATGTTCGCGTACGCCTTCCGGGCCATCCCCGCGGGGGTCGGCAGGACCAGGGGCGCCGGGCCCGCCGGGAGCGGGACGGGACCGGCCCGGCAAGCGCTCTGGAAGGACCGGCGTCTGCTGCTGATCGGCGGCATCATCCTCGCCATGGCGCTGGCCGAGGGCGCGGCCAACGACTGGCTGCCCCTGCTCATGGTCGACGGCCACGGCGTGGACCCCGCCCTGGGATCGGCGGTCTACGCGGGCTTCGCCGCCGCGATGACGATCGGACGCTTCTGCGGCGGCTTCTTCATCAACCGCTTCGGCCGCGCCCCCGTCGTCCGGGCCAGCGCGCTGTCCGCGGCCCTCGGCCTCACCCTCGTCATCTTCGCCGACTCACCGGTCCTGGCCGGGGCCGCGGTGCTCTTCTGGGGGCTGGGAGCCTCGCTCGGCTTCCCCGTCGCCCTCTCCGCGGCCGGCGACTCGGGCCCCGATCCGGCGGCCCGGGTCAGCCTGGTGGCGATGATCGGCTACATCGCGTTCCTCGTCGGCCCGCCCGGCCTCGGCTTCCTCGGCGACCACTACGGTCTGCGCTCCGCCATGATCGTCGTCCTCGGCTTCGTCGCCGTGGCCGTCTTCCTCGCCCCGGCGATCGGCTCGCGGCGTACGGCGGTCGAGGGCTCCGCTTCCGCTCCGGCGCCTGCCTCCGTTCCGGACCCCGACGAGCAGCCCCTGACGGACAGGTAGGCGGGCGCCCTCAGCCCTCGTCGGCCACGGGGGCGAACGGGCCGTCCAGGGCCGCCCATTGCAGCAGCAGGATGGTCTTCCCGTCGCTGATGCGTCCGTCGTGGGTCATGGCGAGGGCCTGTGCGAAGGGCAGTTCGAGGACCTCGATGTCCTCCCCCTCCTCCTCGACCCCGCCGCCGGCGCCGGTCCGGTCGGCCGGTGTGTAGGGGGCGGCGAAGAAATGGAGGCGCTCGGTGACGGATCCGGGGCTCATGTAGGCGTCCAGGACGTGCGTGAGCGGGCCGAGGACGACGCCGAGTTCCTCCGCACTCTCCCGCCGGACGGCGGTCTGCGGGTCGTCCGCGTCCAGCAAGCCCGCGGCGGCCTCGACGAGCATGCCGTCGGGGTGGTCGTTGACGTAGGCCGGGTAGCGGAACTGCCTCGTGAGCAGGACGCGGCGGCGCTCGGCGTCGTAGGGCAGGACGACGGCGCCGTTGCCGCGGTCGTAGGTCTCGCGCTGCTGGGTGACGCGGCGCCCGTCGCGGCGGCGGTAGTCGAACGTCGTACGCCGCAGCACGTGCCAGCCCTGCGAGGTGAGTTCGACGTCGCGGATGACGACGTCCGGGTTGCGGTCCAGCCCGCGTCCGGCGCGGTCGAGCCCGGTGCGCCCGCGGTGGTCGGGTGTGTCGACGCCGGGGCGGGCGTGGTGGCCGGGGATGCCGAGGCCGCTGCGCCCGCGAGGGTCGGGGGTGCCGGGTTCACTGCGCCCGCGAAGGCCGGGGGTGCCGGGGCGCGTGCTCACGCGGCCTCCTGCGGGGTGCGCACCGGGATCTGTGCGACGTCGTCGTAGACGGGCAGGCCGCGGCGGCGGGCGGTGGTGACATCCTGGTCGGCTCCGGCGGAATCGCCGGGCAGGCGCAACACGGCGTCGCAGTGGGTCAGCAGGCGCTGGGCGGTCGGATGGAGCACCTGGTCGGCGAGGGGATCGGTGGGGCCCGCGCCGGCCGAGTGCAGGACGGGCAGCGCGATCCACTCCCCGATCACGGGGAGGTGGCCCGCGGCGAAGACCGGCCACGCAGCGGCTTCGAGGCGGGCGAGGTTGTCGGCCATGGCCTGCGGATCGCCGTCCGTGCCGGATCGGTAGGGGCCGGCGATGAGGATGAGCATGGGCTTGTCGGTCATGGCACGCTACGATACATGCAGAAACGTGCAAGAACGGGAGAGAGTGCGAAATGCTGGCTGCTGAACGGCGTGACCACCTGCTGGGTCTTCTCGCCCGCGAGGGCAAGATCGTGGCCAAGGACGTCGCCGCGGAACTGAGGATCTCCGAGGACAGCGTGCGGCGCGACCTCCGCGATCTCGCGGGCGAGGGGCTGTGTCAGCGGGTCTACGGAGGCGCGCTGCCCGCGTCTCCCGCCGTGGTGAACTACCAGGCCCGCCAGACCGTCGCCCCCGACGGCAAGCGGAGGGTGGCCGCCACGGCCGCCGGGCTGGTGAGGCCGGGAGGCGCGCTGATCCTCGACGGCGGCACCACCGCCCTCGCCGTCGTCCACGCACTCCCGCGGGACCTGGAGTGCACCGTGATCACGCACAGTCCGACGATCGCCGCGGCCCTGATCGACCATCCGCGCGCAGAGGTCTTCCTGCTCGGCGGCCGCATCTTCAAGCACTCGGCGGTCGCCTGCGGCGCGGCGGCGGTCGAAGCGGCGCAGAACGTCTCCGCCGACCTCTGCCTCCTCGGCGTCACCGGCGTACACCCCGAGGCGGGGCTGACCACCGGTGACGCCGACGAGGCCGCCATGAAGCGCGCCCTGGCCGCACGGGCGGCGGACACCTACGTCCTCGCGTCCTCCGAGAAGATCGGGACCGCTTCCCGGTTCCGGGTCCTGCCCTGGGAGGAGATCAGCGGACTGATCACCGACGCCGGCCCGCACGACCCGGTCATCGAGCAGCTCACGGCACGCGGCGTCGAGGTCCTGGTGGCGGGCTGACGCG
Source organism: Streptomyces sp. NPDC057287 (assembly GCF_042667905.1). Lineage (NCBI taxonomy): Bacteria > Bacillati > Actinomycetota > Actinomycetes > Kitasatosporales > Streptomycetaceae > Streptomyces > Streptomyces sp. NPDC057287. The sequence goes on along the minus strand of NZ_JBHUYV010000001.1, from coordinate 574,423 downwards.
GTTGTGGGGGCTGTCGGGGCTGGGTCCTGCCTATGGGTTCCGTCCGGGACGGGGGACCACGTTGATGTTGAACGTATGGGATCCCAGGCCGTTCGCGATGCCCATGAAGAGCAGAGCGAAGTGCTCCTGGCCGCGTGAGGTGGTGATGCCGCCGATGTCCAGCTGCGACGACGAGGGCCAGCCGAGGTCGGCGAGCAGCCGGCCGGTGGTCCGCTTGGCTTCGGCGTCATCCCCGGAGAGGAAGACGGTGCTCGGGCCGGCGAGGCCGTCCGGGGCGGTCATCACGGTTGAGTCCATGGTGCACAGGGTCTTCACGACGGGGGTCAGGGGGAAGGCCTCCTGGATCTGTTCCCCCAGGCTGCTGTTGGGGTGCGAGAGTTCGGTGAAGTCGTCGGAGAGGCCGACCCCGACATCGATCAGCAGGGTTCCGGCCAGCGAGGGCGCCCCGATGGAGCGCAGCAGCTCCACGGAGACGGCACCCGGGGTGGCGTTGACCAGCACCTCCGCGTGGGCCGCCGTCTCAGGGAGTCCCGCCACGGGAAGGCGTGACTCCTTCCGTTCCTCAGGGCGGCGTGAACCGAGGAGTACGTCATGTCCAGCGGCGTTCCAGCCTTGGGCGAGTGCTTGGGCGACGTTGCCTGTGCCGAGTAATCCAATACGCATGGGGTGACGCTAACTGCGGTCAGGCGCAGGCGAATCAGGCTTCGGTCCCAGGCGGGGGCGGGACCATGGGCGTACGTCTGCGGTCGCCGAACCCGTTGGCGGACAAGGCTGTTCGGAGAGTTCGCGGTCCCCGTGGTGCTCACCGTATTCAGGTGCTGGTGGTCCTCCGGTGTTCACGGCATTCGGGCGCTCGCGGGCCGACTGAGTACGCGTACCCACTCCATGCGGGGTAGCCGGGCCCATCCGCGGAACTCCTCCCCGGCCTACCGTCCCCGTATGACCGAGGAAGCCGCGACAGCACCCCCCACCGACACCCCCGCCCCTGTGCCCACCGGGTCCCGGACCGGCTCCCTCGTCCGCTGGGCCCTCGGAGGCGTCGCGCTCGTCGTCGTCTGCGTTCTGGGCGTCCGGTTCGCATGGGGGTCGACGGACTACTCCCGCGTCGCGCCCGAGGACATGGCGGACCGAGCTTTCCAGCGCTCCCAGGAGGCGTACGACGTCATGGGGTTCACGCGCACGGTGCAACCAGGGGTCGAGGACATCGGCGTCAGCACGGAGAACACGCTCGGCTCCGGTTACTGCTACAGCGGGGGGTTGCTCAACCTCGACGAGACGGTCGACGGCGCCTACCGGATGAGCCACAGCTGGGCTCTCGACCGCGTTCCCGCGAGCCAGGCGGTCCCCGGACTCCGCCGGCTGCACCAGCAGCTCAAGGACCACGGCTGGGAGGTCTCGTCCTACCGCGACGGCGAGAAGGGGAACTGGGACCTGTTCGTCCAGCGTGACGACGGGGACGAGCGCATGTCCTTCACCTGGTTCCCGGACCGGGAGTACTTCATGGGCGGCGCCTCCGGACCCTGCGCCTACGACCCCGAGTGGAAGGACGGCGACATCGGCCCCTCCGGTGACGACCTGCGGCCACCTCCCTTCGGGCCCGCACGGTAGGGCCGGAGACGCCGGTGAGCCCTGCCCAGTCCCTCCTGCGAGACCGGACTCCCGACCGTTCGGGCAGGGGCGACGTGTGTGCGGGGCTTCGGGGCGGCTACTGCTCAGGCGGTACGACTGACGGGAATTGAAGTACGTTCGACAGCCGGCGGCGGGTGTGGGCGGCAGCCTCCCGGGCGCTGAGTGTGCTGACATCCACGGTCAGGAGACGCCAGGGCGACCGTGCCAGGAGACGGCAGGTCAGATCCGATTCTCGACGCAGGTGTTCGGCGGCCGACGCGAGGTCGTGAACGGACCGGGTGCCGGGGGAGCCGGCGAGCTTACGCACGTACCAGTCGCCCCAAGCATCCCCTTCCCGCTCGATGGCCCGCCGCAGCGCGGTCTCCGGGTCGTCGTGGACGTACACGACGGTGACCTCGAAGGGTTCCACGGCGCGGGCCAGCTCATCGACGACGTGGGCGATGGCGTCCTCGTCGTGGCCCCATGCCACCAGGGACGGGATGAAGGGCAGAAGGGCATCCGCCACCAGGTGGTCCCGGCCGGCCCGGAGTGACTCCGCCACGTAGGCACGCGTGCACGCGACGAGCGTCTCCGGCCGGACGGCACCCGCCCCGTCGGCGAACTCGTCCGCCACGGGCCGGAAGGCGGACCGGGTGACGATGTCGGCCTCCTCGAAATGGTCGACGGAGGCTCCGGTGCCGGCGAGCCACTCGGCCACGGCGCGGCACACGGTGGACTTCCCGACGCCGGGACTGCTCCCGATGACGGAGATGAGGTGAGCGGTCATGACGGCAGTCTCGCACCGGCCCGAATCCGTTGGATTGCCGTACGGGCAGGGAGAGCAGCTCGGGATCAGGCCGGTCCTGGGACAACCGCGACCTCCGCCCAGACGGTCTTGCCCGGCCCGGTACGGTCTCGTACGCCCCAGCTCGTGGCGAGAGCATCGACGAGGACCAGGCCCCGGCCGCGCTCGTCGTCGTCCCCCGAACGGGCACAGGACGGCCGGGTCGGGTGGGTGTCCGACACCTCGACCCGGATGACGTGCCGGCCGTCGTCGCAACGGAGAAGCAGGGCGAAGTCCCTGCCGGGGACGCGGCCGTGCAGTACGGCATTCGCGGCGAGCTCGGCGACGACGATCGTGACCGCGTCGTGGTGATCCGTGCCGCGCGGATACCCCCACTCGACGAGCTGGAGCGCAGCGAGCAGACGCGCGAGGCGCGCCCCGCGCCGGGTGGCGGAGAAGCGCTGGGCGAACACGCGTGTGGTGGCGGGGGAGTGAACGTGAGGGGCTGGCATGGGCCCCAGCCTGGTGCGGAGGCGGGACCTCGCGGCAGGCACGGCACCGATACAGATCCACTTGTACTGGTTCACACGCTGGACTGGGAGGGTCACGTTGCGTGACCATGGGGCTGGTCAGGCGTGGCGCAGCGCGGACATCGCACGGTACGGCACGGGTGGGCTCCGGGGACGGGCCCGGCATGGGGAGATGCGAGCGCGAATGGCTACGGACAACGGCGGTGGCACGGGTGGGGGCGGCGCGGGCGGAGGCGAGCCTGAGCTGTCTGACAGCCTCAGGACGTTCGGGGCGGTGCTCAAGGCCCTGCGGGACGAAGCCCGCCTGACTCAGGAGCAGTTCGCGCTTCAGGTGCAGTACTCGGTGGCGTACGTCGCCAAGATCGAACAGGGCAAGCGATTCCCCCCGAGGGAGCTGCTGGACCGCTCGGAGGAAGCCCTGGGCGCGACGGCGGCCCGCGTGCTGGCGGCGGCGGCGAGGAGCCTGACGCGGAAGGTGGGGTTGGCGTCGTGGTTCTTGCAGTGGGCGGCGATCGAGGAGGAAGCGATCACGCTGTGCGCGTACGAGTGCCGGGTCGCTCCGGGCTTGTTGCAGCCGGAGCCGTACATCAGGGCAGTGTTCGGCAGCCGCTTGCCGCCCCTGACGGATGACCAACTCGAAACCCAGGTCGCCGCACGGCTGGAGCGCCAGCGTCTGCTGACGGACAAGGGGAACACTGCCTTCGGCTTCATCGTGGAGCAGGCCCTGATTCAACGGGAGACTGGTGGCCCTGATGTCACACGCTCCCTCATCGACTACATGCTGACGATGGGGCGTCTGCGCAACGTTGAAATCCAGCTGATGCCACTGCGGCAGACAGCACATGCGGGGCTGGACGGCTCGATGTACTTGGCGGAGACCCCTGGTCACCAGTGGGTCGGATACACGGAGGGGCATGACACGAGCGTGCTTGCCACGCATGGGAATCAGGTCAGTTCGATGCTCCAGCGCTATGGCAAGATGCGCTCGCAGGCACTCAGCCCTGAGGCGTCCGTCAGCCTGCTTGAGCAATTGCGAGGAGCGCTATGACCACCTCTGAACCTGCCTGGTTCAAGAGCAGCTACAGCGGCACTGGCGGTGACAACTGTGTAGAGGTGGCTGTTCGCCCCGAAGCTGTTCTTGTCCGGGACTCGAAGGACACCCAGAAGCATGCGTTGAAGGTCTCTTCCGCTGCGTGGTCTGCGTTTACGAAGCTTGCTGTCGACTCATGCCTGTGAGCGGTTAGCAGGGTGAGCGGTCGGCTTGCAGGCGTCAGACAGTCACCCCGCGGCGATCGCGGAGTACGTCAGCACGTCGGCAGGGATCTGGTGGCGGAGCTTCCAGATGATGCCCATGGGCTTGCTGCCCTCATGCTCGACGTATTCGGCCGGACCAAGCAACATCCATGGCTGAGGGCCGCCGATGTCCGTCTTCTTGTAGCGCCTGACGAACAACAGGACATGCGTTCCCCGCTCTTTATGGGTCCGGTAGCGGATACCAGTAGGTGAGGCCTCCGAGGTCTGGTTCTGGGACTCCCAGTGGAACAAGGAGTCGTTGCGGGCGTAGTCCTTGTACCGAGTCTCCGGGGAGAAGTCCTTCTCGTCCTTCTCAAGCGTGATGAGGAGGGCATCTGTCTTGATTCCCTCACACCACTTCACTCCCTCGCGGAAGTGGCCGGGCATGAAGCCGCCGACGTCTGACTGGCCCAGTGCAGGCAGGATCTCCTCGCGGCTGTATGAAGCATGGATCGCGAGCGGCAGGCCTGCGTGGGTGTCGAGGATAGGGAGGGGGACGTGGTCTGCCTGCTCAAGTACGTGTGCGAGCACCTGGTGCAGTTCGTGACGGAACGCCTCCTGGGGGGCCAGGCTGGCGAAGCCCCCCTGGTAGCTCGTGAAGCCTCCACCCAGTGGCCATAGCGAGAAGAAGAACATACGAGCGTATGCCTGTTCCTGTTCCGTCAGTTGGTCGTACTCGGGGGCATCGTCGGTGAGGAGCTTGCTGTACGCGTCAACCCGCAGCGGGTCGTCCACGTGAAGAAAGGCAGAGACTCGCTTCAGGAGTGCCGCTTCGCCGTCGGGCCCTTCCCCGTTGAGCAGCTTCGCCCTGCGCAATAGACCGGTCCAGGAGTTCCCGCTGCCCCGATAGAGCTCTTTCAGGTTCCGGCCACTCTCCCTGAGGTAGTCGGCGAGGCGCGGCTCGGCGTAGTCAGCCACCTCTCGGGCCAGCTGGGTGACGTTGACACCGATCTGGTTGCGGATGTTGCCAATGATCAGGTCCTTGGCTTTTGCCTCCAGGACGATCTGGCAGCCAGATGGCAGCTGTGGGAACCCTTGCTCGATATTCGCCAGCAGGCGGTTCCGCGTCAGATTGGTCAGCGCACGAAACTGTTCCTCGAAGCGGAACTCCTTGCGGTGCTGCCCGATGAAGTCCAGGACTGTGAGCACGGCCTTGTCCTCAGTGCGACGAAGCCCGCGCCCCAGTTGTTGGAGGAAGACCGTGGCACTTGAGGTGGGGCGCAGGAGGAGCAGGGTGTCGACGTCCGGAATATCGAGCCCCTCGTTGAACAGGTCCACCGAGAAGATCACCTGAAGCGTGCCTGCCCGCAGGTCGTCGAGGGCTGCCTTCCTCTCGTGGCGGGGAGTCTCGCCGGAGAGGGCACGCGCATTGAGCCCAGCGCGCTGGAAGAAATGGGCCATGAAGTGGGCGTGTGCTACCGAGACGCAGAAGCCCAGGGCGCGCATCGCGCCCGGGTCCGTCACCTTGTCGACCACCGCCTGTACGACGAGGCGAGCGCGTGCGTCGTTACCGGTGAACAGGCTGCTCAGAGCTGTTGAGTCGTACGCCCCGCGCTTCCAGGCGACCGCACTCATGTCGGTGTTGTCAGTGATGCCGAAGTAGTGGAAAGGGCTGAGCAGCTCGTTCTCCAGCGCCTCCCAGAGCCGCATCTCCGCGGCGATGCGCCCATCGAAGTACTCGTCCTGAATGTTCAGCCCGTCCATGCGCTCCGGGGTTGCCGTGAGGCCGAGCAGTTCCTGTGGTGCGAAGTGGTCCAGGAGCTTGCGATACGTGGGCGAGGTGCCGTGGTGGAACTCGTCGATCACGATTACGTCGAAGTGGTCGGAGGCGAAACGGTCCAGGGCACGGGCATTTAGCGACTGGACGCTTGCGAAGACATGAGTCCGGTCCTCTGGAATCTCGCCGGCGTAGAACAGCTCACCGAAGTTCGCGTCGGTCAGCACGTTCTGATAGACCCGTAGGGACTGTTCGAGGATTTCCTTGCGATGGGCCACGAAGAGTAGACGGGGGTCTCGACCAAGCCTCTGGCGCAGACGCTTGAAGTCTAGAGCGGCCATCACGGTCTTGCCCGTGCCCGTCGCGGCCACCAGCAGATTGCGATGGCGGTCATGCACCGTGCGCTCGACTTCAAGGCGTTCCAGCATGTCCCGCTGGTGCGGGTAAGGGCGGACCTCTAGACCGGAGAGGGTGATGGCGGTGCGGTCCTGCTGCTGAGAGCCGCCTGCCTGGGACAGGGCCTCGTCGAGCCGCTTCGCATCGGTGTCGGGGTCGTAGGGCTCAAATGCCTGCTCGCTCCAGTAGGCGTCGAAGGTGGCCTCGAACTTGCGGAGGACGGACGGCGTGGCAACGGACGAGAGGCGTACGTTCCATTCGAGACCATCGAGGAGCGCCGCCTTGGAGAGGTTCGAACTGCCGACGTATGCAGTGTCGAAACCGCTGGCCCGCCGGAACAACCATGCTTTGGCGTGCAGCCGAGTCGAGCGAAGCTCGTAGTTGACCTTTACTTCGGCGCCAAAGTCCCGGACGAGACGGTCCAAGGCGCGGCGCTCGGTGGCGCCGATGTACGTAGTTGTCAGGACTCGGATGGGAACGCCACGTGCGTGCGCGGAAGCCAGGGACTCCTCAAGAACGCGCAGACCATGCCACTTCACGAAGGCGCAGAGGAGATCAACGCGGTCGGCTGTAGCTAGCTCGGCGCGGAGCTCGAAGCCGAGACTGGGGTCATCTGGCGAGTTGGTGATGAGAGCCGTATCGGACAACGGAGTCGCTGGGCGGATTGCATAGACGCCGGGGGCCTCTTGCTCGGCAACCGAGAGCAGCTGGCGCGGGCCGTCCGTGACGAGGTCGATCCACTGCGTCGCGCCTTCGATGGTGTTGAGGGACTCCAAGATATGGTTGGCCGCCAGCACTTGCTCCGCAGGAGAAAGACCCTGAAGGACCTGTCGCACCGTGTCGCCGATGTGGCGAGCAAGGACGTGCGGTGCAGATTCAGGCCCAACGAGTGCGTGGATTGGGCGCCGGCCTGTGGCATCGAATTGCTTCATCCGCTCTTCGAGGCGGTGCGTGATGAGCGTTTCGTAGAGCCCGGCCACTGGGGCGGTATCTGAAAAGTCGCTGGGCATTGCCGAGTCCCCCTACATCTCGTCACGTTGCAGATGTAGTTGTATCAAGTTGCACTGACACCTAGCTGCGGATTGGTGGCCCCAGCGCTTGCATGCGGGGCTCTGTCGACGAGCTGGGCGGGGCCCTGGGCATGGCGGTCCTCGGCGCCGCCGTCTACAGCCGGGACATGGCCGATGCGCTGCCCGCAGGGACACCGCACGCCGACGCTGTACGCGAAACCCTCGGCGGCGCGGCAGCGGTGGCGGCGGACCTCCCTGCCGCTACGGCGGACGCCGTGGTCATGGCCGCTCGGGACGCCTTCACCGCAGGCTGGGCATCGCGGCGGTCGGGGCGGCCGTGGTCATGGCCGGAGCGGACGGCCACCGTTCCGTACTGATCCCGGTGCGGGCCGAGGGCATGGCCGGACCGGTAGTTGGGCACAGGTGTCCGGGAAGTCATCTACAGGAGTGATGGATCGATGCCACCTGTGACCGTCCACGTGAAGCCCAAGACCGGCAAAGAGATCACCCTCGACGACCTGCGTGAACTCGTCGAGAAGTCCAAGGGCACGCCAGGCAAGAGCCCAGTCCTCGTCACGGTCAACAGCAACCGGCCCACGAAGATCAATCGTTTGGACATCGAGATAGCGGACTGAGCCGGGCTCGAGGGCATCGAACAGAGGCCGCCGCCCCCTCACCGGCACAGCGCGTGGATGTCCTCCTCGAACGTGGGGAACTCCGCCCGGGTCTCCGTGACGATCTCCCGCGCCGTCCGCCGCGGGGTCGTCGCGTGGCGTTCGGCGAGGTGGGCCAGGGGGGCCTCCGGGTGGGAGGGGTGTTCCTCGGCCAGGGCCGCCTCCATCGGGCCGTAGCCGTCGGCCAGGACCCACAGGAAGTCGGAGAGGCTGCCCGCCACCACACCGCACTCGCCCTCCGAGCCCAGGAACACGACCGGCTGGTCGGTGAGGGGCCGGTCGGGGCGGGTGCGCCAGATCATGGCGCGGCCGCCCGTGCCGTCCTGGCCGAAGACGAGGTAGGCGTCGGCGTCGGCCTCCGGGTTGCCCGTCCAGCTCCGGAACATCCGCGCCGTCCACTCGGCGGACTCGAAGTCCGCCACCGGCTCGAAGTCGAAGCGGTATTCCTCGTCGCCGTCCTCGTCGACGGTGCGGAAGTGGTCGTCGTAGAAGTCGAACCTGGCCACCTCGGTCAGGGCGGCGGGGAAGCGGCGGTCGGTCTCCGTCGTGTGATCCATGGGCGCAGGCTAGGTGTCCCCGCTGACAGCGGGCTGCTCCGGTAGCGGGCCACTGGCGGGGGGCCGATGCTGGACGGGTACGTGTCCACGTGCGCGGATGCCCGGCGCCCGGGTCACCGCGAGGGGGCGAAGGAGCTGGGCTCATGGCTGATGCGCCGCTGATGGTCGTCGACGGCGACGGGCTGGTCACCGGGTGGAGCCGGGAGGCCGAGCAGCGCTACGGGCAGGCGACCGCGCAGGCGCTCGGCCTGCGCATGATGGATGTCCTCGCGGCCGACACCCGGCAGGCTCCCGAGAGCGGCGAGCCCCTGCCGGGGCTGCGCCTGGAGCCTCTGGCGGGGGCGGGCTGGGCCGTCTGGGCGGCCGGGGGGGCCGGCTCCGGCAGCGACGCCGACGCCGTCGGGTCGGCGCTGCTGAACGTGATGTTCACGCAGGTACGCGTACGGGTCCATGTGCTCGACTCGGAGCTCCGTCTGGTGCGGATCAGCGACCCCGCGACCGCGTCCGAGACGGACGAGACCGAGCGGCTGCGTGGGCGCCCTTTCAGCGAGGTGTGCGGCTTCGAGGAGCCGGAGCAGGTGGAGGCCTACGTGGGTGAGGTGCTGCGCACCGGCGTACCCGGCTTCGAGCGGCCGTTCCTGGCCCGTCCCAGCCGCGCGCCCGGCGGACGGCGCACCCTCGCCCTGACCGCGTTCCGGCTCCAGGAGCAGCAGGAGGCGGAGCAGAGCCACCGGGGTGCCGTCCTGGGGGTCGCGGTCGCCGTGGCCGACGTGACCGAACAGGTGCGGCGCCGGGCCCGGGACGCCGCGCTCGCCGCGGTGCGCGACGCTGTGGGCAGAACGCTGGACGTCGAGGCCACCTGCCGCGACCTGGCCGACGCGCTGGTCCCGCTCTACGCCGACGTGGGCGTCGTCGAGGTCGTCGACGCGGTCCTGCGCGGCGAGACCCCGGAGCCGGGGCCGCTCGGCCGGGAGGTGCCGCTGCGCCGCGCCGCGTACAGCGGCACCGAGCCCGCCCATCCGGTCGGAGACGTACGGGCCGTGCCTCCCGGGACACCGTTCCAGCGGAGCCTCTCCGACCTGCGAGCCCGCATCGTGCCGCTGGAGAACGCGCCCTGGGCCGACGCCGACCCCGCGCGCTCCCACTCCATCCGGGAGCTCGGCGCCCATACGCTCCTGCTGGCACCGCTGACGCTGCGCGGGGCGGTCCTCGGGCTGGTGAGCCTCTATCGCTGCGGCGGCTCCGAACCCTTCACGGAGGAGGACGTCTCCGTGCTGGAGTCAGTGGCCTCCCGCGCCGCTCTCGGCATCGACAACGCCCGCCGCTACGTGCACGAGTACACCATCGCCAGCGCCCTCCAGCGCCGGCTGCTGCCGCAGCGCCCCGCACCCCAGCCCGCGGTCGAGACGGACCATCTGCTGCTGCCGGGCGGCGGCCCTGGCTGCTGGTTCGACACGATCGCGCTGTCCGGGGCCCGCACCGCCCTCGTCATCGGGGAGGTGGCCGAGCAGGGCATCCACGCGGCCACCACCATGGGGCAGTTGCGCACCGTCGTCCACGCCTTCTCGGCGCTCGACCTGGAGCCCGACGAACTGCTCGCGCGCCTGTACGACGCCGCCGCACGGCTGGCGGAGGAGCGCGCACAGCTTCCGGCGAGCGACCCGCTGCACCGGGAGCCACTGGCCGCCACCTGCGCGTACGCCGTGTACGACCCCTTCACCGAGACGTGCACCGTCGCTTCGGCCGGCCACTCCGCCCCTCTCGTCATCGGCCCGGACGGCATCGCCGCCACGGTCGACGTGCCCCAGGGACCGCCGCTCGGCTCCACGGAGCGCGCGCCCGTCGCCGCGACCTCCTTCCCCCTGCGGGAGGGCAGCCTGCTCGCACTCCACAGCAGCGCCCTGGGGAGCCACTCCGACCCCTCGACCGGCGCACTGTGCAAGGCGCTCTCCCCGCCGGACCGGCCGCTGCGGGACCTGTGCGACGCGGTCGCCTACGCCCTGCCCGACACCCAGGGCCTCCAGGGCGCCGCCCTGCTGCTGGCCCGGACCCACGCCATGCCGGCCGACCGGTACGCCGCCTGGGAGCTCCCCTACGACAAGACGGCCCCGGCGACCGCGCGCCGTCTCACGGCCAAGACGCTGTCCGACTGGCACGTCGACGGCGACACCGGTGACGCGACCGAGCTCATCGTCAGCGAGCTGGTGACCAACGCCGTGCGCTACGGAAGCCCCCCGGTGGAGCTTCGCCTCATCCTCGACCGGGGGCTGACCTGCGAGATCCGGGATGCCAGCACCACCGCCCCGTACATGAAGTACGCCGGCGCGGTGGACGAGGGCGGTCGGGGGCTCTTCATCATCTCCCAGCTCGCCTCGCTGTGGGGCACCCGGTACGCGGCCGAGGGCAAGACCGTCTGGTCGGAGCAGGCCATCTCCGCGGAGGACGAGGATCTCCCCGGCGGCACGGGACCCGGCGGCACGGGACCCGGCGGCACCGGGTCCGGCGACGGGACGTGAGCCCGGTCCAGGTCCTCCGCCCCTTCCCGGCCGCCTACTCGCCCTCGGCGAGCGTGTGCGCGACCAGGGCGTTGGCGTGGCCGTGGCCCAGGCCGTGCTCGGTCTTCAGCCAGGCGACGAGCTCCATGTGCCTGGTCAGGGGCGAGGACCGGATGAGGTCCTTCCACTCCGCGATCGGCCGGCCGTGCTTCTTCTCGATCGAGGGGAAGTAGCTTGCGGGGCCCTTCACTGCTCCGGCCATGTTCCGTGTCCCATCCGTGAGTCCGTCGGGGCGAGCATCGCGAGATGCTCGTGAGTCTCTCGGCGGTTATGACCGGCCGCGAGCGGAAAAGTGATCGGTGGGCAGAAAAATGGTCGGTGGGCCTACGGCCACCGGTGGGCGCGGACGGCCTCCAGATGAAGAGGAACAAAGGGGTGCTCCGTGTCAACGCCCGTGAAATACTTGCGTGTTCAGTGATCAGTCCCGCCACGGGGTGAGGGCTGCGGGGTCGATGGGGGAAGCCATGACGGACGGGGCGGGCACGAGCGGGCCGGAGCCGGGGCAGGGGAAGGTCGCGTTACGGATCAGCCTCAGCGGGACGCACACGCGGCGCGACGACCTCGAAGCCCTGCACATCTGGCTGAAGAACGCACCGGTCCTCGAGGACGCGCTGCGGGGTGACGAACTCGCCCTGGAGCGCACGGACTCGCTCACGCAGACCGAGGCGATGGGCGGGGAGCTGATCCAGGACATCCTCCTCGTCGTCTCCGCGGAGCTGGCGCGCTCCGTGGCCGACAACGCCTGGCGCTCCGTGGAGACATGGCTGCGCAACCGGGGCCGCTTCGCCGACCCCGAGGAGACGCCCCGTGTCACGCTTGACGGGCCGTCCCAGGGGCCGGGCTCCGACCTGAGCCGCGACACCGGCCGGGGAGCGGGCCCCGGCGAGGGAGCAGACCCCGCCCAGGGATCCGGCCCCGCCCAAGGCACAGACCCCGGCGCAGACCCCGGCGCAGACCCCGGCACCGGCGGGGACGGGGGCCCCGACACGGGGCCCGGATCCGGCGGGCGGAACCGGACGCAAGGCGGCGACGAGCCCGGAGAGGTCTAGCAGCCGTGCCGCCGTACAACGCGCGCGGCGAGGAGAACGGGGCCAAGCGGCACAGGGCCGTGCTCATCGGGGTGGAGCACTACACGGGCACCCGGAACGACCTTCCGGCGGTCGCCACCAACCTCCGCCTCATGCGCGAGGCCCTGACCGACCGGACCACCGGGGTGATGCGCCCGGAGGACCTCGTCGTCGTCCGCGAAAGCGGCGGCCCGGCGGCCACCGTCTCCCCGTTCCGGGCCCATGAGGCGCTCAGGACCGCCCGGGACGAGGTCGACGGACTGCTGGTCGTCTACTTCGCCGGGCACGGCATCGTGCGGCCCGACGGCAGTGACCTCAACCTGATGTTCACCGACTCGCGGGTGACCAGGGACCGGAGCCACCCTTTCGTGGACACCCTGTCCTGGCGCGACGACCTCATGCCCGACCTGCGCAGGTCCCGCGCCGACTGGGTCGTCGTCATCCTCGACTGCTGCTTCGCCGGCAACGCGCTCGCGGCCTTCAGCCCCGCCGCCGGACAGAACTTCGCCCTGCTCACCGCGGCGGAACCGGGGGTGGAGATCCCGCCGGGCGATCCCCGTACCGGCACGGAGTTCACGGCCGCCCTGCACCAGCTGCTGACCACGGGCGAGGGCGGGCCGGTCACCTTCACCCGCATCGTCGACGGGATACGCCGGGCGATGGCACCGCTGAAGGCGGTCGACGGCCACCCGTGGGTCCCGGACGAACTGCGGCACGGTGACGACGTGGTGCTGGCCCTCGCGGCGGACCCGGAGCCCGCGCCCGCGCCCCCGCCGCCCCCTCCACCGCCGCCCGTGGAAGCCCCGCAGCAGCAGGACGCCCCGGGGCCGCCGGCCACGCCACGGCGTCGGCGGCTGCCCGGCCCCGCCTTCCCGCGCCGCCTGCTTCCCGTCCTGGTCCGCCGCCTCACACGTACGACCGCCCTCGTGATGACGGGCGTCGTCGCTCTCGCCGGGGCCGGCGCGTGGTACTTCCTCGCCGGGCACGGCGGCGCCGCCTGTGCCTCGCCCCTGGAGCTCCGCGTGCTCACCGACCCCGATCTGCGGCCCACCGTGAAGAAGGCCGTCGACGCCTATCCCAAGCGGGACGGCGACGGCTGCCGGACCGTCGGCATCAACGTGTACGACGCCAAGGCCACGGACGCCGTGACGGCCTTCCGGTCCTCCTCGCTCTGGCAGGTGCCGCCCGCCGCCTGCCCGGCCTCCGGCGAGTGCCTGCGGCCCCAACGGGACGTCGGCGCACAGCCGGACATCTGGATCCCCGCCGCCGGCAGCGCGTGGGAGAGGGCGACGGCCGCCGGGGCGGGCGGCGCCACCGCCACCGCCGGGAGCGGGGATCCCGCGCCCGCCGCGGACCCGGGGAAGAGCGTGGTGGACCTCGAACGGCTGGGCTCCATCGCCTACACGCCGATGGTCCTCGGCGTGCCGGACACCATGTCCCTGCCGCAGACCCTGCAGACCGACGACCCGCTGGGCGCGATCATCAAAGGGCTGAAGGACGCCCAGGAGGTCGAGATCCTGCGCCCCGACCCCGAGAGCACCGAGGGCGCCCTGCTGGCGACCGGCGCGCTCTACGCCTCCTCCGCCCCCGGGACCCCGTCCGCGCTCGAACGGGGCATGGCGCAGGTGCTGCGGCCCATGCCCTCGACCGCGCGGGACCTGATGTGCGCCCTGGCCGACGGTACGCACAACAGCCTCGAGGACCAGGCGGCCGTCCTCGTACCGGAACAGACCCTGGCGCAGTTCAACCTGTCGGCGGGCGAGGCGGGCCGCCCCGGCTGCGCGACGGAGGCGCTGAGGCACCGAGTGGCCCACTACCCCTCCGACGTGCCGATGCTGGACCTTCCCTTCGTCCGGGTCACCTGGGCCGGGGCCGACCGGGACGCCGAGGCCCGCAAGGCCGCCGTCGAGGACTTCCACGACTGGCTGGCCACCGACCGGGACGCGCAGAAGTGCTTCACCGACGACGGGTTCCGCGGCGTCGGGGAGGACGGCCCCGCCCCGCCCGGCGACGGCACGGTGCTGCGGTCCGAGGACAACACGACGGCCGTACGCGAGCAGATCCCGGCGACCGGCACCGGCACGGACGCGTCCGCCTCGCTCAACGTCACCCTGAGCCGCTACCGGGGAGCGCTCGGGCCCGGCCGGGTGCTGTACCTGCTGGACAACTCCACCTCCATGGCGGACAAACGGGTCTGGGACGGCACCGGCGGCGCCAAGGAGCTGGTGGCCCGCTCGATGAGCTCGCTGAGCCCCGAGGACCGGTACGGGGTGTGGATGACGGCCGTCAAGGGCGGACCCGCCACGCAGCTCGTGCCGTTCGCGCAGAACACCGGGGCCGTCGCGCAGAAGGCCGTCGCGGGCGCGAAGGCCGCGCCCTTCGACGCCCGTATCGCTCCGGGCATGCGCGAGGCGTTCACGGCCCTGCGCGAGGGCTCGGCCGAACCGGAACAGCCGCGGCTCCTCGTCCTGGTCACCGACGGCGAGGACTTCGAGAAGGTCGGGAAGAAGGACCAGGGCGATCTGGTCGCCGAGGCGCGCGGGGCACCGCTCGTGAGGATCGTGACCGTCTCGCTGCAGGACGGCGCCTGCGCGCCCGGCCGGTTCGGCGCACGGCTCGCGGAGGCGAGCGGCGGGCAGTGCCTGGACCCCGCCGACGACCTCACGTCCGAACTGGCGGCAGAGGTCGCCAAGACCGGTACGGGGGACGCCGAATGACCGGCACGGGCCCACGGTCCGGCCGCCGGGCAGGGGTGGGCGTCCTCCTCGGCTGCTTGCTCACGCTCGCCCCGGCCGCCTGTACGGGAGGCTCCGGGGGCACGGCCCCGCCGGGCGAGGGCGGGCAGGCGGCCGAAGGGCCCATCGTGGTCGCCAGCGGCCTCGACGTCACCGGCTCCGGCAGCGTCCGGCAGCAGCTCATCGAGGAATGGAACCGCGCGCACACCGGGTCGAAGGACCGGCAGGCCAAGCTCGTCGAGCTGCCCGGGGGCGCCGACCAGCAGCGCAGCCAGCTCCTGGGCGCCCTCCAGTCCGGCAGCGCCCGCTACGACGTGGTGAACCTCGACATCACCTGGATCCCCGAATTCGCCGAGGCCGGACTCATCAGCCCGCTGCCCGCGGGGACGGGCGCCGCAACGGACGACGGAAGCGACTTCTTCCCCCAGGTCCACGCCACCACCGTCTGGAAGGACCGCTCCTACGCCCGGCCGTTCAACACGGACGTCGGGCTCCTCTACTACCGGCCCGACCTGCTGAAGGAGGCCGACATGGAGGAGGACAAGCTGCCGACCGAGCAGTGGACCTGGGACCAGCTCTACTCCGCCGTCAAGACCCTCGGGCTCGATCCGGTGCGCCGTGACGAGCGCGCGGGCTGGACCACCCAGCTGAAGCAGTACGAGGGACTCACCGTGAACACCGTCGAGGCGTTCGCCGACGCCGGTGTCCGGCTCACCGACAGGGAAGGGCGGTACAGCTCCAGCGCCGGGCAGCTGAAGAAGGGGCTCGACACGCTCCTGGACCGCGTCGACCGGGGCCGCGTCCAGCCAGGCGCCCTCAGCTCCGACGAGACGGCGTCCCTCACCGACTTCGTCGAGGGCCGCGCCGTGTTCCTGCGGCACTGGCCCTACGCGTACGGGGCGCTGGGCGGCCTCATGGCGCCGGACAGGTACGCAGTGAACCGGCTCCCGGGCGAGGCCGTGCTCGGCGGGCAGAACCTCGCCGTCACCGCCGACTCGCCCCGCGCGGAGGACGCCCGCGCGCTCGTCACCTTCCTGACCTCGCGGGAGAGCGAGCGCTGCCTCCTCGACGCGGGCTTCGCGGCCACCCGGGCCTCCGCGTACGAGCCGTCCGCGAGCCGCTGCTGGCCGAGTGTCGCCGCCGCGCTCCGGCCGGCGGGTGACGCGCCCAAGAGGGCCGGGGCGGAGGAGGACGTACCGAAGGGCCAGGATCAGGAGGCGGTCGACGCGTACCTCCGGACCCTCGAGGACGCGCTGACCGAGGCGGTGCAGCGGCCGCGCACCCCGTACTACGGGGCGTTCACCCAGGCGTTGCAGTCCCATGTGTACGCGCTGCTGGCCGATGAGACGCCCGACACCGACCAGGCCGCCACCGCGCTCGACCGGGAGCTGCGGGACGTGTTCGCGGGCAGGTGAGAGCGGGCCGGTGAGAGCGGCCCGGTCCTCTCGCGGGCGGACGGGAGGGCCAGGCCCCTGTCAGGCCGCTCCGTGGCACTCCCGGTACGAACGCTCCGAGCCGCACCAGCACGCCGCGCTGCGCGCCGGGGGCCACGGGACGGCCCGGCCGCGGGCCGCCAGCGTCGTGGCGTACTGGGGGAGCAGATCGGGGTCGGACGGGGACGCGGCCTCCGACGCGGCGAACGCCTCGTAG
Organism: Streptomyces sp. NPDC057287; assembly: GCF_042667905.1. Lineage (NCBI taxonomy): Bacteria > Bacillati > Actinomycetota > Actinomycetes > Kitasatosporales > Streptomycetaceae > Streptomyces > Streptomyces sp. NPDC057287. Next base: position 557,847 of record NZ_JBHUYV010000001.1, on the reverse strand, counting down.
GAGGGGACCGTGCCCGTCACGATGCCGAGGTTCGGAGTGCCGGCGGCGTGCAGGTCCCGCAACGCCGCCTCCAGCCGGGCGAGATGGTCCTCGTGCGAGACGTACTCCTGGGCCAGCTCCGGGTACGCGGCGAGGAGCTCGCGCAGCTCGTCCTCGGGCCAGTGCAGCACCGCGACGGGGAACGGTCGGGACAACGCCGTCCGGTAGGTGCCCAGTTCGGCCCGGAGCCGGGTGATCTCCGCCTGGAGCTCACCCGGGTCCGAGGAGCCGAGGGACCACAGGCGCTTGGGGTCGTGCAGCTCGTCGAGGGGGACGGCGGCTGTGTGCAGCGCGTCGGCCAGCTCGTCCCACGCGTCATGGGTGACGCCCATCAGCCTGCGCACCCGGTGCCGTCCGATCAGCAGCGACTGGGTGGCGTAGGGGACTTCCTCGCCCGGGGCGAGGAGCAGCCGCAGCGCGGTCGAGAAGAAGTCGTGGGCGTCCTCCAGCTCGTCGTGCGCCTCCAGCGTCTCCGCGGCGATCTCCCACGGTGCCGCGTCGAGCGGGCCCGCGATGCGGATGCCGTCGATGATCGCGCGGGCCTCCGCCTCGTGGCCGTACTCCCAGAGGTTGGCCGCTTTGAGCGCTTTGACCAGATGGGGCCGGTCGACGGCGGTCCCGGTGGAGGTGAGCAGCTCGTCGTAGAGGGTGCTGGCGCGGGTGCGCTCACCCGCGAGCTCCAGGTGGGCCGCGGCCTGGAGGAACAGCGGCTCGTGGTCCTCGGGGTACTGCGCCGCGGTGCGCAGCAGGCGCTCGGCTTCGGTGATGTGGTCGGCAGGCGTGTCGGGGCGCATGGACCACACGGTACTGCGGGTCGGGGGAGAGGTGAGAGGGCGCGGTCCGGAGTGCCGGTGAAGGCCCGGGGGCGCCGGGGAGAACACTCAGCGCTCCCGCAGGAACAGGACGCCCGCCGTGCCCGCCACCGCGATGGCGGCGGACAGCAGGATCGCCCGGTCCGCGCCCGCCACGGTCGGCGCCACAGCGATCGTCAGGGCCACGCCCGCCGAGGAGCCGAGATAGCGGGCGGTGTTGTTGGCTCCGGACCCCATGGCCGCCCGGTCCGGCGGTACGGACTCGACCGCGAGGCGGGGCAGCGCCGCGTTGATCAGGCCGCTGCCGGCGCCGGCCACCACCAGGGCCGGGACGAGACGCAGCCACACCGAGGTCCCCGCGCCGCCGGGTGCGCCGGTCAGGGTCCCGAGCATCGGGAGCAGCGCCACCGCGTGGAGCGCGAAGCCGGCGGCCAGCTGGTGGCGGGCCGAGACCCGGCCGGTCAGCCGCCGCGACTGGAGCGCCGCGACGAACGCCGCACCGGACCAGAGGAGGAACAGCCACGCCGAGTCGAGGGCCGAGAGGCCGAGGGAGTGCTGAAGGAGGGTCGGCAGATAGCTGAACAGGCCGATCACCGAGAGCCCCGTGACGAGGCCGCCCAGGGAGGCCGCCAGGAAGGTGCGGCTGCGCAGCAGCGACAGGACGATCAGCGGGGCGGCCGCCCGGCGCTCCACCGCGGCGAACACGGCGGTCAGGGCGAGGGCGGCGAGCAGCAGCAGGCCGACCGGCGCGCGCAGCCAGCCGTCCCGGCCGAGCGTCAGGGCCGTCAGCAGCGCGGTCATCGCCAGACCGAGCACGGCGGCGCCCGCGAGATCGGGACGTCCGGGGCGGGGTGCGCGGGACTCGGTGAGCGTACGGAAGGCGAAGGCCGCCGTGACGAGGGCGCCGGCGCCCAGGGCGAGATAGGTCAGGCGCCAGTCGGCCTGGCCGAGCGAGCTCGCGAGGAGCGGGCCGAGGGCTATCCCGGCGCTCACGAAGGCTCCCCAGACGCCCATCGCCCTGATCCGCGCGTGGCCGGCCGGATAGGCGCCGACCAGCAGTCCGAGGCTGGCGGCGAGGATCGCCGCACTCGCCGCGCCCTGGCCCGCCCGGGCGAGGGTGAAGCCGAGGGTGTTCGTGGTGAGGGCCGCGAGAGCGGTGGTGAGGCCGAGGCCGAGGGTGCCGATGAGGAAGAGCCTGCGGCGGCCGAAGTCGTCGGCGAGGCTGCCCGCGACGAGCAGGAGTACCGCGAGGCCGAGCGGTGCTCCGTTGAGGAGCCAGGCCTGCGCGGCGGGCGGAGTGGCGAAGGCGGCCGAGAGGGCGGGCAGCGCCGCCATGGGTGCGGTGTAGTTCATCAGCGCGACGGCGGTGGCGGCGCTGGTCACGGCGAGGGTCGCGCCCGGCCGGTGTGGCGTGCCGGGGCGGGCGGGCCGCCGCGCGGGGGCGGGTCCGGTCTGCACGGGCTGCTGGGTCATGACGTCCCTCCGGGGATCGGCCCGCCTGGTGACCAGGTCCATGGCCATGGTTCGGTGAATGAACCTACCGAGTGCCTCACGCTAGCACGGGTAGGTTCGTTCACCGAACCCAAGGGAGTAAAGTGATTCCCATGGCTCTCGGCAAGGACTACGCGGCACAGCAGTGCTCCATCGCCCGCGCACTCGAAGTGGTCGGCGAGCGCTGGACCCTGCTCGTCGTGCGCGACGCCTTCTACGGAGTGCGCCGCTACAACGACTTCCTCGGCCACCTCGGCATCCCCCGGGCCGTCCTGGCCTCGCGCCTCCAGGCGCTCACCGAGGCCGGGGTCCTGGCCAGGCGGCGCTATCAGGAGTCGCCCCCGCGCGACGAGTACGTCCTCACCGACAGCGGCAAGGCCCTCTGGCCGACCCTGCGCTCCCTCGGGCTCTGGGGCCGCGAGCACATCGAGGGCACCCTCCCCATGCGCTTCTTCGTCCACGCCCTGTGCGGCACCGAGCTCGGGGCGTTCGGGCAGTGCCCGGCCTGCGGCGGCAACACCGGCGTACCGCTGGAGGAGGTGGAGATGCGGCCGGGGGCCGGGCTCGACCCCGACCCCGCCGATCCCGTCAGCCGCGCGCTGCTCGTCCCCCGCCGGCTCCTTCAGCCGCTGGACGCCGATCGTGTATAACGGCTGAAGGACACAATCGGGCGAAACGTGAAGGGGAGGGCCGATGGACGACGCTGTGAACCGCGTACGCCGAGCGGTCGGCCGCCTGCTCCGCCCCGCCGCCTTCGTCGTCCTGTTCCTCACCGAGGTCCTGCTCACCGAGGGCGGCAGCCTCTCCGCCGCCGTCGCGCTCGCCGCCACCGCGGCCGCCGGCTCGGCGCTCCTCGTCTGCTCCGTCATCAGCGCCCGCTGTGCCGCCCCCGTACCCCGTACGAGCGTGCGCACCGCCATGCGCGACCGGGAGAAGCGCACCGCCTTCCTCCCGCAACGCGACCCGGACGCCCGGGGCCGCACCAGGCCCCGAGCACCCGGGGCAGCCCTCCTGACGGCCGCGTAGAGGCACACCTTCCACGACCCTCTGCGCGGGTCGTCCTGCCGAGTCATCACTCCCCGGCACGACGAGACCCCCGGAGGGCTCACCCATGTCCGCATTCATGTCCGCTTTCGCGAGCCTGGTCGGCGCATTCGCCGACCTGCTCCAGCCCCTGTTCCAGAACGCGTCCACCGCCGCCGCGATCGTCCTGTTCACCGCCCTCGTGCGGCTCGCCGTCCACCCCCTGTCCCGGGCGGCGGCGCGGGGGCAGAAGGCCCGCACCAAGCTCCAGCCGCAGATCGCCGAACTGCGCAAGAAGCACGCCAAGAACCCCGACCGGATGCAGAAGGCGCTCATGGAGCTCCACGCGAAGGAGAAGGTCTCCCCCCTCTCCGGCTGCCTCCCGAGCCTCCTCCAGATGCCCGCCTTCTTCCTGCTCTACCACCTCTTCTCCAGCCAGAGGATCGGCGGCGACCCCAACTCGCTGCTCGGCCACGAGCTCTTCGGAGCGCCGCTCGGCGAGCGCTGGCACGACGCGCTCGCGGACGGCGGGGTCTTCGGGCAGCAGGGGCTGGTCTACCTCGGACTCTTCGTGATCGTCGCCGCCGTCGCCACCTTCAACTACGGACGCACCAAGCGGCAGATGGCCGCGAACCCGGTGACGCCGGCCACCGGCCCGGACGGACAGCCCGTGCCGGGCATGGGTGCGATGACGAAGGTCATGCCGCTGATGTCCTTCCTGACCCTGGTCTCCGTCGCCTACGTGCCGCTCGCGGCGGCCCTCTACATCGTCACCAGCACCACGTGGACGGCCATCGAGCGCGCCTACCTCTACCGGGAGTCCCCGGCGGCGGAGGCCGCGGTCGCGCCCGCCGTCTAGGGCCCGCCCGGTCCAGTGTGTGAACAGGGTCTTGCGGAGTGATCCGATGTCTTGGAGGATCGGCCAAGCCTTTCGCTGGCCGCAACCCATCGACGGGCTCGATCTCGACCAAGGGGAGATGGACCGTTGAAGCTTCTTCGAGTGGGTACGGCGGGCTCGGAACGCCCCGCACTGCTGGACCGTAACGGGACCTTGCGAGACCTTTCGGGCCTCGTCGCCGACATCGACGGCGAGCTCCTCGCCGACGCCTCGGCGCTCGCACGCGTACGGGAAGCGGCACAGACGCCCGACGTCCTCCCGCCGATCGAGGCGGACGGCCTGCGGGTCGGGCCTCCGCTGGGGCGGATCGGCAAGATCGTGTGCATCGGGCTGAACTACCACGACCACGCCGCCGAGACCGGGGCGGCGATCCCGGACGAGCCGATCCTGTTCTTCAAGGCCCCCGACACCGTCGTCGGCCCCGAGGACACGGTCCTGGTGCCGCGCGGCAGCAGGAAGACCGACTGGGAGGTCGAGCTCGCCGTCGTGATCGGCCGCACCGCCCGCTACCTGGACTCCGCCGAGGAGGCGCTCGGGCACGTCGCCGGATACGCGACCTCGCACGACGTCTCCGAGCGCGAGTTCCAGATCGAGCGCGGCGGCACCTGGGACAAGGGCAAGAACTGCGAGACGTTCAACCCGCTCGGGCCCTGGCTCGTCACCGCGGACGAGGTGCCCGAACCGCAGGCGCTCCCGCTGAAGCTGTGGGTCAACGGGGAGCTCAAGCAGGACGGCACGACGGCCGAGCAGATCTTCCCGGTCGGCGAGGTCGTGCGCTACCTGAGCCACTTCATGACGCTCTACCCCGGCGACGTCATCAACACGGGCACCCCGGCGGGCGTGGCCATGGGCCGGCCCGAGCCGAAGCCCTACCTCCGCGCCGGTGACGTGGTGGAGCTGGAGGTCGAGGGGCTGGGACGCCAGCGCCAGCAGCTCAAGGACGCGTAGGCAGGGGATACGACGGAGCGGCCGCCGGGAACACCCGGCGGCCGCTCCGTCGTCGGTGGGCCTTCCTCAGGTCCGGGGGAGCGCCGTGAACTGCTCCAGGGCCTCCACCACCAGCGCGTGGTCCTCGGCCTGCGGCAGGCCCGAGACCGTGACCGAGCCGATCACTCCCGCGCCCTCGACGGCGATCGGGAACGAACCGCCGTGCGCTGCGTACGTGTCCGGGTCCAGCCGCGAGGAGTCCTCGAACGTCGTCCCCTTGGCCCGGAACCGCGTCCCGACCAGGTAGGAGCTCTCCCCGTACCGCTCCACCACCCGCCGCTTGCGGTTGATCCACGCGTCGTTGTCCGCGCTCGAACCGGGCAGGGCGGCGTGGAACAGCTGCTGGCCGCCCCGCCGGATGTCGATCGCCACGGGGGCGTGCCGCTCCCGGGCGAGCGCGACCAGCAGGCCGCCCAGCGTGTACGCGTCGTCGTAGCCGAAGCGCGGCAGCGTCAGGCGCCGCTCCTGCGCGATCAGCTCGGAGATGGTCGGAGCGCTGGGGCTCATCAGTGCTGCTCCTCGTCGTGGTGGGGAAGGAGGGTCACGGACACGCCCTCGCGGGCGGAGCGCCGCGCGGCCTCCAGGACATCGAGGGCGGCGGCGGCCTGCAGCGCCGTCACCGGGTTCTCGCCCTCGCCGCGGAGCGCCGAGGCGACAGCGGCGTAGTACGCCGGGTAGTCGCCCGGCAGCGTGCGGACCGGATCGCCGCCGCCGGTCAGCGCGGACTCACCGGAACCGACCCGGCCCCACAGCGACTCGGGCTCCTCGCCCCACGGCTTCCCGGCCACCGGGCGCACACCCTCGCGCAGGACGGCCTCCTGCGGGTCCAGGCCGTACTTCACATAGCCCGCCTTCGAGCCGAGCACCCGGAAGCGCGGGCCCAGCTGCGCCGTGGTGGCGCTCACGTACAGGTGGGAGCGCACCCCGTTGGTGTGGGTGATCGCGATGAACGTGTCGTCGTCGGCCGCCGCGCCCGGACGGCGCACGTCGGACTCCGCGTACACCTGCACCGCGGGCCCGAAGAGGGTGAGGGCCTGGTCGACGACGTGGCTGCCCAGGTCGTAGAGCAGCCCGCCGATCTCCTCCGGGTCGCCCGACTCGCGCCAGCCGCCCTTCAGCTGCGGGCGCCACCGCTCGAAGCGGGACTCGAAGCGCTGCACCTCACCGAGCTCGCCGTCCTCGATCAGACCGGCCAGTGTGAGGAAGTCGTTGTCCCAGCGGCGGTTCTGGAAGACCGAGAGGAGCAGTCCCCGCTCGGCGGCCAGCGCGGCCAGCTCACGGGCCTCGGCCGCCGTGCCGGCGATCGGCTTGTCCACGACCACCGGGAGCCCCGCCTCCAGCGCCGCCTTCGCGAGCGGGACGTGGGTCTTGTTCGGCGAGGCGATCACGATCAGGTCCAGCTCGTCCGCGCGCGCCCACAGCTCGTCGGGCGAGGCCGCGAACCGTACGCCGGGGAACTCGGCGCGGGCCTGCGCCTGCCGCTCCTCGTTCGACGTCACGACCGTGTCGAGGACGAGGCCCTCGGTCGAGGAGACCAGCGGGGCGTGGAAGACGGAACCCGCCAGGCCGTAGCCGACGAGCCCGACGCGGAGAGGAGCGTTGGCAGTCATGCGATCCACTTAAGCAACGCTGTTGCCAAAGTGCAAGCGATGGAGACAATGGAGCGGTGAACAGGAGCAACAGCAGGAGCGGCGGGGTGAATCTTCCGGCTCTGCGCCACCACAACGCGTCGCTCGTCCTCGACCTGCTGCGGATCGCCGGTGAGCAGGGCATCAGCCGCCTGGAGCTCGCCGAGAGCACCGGGCTCACCCCCCAGGCCGTCAGCAAGATCACCGCCCGGCTCCGTGCCGAGGGCCTCGCCGCCGAAGCCGGCCGGCTCGCCTCCACCGGCGGCAAGCCCCGCACCGTGCTGCGCCTGGTCCCGGACGCCGGATACGCCGTGGGGCTCCACCTGGACCGTGACGAACTCACCGCCGTCCTGACCGACCTCTCCGGCACCACGGCCGCGACCCGCACCTTCCCGCTCGACCTCGGAGCCCCGGCCGCCGAGGTCCTGGCCACTGCGGCCCACGCGGTGCAGACGGTACGGGCAGAGGTCCCCGGGGCCCCCCGGACCGCAGCCCGTCAGGTCTTCGGCGTGGGCGCGGCGCTGCCGGGCCCGCTCGACCACCGCAGCGGGGTGCTGCACCGGGTCACCGGCTTCCCCCAGTGGGACGGCTACCCGCTGCGCGACGCCCTCGCCGCCCGCACCGGGCTCCCCGTCGTCCTCGACAAGGACACCAACGCCGCCGCCCTCGGCCTCGCGCTCCGCGAACGCGCCGACGCCGACTTCGCCTACCTCCACCTGGGCACCGGCCTCGGCGCCGGGCTCGTCCTGGGCGGGGCACTGCACCGGGGGGTCCGCACGGGCGCCGGGGAGTTCGGCCACCAGACGCTCCAGCTGGACGGGCCCCCCTGTGACTGCGGCGGTCGCGGCTGCATCGAGGCGCTCTGCCTGGCCGCCGCCGCCCGCGGAGACGTCGCGGAAGCGGCCAGGGTGCTCGGGGCGGGCGCCGCCAACCTCGTCGGGCTGCTCGACATCGACCGGGTCGTCCTCGGCGGCCGTACCGTCGCCGCCCACGAGGACGCCTACGTGAGCGGGGTCCGCGCCGTCATCGACGAGCGTGCCCGGCGGGAGGGCGTCACCGCCGCCGTGCCCGTCACCGTGGCGGGCGGCGGCGACCGGCCGGTCGCCGAGGGGGCGGCCCACCTGGTCCTCGCCCCGCTCTTCGGCCGGGCCGGCGAGGACGGCGGCGAAGGCGCCCGAGCCGACCGGGCCCCCTGAGCCCGAGGGCTCCGCCCGCACCCGGACGGGGCCGTTCGAGCGGATTCCGACGCCCGAACGGGCGGAGTACCCCGCCCGCAGGTGGCGACGGGTCGCGCGCGCGTGACAGCGTCACGGACTGCAACGTATTGCCATGGCCATACGTCCGGCCAGGTGTGGCAGCGCCGCCGCTGGAGCCGACGCCCCACCGCCCGGCCGTTCGCGAGCAGCGAAGGGTGACCCCCATGTCCACCAGACCCCCCGCGCGACTGCGCGACGGCCGTGCCCTGACCCGCCTCGGGCTGGCCGCCGGACTGGTCGTCCCGGCCGGACTCCTCGGCGTCCCGGCGGCCATCGCCATCCCGGTCACCGCCCCCGCCGCCACCCCCGCCGTGGCGGGCCCGGCGGCCGGTACCGCGGCCGCGGGGTCGGAGCGGCCCGCCTGCGGTGACCCGGACGCCGAGGACTTCCCCATCGGGACACGGATCCACGGAGGCCCCGACAGCTACGCCTCCGGCGGCGGCTACGGGACCTGGTACCTCGACCTCACCAACACCACCTCCGAACCGTGCCACTCCATCCACCCCGTCCTGGTGCTCACCGACGAGGACCGGACGCTGACCGCCGAACAGATCCAGCTGGAGTTCACCGAGCGCGCACACCCCGACGAGGAACACCGTGTGAGCTGGGAGTCCACCGACCGCGACGAACAGATCGGCGTCTTCGGAAGCGGTGAGGAGGACGACGACTTCCCCGGCTTCACCGTCCCCGCGAAGAAGACCGTCACGGTCGAGGTCCGGATGGCCTTCACCTCCGACACCCGGCCCGGCAAGGTCACCGCCCGCGCGGCCATCGTCCAGCGGCGCACCGCCCGGGACGAGGCCGAGCAGGCCGGCACGGCCGCCGACGGGGACTGGGTGGGGGAGTCGGCCGCGTACGAGTTCGTCATCACCGAGAGCGGTATCGAGGCCCCCGAGGACACCGGGAGCACGATGGACGCGGCGGGCGACCCCGTGCCCGAACTCGCCCGCACCGGCCAGGCCCGCGCACGCTGGGCCGGCCTCGCGTCGGGGGCGTTCGTCCTCGCCGGAGCCGCCGCCATTATCCACGCCAGACGCCTGCGCGCGGGCCGTCGCTGACCCGGTGCCGCGGGTTCCCTGTGATCCACCGGTTCCGTCCGGCGGAACGGTCAGCCTAAAATCGGGGCGTCGGCGCTGCACAGCGCGGTGCCGCCGGCGTCCAGCACCCCGAGTGCACAGCGCGTACGGCAGGAGCCCGTCACATGGCAGAGCGCAAGCCGATCGAATCCTGGCTGACCGACATGGACGGCGTCCTCATCCACGAGGGCACGCCGATCCCCGGGGCCGACGCCTTCATCAAGCGGCTGCGGGACTCCGGACTGCCCTTCCTGGTCCTCACCAACAACTCCATCTACACCGCCCGTGACCTGCACGCGCGCCTCAAGCGCATGGGTCTGGACGTGCCCGTGGAGAACATCTGGACCTCCGCCCTGGCCACCGCGCAGTTCCTCGACGACCAGCGGCCGCGCGGCACGGCGTACGTCATCGGCGAGGCGGGGCTCACCACCGCGCTGCACGACATCGGCTACGTCCTCACCGACCACGAGCCCGACTACGTCGTGCTGGGGGAGACCCGGACCTACAGCTTCGAGGCGCTCACCAAGGCGATCCGGCTGATCAACGGCGGCTCGCGCTTCATCTGCACCAACCCGGACGAGACCGGACCCTCCGCAGAGGGCCCGCTGCCCGCGACCGGTTCGGTGGCCGCGCTGATCACCAAGGCCACGGGCAAGGCCCCGTACTTCGCGGGCAAGCCCAACCCGCTGATGATGCGCACCGGGCTCAACGCCATCGGCGCCCACTCCGAGACGTCCGCCATGATCGGCGACCGGATGGACACCGACGTCCTCGCCGGCCTGGAGGCGGGCATGCAGACCTTCCTGGTCCTGACGGGCCTGACCACGGAGGCCGACATGGACCGCTACCCCTTCCGGCCCTCCACCGTCGTCGAGTCGATCGCGGACCTCGTCGAGCTGGTCGACCTGCCCGTGCCGTAACCCGACCGGGCTACAGCGGATGCGGGACGCCGCCCCACGCGTGAACCTTCACTCAGGAGGTTTACGATGCGTTCACTGCCCCTCACGTTCTGTGCCGCACTGGTGGCCGGGACGATAGCCCTTCCCGCGTCCGCCGCACTGGCCGAGTCGAAAGCCGATGACCCCAGGGACGAGAAGCGTTCGGGAACGGTCTCGGTCAGTCCGTCCCGTGTCTCCCCCGGCGGGGAGGTGGAACTCCGGGTCGACGTCTGCGGCAAGGGCAGGTCGGCCCGGGGCAACTCCGAAGCGTTCGCTTCCGAAGCGCGCTTCGAGCCGGACGGCGGCAAAGGTCTCGTCGCCGAGGCCCGGATCCGCTCCGACGCGGCACCCGACGACTACGAGGTCTGGGTGACCTGCAAGGACGGCCACGGCAAGGCCACGGGCACGGTCACCGTCGTCCGTCACAGCCGCCCTTCGCCCGTCGCCCCCGTCCGGGCCGGCGGCGGAGGCACCGCGGTGCTCGCCGAGGAGGCCGCGGCCGACGAAGGTCCCGGCACCCGGCACGCGGTGATCGGGCTCGGACTCGGTGCCGTCGCGGCAGTCGCCGTCGCGTTGCGCAGCACGCGCCGCCGCCGCTCGGCGCAGCACTGACATGACCGCCACCGACCGTCCCGCCGGAACGGGACGGCTGCTGACCGGCGTCGCGTGGGCCGTACTCCTGCTGGGGCTGTGGCTGTGGGGGCGAGCGGCCACCGCCGGCAACTCGGCCCCGACGACCGGCGACGTCGCGGCGGTCGGCCGCCCCCTGGGTGTACCGCTGCCCCCCGCTCACGATCCGCTCGACGGAGCCCTGCCGCAGCGGGTCGAGATCCCCTCCATCGGGATCGACGCGACCGTCGTGCGGCGCGGGCTGGACGACGAGGGGGCGATCGAACCCCCGCCGTTCGAGACGCCGAAGGCCGTCGGCTGGTACGCGGAGGGCACCGAGCCCGGCACCGAGGGCGCCGCGCTCTTCGTCGGCCACGTCGACACCGAGACGAAGCCCGCCGTGTTCTACGGACTCAGTGCGGCGAGGCCGGGCGAGAAGGTCCGGGTGAGCCGGTCCGACGGGAAGACCGCCGAATTCACCATCGACGACGTCCAGGTCTTCACCCGGGAACGCTTCGACGCGCAGAAGGCGTACGGGCCCCGCGAGGACGGGCGGGCCGAGCTCCGTCTGATCACCTGCGGCGGCACGTACGACCACGCGTCCCATGCGTACACCGCCAACGTCGTCGTCTCCGCCTACCTGACGGCGGAGAAGGACGCGGAGGACGGCGCGGAGCCGCGCGACGCCAAGAACCCGCGGGAGGGGCCGCGTCCGACGCTCCCGTAGCCGCCCGGAACGCCCCGGACGGACAACCTGGCCCGGTCGGCGCCCGCTCCCCCTCGGAGCCGCCGGCCGGGCCGGTCCTCGACCGCGGGCGTCCGGGCTGCGGGAGTAGGCCGGGCGCGACGCGGGAGGTCGGGTCGTTCCTCCTGGCACGACACTGTAGGCCGACCACTCCCGGGGCGCGGAGAGTTTTCGGAAGGATGTCCGGATCCGGGCGGGAGCGTCCGGGGCACGGAGCGCTGTGCCAGGATGGATTCGACCGGCGGTGCGCCAGTACAAGGGGGAGTGGATGTACGGCAGTTACACCGGACTGAGGGTGCGCGCGGCAGCCGGGACGGCTGCCGTTCTGCTGCTGGCCGGGTGTTCCTCGTCCGACGGCGACGGGAAGGGCGCACCGGCCGCCGCCGGCCGGCAGCCCGAGGGGGGCGCCCCGTACTGGGTCAACCCCGACGGGAACGCCGCGCAGCAGGTCGCCGCCTATGCGAAGGACGGCGAGAAGGAGAACGCCGAGCTGATCCGGAAGATCGCGGAGCAGCCCGTGGGGGAGTGGATCGCGCCGGACGATCCTCAGGGCGCGGCGAAGGGCTTCACCGAGGCGGCCGAGCAGGCCGGACGTGAGGCGTTGCTCGTCCTCTACAACATCCCGCACCGGGACTGCGGTCAGTTCTCCAAGGGCGGGGCCGCGGACGGCGACGCGTACCGCGCGTGGCTGGACGGCGTCGCCCGGGGCATCGGCGACCGCCGTGCCACCGTGGTCCTGGAGCCGGACGCCCTGCTGCACCTGGTGGACGGGTGCACGCCGCAGGAGTTCCACGAGGAGCGCTACGACCTGCTCAAGGGCGCGGTCGAGCGTCTGAAGCAACAGCCGGGCACCACGGTGTACATGGACGCGGGCAACGCCGGGTGGCAGTCGCCGGACGCGCTGTTCGAGCCCTTGCGGCGGGCCGGGATCGCGGCGGCGGACGGCTTCGCGGTGAACGTGTCCAACTACCAGACCACCCGCGTCAGCACGGAGTTCGGCAAGCGGCTGTCGGCGAAGGTGGGCGGCAAGCCGTTCGTGATCGACACCAGTCGCAACGGCAACGGCCCGTACGACGGGGGCGACCCCGCGGAGACCTGGTGCAACCCGCCGGGCCGTGCGCTCGGCGAGTCCCCGACGACGGACACGGGCGACGAACTGGTGGACGCCTACCTGTGGGTCAAGCGGCCGGGAGAGTCGGACGGCGACTGCAAGGGCGGCCCGAAGGCCGGGGACTGGTGGCCGGAGTACGCGCTGGGACTGGCCCGCGCCACGAAGTAGCCAGGGCGGGCCCTGCCGTCACCGGGGTGGCGCGCCTTCAGATCCCGGCCGTTTCGAGCACCGTCCGGACGAACGCGCGCACCTTCGGGGTGTTCCCGGTGGCTGACCGCAGGAGGCCGTACTCCACCACCGGAGCGTCGCGGAAGGGGACGGGGACGATGTCCGGGCGGGCGTAGTTGTGGGCCGCGCGTGCGCAGGTGGGGCAGACCCCCTTGCCGGCGGCGACCAGGGCGAGCACCTCTGGTTCCGGCCGATCGCCGGGACCAGCACCCTGGACAGCGCCCTCCACGAGCTCCTGGGCGCCGGAGCCGCCCTCGTGGGAGCGGGCCGGGGGCTCCTCCCGTACCGGACGGCCGCTAGGGGATCTCCACCCACATGCCCTCCGACGGAGTGCCGTCGGCGTCGGTGACGAAGAGCATGTACCAGCCGGACGGGACCAGGGCCCTGTTCTCCGGGACCGTCACGGTGACGCCGTCGCCGGACTTCTCCATCTCCAGGTCGATCGACCGCTGGTCCGTGTCCGTGACGTGGGTGACCGCGCTCGGACGCATCAGCTTTGCCGAGGTGATCGACGAGGCGTGCCGGGTGGTGAACAGCCCCGTGCCGCCCCGGGAGATGCTCCTGGGGCCTGCGGTCAGCTCGGGACGCCCGCCGCGGAACAGGTACGGCGGCGTGTAGATCTCGATGCGCTGCTCGAACGTGCCGGGCCGTGTGTTCGCCCGGTCCGCGTACAGCGGGTCGGAGCCGAAGATCATGACCCGGCCGTCGGGGAGCAGCACGGACCCCGAGTGGTAGTTGCGCCCCACCGCCGGGTCCGCGACCCGGCGGTAGGCGTCCGACGCCGCGTCGTACAGCCTGGCCTGCAGGAGGTCCGAACCGCCGCGTCCCCGGTAGTCGTCGGAGCCGCCGGTGACGAGCAGGGAGTCGTCGGGGAGGAGGGAAGCGCTCGGGTAGCGGGTGCCCTCATCGAGGGAGGCGCCGTCCGTGAAGCGCGGCTCGTCCTCCGTCAGGTCGACGAGCCGTGACTTCTCGCTGGACCTGGCGGACTCGCCGACCCCGCCGCCGCCGATCACCATGTACTTCTCGTCCTGCGCCGGGGGCAGCCGTACGGTCGCGGAGGTCTCCAGCCTGTCCGGGTCGCCGATCCCGGGGATCTTCGTGAAGGTGTTGGAGTCGAGGTCCCAGACGCCCGGTTCGCGGCCCACGTCGGCGGGACCGTAGCCGGCGTTGGAACCGGAGTAGAAGAGCTTGCCGTTGTTCATCAGGAAGACGGCGGGATAGGTGGGGAACCTCCGGACCACGCCGGTGTACTCCCACGTCTTCGTCTCCGGGTCGTAGACCTCGTCCTTGCCGGGCACGATCTGGCCGATCTCGTCCAGACCGGAGAGGGAGAGGACCCTGCCGTCCTCGAGGGTGGTGAGCGTCGGGTACCAGCGGGCCTCGTTCATCGGGTCGACGCCGATGTACTTCTCGGCCACCGGGTCGAATTCGTAAGCCTCCCTGATGCCCTGGAAGTCCTTCTTGTCCAGGGCCAGCTTCTGCGCGATCCCGTACACGTTGCGGGCGTCGGAGCCCGAGAGCCCCGATATCCGGTAGTTGTCCTCGGCTCCGGTCCCATGCTTCGTCCCGGACCTCTGCGCCTCGACGTAGATGCGGCCCAGGCCCGGTTCGTTGCGGATGAACGCGCCGGTCCGCTTGTCGAAGACCTTGGTGGCCTTCTCCACCAGCACCGGGTCCTTGGAGACGAACGTCCTGTGGTTGCCCTTGCCGGTGAAGCGGGTGCCCGCGGGGAGGGTGACCGGCTTGTCCGGGTCCTCGTTGTGGACGATCATCAGGCCGCCGGCCTTGGTGACGTCGCCTTCGAGTTTCTCGTACCGCTTGGTGCCGCCCGCTATGAGGAGCTTCCCGTCGGGGAGCTGGGTGTGCCCGGCGCAGAACATGTCCTTCGGCGTTGCGATGTTCTTCCAGGTGTTCTCCTCCGGGTCCCACAGCACCGAACGGAAGCTCTTCGCGTCGAAGTTCTCCTGGTCGTTGCCGGATCCCGCGACGAGCAGCACCTTGCCGGTGTGCAGCAGCGCGGCGTGGATCGTGTTGATCCGGAACTCCGCGGGGACGTCCAGGAAGTCCCAGTGGCCGTTCTCCGCCTTGTAGTCCTGCTGGTCGATGGCGTACGCGTGGTAGTGCTCGGTGCCGAAGCGGTAGAGCCACGGCCCGTTCGCCCCGGCGAGCGCCAGGACCACCGCCGTACCGATCGCCAGGCGGCGGGTACGGCGGCTCGGACGGTACTTCATGTGTGACGTCCCCCAAGGGCGGTCTGCAGGGTGTCCTCGTCGCCCGCCCGCGAGGGCTCGGACCGCGGTACGGGCCGGGGTGCCGGCGCGGGCGGTCCGCCGCGGCGCTTCCTCCGCTCGGCGCGGACCGTGTACCGCCAGCCGACGATCGGCGCGGCGGTGATCAGCAGCGCCAGGCACGCCCAGGTGAGCATCGCCGGGTGGCTGTGGCCGAGGACGAAGGACGCGGCGATCGAGCCGCCGAAGACGAGGATGAAGAAGAGGTGGATGCGGAAGGTCCCGAAGAGGGTGTCCGGGCTGGACGAGTCGCCCTTGGGCGTCACCACGAAGGAGCTCTTGCGGCGCAGCACCGCGTCCATCAGGGAGCGGGCGTAGACGGGCGCGGAGAGCGCGGACATCACCATGCCCGCCAGGCCGCCGGAGCCCTCGGGCTCGTGCGGTGAGACGTTGTGGCGGCGGTTCCAGACGTAGAGGCCGATCTGGAGCGCCGAGGCGTTGCCGTACAGCATCATCCAGATCACCGGGTCGATCTGGACGCCGGAGGCGCCCGTGCCGAGGAACAGGGCGCAGCTCAGGGCGGCGAGGATCCAGTTCATGGCCGACATCGGGTAGAAGATGATCATCATCGTGTAGTTGAGGAGCTTGCCTGCCGGGAGCGAGAACCAGCCCTTCCAGTACTGCTTGAGGATCGTCTCGTACGTGCCCCGGGACCAGCGCAGCTGCTGGGTGAAGAAGTCGGTCCACGCGGTCGGCCCCTCGCCGACGGCCAGGACGTCCGGGGTGTAGACCGAGCGCCACTTCCTGCCGGTGAGCGGGTTGCGGTGGCGGTGGATCTCGAAGCCGGTGGCCATGTCCTCGGTGATCGAGTCGTAGAGGCCGCCGACCTGCTTGAGGGCCGAGATCCGTACGGCGTTGCTCGTGCCGACGAACATCGGGGAGCCGTAGCGGTTGCCCGCGCGCTGGATCAGCGCGTGGAAGAGGAACTGCTGGGACTCGGCGGCCTTCGTGACGAAGGTGTCGTAGTTGCCGTAGACCTGCGGGCCGATGACGAAGCCGATGTCCGGGTCACGGAAGTAACCGAGCATCCGCTCCAGGTAGTTGGGGAGGGGTATGTGATCGGTGTCGACCGAGGCGAAGAAGTCGTAGGCGTCACCGTGGGCGTCGAGCCAGGCGTTGTAGTTGCCGTGCTTCGTCCTCGCCCGGTGCGGGCCCTTCGCCTGGTTCCAGCGGGCGACGCCCTTGCGGGAGAAGTGGTGGACCCCGAGGCGGGCGCAGACCTCCTTCACGGCCGGGTCGTCGCCCTCGTCGAGGAGCCAGACGTCCATCGGTCCGCGGTGCCTGATCCGCACGGCCGCGTCGAGCGTCCTCGTCACCATCTCCAGGGGCTCCTTGCCCGGGACGAAGGAAGTGAGGAAGGCGACCTTCGTGCCGCTCTCCGGTATGACGGGGACCGGGTCGCGGGCCACGAGCGTGGCGTGCGCGTTCGACAGGACGTTCATCGTGCGGAAGAGCTCGATGAGGCCGATCGACACCAGCATCACGACGTCGAGGGCGAGCAGGGTGTCGTTCCGGAGGTTCGGGTCGCGCTCGGTCCAGTGCTCGGGCTGCATCAGCCATGCGAAGAGGCCCAGCGAGACGAGCGGTGCGGCGCCCAGCAGCAGGGCCGCGCGTATCCGGTGGGTCTCCCGGGAGAGCAGCGAGCGGTAGCGCACGGTGTACGGCCGGCCGGGATCCGGCTGGGTCAGAGGTCCGGCGAGCCGGCTGTAGTGCTCGTAGTCGTAGCGCGGCAGCGCCTTCCCGGGCTGCCGTCCCGGTCTCCCGGCGCGCGGCTGCGGAGGCAGCCGCAGCTGGACCGTCCGGGCAGGGTCGTGGTGCTGCCGGTCGCCTGACGGCGTCGACGTCATGGTCATCCCCCCGCACGCAGGTCGCCCTGCGTGATTCTTGCTGTCCGTGCCTGAGCGGCCCCCGCCCCGGGAGGAGGCCGCTCGTCGTCCTCCCGGCTCCGGGGGATCCGTGGCTCCCCCGGGCGGCGCCTGGTCAGGTTGTCCGATTACGCGACATGAACGCAAGGGTGAAAAAGGGTAGTTTGTCAGCCATACGTGCGAATTGGGGAATGCCGCGCAGGGGGCGTGCGGGAGTGACGAAAGGCGCCCCGGGGGCACGTTCGCGCTGCGGCAGGCACGAACAAGGCCCCCTCACACTCGGTGAGGGGGCCTTGTCGTTGCGTGCGCCGTCAGGGACTCGAACCCCGGACCCGCTGATTAAGAGTCAGCTGCTCTAACCAACTGAGCTAACGGCGCCTGCTGACCTGGAGAACTTTACCCGATGTGCGGGAGTGCTCCTGACCAATTCCTCTCCGCCCCGGCCTGTCGGATGGTCGTTTTGTCCCTTTAATCCGTCACCATGAGATATGCCCGGAAAGTTGAGACGCGGAAGATCTGGACGACTGCCGAGGGGAAGAGGAGTCCAATGACTGTGCCGGTCTTCGAGGAGTACGAACCCGATGCCGACTGCGGCTGTCCGGGCTGCGCCCAGCGGCGTCGTACGGCCGCCGCACTGCCCGTACGCCACGGCGGCCACCGCGCCGCGCACGGTGCGCGGCGGGCGCTGGTGCTGGTCACCGCGGCGGGGGTGGTCCTGTCCTGCGGGGCGGCCCAGGCGGCTGCCACCGCCGCCGGCCGGGACACCCGCACCGGCACGGAGGCCGACCCCCAGCCGGTCACCCCGCAGGGCACCGTCGGGCCGCTGAACAGCGACGGAGCCTCGGGGCCGCCCGCCGCTCCGGGCACGGCGCAGCGCACGACGACCCGGACCGAGATCATCAACCGCGCCAAGAAGTGGGTGACCGCGAAGGTCCCGTACGACATGGCGGCGTACTGGTCCGACGGCTACCGCCAGGACTGCTCCGGCTTCGTGTCGATGGCGTGGAACCTCGGCACCAACGAGTGGACCGGCAGCCTCGCCGGCTTCGGCACGAAGATCGCCCGGGCCGACCTGGAGCCCGGCGACATCCTCCTCTTCCACAACCTGGCCGACCCCGCCGTGGGGTCCCACGTCACGGTCTTCGGGGGCTGGACCGACCACACGCACAGCCACTACCTCGCGTACGAGCAGACCCGCCCGAACGCCCGCAAGGCGACGACGCCGATGGCGTACTGGAGCAACTCCTCCCAGTACGTGGCCTACCGCTACAAGGGCATCGTCAGCGGGGCGAGCGGGAGCGGCTCGGCGACGGCGTTCCCGGGGGCGGCGAAGTTCGCCACCGGCGCGAGCAACGCGCACGTCACCCGGCTCGGGAAGATGCTCATCGCCCAGGGCGGCAAGCGCTTCTACAAGCAGGGCGCGGGACCCCGCTGGGGCGACGCCGACAAACGGGCGACCCAGGCGTTCCAGCTGGCGCAGGGGTGGAAGGGCAAGGAGGCCGACGGCATCCCCGGCCCGCACACCTGGCGCCTGCTGGTCAGCGGCACCGGACGAAAGATCCCCGCCGCCGGGACGGGCGGCAGCACGGCCGGCACCGCGGCGTACCCGGGGCGGAGCCACTTCCAGCCTGGGCAGGCCAACAGCCACGTCCGGCAGCTCGGAACCCAACTGGTGAAGAAGGGATACGGCGCGCACTACGTGACGGGCCCCGGTACGCGCTGGACGGAGGCGGACCGCCGCAACGTCGAGGCGTTCCAGCGCGCCCAGGGCTGGAGCGGGGCGGCGGCGGACGGATACCCGGGGCCGGAGACATGGCGGCGGCTCTTCTCGTGACGGCTGAAGCGACGGAACGGACATGACGGAGGCGGGAATGCGGTCGACGGAGAACGTACGGGGCGAGTGGGACGAGCTCGGCGAGCGGGACACGCGG
Organism: Streptomyces sp. NPDC057287; assembly: GCF_042667905.1. NCBI lineage: Bacteria > Bacillati > Actinomycetota > Actinomycetes > Kitasatosporales > Streptomycetaceae > Streptomyces > Streptomyces sp. NPDC057287. The sequence goes on along the minus strand of NZ_JBHUYV010000001.1, from coordinate 538,922 downwards.
GTGATCGTGCCCGGGCCCGGGGCGGGGGACGGGCAGGAGGAACGGCCGACGGAGGTGCTGCGGGTGACGGATGCGTACGAGGCGGGGGTGCCGGGGCCCGGCGCGGAGCCGGACCCGGCGGCGGAGCGGTCCGCCGGAGCGGTGACGGAGCGGTCTGCCGGGACGGTGACGGACGCGGCCGGGACGGTGACGGACGCGGCCGGGACGGCGGAGGCCGTTCCCGCGAGGGCCGTACGTCCGGCGTGGGGCGTGCCCGCTGTGGCGGACGCCTCCACGGCGGTCGTCGTCCCTGTCGAGGTGGAGGGACCTTCCGTGGCCGACGGCGCTGCCTCGGACGGCGGTGCTTCCGTGCCGGACGGGCCCCGTGTGTGGGGCGGGCCGCGGGTGCTGGAAGAGGCTTCCGTGCTGGACGGGCCGTCCGTGGTGGAGGACGAAGACATCCCGGCTGATCTGGGGCCCGCCCTGGACGCCGTGGCCGTCGTGGGCCGCGCCACACCGGTGGACGCCGTCCCTGTCGACCTGGACCTGGACCTGGACCCGGGTCCGGATCTCGATCTGCAGCTGGACCCGGAGCCGCCGTACGTCCCGGAGTTCACCCCGGAGCCGTCGGCCGGCCGGGAGTTGCCGGGCCCTGAGTCCGTACCGGGTCCGCCGCCGGTCCCCGCGTGGGCCGCAGGCCCGGACGCGGCGGAGGAGCACCCTCCGGCGGACCCCCACTCCGACCTCGGCCTCGACCTCGACCCGGACCCGGACCCGGAGCGCGGGCAGGGCGGCCGGCCGGATCTCCGGAAGCCGGTGCCCGGCGGGGCGGGCACGCCCGGGGCCGGGGAGCCCGGTGCGGGTGAGAGTGCTCCGGTGACGCTGACCGTCGGTGCCGCGGACCCGGTCGCCTGGTGGGGTGCCGGACGCAGGCAGCCCGTCATCGCCACCGAGACCACCGCGCCCATCCCCGTCCACCTGCTCTTCCGCGACGACGGCCGCGACGACGGCCGCGACGACGGCCGCGACGACGGCCGCGGCGCCGGCGCCGGCTACGACACCGGCTACGACGCCGGGTCTGCCGGGCCGGGCCGCACCACTGCGGGGGCCGGCGCCGGTACCGTACGGCGGCCCGGGGACCGGCGCACGCCCCTGCAGCGCGCCGCCCAGGTGCAGGCGCCCACCCGGTCCGCGCCCCTCGCCGACCCCCGGCTCACCGAGCGGCCCGGACCCGTGCTGCCCGGCTGGGTGGCACTCCTCACCGCGGCCACGGGCGCGGCGGCGGGGCTCGCCGTGCTGTGGTGGCAGGGCGCGGTGCCCGCCGCGGTGACCAACTGGCTCGGGCTCGGGCACCGTTCGTACGACGGTCTCGGCAGCGGTGCCTGGGCGCTTATCGCGCTGGCGGTGGCCGTGGCCCTGTTCGCGCTCTGCGGACTCGGGCGGGGCCGGGCCGGACACGCCTCGGTGCTGACGCTCTTCGGCGACTACCGGGGCAGCGTCCGGCGCACCGGTCTCCTCTGGGTCTCCCCGCTCCTGCTGCGCCGCCGGATGGACGTGCGCCTGCGGCACTGGCGCAGTGAGCCGCTTCCCGCCGTGGACGCGAGCGGTACCGCTCTGCGTGCGGTCGTCCTGGTGGTCTGGCGGGTGAGGGACACCGCGCGGGCCCTGTTCGGCGTGGCGGACCACGAGCGCTATCTGAGCGACCAGGTGGAGGCGGCGCTGGCCCGGGTCCTCTCGCAGCTGCCGGCCGACGCCTTCCACGAGGACACCCGGACCCTGCGCGACGCGGAGGCGGTGGGCGACGCGCTGACCCGGATGGTGAGGGCCGACTGCGCGCCCGTGGGCATCGAGGTGTATTCGGCGCAGCCGACCGGGATCGAGTACGCCCCCGAGGTCGCGGCCGCGATGCGGCGCTGCCGGGTGGCGGCCATCGACGCCAGGCACCGGGACAGCGTGCTGACGTCCGTGGTCGACGCGGTGGACGACACGATCGGCCGACTGACCGCCCGCGGCATCGTCGAACTCGACACCTACGAACACAAGGCGCTGGTCAGGGATCTGACGGTGGCTTTCTACACCGGCCGCAGCGGCGGAGAAGGGGCCTGACGGCTTCCGGTTGCACGGGGGCGTGCGCTGAAACCCGATCCACATTGGTCTGGACATGTTCATGCCGCGTCAATAATCTGGACTTGGTCTAGACCGCACAAGCGATGCGCGCAGCACAGCTCAGAACATCCCCAGAACATCCCCCACGTTCTCGAGGAGCGACACAGCATGCGGAAAAGGGCAAGCGCGGCCGTCATCGGCCTGGCGATAGCGGGCGTCTCCATGTTCGCGACGAGCGGCGCCAGCAGTCACGGCTACACGGACTCACCCATCAGCCGGCAGAAGCTCTGCGCCAACGGCACCGTCACCGGCTGCGGCAACATCCAGTGGGAACCGCAGAGCGTCGAGGGTCCCAAGGGCTTCCCGGCGGCCGGGCCCGCGGACGGCAAGATCTGTTCCGGCGGGAACAGCAGCTTCACCCAGCTCGACGACCCCCGCGGGGGCGCCTGGCCCGCCACCAAGGTCACCTCGGGGCAGGGCTACAGCTTCCGCTGGCAGTTCACGGCCCGCCACTCCACGAGTGACTTCCGGTACTACATCACCAAGAACGGCTGGGACTCCACGAAGCCGCTCACCAGGGCCGCGCTGGAGTCGCAGCCCTTCATGACCGTGCCCTACGGGAACCAGCAGCCGCCGGCGACGCTGACCCACCAGGGCTCGATGCCCACCCAGAAGACGGGCAAGCACATCATCCTGGCCGTCTGGAACGTCGCGGACACCAGCAACGCGTTCTACGCGTGCTCCGACGTGCAGTTCTGACACAGCGCAACGCACAGTGGGCGGTCTCCTCGGAGGGAGACCGCCCACTGTGTTGTCGTGCGCCGTCAGGGACTCGAACCCCGGACCCGCTGATTAAGAGTCAGCTGCTCTAACCAACTGAGCTAACGGCGCCTGCTGACTCGAAAATAATACCTGGTCCGCAGGGGTGCTGTTGACACGTGCCGCGCCCCCTCCGTGTGGCCCCCCCCACCCCCGCCCCGCTGCCGCCCCGGGGCCACTTCGCAGAGAAAGTCATTTTCTTTCGTAAGTGATCTTTGATTTTGCGTAGCTCTTTGTAAGGTGAGCTCCGTGACGAAACGACGACTCTCTCAGGTGGCCGAGTACGCGGGTGTCAGTGAGGCGACGGTCAGCCGCGTCCTGAACGGCAGCCCCGATGTGGCGAGCACGACGCGTGAGGCGGTGCTGAGCGCCCTGGACGTGTGCGGGATCGAGAGACCGAGCCGCTACCGGGCCGAGCGTGCCGCTCTGATCGGCCTGGTCGTGCCCGATCTGCAGAATCCGATCTTCTCGGCGTTCGCCGAGGCCCTGTGCGGACTGCTCAACAAGCGGGGGCTCATACCCGTCCTCTGCACCAGGACGGCCGACGGCGTCTCCGAGGCGCACTACATCGAGATGCTGCTGCGGCAGAACATCGGCGGCATCGTCTTCATCGGCGCCAGCTACGCCGACGCCGGCCCCGAACACGGCCGTGCGCTGCGGGAACGCAGGATCCCGATGGTGCTGATCAACGCGGCCGACGAGAACACGGGCGTGCCCCAGGTCAGGGTGGACGACGCGCTCGCCGCCGACCAGGCGCTGACGCACCTGTCGGCGCTGGGGCACGAGCGGATCGGGGTGATCCTCGGCCCGGTGGGGCACGTGCCCTCGGCCCGGAAGCTCGCCGGGTTCGCCGCCTTCTGCGCACGTCGGGGCATCGCCGCGGACGACTGGCGGCGGCTGGTCGCGCACGCGCTGTTCACGATGGAGGGCGGCGCCACGGCGTTGCCCCGGCTGCTGGCGGAAGGGGTCACCGGCATCGTTTGCGCCAGCGACGCCCTGGCGCTCGGGGCCGTCCGGGGCGCCCGCCGTCAGGGGGTGTCCGTGCCCCGGGACCTCTCGGTGGTCGGCTTCGACGATTCGCCGTTCATGGTGGCCACCGACCCGCCGCTGACCACCGCCCGGCAGCCGATCCAATCGATGGCCTCGGCGGTCGTGGCCTCCCTGGTGGCGCAGATCGACGGCCATGCGGGAGCAAACGAACTGATGATGTTCGACACCGAGCTGATCGTCCGGGGGTCCACCGCCGCCCGGCCCCGCTGAGCGGGCCGGATCGGTGTCGTGTTTCTTGCACAAGCCGCTGAGATTACTTTCTTGCGTAGATGCATTGACTTCTTGCGTAACCGGCTTCTACCTTCAGCGCAGCTCAGTGCTCGGGGTCCGACAACCCCGCAGCGGACCTCCAGGAAGGCACGATCCCCATGGTTGGCATGCCCGTCATCAGCAGACGTCAGCTTCTCGGCTCGGCGACGGCCGTCGCCCTCTCCCTAGCCCTCACGGCGTGCGGCGGCTCCGGATCCTCGCCGTCGGGCGTGGACAAGAACGGCGTGGTCACGATCAGCGTGAACGGCATGCCCGCCAAGACGCAGGCCGTCGACCGCAAGAACTTCATGGAGGACGTCGCGGCCTTCGAGAAGAGCCACCCGAAGATCAAGATCGACGCCCGTGAGGGCCAGATGGACCCGAAGACCTTCACGGCGAAGCTCGCGGGCGGCCAGCTGGAGGACGTGTACTACGTCTACTTCACCGACCCGGCCGGGCTGATCCAGCGCCGCCAGGCGGCCGACATCAGCAAGTACGTCGGCGACGTGCCGTACTTCGAGGACATCGACCCGGCGCTGATGAAGGTCTTCAAGGACGGCGAGGGCAAGACGTACGGCCTGCCCACCGGCAACTACTCGATGGGCCTGCTCTACAACCGGGATCTCTTCGGCAAGGCCGGACTCGACCCCGACAAGCCGCCGGCCACCTGGGAGGAGGTCCGCACCGCCGCGAAGAAGATCAGCGCGCTCGGTGACGGCACGGTCGGATACGCCGACTACAGCAAGAACAACCAGGGCGGCTGGCACCTCACCTCGTGGATCTACTCCATGGGCGGTGAGGTGGCCACGAAGCAGGACGGCCGCTGGAAGGCCGCCTTCGACAGCGAGGCCGGCCACAAGGCCCTCAACGCCCTGCACGACATGCGCTGGACGGACAAGAGCATGGGCACCCGCCAGCTCCTGGAGATAGCCGACGTCCAGAAGATGATGGGCTCCGGCAAGCTGGGGATGTACATGGCGGGCCCCGACAACATCCCCACCATCGTCAAGCAGTTCGAGCGCGAGTACGAGGAGTACGGCCTGGCCGCGCTGCCCGGGACCGCGACCCTCGGTGGCGGCGACGGCTTCATGTTCAACCCGAAGGCCTCGCCGGAGAAGATCAAGGCCGGGCTGGCGTGGGTCCAGTGGAAGTACCTGCGGAGCCCCGAGCGCGAGAAGGTCGACAGCAAGAGGTCCAAGGAGACGGGCGTGCCGATCGGGCTGCCGCAGCCCCGGCTGCTCGCGGGCGAGGCGCAGGCGGAGATCGACAGGATCCACGAGCAGTACGCCAACACCCCGGTGAAGAACTACCAGCCGTTCATCGAGCGCAACGCCCAGGTGGAGACCAAGGTCGAGCCGCCCAACGCCCAGCAGCTCTACACCGTCCTCGACGGTGTCATGCAGGCCGTGCTCACCAAGGAGGACGCGGACATCGACGCGCTTCTGGCCGAAGCCGCCAAGAAGGCCGACACCATCCTCACCTCGGTGAAGTGACGTGACGATGTCCCTCCAGCCCCTCTCCACCGCGGCGGAGAAGGCCACCGGCGAAGACAGCTCCCCGTCCGGGTCCGCGCCCCGGACGGGGGTGCCGGCCACGCGGTCCCGGCTGCGCCGGACCGTGCGGGAGAACCTGGTCGCCTACCTCTTCCTCGCCGCGGGTGTGCTCTGCTTCGCACTCTTCTCCTGGTACCCGATCGTGCGCGGGATCCTGCTCGGCTTCCAGCAGGTCACCTTCGCCGAACCCGCCCGGTGGGTGGGCCTGGACAACTTCCGGCGGCTGGTGGACGACCCGCTGTTCCTGACCGCCTGGCAGAACACCGGCTACTTCACCCTGCTCGCCCTCGTCTTCGGCTTCGCCGCACCGTTCGCCACCGCCGTCGTCCTGAACGAACTGCGGCACGGGCGCGCGTACCTCCGCATGACCGTCTACCTCCCGGTCATGCTGCCGTCGATCGTCACCATGCTGCTCTGGCGCCAGTTCTACGACCCCGGGCCGGGCCTGTTCAACAACGCGCTGGAGGTCCTCCAGCTGCCGGCCCAGCAGTGGCTGGAGTCGGAGAACCTCGCCATGGTGTCCCTGGTCCTCGTCTCGACCTGGGCCAACATGGGCACGACCACCCTGATCTACCTGGCGGCGCTCGGCGGCATCCCCGGCGAGCTGTACGAGGCGGCGGAGCTCGACGGCGCGTCGATCCGGCAGCGGCTGTGGCACGTCACGGTCCCGCAGATGCGCTTCATCCTGATGATCACGCTGCTGCTGCAGGTCATCGGCACGATGCAGGTCTTCGTCGAACCCTTCGTCCTCACCGGCGGCGGGCCCGACGACGCCACCGTCACCGTGCTCCTGCTCCTGTACCGCTACGCCTTCGTCTACAACGACTTCGGCCTGGCCAGCGCCATGAGCACCCTGCTCTTCGTGGTGCTCGGCCTCTTCTCCGTCGTCTACCTGCGCCTGACCCGCAGCAAGGGCTGAGAGGAACCCGCCGCCATGGCCGCCGAAACCCCCGTACGCACACTGATCGCGCCCACCGAGATGAACCGGCGCACCGGCCGGTTCCTCCACCGCTTCGTGCTCGTCGCCACCCTCACCGGCTTCACGATCGCCTTCGTCTTCCCGCTCTACTGGATGACGACGGGAGCGGTGAAGTCCTCGTCCGAGCTCGCCGACCCGAACCCCAGCCTCTTCCCCGAGAGCTGGCACCCCGAGAGCTACACGGACGCCTGGACCAACGTCGGGCTCGGACACTTCTTCCTCAACACGCTGGTGCTGGCCCTCGGCGCCTGGCTGACCCAGCTGCTGGTCGACGTGTCCGCCGCCTACGCGCTGTCCAAGCTGCGGCCCCTGCTCGGCAACGTCGTCCTCGGCATGATGCTGGCGACGCTGATGCTCCCGGTGTCGGCGCTGCTCGTACCGACGTACCTGACGGTGGTCGACGTGCCGTTGTTCCACGTCAACCTCATCAACACGCCGTTCGCGATCTGGCTGCCGGCCGCCGCCAACGCCTTCAACATCTTCATCCTCAAGCGGTTCTTCGACCAGATCCCCGCCGAACTCCTCGACTCCGCACGCATCGACGGTGCGGGCACGCTCAGGGTTCTGGTCTCGGTGGTCCTGCCGCTGTCCCGGCCGGTGCTCGCGGTGGTGTCGATCTTCGCGGTCGTGGGGGTCTGGAAGGACTTCCTCTGGCCGATGCTCGTCCTCCCCGACGAGGCGAAGCAGCCCATCACCGTCGCGCTCAACCGGCTCTCCGAGTTCATGCCGGCCAACCAGCTCCTGGCCGGGATGGTCATGGCGAGCATCCCCCTGCTCGTCCTCTTCCTGATCTTCCAGCGCCACATCATCGCGGGTCTCACCGCGGGCAGCCTCAAGGGCTGACCCACCCCCACAGGAAGGACACACAGACGTGTCTCCTGCACCAAGAAAGCGCTCCCGGGCCGCTGTCCGGCTCACGTTCCCCGTCCTCGCGTCCCTCCTCGGCACCGTCCTGTACGCGACGGCACCGGCGCAGGCGGCCACCGTCACGGTGGAAGCCGAGTCGGCCCAGCTGTCCGGGGGCGCCGCCGTCTCCACCGACCACAGCGGCTACACCGGATCCGGCTTCGTCGGCGGATTCACCGACGCCCACAAGGGCGCCGCCTCGGTGTCCTTCGGCGTGACCGCCCAGGCCGCCGGCACCGGTTCCGTAGCCCTGCGGTACGCGAACGGCACCGGCGCGACGATGACGCTGAGCCTGTACGTCAACGGGGCCAAGGTCCGCCAGGTCAGCCTGGCGCCGACGGCGAACTGGGACACCTGGGCCACGCAACGGGAGACGGTCACCTACGCCAAGGGGGCCAACACCGTCGCCTGGACGTTCACCGCGGCCGACAGCGGCAACGTCAACATCGACAACAGCACCACCGACACCTCCGCGGGCACCGGGACCCCGACCCCCTCCGGCGCCCTGGAGGCGGAGTCCGCGCAGCTCACGGGCGGCGCCGTTGCCGCCACCGACCACTCCGGCTTCACCGGGGCGGGCTTCGCGGGCGGCCTCACCGACGCCAACAAGGGCTCCGCCTCCGTCTCCTTCGGCGTGAACTCCGCCGAGGCCGGGGCCGGTTCGGTGTCCCTGCGGTACGCGAACGGCACCGGCGCGACGATGACGCTGAGCCTGTACGTCAACGGGGCCAAGGTCCGCCAGGTCAGCCTGCCGGCGACGGCGAACTGGGACACCTGGGCCGCGCACGAGGAGGCGGTGACGTACGCGAAGGGGGCCAACACCGTCGCCTGGACGTTCACCTCGGCCGACAGCGGCAACGTCAACATCGACAGCCTCACCCCGTCCACGCCCACCACGCCGACCGACCCGGGCGGCCCCACCACGCTGACCCACCAGGCCGAGGACGCCTTCGCCTCCGGCGGACCGGCGAAGGCCACCGCCGCCTCCGGCTACGAGGGCAGCGCCTACCTCTCCGGCTTCACCGCCACCGGTGCCCGCGCCGTCTTCGCGGTGAACGCCCCCAGCGCCGCGACGTACCCGGTGACCGTGCGCTACCGCACCCCCGACGCGACCGCGTCGACCGTCACCCTGGTGGCCAACGGCACCACCGTCCGCCGGCTGACCCTGCCCGGCACCGGGGGTGCCTGGAAGAGCGCATCGACCGACGCCCCGCTGCGGGCCGCGCTCAACCACGTCACCCTGCGCACCGCCTCCGGGGACAACGGCACCCTCCAGCTCGACGGCATCGGGGTCACCGGCTCCACGCCCGACAGCACCCGGGGCGCGACCATGCCGTACACCGCCTACGAGGCCGAGAGCGGCAGCACGAACGCCGGCACGACCGGTCCCGACCGCACCTACCTGACCGTCCCGTCCGAGGCGTCGGGCCGCAAGGCCGTCGTCCTGGACGCCACCGGCGAGTACGTGCAGTTCACGCTGACCAAGCCCGCCAACGCCCTGACCCTGCGCTACTCCGTCCCGGACAACGCGGCGGGCACCGGCATCGACACCACACTCAGCGTCTACGCCAACGGCACCCAGCTCCGGGACCTGCCCCTCAGCTCCAAGTACAGCTGGGTCTACGGCGGCTACCCCTACACCAACAACCCCTCCCAGGGCTCGGGCCACCACTTCTTCGACGAGACCCGCACCCTCCTGACCGGGACGCTCCCGGCGGGCACCGTGCTGAAGTTCCAGAAGGACGCGGGCGACACCGCCGCGTCCTACACCCTGGACCTCGTCGAGACCGAGGCCGCGCCCGCCGCCCTGACCATGCCGTCCACCGGCTTCGTCTCCGCGACCACGCTCGGCGTCACCCCGAACGACTCCGGCGACGACACCAACGCCCTGAACACGGCCCTGAACACGGCCACCTCACAGGGCAAGGGGCTCTGGCTGCCCGCCGGTACGTACGACATCTCCGGGCACGTCGACCTGGCCGGGGCCGACCTGCGCGGGGCCGGCCAGTGGTACACCGTGCTGCGCGGCAAGAACGGCAAGGGCGGCCTCTTCGGACGCGGCGGCACCAGCAACGTCCAGGACCTGATGATCGCCGGGGACGTCTCCTACCGGGACGACGCCAACTTCGACGCGGCCGTCGAGGGCGACTTCGGGAACGGGTCCACCCTGACGAACATATGGATCCAGCACACCAAGGTCGGGCTCTGGATCGACGCCCCGACCAACGGCCTGTACGCCTCCGGGCTCCGCATCCGCGACACCTTCGCGGACGGCGTCAACCTCCACAAGGGGACCAGGGCGACCGAGGTCTCCCACAGCAGCGTCCGCAACACCGGTGACGACGGACTGGCGATGTTCTCCGAGGCCCAGGCGGTCACGGACAGCGCGTTCCGCTTCAACACCGTGCAGCTCCCGATGCTCGCCAACACGGTCGGCATCTACGGCGGCCACGGCAACCGGGTCGAGGACAACCTCCTCGCCGACACGGTCACCGGCTCGTCCGGCATCGCCATCAGCAGCCGCTTCGCGCCGGTGCCCTTCAGCGGGACGACGTCCGTGCAGCGCAACACCCTGACGCGCACGGGCGGTTACGAACCGAACTGGCAGAGCAAGCTCGGCGCCCTCTGGATCTACGCCGACTCCTCCGACATCACCGCGCCCGTCCTCGTCAAGGACAACGAGATCCTCGACAGCACCTACAGCGGGCTGCTCGTCTCCTGGCAGAAGAACGTCAGCGCGCTCACCGTCGACGGGCTCAAGATCGACAAGGCCGGTTCGTACGGCATCGAGATCAACTCCGCGGGAGCCGGAAACTTCTCCCGCGTGACCGTGAGCGGCGCCGCCGCCGGCGGTCTCTCCAGTGCGGGTGGCTTCACGATCACCCGGGGCGCCGGCAACACCGGCTGGTAGCCCGAACGGTGCGGGCCCGCCCCTGACCTGCGGGCCCGCACCACCCCATGTATACCGAGCAAGGAGTCTCAGTGACCACCCACTGGTGGCGGCACGCCGCGATCTACCAGATCTACGTACGCAGCTTCGCGGACGGCGACGGGGACGGCACCGGCGATCTCGCCGGAGTCCGCAGCCGCCTCCCGTATCTGCGCGGGCTCGGCGTCGACGCCCTGTGGTTCAACCCCTGGTACACCTCGCCGATGGCCGACGGGGGATACGACGTGGCGGACTACCGCGACATCGACCCCCTCTTCGGCACCCTCGCGGAGGCCGAGCAGCTCATCACCGAAGCCCACGAGCACGGGCTTCGGGTCCTGATCGACCTGGTGCCCAACCACTGCTCCGACCAGCACGTCTGGTTCCGCGACGCGCTCGCCGCGGGCCCCGGATCCCCGGAGCGCGAGCGCTTCTGGTTCGTCCCCGGCCGGGGCGAGGACGGAGGGCTGCCGCCCAACGACTGGACCTCGTACTTCGGCGGCAGCGCGTGGACCCGCGTGACGGAGGCCGACGGCACCGCCGGGCCCTGGTACCTCCACATGTTCGCGCCCGAGCAGCCCGACCTGAACTGGGAACACCCGGAGGTCCGAACCGAGTTCGAGGACGTCCTGCGCTTCTGGCTGGACCGGGGCGTGGACGGCTTCCGCATCGACGTCGCCCACGGCCTGGCGAAGAAGCCGGGCCTGCCCGACGTCGGCCCGGACCCCGACGTCACGGACCTGCCGTACCAGGACTGCGACGCCGTGCACGACATCTACCGCTCCTGGCGCAAGATCCTCGACGGCTACGACGGCGAGCGCACGTTCGTCGGGGAGGTCTGGCTGCCGACCCCCGAGCAGTCGGCCCGCTACCTCCGCCCCGACGAGCTGCACTCGGCGTTCAACTTCGAGTTCCTGTGCTGCGCGTGGGACGCGGACGCGCTGCGCCGTGTCGTCGAGGAGACCCTCGCCGGGCTGGCGCCGGTGGGGGCGCCGCCCACCTGGGTCCTGTCCAACCACGACACGATCCGGCACGTCACGCGCTACGGCCGCGCGGACACCTCGTTCGACATGGGTGACAAGCGGCTGCTCGACCCGAGCGACCCGGTGCTCGGGCGCAGCCGGGCCAGGGCGGCCGCGCTGCTGACCCTGTCCCTGCCCGGCGGGGTCTACGTCTACCAGGGGGACGAGCTGGGCCTGCCCGAGGTGCAGGACCTGCCCGACGAACTGCTCCAGGACCCGACCTTCGTGCGCTCGGGGGGTAAGGACCGGGGACGTGACGGGTGCCGGGTGCCGTTGCCGTGGAGCGGGTCGGGGGCATCGTTCGGCTTCTCGCCCGAGTCGGCCACCGCGTCCCCCTGGCTTCCGCAGCCGGCCTCCTGGTCCGCTCTGAGCGTCGCCGCTCAGGAGACGGACCCGGACTCCTTCCTCAGTCTCTACCGGGCCGCACTCGCCCTGCGCCGTGAGCGCCTGGCCGTCCTGCCGGAGTCGTTGAGCTGGGTCGACGCGGGGCCGGGGACGGTGTGCTTCGACCGGGACGGCGGCTTCCGCTGCGTGCTGAACGCCTCGGACTCCGCCGTGCCGCTGCCGGCGGGCGCGGACGTCCTGATCGCCAGCGGCCCGCTTCCGGACGGGGAGCTGCCCCCGGACACGGCGGTCTGGCTGTCCCTCTAGGGTTCTCGCTCACTCCGATGTCCCCGGCCGCCGTCCGGGCCGCCGGGGACATCACGGTCCTGTGGGGCTCAGAGGGCCAGCGACAGCAGCACCGGCGCCGCGCGCCGGTTCAGCGTGGCGGCGGCGGCCCGCAGCCGGTGCGCGTGCTCGATGGGCAGGGACAGGGCGAGGCAGCCGGCGGACGAGCCCGCCGTCAGGGGAACCGCCGCGCACACCGTGCCCACGGCGTACTCCTGCAGATCCAGGACCGGCACGGTCGCCGGCTGGCTGTCCAGCTTGGAGAACAGCACCTTCTCGCTGGTGATAGTCCGCGACGTCAGCCGCGCGATCCGGTGCCGGGAGAGGTGGTCGCGCCGGCCGTTCTGGTCGAGCTGCGTCAGCAGGCACTTCCCGATCGCGCTGGCGTGCGCCGCCGAGCGGAAGTCCACCCACTCGTTGACCGCGGGGGTGCGCGGCCCGTCCGCCACCTGCGTGACGCGGATCTCCCCGTCGACGTACCGGCTGACGTAGACCGCCGCACCGACCGAATCCCGCAGCTGCACCAGCGTCTGCTGGAGCTTCGCCTCGACGGCCAGCTTGCGGGCGGCGCCGGAGCCGAGCTCGAGGAGTGAGGAACCGACGATGTAGGCGCCGTCGGTGATCTGCTCGACGTACCCCTCGCGGCGCAGCGTCAGCAGGAGGGGGGTGAGGTGCCCGGGCGGCAGCCCCGTCTCCCGGGAGATCCGGGCCTCGGTCACACCGCCGCCGTGCGTCGACACGGACTCGAGCACACGCAAGGCGTACTGCACCGAATGGAACGGCGCCTTCGGCTCGGGCTTCAACGCCACGGTTCCCCCCTTTAGGGTCTCTACCAGGTTGTGACCACAAGCTCACGACCTACGATAGTCGCCAACTGGCCGAATGGGAGGGGCTGTCGGGGAGTTGATGGTGCGCCCCACCACCGTCAGCTGGGGCGCACCCGGACGGCATATGCCAAGGTCATGAGTACTGTGCCAAGGGCAAGGTCACAGCACCGCGTTGAGGAACTCGCGCGTGCGTTCGTGTTCGGGATCGGTGAATATTTTTTCGGGGGAACCGGACTCCACGACCCGTCCCGCGTCGAACATCAGTACCTTCTCCGACACGTCCCGGGCGAAGTTCATCTCGTGGGTCACACAGAGCATCGTGATGTCGGTGGACCTGGCGATGTCGCCCAGCAGATCCAGCACCCCGGCCACGAGCTCGGGGTCCAGCGCCGACGTCACCTCGTCGAGCAGCAGGATCTCGGGCCGCATCGCGAGTGCGCGGGCGATGGCGACGCGCTGCTGCTGGCCGCCGGAGAGCTGCGAGGGATGGGCGTCGGTCTTCCCGGAGAGTCCGACCAGGTCGAGCAGCTCCCGGGCCCGTGACTCCGCCTCGTCGCGGTCCATTCCCAGCACGTTGACCGGCGCCTCGGTGATGTTCTGGAGCACCTTCATGTTCGGGAAGAGGTTGAACTGCTGGAAGACCATCCCGATCTTCTTCCGGGACTCCCGCAGCTCCTTCTCGCCCGCGGGCCTGAGCGAGCCGGACGCCGTGCGCACGTGTGAGAGCGGCGAGCCGTCGACCCAGATCACGCCGTCGCTGACCCTCTCCAGCGTCATCAGCAGCCGCAGGATGGTGGTCTTGCCCGAGCCGCTCGGCCCGATCAGGGTGACGTGCTCTCCCCGTCGCACGGTGAAGTCCAGCTCGTCCAGGACCACATGGTCGCCGTAGCGCTTGACGACCCTGTCGAAGCGGACCAGGGGCTCGACGCCGGTGACCAGGGTGTCCGGAGCCGCGTCCACGGTCTTCTGCAGGGGCACGGACCCGGCGCCCGCGGGGTCCTTGGGGGGTGCGGATTCAGTGGCCAAGGCGCTTCTCCAGCTTTCTCATCAGCAGCGAGGTGGGGTAGCTCGCGACCAGGAAGACCAGGCCGGCGAGCGTGAATGCCTCGGTGTACGCGAAGTGGTCGGCCCCGTACTGCCGGGCCTCGAAGACCATTTCGTGCACCGTGATCACGGCGAGGAAGGGGGTCTCCTTGAACATCGAGATCGCGTAGTTGCCGAGGGCCGGCAGCACGTTGCGCACCGCCTGCGGCAGGATCACGGCCTGCCAGGTCCGCCGGGGGCTGAGCGAGAGCGCCCGGCAGGCCTCCCACTGGCCCTTGGGCACACCGTCGATGCCCGCCCGGTACACCTCGGAGGTGTACGCGGCGTAGTGGACGCCGAGGACCACGATGCCGATGGTCAGCGGCTCCACGGAGGTGAAGAGCGCCGCCGCGCCGACCAGCTGCACCAGCAGCGGGGTGGCGCGTACGAACTCCATCACCGCCTTCACCGGCACCGTCACGAACCGGGAGGGCGCGCGGCCGGCCACCGCGATGGCGAGCCCGAGCACCGCCGCGAGGAGGGTGCCGATCACGGTCGCGAGCAGGGTGACCCGGAATCCTTCGAGCAGCAGGGGGACCGTGTCCCCCGCCGCGTCCCAGTCGAACGTGTTCACCGGGCACCTCCGGCCGTGGCGACGGCTTCCGCCGTGCGGGTCCTGAGCAGGCTGCGCGCCCCGGTGTGGAGGCCGAGCCGGCGCTTGGCCGACCGCTCCAGGAGGTTCATCAGCAGCGTCAGCGCGTAGGCGAGCACGAAGTAGACGGCCAGCAGCAGCAGGTACGCGGTGAGGGTCTCACCGGTGAGGCTGCGGATGTGCTCGATCGTGGTCATGAAGTCGGCCGCGGAGATCAGCCACAGCAGCGGCGTGCACTTCAGCAGCTGGATCAGCAGGTTGGTGAAGGAGGGGATCATCTGCACCCAGGCCTGCGGCAGGATCACCTTCCGCATCCGGTGCAGCGGCGTCATGTTCAGGGCCACGGCCGCCTCGTACTGGGCGCGGGGGACGGAGTTGATCGCGCCGCGCACGATCTCCGACCCGTAGGCCCCGTAGTTCAGCCCGAAGGCGACGACTCCGCAGAGCAGCGGGGTCAGTTCGTACCCGGTCAGCTGCGGCATCGCGTAGTAGAGCCAGAACAGCTGGATGTAGAGGGAGGTGCCGCGGAAGAACTCCACGACGGTCCGGGAGACCCCGCGCACCAGCAGCAGTCGGCTGCCCGCCGCGAGGCCGAGGGCGAACGACAGGAACAGTGCGAGCAGGGATCCCAGGACGGTGGCCTGGATCGTCACCCACAGGCCCGATCCGACCTGGGGGAGCTCGTCGAGGAGAGTGGAGAAGAAGTCGCTCATACGGTGCGGTCCGCCTTCGTCAGCCCTTGCACAGGTCGGCCGTCCTGAGCGTGGCCGGCGGGATCTCCGTCGCGCCGAAGCCGTACGGCTTCAGGAGTTCCACATAGCGGGACCTGTCGGAGACGATCTTCTTGAGCTCGCGGTCGAACGAGTCCCTCAGGTCCTCGTTGCCCTGGCGGAACACCGCGCCGCCCGGGGAGAACTGCTGCTTCCCTTCGAGCTCCGGCACGAAGGCCTCGGTGACCTCGGTGGCCGGGTTCGTCCTGGCGAGCCAGCGCAGCGAGATGCCGGTGAGCAGGAAGGCGTCGATCCGGCCGCCCTTGACCGCGTCCGCCCCGTCCTGCGGCTTCTGCAGCGTCTTGATCTTGTCCTCGGCGATGCCCGCGCCCTTGGCGTACGAGCCCTCCACGGCACCGGACATCACGCCGACGGTGACCCCGGCGGCCTTCGCGGACGCCAGGTCGGTGAGCTTCTCCGGGTTGCCCTTCTTCACCATCAGGGCGGTGGGGGAGATGAACTCCGGCTCGGAGAAGAGGGCGTTGGCGCAGCGCTCGGGGGTGATCGCCATGCCCGCGCTGACCACGTCGTACTTGCCCGCCTGGAGGCCGGGGATGAGGCCGTCCCACTCCGAGAGGGTGGGCTTCAGCTCGTCGACCCCGAGTGCCTTGAATATCTCCCGGTGAAGGGTGGGGGCCTCGCCCTTGAGCTCCTTGCCCTCCATGTAGCCGTACGGGGCCTCGTTGGCGTAGGCGACCCGGACGAAGCCCTGCTTGCGGAGCTTGTCCAGCGCACCCTCACCGTCCGCGGCGCCGGCGTCGGTCTTGCTGCACGCGGAGAGCAGGCCGGGGACGACGAGCAGACCTCCCACGGCCGCGGTTCGATTGAGGAAGCCCCGACGGGACAGGTGAGGGAAGTCAGCCATGGTTCGCAATCTCCTGGAGAAATCGGGGTGTCGAACAGTCCGGACAGGGTGAGCACCTGCCCGATCCCGGACACCTATGCAGGAAGCGCTGTCATGTAACCGAACGGTGGCCGGAGGGTGACCTTCCCGTGTCTCGTCGTGGGCGCAGGGCGACGACCGGTGTGCGGGGCGTGTTCCCGGCGCGGGGACCGTTCATGACTCGCCGTCATTCAGTCCTGTCGGGCGGGGATGTCCGGAGAAGGAATGTAACCGTGCTGTATGTCCACGGTGTTGGGGAGCGGCTCACCCGCCGCCCAGAGTTCGTACATCGACACGAACTGCTCACCCAGCCGGTCCCGCCAGCCGGCGGTGTCCCCGCTCATGTGCGGGGAGACCAGCAGCCCCGGAACGTCCCACAGCGGGCTGGACGGTCCCAGCGGTTCCTCCTGGAACACGTCGAGCGCGGCGCCCGCGATCCAGTGCCTGCGCAGCGCTTCGGCCAGGTCCTCCTCGACGGTCAGCGGGCCGCGCCCCACATTGACGAAGTGGGCGGAGGGCTGGAGCAGTCCGAAGAAGCGGGCGTCGAACATCCCGCGCGTCTCGTCCGTCAGCGGCGCCGCGCAGATCACCCAGTCCGCGCTCGCCGCCAGCCGGTCCAGGTCCTCGACGCCGTGGATCGTGCGGCGCGCCGTACGTCCGACGAGCGCCACCCGGACGCCCAGGCCGTGCAGCAGCCGCATGATCTCCCGGCCGATGGGGCCCGCACCGACGACCACGGCCCGGGTGCCGGCGAGCCCCCGGGTCTCCCGGTGGCGCCACGTGTGCTGCCGCTGGAGTTCCAGCGTGCGGGGGAGGTCCTTCGCGAAGGCGAGCACGAGCCCCGCGACGTACTCGGCGATCGGCAGCTCGAAGACACCGCGGGCGTTGGTGACGACCGTGGGGGAGGCGGCCAGCTCGGGGCAGAGCAGCCGGTCCACCCCAGCGCTCGCCGTGTGCACCCAGCGGGGTCGCGGCCCGTCGCCCGGCCAGGCTGCCCGGACGGCGCCGGAGGTGAAGTCCCAGACCAGCAGGACATCCGCGCCGGGCAGCTGCGCGGCCAGCGTCCGCTCGTCGGCGTACCGGACGGTGGCCCGGCCGGTGAGCCGGCCCAGGCGCGGTGACGGGTCGGTGTCCAGGACGAGGATCACGGGAGTGGTCATCAGGGACGACGCTCGCACCGGGGGGCACGCCCGTCAACCGGGCGTCGGCCCCACGGAAGAAACCGCTGGTCACGCCCGTTGCGGGCGACGATACGGGGCCATAAGGGGAATACTTGTCACAGGCAGGGGCACCGGTGACAGGAGTGCCGGCAGGGCATCCGGACCCACGGGAAGGATGGACATGACGACCGTAGGACTTCTTTACCCGGGCCACGCCGCGGAGGACGACTTCCCGCGGATCGAGGTCAAGCTCGACAGCGACATCAGACTGCCGCTCTTCCACACCGACATCGACGAGGACGCCCGGAGGGCGGAGAACCTCCGCGCGGCGGGCACGCCCGAGCGGCTGGCCGCCGGGGTCGAGGAACTGCGGATGGCCGGCGCCGAATCGCTGGTCTGGGCCTGTTCCGGCGGCAGTTTCGCCTATGGCTGGGACGGGGCGCACGAGCAGGCGGCGGAGCTGGCCAGGGCCGCCGGGCTTCCCGCGTCCAGCACGTCCATCGCCTTCGTCCACGCGGTGCGCGAGCTGGGTGCCTCGCGGGTCGCGGTCGCCGCGAGCTACTCCGAGGACATCGCCGCGCTGTTCGCCGGCTTCCTGGAGGCCGGGGGTGTCGAGGTGGCCGCCACCCGCGGCGGCGGCATCATCTCGGCGTCCGACGCGGCCGCGGCCGACGTGGAGCTCGTGAAGGAGCTGGCCGTGGCCGGGGACCATCCCGACGCCGAGGTCGTACTGCTCCCCGACAACGCCCTCCACACCGCCGCGTACGTCCCCGAGCTGGAGGAACTCCTCGGGAAGCCGGTCCTCACGGCCAACCAGGTAGCTGTCTGGGAAGGGCTCCGCCTCGCCGAACGCCGGATCTGGGCACCCACGCTCGGAACGCTGTTCGCGACCCGCGAGCCCCCGCTCGGCGCAACCGAGCCCAAGGGCATCGAAGTGCGGGAGTAGGCGTCCGGGGCGGCTCCGCGCGGGCCGCCGGGGCAGCCGTACGGGAATAAGCGGAGCCATCCTCCTGTTTGCACCCTCCGGTACACAGACGCAGCACCGGAGAGGCCGAACACGTGGACGAGAACCGAGGCGACGAGATTCGCGGCACGGCGAGCGGGACGGCTTCCGTCCCCTTGTCCGTGCTCGACCTGGTGACCGTGGGCCAGGGGCGCACCGCGACCCAGGCCCTGCGCACCAGCGTGGACATCGCCAAGCTCGCCGAGAGCCGCGGTTTCCACCGCTTCTGGGTCGCCGAGCACCACTCCATGCCCGGCGTGGCCTCCTCGTCCCCCGCCGTGATCCTGGCGCACCTGGCCGCACACACCGAGCGCATCAGGCTCGGCTCGGGTGGCGTGATGCTGCCCAACCACGCCCCGCTGGTGATCGCCGAGCAGTTCGGCACCCTGGAGGCCATGGCCCCCGGCCGGGTCGACCTCGGCCTCGGCCGGGCCCCCGGCACGGACGGCGCCACCGCGGCCGCCCTACGGCGTACCGACCGGCTGAACGAGGGCGCGGACGACTTCCCGCAGCAGCTGGCCGAGCTGACCCGCTTCCTGGACGACGACTTCCCGGACGGGCACCCCTACGCCCGTATCCACGCCGTCCCCGGACCCGTGCAGGCCACCTCGCCCGGCGGCGTCCAGTCGCCCGGACGGCCGCCCGTCTGGCTGCTGGGCTCCTCCGGCTTCAGCGCCCGGCTCGCCGGCGTCCTCGGACTGCCCTTCGCGTTCGCCCACCACTTCTCGTCGCGCAACACCGTCCCGGCCCTGGACCTGTACCGGGAGTCCTTCAAGCCCTCCGCGGTGCTCGACGCCCCCTACGCCCTGATCGGGGTCGCGGCGCTGGCGGCCGACGACGAGCGCGAGGCGCGGCGCCAGGTGCTCACCGGCGCCCTGTCCATGGTCCGGCTGCGCACCGGACGCCCGGGCCTCGTGCCGACCCCCGAGGAGGCGGAGGCGCACGACTTCAGCCCCATGGAGCGCGAATTCGTCGACGGCTGGCTGAAGGACATCGTCCACGGCACGGCGGACGAGGTCCGCAGCGGACTGGACGACCTGGCCAAGCGGACCGGTGCCGACGAGCTGATGATCACGGCGAACGCGCACGGCGGCGAGGCCAGGCTGCGCTCGTACGAACTGATCGCGGACGCGTACGGGCTGCCCCGGGCGGTCTGACCACCCACGTCCGGACCGCCGGAGGGCAGTTCGGCCCTCCGACGGCCCGGGCCTGGCCAGCCTCCGGCTCGATCAGCCCTCCGGCGGCCTCGTGCCGATCAGTTCGGCGATCCGCTCCGGGGCGACCGCCCGCGAGTACAGCCACCCCTGCCCCGTGTCACAGCCGATCCGGCGCAGCCGCTCCGCCTGGCCCGAGGTCTCCACGCACTCCGCGGTGACCGTCAGGCCCAGGCGGTGCGCCAGCTGCACCATGGCCTCGACGATCGTCTCGTCGGCCGGGCTGGGGTGCGCGCCGTCCTCGTAGCGGAAGCCGCGCACGAAGGAGCCGTCCAGCTTCAGCACGGAGACGGGGAGCCGGCTCAGGTAGGCGAGGTTGGAGTAGCCCGTGCCGAAGTCGTCGATCGCGATACGGACGCCCATGTCGCTGAGCGCCTGAAGGACCCGCAGCGGCCGGCCCGACGATCCCATCACCGCCGATTCGGTCAGCTCCAGTTGCAGCAGGCCGGGTTCGAGCCCGGTCTCGGCGAGGATCTCCGCCACGTCGGCGACCAGGTCGGCGTCCCGGACCTGCCGCACGGCGACGTTGACGCTGATGAACAGCGGTGGCTCGTCCGGGTGTTCCAGCTGCCAGCGCCGGGCCTGGCGGCAGGCCGTGCGCAGCACCCACCGGCCGAGCTGGACGATCGTGCCGTCCTCCTCGGCGATCGGGACGAACCGGCTCGGCGCCAGCAGCCCGAACCGCGGGTGATTCCACCGCACCAGGGCTTCCACGCCCCGTACGACCTCGTCCGCCATGCCGACCAGCGGCTGGTACTCCAGCGTGAACTCCCCGCGCTCGACGGCCGGGCGGAGCGTGGAGGAGAGCGCCTGCCTGGTCATCCGGTGCGCGTTGCGCTCGGGATCGAAGAGGGTCCACCGGGCACGGCCGTCGGCCTTGGCCCAGTACAGCGTGGTGTCCGCCGCCTGCATGAGGGCGGTGGCCGAGGTGCCGGCCGACGAGCGCTCCACCACCCCGATCGACGCGGAGACCGACAGCCGGTGCCCGGCCACCTCGAACGGCTGCTGGAGGGCGGTGAGAATCGAGCGGGCGAGCTCGGTGAGCTGGTGCGTACCGGCGGAGTCGTCCACCAGGATCGCGAACTCGTCCCCTCCGAGGCGTGCCACGAGATGGCCGCCGGTGCGGTGGTCGTCCGCCTCGGCGCAGTCGGTGAGCCGTCCGGCGACGGCGGCGAGCAGCCGGTCGCCGGTGCGGTGCCCCAAGGTGTCGTTGACCGCCTTGAAGCCGTCGATGTCCAGGTAGCAGAGACCGATCCGGCCCTGGCGGGGAGACGAACCGTCCTGGAGGGACGAACCGTCCCGAGGCTGCGAACCGTCCCTGAGCGGCGAACCGTCCCGGGGCGGCGTGCTCTCCAGGGCGGCGGCGAGCCGCTCGAAGAACAGCGTGCGGTTGGGCAGCCGGGTCACGGGATCGTGCATCCGCAGGTGGCGCAGCCGCTCCAGCAGCTCGCGCCGGTCGCTGACGTCGGCGACGGTCAGCAGCACACGGCCCGCACCGGCCGCCTGGTCGCCCATCGGCGCGACCGTGACCTCCGCCCACAGCGGCCGTCCGTCGCTGTGCTTGAGCCGCCGGGTGCAGCGGAGCCGGGGGCGGGTGCCGCGCAGGACCTCGGTGTACGCCTGCCAGGTGGGACTGTCCGAGGTGAGACCGACGAGCTCCGCCGCGAGCCCGCCGGTCAGGGACGCGGGGTCGGCGCCGAGCAGCCCGCCCAGTGCGTCGTTCGGCCTGACGATCCGGCCGAGGTGGTCGACGACGGCCATGGGGAGTGCGGCGGCGGCGAACGCCGCCCGGTATTCGCGCAGCTCGGAGAGGTCCGACCCCGGATGATCACGTTGCGTGACGTCCGGTGGCCCGGCGCCGGGGGACGCGCCCGTCCGGGACGTCGGCCCTTCGGAGGTTCCGCTCACCGCTCGCTCCCGCTGTGCAGATCGTCAAGAACAGGTGTGGCCGGGCAGGGGCGTGGAGTGGAGCGCCGCGCCGGAGGCGGGAACCACGCAGGAAAACGAGGTGAAGCATAGAGGGTGGCGCACCGGCCGTACCAACGCGCCCGCCGTTTCGGACACGCGGCACGCGCATGGCCCACGTCTTTTCCGACGCCTGTCCGGCAGAGAGCTCCCTCATGCATTTTGACCATAGATGATTAGTTTTGAGCTGATCTGGTGCTTTCGGGATTTCGGGTGAGCGAATGTGACTTTCCGTGAGGCTGATCATCGCGCCTCGGATGATCGGTCCTGACCCGGCTGACCCGTGTGGGGCAGCACAACAGGGCGTGCGCAGCCGAACCGGCACAGGGTGAGGGGGAAGTCCCGCATTCGCCACCCGGAGGTAGATGTGCCGCGTCAGCACAGATCCGGGGGAGTGGGGAGGCCGAGTCTGCGCAGTGCGGCGGCCGCTCTCACCTCCCTCCTGGCGCTCGCCGCGACCGGGCTCGTGGCCGGCCCCGCCGTGGCGGCCTCGCGTGACGCGGGACCGTGCGCCCTGCCCAGGACGGGGGCGCACCACTCGCTCGGCCTCGACACCTGGAACGACGCCTACCCGCGCCCCGGCCGGGGCCTCGACGCGGTCATGGTCTTCCTCTCGTTCACCGACTCCGAGCCCGTCGTGTCCCCCGCGGTGCTGGCCGCCGACTACTTCCCCTCGACCACCCGCTTCTTCCAGCGTGCCTCGTACGGGAAGTTCACCCTGCGCGCCCACCCGCAGCGGCAGTGGACCCACATGCCGCACCCGTCCACCTGGTACGGCATACAGCGCGACTGGGGCTCGGAGCGCCGCAGCGCCTACCTGCGCGACGCGATCGAGGCCGCCGACGAGCAGACCGACTTCTCCGCGTACGACATCGTCTACCTCGTCGCCGACCCCGACGCGCCCGGAGTCGACTCCGACGCCACCAAGGTCGTCAACTTCGACCGGCCGGTGCGCGCCGACGGGACGGACATCAGGCGCGTCGTCACCGTCTTCGAGGAGCACCCGCCGGACCGGAACGTCCTCGCGCACGAGACCGGACACGTCTTCGACCTGGCGGACCTCTACCACCGGCCGGAGGACGGCAAGGGCGACTGGGACACCTACGTCGGCGACTGGGACGTGATGGGAAGCCAGTTCGGTCTGTCCCCGGACCTGTTCGGCTGGCACAAGTGGAAGCTCGGCTGGCTGGAGGGCGAGGAGGTCGTCTGCGTGCAGGGGGCAGCGGACCTCACCCTGGAGCCCATGGCGGAGGTGCCCGTGCCGGGCGCGTCCATCGGGACCCGGCTCGCGGTCGTCAGGACCGGTGCGGACAGCGCGCTGGCCATCGAGGCCCGCAGCGCCACGGGCAACGACCGGACGACCTGCACCGAGGGCGTGCTCGTCTACCGCATCCGCAACGCGACCCCGTCCGGCGGCGGCCCGGTCGAGGTCCTGGACACCCACCCCGAGTCCGACGCCTGCTGGGACCGGTCGGTCTACCCGCCCCTCGCGGACGCCCCGCTCCGGGAGGGGGAGCGCTTCACCGTGCCGGGCGAACGCATCCGTATCGACGTCGTCGACCGGACGCGGTCGGGAGCCTGGACCGTCCGGGTCACCACAGGCGCCTGACGTCCCGGGCGGGAACACGAAGAAGCCCCTCGCTTCCGCGAGGGGCTTCTTCCGTCTGTGCGCCGTCAGGGACTCGAACCCCGGACCCGCTGATTAAGAGTCAGCTGCTCTAACCAACTGAGCTAACGGCGCCTGGTGACGTCGTAGACATTAGCACCCGGATCGGCGGGAGGAAAAATCGAATTCCCGGTGGTCGACGGGGCCGCCGACCTGCCCACTCTCACGCAGGCCCACAGCAGTACGTCCGGGCCCGGCAGCCAGGGGTTCCGGGTGTCCGGGGCGACCACCCAGCGGGGCCCGCCGGCGCCCGCCCCGCCGGTCAGTGGCGGGACGGTGACCGCGTCACCCGTGCCGTGGCAGAGCACCGGCGGCAGGGCGCCCTGGTGCCCGCGCGCACCGTCGGCGGAGCCCGTGCCCCACTCCTCCCAGGCCAGCAGGGACGGCAGGCGCTGGGCTGTGCCCGGGGAGGCGAACAGCAGCATCCTGCCCCGGTGCGTGGCGACCGGGCCGGACCCGGGGCCCTCCGCCCAGAGCCGCTCCAGCATGCGCCTGCCGAACAGGGCGGGCACGTTCACGACGTCGAACGAGGAGCCGCAGGGCAGCACCCCCGGGGAGGTGGGCCGCGTCTCCCACTGCGAGAGCGTGCTGCGCGGGTAGGGCGAGGCGCCCGCCAGCCAGGCCGCTCCGGACGCGGTTACCTGGGCGGCCCCGTCGTCGGCCCGGTGGTCGGCGCGGTCCCGCAGCAGGGCGAAGATGTCGACGCCGTGGTGCGGGGCGGCATCGGCCCGCAGAGTCGTTTCGTCGTTCAGCCATGCGCTCATGACGTCATGTCTACCGGCAGTTACGCTGCTGTCCCTCAGAGTTGCCGAAAGTCGGACAAGGCGTGGGCCGGCGGGGTATCTTGCCCGACGGCATATGCCACAGGTGTACCCGCAGTGACGGACGCGGGAGCGGCGGCGGAGGCCTCCGTCCCGCCTGAGGTCAGGGCGCGGGGTCGTTCAGCAGGGACCGGCCGAACTCGATCATCTTCTTGGCGTAGTCCTCGGTCCACTCCGCCCGCGCGGCTATGTCCGCGGCCGTGAGCCGGTCGAACCGGCGTGGGTCCGCGAGCTGGGCGGCGGCCACGGCCTGGAACTCCACGGCCCGGTCGGTCGCCGCCCGGAAGGCGAGCGTCAGCTCCGTCGCGCGGGCCAGCAGCTCCTTCGGGTCCTCCATCGACTCCAGGTCGAAGAAGTGCTCCGGATCCGCTGCCGCCTCCGACGGCTCGAAGAGCAGCGGTGCCGGACGCAGCCTCTGCCGCTCGTTCCGCTCGGGCTGTGCCATGTGGTGTTCCTCCCTCGTACGGCCGGACGGCCACCTTCCATTGTCCAGCCCGGCGCAAGAGCGCTTCCCAGGATCAGGGCGTCCAATGCACGCGGTGCTCGGCGAGGTGGGCCAGCACCGCGTGGTTCGCCTCCCACCCGTCGGGGAACTTCACCGTCACACCCAGCTGGACCGGCTCCGTCGACGGGTGCTCGTCCAGCAGGTCGGCGACGCCCGCGCGGCACACCACGACGCACGCGTGCCGGTGCCGTGAGGCCAGCACGCACAGCCGTCCCGTCTCCAGGTGGAACGCCGTGGCGTCCGGCCGGCCCGACAACGGGTGCAGCACCACGGTCACGTCGAACTCGCGGCCCTGGAGGCGGTTCGCCGTGTCCACCGCCACGCCCGTCACACCCAGCTCCGCGAGAGCCGCCCGCACCGCGGCGGCCTGGTCGCGGTGGGCCGTGCCGACCGCGACCCGCTCCGCCGTCACCGGGACAGGGCCGGAAGCCCGCTCGCTCGTCGCCGCGCCGCCCCGGTCCAGCAGCCTCCGGACCACCTGGGCCACGGCCCGGACCGCCTCCGGGTCCGTGCGCGGGGTGTGCCGGGCCGGCAGCTCCAGCAGTCCCCAGCCGGACTCCGCGGCCTCGTCCAGCACCCGGTCAGGGCCCGAACCGTCCGAGGGCACACCGAACGACAGGTGCCGGTCGCCGTGGTCCGTACCGCTGCGGAACGGGGTGTACGGGTAGAAGGCGTCCGAGACCAGCGGCGCCGCCGACGCGGGCAGCCGCCACGACACCGGCAGCCGGTGCTGCGGCAGCTCCGGATTGTGCGCGAGCAGGGTCGAGACGGCGCTCGCCGAAGGGTCGTACGAGAGGCCCGCCCACTGGTCGGCGCCCACGATCGAGAAGGGGTCCAGCTGACCCGGGTCCCCGACGAACAGCGCCCGCTCGAACAGCCCGGCCACGGCCAGCAGGGCGTCCGACCGCATCTGGTACGCCTCGTCGACGATCGCGTGCCCCCACGGCTCCACGTTCTTCACGTGGCCCCACTTCGCGGCCGTGGAGATGACGATGTCCAGCCCTGCCAGATCCGCCGCCTTCGCCGACTTCCGTACGTTGTCCAGGCCGTCCAGGACCTTGTCGTACGGGTCGGAGTCGCTGCTGTGCAGACGGCCCACCGGCAGCTCGGGAGCCTTCTCGGCCAGCCGCACCACCAGGTCGTCGACCTGGGCGTTGGTCTGCGCCACCACCATCAGCGGGCGGCCCGCCGCGGCCAGCTCCAGGGCGGCCCGCACCACCAGCGTCGACTTCCCCGCGCCCGGCGGCGAGTCCACCACGATGCCGCGCGCCGAACCGCGCAGGGTGTCGGCGAGGATCGCGTCGGTGGCCCGGGCCGCCGCGGCACCCGGGTCGAGAACGGATGTCACAGGAGGTCCTCCGCGGTCACGGGGTCGGGCCGTTCGGCAGGTCCGCCGCCGGCGCCCGCGCCCGGCGGGCCGCCGTGGGTCCACGGGGTGTCCTCCGGGTCGGGCAGCTTCGGACCGCCGCGCTGGTCGTGCTCGAAGAGGGTCCAGGCGATGCGGTCGCCGGGCTCGGGCACCGAACCGGGGGCGGGCTCCTTGCTCCGGCCCATCCGGTCCGTGATCCGCAGGACCAGGTGCACCGGGCCGACCTCCTCGGCGTCCGTGGAGGCCTCGGAGTCCGCCACCGCGTACCGGACGAACTCCGCCGTCTGGGGCTTGCCGTCCAGCGAGCGGTAGACCTTGGTCCGCTCGCCCAGGTGCGGGCGCTCGTCGGTCCGCACCGTAACCAGGGGGCGCGGGGAGGGCCGCTTCGACTCGCTGTACGCCATCTCCACCTCCGTCACCTCCGCGACGAACGCCTCGCCCGCCAGCCGGCGCCCAGCCAGCACCAGCGGATCGTCGAGCGCCTCCTGGGCGTCCAGCTGTGCCTGGGCCGTCTCCCGCGAGGCCAGCTTCTGCGCCGCCGTCACCGCGTCGTCCCGGCGCGGCTGCGGGGGCTCGCCCGCCCGCACCCGGTCCCGGTGCGCCGTGAACGACCACCGGTCCCTCGTCCAGCGGTCCTCGGAGCGCGAACCCCCGGGCAGCTCCCCCAGCAGGTCGAGCCCCCGCCACACCGCGTCCCAGGTGGGCAGCAGCACCCCCGCGAGCAGCGATCTGATCTCCCGCTCGGCACTCGTCAGCTCGCCGAGCCGGGTGTCGGCGTCGAGGCCGTCCTCCGCGGCGGCGTGCGCGGTGCGTGCCCGGTCGTACCGCTCGATCGCGGGCGCCAGCAGCCTGTTGTCGAAGGCCGGATCCGTCGCCGGTCCGGCGGGCGGGCAGACCAGCTGACCCGCGCGGTCCCGCTCCAGCTCCGCCCGGAGCGCCGCCTCCGCACCCGACCCGCCGTCCGGCGGGTCGACCCAGGCGAGCAGCGCCCCGAGGTGCTGGTCCTCCAGGCTGCTCTGCCCCGTCGCCCAGTGGCGGTTCAGCAGATCGGTCGCGGCCAGCAGCAGCGAGGAACCGGGCACCCTGGCCCGCTCCCCGTAGTGCGTCAGCCAGCGGCCGAGCAGCGGCACGCGGGCGGGAGCCGGGTAGGGGGTGTCAGGGTCGTCCTCGGCCGTACGCCGGAAGCGCATGGACCGCCCGAGCAGCCGTACGAAGTCGATGCCGGCCCTGCTGGGCACGATCAGCTGGGCCGCGTCCGCGCACAGCTCGACCTCGACCTTGACCTTCTTGCCGGTCGCGGGATCGATCTCGCTGCGCTCGGCGGGCTCGACGACGTCGGCGTACTCCTCGATGTGCGGCAGCACCGCCTCGGCCAGCTCGGCGAGGAACGCGAACCGCAGGTCGCGGTCGCGCGGCTGGGCAACCGCCAGCAGCCGGGGCGCCGCGCGGTCCGTGCCCACGAGCGCGCCGAGCGGGGCGCCCGCCTCGCCGGCGGTCGTCAGCGGCACCAGCACGAGCGGGCGTGAGGTCAGGTGGCGGTGGCGCACGGTGGCCAGCGGCTGGGCCCGCCCGCTGTCGACCGCCTCGAGCCGGGCGAGGGTGCTGATCAGTGACATGGAACGCCGCCGTCCACGCCGGCCAGGGCCTCGGCCCGCAGGGCGGCGGCCCTGCGCAGGGCCGCCACCGTCGGGTCCGCCGGGTCGCCCTCCTTGCCGGCCGCGGCGGCGAGGACCCCGGCGACCGTCGTCAGGCCCCCGAGCTCGCCCCGCACGCTCCGGCCCAGCGACTCCACCGCACCCTCCGCGCGGGCCTTCGCCCGGCAGTGGAAGGCCAGCTCGCACGCGGCCAGGCACTCGGGGGCGTACGCGGCGGGCACCGCTTCGACGGCGCTGCCGAGCTCCTCGGGAGAGCGGCCCGGGTCGAAGGTGGCGCCCTCGGGCAGGGCCGCAGCGATGTCCTCGACGCGGGTCAGCCTGGTCAGCTGGCGGCTGGTGACGGCGCGCTGCTTGCGGACGTCCACGACCGAGGCGGTCGGCAGGTTGGAGAAGTCCTTCGGGCAGACCAGCAGGACCCGGTGCCCGACCTCGGCCCCCTCGGTCACCGAGGCGATCCGCTCCAGCGCCAGGACGTAGACGGCGGACTGCCGGGCCGCCGCACCGACCTTCGCGGCGTCCGCGGAGCTGTCGATCATGGGGAAGGACTTGATCTCGACGACCGTCCAGGTGCCGTCGGGGTGCACCACCACGGCGTCCGGCTCCAGGTAGGCGGGCGATCCCGCGACCTCCAGGGCCAGCATCGGATGGTCGAGCAGCGCCCAGCCGCCCGCCGCCGTGGCCTCGCGCAGCGCCAGCGCCGTACGCGCGGCGCGGCCCTCGGGGCCGGCGGCCGTCAGATCGGGGACCGTGGCCTCGGCCGGTGCTTCGGCACCGCCGCCGAGCTGTTCGAACAGGAGGCGCAGCAGCTCCGTACCGCCGTCGGCCTTGACCTTCGCCTCGAAGGCGTTGCCCCGCACGAACGCGAACTGGGACTGGCCGAACGCCGCGGGGGAGCCCAGAGCGGTGGCCAGCACGGCCTTGTCGACGCCCGCGCCGTCGAGCAGGGCGCGCCGCTTGCATCCCGGGTTCGCGGCGAGCGCGGCCAGCGCGCGTGCGTCGAGCGGATGCGGTGCGACGGACGGGCCGCGCAGCTCAGCGAGCCGCTGCCGGAGCGTCGTCGTCGGCTTCGGCCGCGGACCGGGGGCGCGCGTCGCTGGAATCTGCGGAGGCGGTCCGCCGGCCGGGTATTCGCTCACCCGCGGAAGTCTTGCATCCGTCACTGACAATCGTGGAGTCCGCGGGGGTGAGCGATGCGGGCGCCTGTGCGAACATCGCCCGGACCCGGTCCTTGACCCGGTCCGCGATCCGCATGATCGGCCTGGTCAGCAGGGCGCCGACGGCCATCACGGCGGCACCGGCCACGGCGTCGAGGAAATAGTGATTCGCCGTGCCCATGACCACGAGCACGGTCACCAGCGGATAGGCGACGCCCGCGGCCCGGACGAGCGGGTGGCGACCGTGGCGCCACAGCAGGACGCCGCACCACACGGCCCAGCCCACGTGCAGACTCGGCATCGCCGCGTACTGGTTGGTCATCCCGCTGAGTCCGCGCGGGGCGCTCGCGCCGGCGCCCCACCAGCCGTACGAGCTGTACTGCGCCATCGTGTCGACGAAACCGTGGTGGGCGTCGAGGAGCCGGGGCGGACAGGTCGGCATCAGCGTGAAGCCGATCAGCCCGAGGAAGGTGGAGGTCATCAGCCAGGTACGGGCCGCCCGGTAGGCGGCGGTACGGCGCCGGAGGATCCAGACCAGGATCGCCGGGGTGACCAGGTAGTGCAGCGACGCGTACGCGAAGTCGGCCGGTATCCCGAGCGAGGGGTGGTCGGTCAGCAGCCGGTTGAGCGGGTGCTCGGCGTTGAGGTGCAGCGCCTTCTCCAGGCGGAGTATCGCGAGGCCGTGCTCCACGGCCGCGGGTATGTCCTCCCGGACCAGCAGCCGGCCCATCGAGTAGAGCCCGTACACCACCGCGATCAGCGGCAGCTCCGTCCACCAGCGGGGCCTGTGACCCGGGGGCGGTGTCACGGCGATGGTGTGCGGCATCCGGTAGCTCTCCCCATGTTCATGCGGTCGACGGCGGGCGTTCAACCGTACGGCGGTCGTATGCCCTGATTTCCCTCGGGTCCACGTCCCTGGCGGACCGGCCCCGGTCATGCGCTGGAAGGGACGCGGGCGTCGCCCCGCGGGTTGCCCGTGGACCCTGTGCGGGATGATGGGACCGGGGTCTCCGCCCGCACCGGTCCCCAGCCGGCCGCCCGCGTCCGCCACCCCGTCGCCGTCCCGGACACCGCTGTCCCGGACCCACCAGATCCTAGGGTCCCCGGATCTTCGGATCTCAGTATTTTCAGGGAGAGCCGTCATGGCACCGCGAATCCTGCTCGCCCGGCACGGCCAGACACAGTGGTCGGTCCAGGGCAATCACACCGGCAGGACCGACATCCCCCTCCTCGACACCGGCCGCGAGGGCGCCAAGCTCCTCGGCGAGCGGCTGCACAGGCAGCCCTGGGGCGGCCTGCCCGGCGTGGAGGTGCGGACCAGCCCGCTCGTCCGGGCCGCCGAGACCTGCGCGATCGCCGGCTTCGGCGACCGGGCCCAGCCGTGGGACGCGCTGATGGAGTGGGACTACGGGGACTACGAGGGCCTGACCCCCGCGCAGATCAAGGCGGACCGGCCCGACTGGCTCATCTGGCGGGACGGGGTCCCCGGGGGCGAGACCCTGGCGGAGCTGACGGCCCGGGCGGACGAGGTCGTCGCGTGGGCGCGGTCGGCCGAGCGTGACGTGCTGGTCTTCGCCCACGGGCACATCCTGCGGGCGATCGGCGCGCGGTGGCTGGGCGAGGACGTCTCCTTCGCGGCGCGGATCCGCCTGGAGCCGACCTCGCTGTCGGTGCTGGGCTGGGCGTACGGCATGCCGGCGCTGGAACGGTGGAACGACACGGGCCACCTGGACCGCTGAGGGCCGTCCGCCATGGATCCGGACCGCTGAGGCTGTCCCGCCAGGGATGACGGGACAGCCGCGGAGCCCCGGTCCGGAGCGGCCGGGGCTGATCCTGCGGGCACGGTCCGGGGCCGCCTCCGCGGGCACGGGCGGGAGCGGAGGAGCCGGCCGGGCCCGTCAGGTGACGGGCGGGAGTTCCTCGTAGCGGGCCAGCAGCGCGGCCACCTCCGGACCGCCCTGCGGCCGGAGCACCCGGACGGCGCTCGACAACATGCCCCGGATCCGCGAGGACTGCACCCGGTCCAGCAGGTCCAGCACCTCGTGGCCCGCCGCGGACGCCTCGTCGGCCGTGCCCGCCCGCGCCAGGTCGCCGGCGAGCTGCGCGCGGTACAGCGCCAGATTGCGGGTGAAGTGCGGATCCTGGAGCCGGGTCGCCCGCCGGCCGTGCCGCGCCGCCCGCGGCCAGTCACCCAGCGCAGACCAGCACTGCGCCTCCAGCAGCTCCAGCTCCGCCTCCCGGAAGAAGCTCATCCACTCCGGGTCCGCCTCGCTCGGTCCGCGTCCGAAGGCCGTGTGCGCCCGCACGATCGCCTGCTCGCACCCCGTACGGTCGCCTAGCCACGCCCTGGCCCCCGCCTCCCGGAGCGCCAGCAGGGCCAGCAGCCGCGGTGAGCCGAGCGGGCGGGCCGCCCGCTGGCCGGCCTCGGCGGCACGGACCGCCTCGCGGGCCCGTCCCGTGTCGCGCGCGAGGAAGGACGCGTTGCAGAACGCGTGTGCCTCCAGCGCGGCGTCCCCGGCCAGCCGCGCCGTCGCCAGCGCCTCCGCGTAGTGGGAGCGCGCGTCGTCGAAGCGCCCCGAGTCGTGGGCCAGCCAGCCGACCGAGATCGCCAGCTCACCGGCGCCGGCGTGCAGCCGGTCGGCCGTGCTGCGCCGGGTCGTGGTCCCGGCGTCGAGCAGGGCGTACGCCGCCCGGAGAGGCTGGGAGGCCCGCCGGTAGAGGCCGTCCGCGCCGTGCCGGTCGTCGAGCAGCCGGATCTGGCGCACCGCCTTCTCCACGGCGCTCACCTCGGCCTCGCCGACGCGGCGTTGCGGGGGGACGCCGAGGGGGCCCGCGGCGGCCGGCCGGCCGGCCAGGCCCAGGGACGCGGCTGCCACCGTGGTGGTGCCGCTGGTCATGAACACGCGACGCAGCACGTCGCTCTCCTCGTGGATGTCGCTGTCGAGCGCGGGGGGTGTGTGG
Organism: Streptomyces sp. NPDC057287; assembly: GCF_042667905.1. Taxonomy (NCBI): domain Bacteria; kingdom Bacillati; phylum Actinomycetota; class Actinomycetes; order Kitasatosporales; family Streptomycetaceae; genus Streptomyces; species Streptomyces sp. NPDC057287. The sequence goes on along the minus strand of NZ_JBHUYV010000001.1, from coordinate 507,033 downwards.
GGAGGGGGGCCGGGTGCGGTGCGGGCCCCCCGGCCGCGCACGCTCTCGCGGGCCGAGAAGCCCAGGTCCTCGAGGCTCGCCCCGGGGAACATGTGCAGGAACACCCGTTCGTACGCGTAGTTGGGACAACGGATCTCGCCGGACTCCACGCGCCCGACGTACCGGGCGTCGCACGCGACCTGTTCACCGATCTCGCGGGCGGCCCTGCGGACCGCGGCCGCGAACTCTCCGGCGGAGCGCTGTCCGCGCAGCCGCCGGAAGGCGAGGTTGGGAACTGCCCGTGTCGACACCATGGCGGGGCCCTCTCTGGTGCAGCCGGGCTCCTGCTTCCGGTGTCCCGGCGGAGCAAGAACGTACCTGCTGTGACAGGACGCACACGCAGCGTTTACCTATAAACCAGACATCTCGCCCGTGATCCGCCATGAACTGCCACCCTTTGCGGCGGCGTGCCGCCGTAGCCCTTGACGCCGTCGGCGCGTTGGTCCATGCGAAGACGGGCGTGGTCCTGTCTCGTCGAGACGAGAGGAGGGGTTCCCTTGCCTCACATGGGTCCGGAAACCACACCGTGCGATCTGGTGACCGTCCCGGCGCGTCAGGGCCTGGAGGCCGTGGACATCCTGCGCAGGGGATCGGACAACGACCCCGTCGGCCCGGTCCTGCACGACGGGGCCTGCGCCGTCCTCGGCTTCCTGGTGCCGCCCGGCACGGCGGAGGCGTGGGACGTGCCCGGCAGCGCCTGTACGCGGACGGACGGCCGTGGGCTCCGCCTCCCCGCCGAGCCGCCCGCCATCGGAGGAGGCTGGCTCCTGCCGCCCGCCGCGGAGAACCCGGTCACCGACCCGGCCGTCCTCCGGGCGGCCCTCGACCAGGCGGCCCGGCTCATCGAGGCGGCCGACAACTGCCGCTGAGTCCATAATGGCCGGGTGGGCGGAGTTGCCGCCGTCGCCGGTTCTCGCAGGTGGCCGGCCCGAACCGGTGAGTGAGGACCAGCGCGTGGCACGTCGAGGAGCGACCCGGGGCGCGAGCGACAAGAAGCGGTCCGAGCGCCGGCAGGAGCCCCTCTCGGAGACGGTCGACGGCGGGGTCGCGGAGCTGGTGCCCGACCGTGAACGCCCGCGCGCCTGGACCCTGCTGCTGGACGGCGCACCGCAGTCCCACGTCGACCTCGACGATCCCTCGTACCTCTCGTTCGAGTACCAGCGCAGGCTCGGCCACGTCATCGATCTCGCCGCTCCTCCGGGCAGGCCCCTCCAGGCGGTCCACCTCGGCGGCGGGGCCTTCACACTGGCCCGGTACATCGCGGCGAGCCGCCCCCGCTCCACCCAGCAGATCGTGGAGATCGACGCGCCGCTCGTCCAACTCGTCCGCAGGGAACTGCCCCTGGATCCGCAGGCCCGGATACGGGTGCGCTCGGCGGACGCCCGTGCAGGGCTCGGCAAGGTCCAGGACGGCTGGGCGGACCTCGTCATCGCCGACGTCTTCAGCGGTGCCCGCACCCCCGCGCACCTCACCTCCGCCGAATTCCTCGCCGAGGTGCGCCGGGTGCTGAGGCCCGGTGGCCAGTACGCCGCCAACCTCGCCGACGGTCCGCCGCTCGCGCACCTGCGCGGACAGATCGCCACGGCCGCCTCGCTCTTCCCCGAGCTGGCCCTGGCCGCCGATCCGACCGTCTGGCGCGGCCGCCGCTTCGGCAACGCGATCCTGGTCGCCTCCGACCTGCCGGTCGCGGTCGCCGAACTGACCCGGCGGGTCGCGAGCGACCCGCACCCCGGCCGCGTCGAACACGGCCGTGCGCTCGCCGACTTCACCGGTGGCGCCGCCGTCGTCACCGACGCGGACGCCGGCCCGTCCCCGGCCCCGCCGCCCGGCGCCTTCTCGTAGCCGCTCCACCGGCCGGGGTCCACCGGTCGCGGTCTACTGGTCGACGGTCTCCACGACCGGCGGATGGCCGTTCCAGGTGCAGAACACCGAGACCGTCGCACCGGCCCCGTCGCTGAAGTCCACCCGGATCCACTCCGGCTCCGTCCACACCTGCATCGACCAGTTCGGCTCCGGTGTCGCCGAGACCAGCTTCGCCGCGTGGTCCGCCAGCTCCAGGACGACCCTGCCGCCGCGCGTCGGGTAGCTCTTCACCTCCCCCGCGGGCTTCGTGGGCTCCGCGGGGCGAGGGCTCGTGGCCGGCGGGCGGGAGGACGGCGTCCGGGAGGGCCGGGGGGAGGCCGGGGGCGTGGCACGGGAGGCGGTGGCGCTCGGCGAGGGTGAGGGCAGCGCGCGGTGCGTGGAGGACGACACCGGCTCGTCCGTCGCCTGCGCGCCCCGCGCCCCCACCGAGATCGGGACGGCACGCGGAGGGTCGTACGCCGTCCCCGACATGACGGTGTGCACGCCCCACCACGACAGGGTGACCGCGGCACCCGTGGCGAGCGACCACGCGATCGCGTGTACGAGTCCTCGTTGCATCGGGCACATCCTGCACCACCCGCACCGGCCCTGTCCTGGAGGGGACCCCGTTACTCCGGATGGGCTACGGTGCGGCGCATGCCTAGTGTGCTCGTGGTCGAGGACGACCAGTTCGTACGTTCCGCCCTCATCCGGCACCTGACCGAGGCCTCGCACACGGTGCGGAGCGTCGGCACCGCGCTCGAAGCGCTGCGCGAGGTCGCGCACTTCCGCTTCGACGTCGTCGTCCTCGACCTCGGGCTGCCCGACCTCGACGGCGCCGAGGCGCTGAAGATGCTGCGCTCCATCACCGACGTACCCGTGATCATCGCGACCGCGCGGGACGACGAGGCCGAGATCGTCAGGCTGCTCAACGACGGTGCCGACGACTACCTGACCAAACCGTTCTCGGTGGAGCACCTCTCCGCCCGCATCGCGGCCGTGCTGCGGCGCACCCGCGGAGCCGGTGCCCAGGCGCCGCCCCCGCGCGTCCTCCAGGTCGGCGGCCTCTCCATCGACCCGCTGCGACGCCAGGCGGAACTGGACGGCACGGCCCTCGACCTGACCCGCCGCGAATTCGACCTGCTGGCCTTCCTCGCCGGCCGCCCCGGCGTCGTCGTCCCGCGTCGTGAGCTGCTGGCCGAGGTCTGGCAGCAGTCCTACGGGGACGACCAGACCATCGACGTCCACCTCTCATGGCTGCGGCGCAAACTGGGCGAGACGGCCGCCCGGCCGCGCTACCTGCACACCTTGCGCGGAGTCGGCGTCAAGCTCGAACCGCCGGCGGCGGCACCGGGCCGGCCCGCATGAGATGGGCCCTGGTCAAGGTCTGCCTGGCCGTCACCGCGATGGTCGTGATCGCGTTCGCCGTACCGCTCGGACTCGTCATCAAGGAGATGGCACGCGACCGCGCGTTCTCCGACGCCGAGCGGCAGGCCGCCACCATCGGCCCCACGCTCACCATCACCACCGACCCCGCCGAGCTCACCAAGGCCGCCCTGTCCACCGAGCCCGGCGGCCGGGGACGCCTCGCGGTGCACGTCCCCGCCACCGAACCGGGCGGCTCCCGCCTGGAGATCGGCACCCGGCGCGCCACCCGCGAGGACGTCGAGACCGTACGGAAGTCCGGACGCGCCTCCATCGCCGAGGTGCCCGGCGGTTCCACCCTCCTCCAGCCCACCGCGCTCGGATCGGGGGGCATCGCCGTCATCGAGGTGTTCGTGCCCGAGGGCGAGGTCTCCAACGGGGTCGGCACGGCCTGGCTGGTCCTCGCCGGAGTCGGCATCGCCCTGATCGTCGGCTCCGTGGCCGTGGCCGACCGGCTCGGCGTGCGGATGGTGGAGCCGGCCCAGCGGCTCGCGGGCGCCGCCCAGGACCTGGGGGAGGGCCGGCTGGGGACCAGGGTGCCGGAGGAGGGCCCCACCGAACTCCGCTCCGCGGCCGTCGCGTTCAACTCCATGGCCGACCAGGTCGTCCAGCTCCTGGCCAACGAACGGGAACTCGCCGCCGACCTCTCGCACCGGCTCCGCACCCCGCTGACCGTGCTCCGTCTCAACGCCGCCTCCCTGGGCGAGGGCCCCGCCGCCGAGCAGACCAGGGCCGCCGTCGAACAACTGGAGCGCGAGGTCGACACGATCATCCGTACGGCGCGGGAACAGCGCCCGCAGACCCAGGGCGGGCCGCCCGGCGCCGGCGCCGGGTGCGACGTCTCCGAGGTCGTCAGGGAACGCATGGTGTTCTGGTCGGCGCTGGCCGAGGACGAGGGGCGCACGGTGCGCCTGGCCGGTGTGGACCGCACCGTACGCATCCCGGTCGCCCGGCCCGAACTGGCGGCCGCCCTGGACGCGTTGCTCGGCAACGTCTTCCGGCACACCCCGGAGGGCACCGCCTTCGCCGTCGACGTGCACCACAGCGGCGACGCCGTACTCGTGCTGGTCTCGGACGCCGGACCGGGGATACCCGATCCGGAATCCGCCCTGGCCCGGGGCGCCAGCGGACGGCGGGGCGTGACGGGTGCGGTGGGGTCGACCGGCCTCGGACTCGACATCGTCCGCAGGGTCGCCGAATCCACCGGTGGTGACCTGCGGATCGGGCGTTCGGTGCTCGGCGGCACGGAGGTGCGCATCTGGATAGGGCTCGACGGCGGCCCGGCCGAGCGTGCGCGCCGGGGGCACCGGGTGGGCCGGCGGAGCGGAAGGCGGGGAGCGCGGGGGCCGAAGGCGCGGAGCGCGGAGTTCCGCGGGACCCCGGGAAACGGGCCGCACCTTTAACCGGTGCCGATGCCCCCCTTAAGCAAACCCTAAGAACATCAACTCATGTCCCGATAATGCCTTTTGCCCGGATCGCGGCGGCTAGCGTGCAGACCGCAATCACCACCCCCCGGCAGGACAGAGGCAGGAACGCGATGGGCACCAGCACGCACCGCCGTACGACGAGCACCCGCACGAAGGCGGTCGGCGCCCTCGTCGCCGCGGCGGTCGTCGGCGGCACGGTCCTCATGCTCACCGGCACGGCGCAGGCGGCGGCCGTCGGCGCCACGTACACCAGGGCCAGCGGCTGGGCCGGGGGATACACCGGGCAGTACGTCGTCTCGAACGACACCGGGACGGTCCAGTCCGGGTGGACACTCGAATTCGACCTGCCCGCCGGCACGAGGATCGACTCGCTCTGGAACGGCGAGCACACCGTCAGCGGCAACCACGTCACCGTGAAGCCCGCGAGCTGGAACAAGGACATCGCTCCGGGCGCGTCCGTGACGGTCGGCTTCGTCACCACCTCCACGGGAACGGCCGCCGATCCCGAGGACTGCCTCATCAACGACGCCGCGTGCTCGGCGGACGGCGGCGCCACACCGGAACCCAGCGGGCGCCCCACCGGAACCCCGACGCCCACGGCCACGCCCACAGCCGTGCCCACGTCGGCACCGACGCCCGCCGAGAGCGCCACGGCCGAGCCGACACCGACGGCCGAGCCGTCCGGGACCCCCGGCGGGACGGCCGGTGGAGCAGGCTTCGCCCCCTACGTCGACACGTCGCTCTACCCGTCCTACGACCTCCTGGACACCGCCTCCAGGACGGGCGTCAAGGAGTTCAACCTGGCGTTCATCACGTCGGGCGGCAGCTGCGCCCCGCTGTGGGGCGGCGTCACCGGTCTCGCCGACGACAAGGTGGCCGCCCAGATCGACGCACTGCGGGCCGAGGGCGGCGACGTACGGGTCTCCTTCGGCGGAGCGGCCGGTGCCGAACTCGCGCTGCACTGCTCCTCGGCGGCCGAGCTCGCCACGGCGTACGGCAAGGTCATCGACGCCTACGGGCTGACCAAGGTGGACTTCGACATCGAGGGCGGGGCGCTGCCCGACACCGCCGCCAACTCCCGCCGCTCGCAGGCCATCGCCCAGCTCCAGAAGGCGCACCCGGGCCTGGACGTCTCCTTCACCCTGCCCGTGATGCCGGAGGGCCTGACCCAGCCGGGTGTGGACCTGATCGCGGACGCGAAGAAGAACGGCGTCACGATCGACGCGGTCAACGTCATGGCCATGGACTACGGCGCCTCCTACAGCGGGGACATGGGCGACTACGCGGCCCAGGCGGCTACCGCCACACAGGCCCAGATCAAGGGCGTGCTGGGGCTCTCGGACGCGGCGGCCTGGAAGGCGGTCGCGGTCACCCCGATGATCGGCGTGAACGACGTCGCCACCGAGATCTTCACCGTCGAGGACGCCGGCCAGCTGGTGAAGTTCGCTCAGGAGAAGGGCATCGGCCGGCTGGCGATGTGGTCGGGCACGCGGGACGCGCAGTGCGCGGGCGGCGCGAAGCCGACCGCGGACGCGGTCTGCAGCTCGATCCTCCAGGAGCCGCTGGCCTTCACCAAGGCGTTCGGCGCCTTCGGGTAGTCCGGCGCCCCTTTCGACCATCTCCTCGACGCGCGCGCCCCGGCCGGCCCCACATCCCCCCACATCCGGCCGGGGCGCGCGCCCCCATGTGCGCACCCCGGAGGCCCTCTCCGCCGTACAAGCGGAACCCCCGGGCGTCGCGGTGGAGTTCGGGGAAAGAACACGGAAGTGCGCCGTGGCCCCCCTCCACGCCCCCACGGGGCCTCGCCCCGTTCATTTTTCGGCGGGCGTCTTCCGGCCCGCCCCACCCGTCCCCACCGTCCCGAACACGGCACGGGAATCGGCCCCGGATGCCGGTCGTCCCGGGGCCCGGCGGGTCAGAATCTCCGTCCAACACCCCCTCACCTGCGGTGATTCGAACTGCCGCAGATGACGCATGCAGGGCGCGCTCGTTAACGCAAGACCTCTGCCGGACACGGTCGCGTGACTTGCAGGACACACTCGGGCAACGGAAGCGTCTTCAACTCTTGACACCCACCCCCTAGAGGCAGCAATCTTCCGGCATCAGCGCATGGGAGCGCTCCCATATCGAACGAGGTTTTTCGCTCGTACGGGGACGGCACCGCCCATGTCCTCTCCGTAGCACTGGCACCCGCACCCACCAGTGCGTATGCCGAGCAGATCGAACGCCAGTCCCACCCTGGAACAAGGAGTAGTGGAATGCGCATCACCCGCACCGTCGCAGGTCGAAGCCGCAGAACCGCCGTCATGGTCACCACGGGCCTCTCGGCCACCGCCCTGCTGCTGACCGGCTGCAGCGACTCGGGCTCGGACGAGGCCGACGCGAACGGGAACATCACCCTGACCGTGGCCGACTTCGGCCAGTTCGGCTACAAGGAGGCGGGGCTCTTCGCGAAGTACCACGAGCTCCACCCGAACATCACGGTCAAGGAAAACGTCACGGCCGACGAGAAGGTCTACTACCCCAAGCTGCTCCAGCAGCTCAACACGGGCAGCGGCCTGGCGGATGTGCAGGGCATCGAGGTCGGCCGTACCAAGGAGCTCGTCGACACCAAGGCGGACGCCTTCGTCGACCTGGCCAAGGTCATCGACACCGACCAGTGGGTGAACTGGAAGGCGCTGCAGGCGAGCACCGACGAGGGCAAGGTCATCGGCGCCGGCACCGACATCGGCCCGATGTCGATCTGCTACCGCCGCGACCTGTTCGAGCAGGCGGGTCTGCCGGCCGACCGTGAGGCAGTCGCGGCGAAGTTCGCCGGCGGCTGGGAGGACTACCTCAAGCTCGGTGAGGCGTACAAGGCGAAGGCGCCCAAGGGCACCTTCTTCATGGACTCCGCCAGCGCCATGTACAACGGCGTGGTCAGCTCCGACTCGGAGCAGTACTACTCCAAGGACGGCGAGCCGATCTACAAGGAGAGCGCCGGCGTCAAGGCGGGCTGGAAGCTCGCCACCGAGGCCGTCGACAAGAAGCTGACCCAGGGCCTTGCCCAGTTCAGCCCGCCGTGGCAGGCGGCCCTGCGCAAGGGCAGCATCGCCACCGTCGCCTGCCCCGCCTGGATGGCCGCCCAGATCTCCACCTACTCCGGTGACGAGTTCAAGGGCAAGTGGGACATCGCCCGCACTCCCGGTGAGACCGCTGCCAACTGGGGCGGTTCCTTCCTCTCCGTGCCCGCCAAGGGCAAGCACGTCAAGGAGGCCGGTGAGCTCGTCAAGTGGCTGACCGCCCCCGAGCAGCAGGCCGCGGTCTTCAAGGCCGTCGGTGTCTTCCCGTCGAACAAGGGCGCCTACGAGCTCCCCGACGTGAAGAACGCCAAGCTCCCCTACTTCAACAACGCCCCGATCGGTGAGATCTACGCCGAAGAGGCGCAGGTCATCCCGGCGGCCGTGCTCGGCCCGAAGGACGGCGTCATCAAGGACACCATCTCCACCCAGATCAACAACATGGAGCAGCGGGGCACCGACCCGGACAAGGCCTGGGACGACGCCACCGAGGCCATCGACAAGGTGATCGGCTGATCCTCGCCGGTGCGGGTGGCCGGGACGCCTTCGCGTCCCGGCCGGCCCGCACCGGTGCCGGTTCCCCCATCGGCACCGCGCACCTTCTCCGACACCTCCGCCGGACCTGACCAGAGGTCCGGCCTGCCCCTGCGGTGTCGGCACACCCCAGGGAAGGACTCCCACCTGTGGCAACCACCACCCCCACCCGGGGCGCACACGGCTCCCGGACCAGCCGTCGCGCTCCGAAGCCCATGACTCCCAGACGTCAGGCCTGGCGCCGCCGGCTGTGGCGATTCGACGACAAGGCGTCGCCGTACGCCTACATCGCGCCCTTCTTCCTCGTCTTCGGCGCCTTCGGGCTCTACCCGCTGATCTACACCGGCTGGATCGCCCTCCACCGGGTGGAGATGACCGGCCTCGACCAGATGGAATGGGTCGGCTGGGAGAACTTCAGCAACATCCTCCAGGACGACGAGTTCTGGACCGCGGTCACCAACACCTTCGTCATCGGCGTCATCTCGACCGTGCCGCAGCTGATGATGGCGCTCGGCCTGGCCCACCTGCTGAACTACAAGCTGAGGGCCAGCACCTTCTGGCGCACCGTGATCCTCACTCCCTACGCCACCTCGGTCGCCTCGGCGGCCCTCGTCTTCGCCCTGGTGTTCCGGGCCGACGGCGGCCTGCTGAACTGGGTGCTCGGCTTCTTCGGCGTCGGTGAGACGAACTGGGCGAACGGCCACTGGACCTCGAACATCGCCATCGCCGTGATCGTGATCTGGCGCTGGACGGGCTACAACACGCTGATCTACCTGGCCGCGATGCAAGCGGTCCCGTCCGACCTCTACGAGGCGGCCTCGCTCGACGGAGCCTCGCGCTGGCAGCAGTTCCGCAACGTGACGATCCCCGCGCTCCGGCCCACGATCCTCTTCACGATCGTCATCTCGACCATCGGATCCATGCAGCTGTTCGGTGAGCCGCTGCTGCTCGAAGGCGGCCAGATCGGAGCGCAGGGCGGCACCGAGAACCAGTACGAGACGCTCAGCATCTACCTCTACAACTACGGCTGGAACCTCGGACACCTCGGTCCGGCCGCCGCGGTCGCCTGGGCCATGCTCGTCCTGCTGCTGCTCATTGCCGCGATCAACTGGCTCGTCGGGCGCCTCGCGCGCAAGACCGCGGCCTGACGGGGAGCGATATCCATGACCACCACAAGCACCGTCACCGCTCCGGACCACCGCCGCGTCACCAAGGCGGCCGTCCGCGACGAACCGCCGCGCCGCCGCCTCTTCAAGCCCGGCGCAGGACGCCAGCACCACGCCGGCCCCTTCGCCTACTTCGCCCTCGCCGTCGTCGGCCTCGGCTCGCTGTTCCCGCTCTACTGGACGCTCGTCGCCGCGTCCCGCACCCAGGACGAGGTGCTGGACACCACGCCGCCGCTCCTGCCGGGCGGCAACCTGTTCAACAACCTCCAGGCGGCCTGGGAGCAGGCCAGCCTCGGCAAGGCCATCGTCAACACGGTGATCGTGTCCGCCAGCATCACCGTGGCGACGCTGTTCTTCTGCACCCTGGCCGGCTACGCCTTCGCGAAGATGCGCTTCAAGGGCCGCGGTGCGCTGATGACCATGGTCATCGCGACGCTGACGATCCCCCCGCAGCTCAGCGTCGTACCGCTGTTCATGATGATGTCGGACATCGGCTGGGGCGGTCAGCTGGAGTCGGTGATCTTCCCGACCCTGGTCAGCGCGTTCGGTGTGTTCTTCATGCGCCAGTACCTCCTGGAGGCACTGCCGTACGAGCTCATCGAGGCGGGCAGGATGGACGGTGCGAACAACCTCCGCATCGTGTGGAGCATCGTGCTGCCGGTCGCCCGTCCGGCGATGATGGTGCTCGGCATGCTCACCTTCGTCCAGGCCTGGAACGACTTCTTCTGGCCCTACCTCGCACTGAACCAGCAGGACCCCACGCTCCAGGTGGCCCTCGGCCAGCTGAGTGCGTCCTACGTGCCCGACCAGAGCATCGTCATGGCGGGCGCGCTGATCAGCACCCTGCCGCTGCTCGTCGTCTTCGTGATCTTCGGCAAGCAGATCGTCGGGGGCATCATGTCCGGCGCCGTCAAGGGCTGACCCCGGCCCGCCGCACCACCCGGTCCGAACCCGGGCCCGCGGTTCTCCCCGGTCCTACCCCGGCCCGCTGCTCCGTCCCCGGTCCGGCTCCGGCCGTTCCGTACGGTCTGTGCCCGACCACAGACCGTACGGGGCCGGGGCCCCCGCACTTCCTGTCCTTGTCCCTCCACCCATGGGAGCGCTCCCGCATGACTGCCGTACGACCCGACATCACCCCGAAGCATGCGCCCGGGACACAGTTCCCCACGGGCTTCATCTGGGGCGCGGCGACCGCCTCCTACCAGGTCGAGGGCGCTGCCGCCGAGGACGGCCGCACGCCGTCCATCTGGGACACCTTCAGCCGTACTCCCGGCAAGGTCCGCAACGGCGACACCGGCGACATCGCCGCCGACCACTACCACCGCTACCGCGACGACGTCGCCCTCATGAAGCAGCTCGGACTGAAGGCGTACCGCTTCTCCGTCTCCTGGTCACGGGTCCAGCCCACCGGTCGCGGCCCGGCCGTCGAGCGCGGCCTGGACTTCTACCGCAAGCTCGTCGACGAACTGCTGGACGCCGGCATCATGCCCGTCGCCACCCTCTACCACTGGGACCTTCCCCAGGAGCTCGAGGACGCCGGCGGCTGGCCCGAGCGCGTGACCGCCGACCGGTTCGCCGACTACGCCGCGATCGTCTCCGGCGCCCTGGGTGACCGCGTCGGCATGTGGACCACCCTCAACGAGCCGTGGTGCTCGGCCTACCTCGGTTACGGATCCGGCGTGCACGCCCCCGGCCGCACCGAGCCCGCAGCCGCGCTGCAGGCGGCCCATCACCTCAACCTCGCCCATGGCCGGGCGATCGAGGTTCTGCGCGCCCAACTCCCCGCTGCTGCGCAGACCTCGGTCACCCTCAATCTCCACCAGGTCCGCCCGCTGACCGACAGCGAGGCCGACGCGGACGCCGCACGGCGCATCGACGCGGTCGGCAACCGTGTCTTCACCGGTCCGATGCTGCGCGGTGAGTACCCCGAGGACCTCATCACCGACACCTCGCACCTGGTGGACTGGTCGAAGCTCGTCAAGGACGGCGACCTCGCCACCATCTCCCGCCCGGTCGACGCCCTCGGCATCAACTACTACACGCCGACCCTGGTCTCCACCCCCGTGGAGGGGGCCAGCTACGCGCGCAGCGACGCCCACGGCGCGAGCGCCCACTCGCCGTGGCCCGGCTCCGAGCACGTCGCCTTCCACCTCGCCGAGGGGAAGGAGCGCACCGCGATGGACTGGTCGATCGACCCCAACGGGCTCTACAGCCTGCTCATGGACGTCTCCAGGGACCACCCCGGCCTCCCGCTGATGGTCACCGAGAACGGCGCCGCCTTCGACGACTACGTCTCGCCCGAGGGCAAGGTGGAGGACCCCGAGCGGGTCGCCTACCTCCACGGCCACCTCGACGCCGTGCAGCGGGCCGTCGCCGACGGCGCCGATGTCCGCGGCTACTTCCTCTGGTCGCTGATGGACAACTTCGAGTGGGCGTACGGCTATTCGAAGCGCTTCGGTGCGGTGTACGTCGACTACGCCTCGCAGCGCCGCATCCCCAAGGCGAGCGCCCACTGGTACTCCGACGTGATCCGCCGCCACGCACTGCCCCCGGTCGGCTCCGTCTGACCCCGACCAGGACGAACAGCGGGACCCGGCACACCGCCGGGTCCCGCTTTTCTCTGCCCGCCCTACGTGTCCGTCACCCGCACCCCTTACGCTTGGGAGCGCTCCCAAGAGTTGTGGCGCTGCTGAGGACCGCTGGGTCCGGACAAGTGTCAAGGGATCGGACGGCGGGACTTGGTTTGGCCAACCCGCTGTGAGAAATTGACCGCGAACGGGAGGCAGCCATGGCGGCAGCGCGAGTACGGAGTGGCGGGCGGCCCACGCTCGAAGAGGTAGCGGCCCGGGCCGGAGTGGGGCGCGGCACGGCCTCGCGCGTCATCAACGGCTCACCCCGGGTCAGCGCACAGACCCGGGAGGCCGTCGAGGCGGCCGTCGCCGAGCTGGGCTATGTGCCCAACCGTGCGGCCAGGGCGCTCGCGGGCAACCGCACCGACGCCATCGCGCTCGTCGTGCCCGAGTCCGAGACCCGGTTCTTCGCCGAGCCGTACTTCTCCGACATCGTGCGCGGTGTCGGGGCGGCCCTCGCCGACACCGAGATGCAGCTGCTGCTGACCCTCGCGGGCAACGACCGTGAGCGCCGACGGCTCGCCCAGTACCTGACCGCACACCGTGTGGACGGGGTGCTCCTGGTCTCCGTCCACGCGGACGACCCGCTGCCCGACCTCCTCGAACAGCTCGGCATGCCCTCCGTGATCAGCGGCCGCAGGCACGCGGCGGAGACGCTGCCCTCCGTCGACTCCGACAACTTCGAGGGTGCCCGCGCGGCCGTCGACCACTTCATATCGCGAGGCCGTCGCTCCATCGCCACGATCACCGGCCGTCTCGACGTCTACGGCGCCCAGCGCCGCCTCGACGGCTACCGCAAGGCCATCGCCGAGGCGGGTCTCGGCCCCGACGAGCGGCTGATCGCGCCCGCCGACTTCAGCGAGGAGGGCGGCGCCCGCGCGATGCGGGAGCTGCTGGAGCGCTGCCCGGACGTGGACGCGGTCTTCGCCGCATCCGACGTGATGGCGGCGGGAGCCCGCCAGGTCCTGCGCGAGTCCGGCCGGCGCGTTCCCGACGACGTCGCCCTGATCGGCTTCGACGACTCCGCGGTGGCCCGTCACATGGACCCGCCCCTGACGAGCGTGCGCCAGCCGATCGAGGAGATGGGCCGCACGATGACCCGCGTCCTGCTCCAGGAGATCGCGAACCGCTCGTCGGACGAGGGCACCGAGGAGCGCCCGAGGATCGTGCTTCCCACGGAGCTGGTGGTCCGCGAGTCGTCCTGATCCGCGTGAGCGGACCGGACCGTTCGCGCGGATGCCCTTCTTTCACAACTCCTCCATGAACTGCGGATCCGGCCGATAGGATCCGCGGGTACGGCGAACGTGTGACGCACCACACAACGTCACACACTACTGCCGTGCGTGCGCTCTGGCCTGGCAGTGCCTTGGGGGACGCATGCAGAAGATGATCAAGGGCGCCAACGTCGGGCTGGCCACGCTGAGCGAGGACGTCGCGTCCGTGGTGATGCGCCTCGGCTGGAGCAGCGTGACCGAGGAGGGGAGCGCCGATGTCTCCGTGCTCCTGCTCGACGGGAACGGCAAGGTGCGCAGCGACGCCGACTTCTGTTTCCACGGCAACCCGATCGCCGGCGACGGCAGTGTCCAGCTGCTCGGGAGGACCTCCACGGCCGACGGCGACGAGAACCGGATCGGCTTCGATCTGGATGCCGTACCGCCGGAGGTCGAGCGGATCGTGGTGGCGGCGAGCCGGTCCGACGGGTCCCGGTTCGGGGACTTCGACGACCTCCTCCTGACCGTCACCGACGGTTCCGGTAAGGACCTCGTCCACTTCTCCGTCGAGGACGCCGGGGCCGTGGGCGCCTTCATCTTCGGAGAGCTCTACCGGCGCGCCGGCGAGTGGAAGTTCCGCGCCGTGGGCCAGGGATACGCATCCGGTCAGGCCGGACTGGCGACGGACTTCGGTGTCGACCTGGACGGCGCGGTCCGGGGCGCGGGCGAGGGCGCCGTGACCGGAGCCGGCCCGCAGGCCGAGTCCCCGGCGGCTGCGGTGCCCCCGCCCCGGGCACCGGAGCCCGCGGACGCGGCGGGTGGCGGGCAGGCGCAGAGCCGGGAGGGGGCTGCGGGGCAACCCGGCTTCACGCCGGACCGTCCGGAAGACCTCGCCCCGTCCGAGGGCCCGGCGGACACCGCCGACTCCGGAGACGGCCAGGACGCCGACCGGGAGACCGTCGAGCGTGAGCGGGCCGAACTGAAAGAGTTCATCAAGGGGTTGAGCTCGGACGACATCAAGTCGGGCGGCTGGTTCACCAAGCTGAGCGCCCAGGCGCTCAGCTCCTACACCGACAGGGTCGACTCGGCGTACTTCCAGGAGCGGTACGAAGGCGTCCCCGCGGACGCCGTCGTCGACCAGCGGATCAAGATGGCGTCCCGGTACGCCGCGCTCGAAGGCGGGCTCTCCGCCGGGGCCTACACAGCGACCGTCGTCGCCACCCTCGGGAGTCTCGGCGGCGCCTCGGCGGCGACCGTCCCGGCCGCGGTGGCGACCATGATGGTCGACGTCGCGTTCGTCACCCGGCTCCAGCTCCGCCTGGCCCACGACGTCGCCGTCCTCTACCGGGTCCCGCTCGACCTGTCCGACCCCGATGACTTGTGGAAGCTGATCAGAGTGGCCTTCACGATCAAGAGCGGGGAGGCAGTCCGCGAAGGTGTGGTCAAGGCGGTCCCGGCCCTGGTGCGGCCGTTGATCAAGCGCTTCTACTCCGGAGGTGCGCTGAGCGCCGCGAGGGGCCTCCCGGTCGTCGGGAAGTACCTCCTGCAGCGCAACGTCATCAAGATCGGTATCCCCCTGGTCGGCGTTCCCCTCGCAGTGGTGCTGAACCGCTACACGACGCTGCTCGCGGGGCGGCACGCGCGAGCCGTCTTCCGGAACGAGGCGCGGGTGATCGAAATCGCCGAGGGTCTGAGCGGGCGGACTCGGCACCCGCAGTTGATGCTGTGGGTCGCGTGGCTCGTCATCAGGGCGAACCGCAAGATCACGGACGACGAGACGCTGTTGATGCGGCACCTGGTCAGGCTGGTCCGGGAACGGCATCAGGTGGTCGACGAACAGCTCGCTCAGCTCGTCGACATCGACCCCGCCGAGGTGTGGCGGCGCCTGGACGCCGAGCCGGGGGATCTGGCCGACCTTCTCGACGTGGCTGAGCGGGTGGCCGCCGTCGACGGGGACGCCGACGCGCTCGAGGAAGCCGTCATCGCCGAGCTCCGGGATCGCTGCCGCCTCGCCTGACGCCGTCGTCCGCCGTCGCCCCGATGGATCACGGAAGGAGGGCCGGCAGTCCTCTGCCGGCCCTCCAGGGGTCCGTGGTCACCGGGGTCGGGTCAGATCCGGCCGCCGGTGAGGCGGGTGATCGGCCCGGCGTGGGAGGTGGCCGTCTGGCGTCCGAGGGCGAACGCGCCGCCCACGAGGCCACCGATACCCGCCGCGGCGCCTACGGCCACGGCCTTGCGCTGCTTGACGGCGGTCCAGGCGACGGCCGCGGTCGAGCCCATTTTCCCCGCGGTCTCCCGGACGCTCCGGCGGCCCTTGTCCGCGGTCTCCAGGACCGTCTGCCGGCCCGTGCCCCAGCCGGCGGCAGCGGCTCGCTTCGTCGCCAGGCCCGCCGACCGCACGCCGGTCTCCGCCGACTCGGCGGCATTCCTGGCCGCCGACCCGGCGTCCCGCGCCGACGACTTGGCCTCCGAGGCGGCGAGCGCCGGGCCGGACTCGACGGGGTTCACATGGTTGGGTCCTTCGCTCTGTGCAGTCATGGTGCTCGTGTTGCCTCTCGGCCCGGCACGAAACACGGCGCACGAAACACGGGCACGAAACACGGCGCACGAAACACGGCGCACGCGAAAGGGCCCTGCCGCGTCGGGGGAGGCGCGGCAGGACCCTTGGAGCCTGATGCCCGGTAAGGGGCTCTCCATGCGGCACGCGGCGCCTTGTGGCGGGTGTCACCGGCCCCGCAGAGGCCCGCGGGCGGGCGAGGGGCCGCTGGGGAGTCCCTCGCCGTAGAAGTCCGACGTGGGCGCCCGGAGCCGTGGGAGCGTCGGAGGACGCGCGTCCGCCGCAGCGGAAAAGACTCAGCCCCTGACCTGTTCTTCCAGGTCAGGGGCTGATCATTCAGGGTGAGTAACGGGACTTGAACCCGCGACATCCTGGACCACAACCAGGTGCTCTGCCAGCTGAGCTATACCCACCATGTCGTCCGGTCGCTTTCCTGACCGGCCGAGAAAAAGTGTACAGGGTCCGAGCGGGTGCTCGCGCCCGAGTTCCTCAGGACCGGGTCACGGGCCCCGGAGGGCCCGTGACCAGCGGTTGTACGCCTACTGGCCGGCGGCCGGCGTGTGGCGCGCGGCGATCTCCTTGGCGCGCGCCGAGTCCGGGCCGGGCTGCGGCACGAAGACCGCGTCCCGGTAGTAACGCAGCTCCGTGATGGAGTCGCGGATGTCGGCCAGCGCCCGGTGGTTGCCGTTCTTGTCGGGACTGTTGAAGTACGCCCTCGGATACCAGCGGCGCGCCAGCTCCTTGACCGAGGAGACATCGACGATCCGGTAGTGGAGGTAGCCCTCCAGGGACGGCATGTCCCGAGAGAGGAAGCCGCGGTCCGTGCCGACCGAGTTCCCGCACAGAGGGGCCTTGCCCGGCTCCTTCACGTGCTCGCGGATGTAGGCCATGACCCGCTCCTCGGCGTCGGCCAGGGTCGTGCCCCCGGCCAGCTCGTCGAGGAGGCCCGAGGCGGTGTGCATCTGCCGCACCACCTCGGGCATGGTCTCCAGGGCCGCGTCCGGCGGGCGGATCACGATGTCCACCCCGTCGCCGAGCACGTTCAGTTCCGAGTCGGTGACCAGCGCGGCCACCTCGATGAGTGCGTCGTCCGTCAGCGAGAGCCCGGTCATCTCGCAGTCGATCCACACCATGCGGTCGTTCATGCGCCCCACCCTACGGGGCGCTGCGCTGCCCCGGCAGGGCCGGGCGCCCCGGGGCGTACACCTCCGGTCCCGCTCCGAGGCGCTCCACCGGGCCGCCGGAGGCGGTCGTGGCGGTGACCGGCGACGGGCCGGACGAGGCCGCCGCGGCGGCTCGCCGGCTCGACGCCGTGCCCTGGACGGGTACGGACGTGTCGAGCACCGTGGTGACGCTCTCCAGTGCCCCTCCCTGTGGACGGCGGGCCCGGTAGGCGGCCCGGTACGCGGCGGGGGAGGAGCCCAGCTGGCGGCGGAAGTGCCCGCGCAGCGCGACGGGGGAGCGGAAGCCGCAGCGGCCCGCCACCTCGTCGACCGAGTAGTCGGAGGTCTCCAGCAGCCGCTGCGCCTGCAGCACGCGCTGGGTGATGAGCCACTGGAGCGGTGCGCTGCCCGTGAGCGAACGGAACCTGCGGTCGAAGGTCCGTCGGCTCATGTAGGCGCGCGCGGCCAGCGTCTCCACGTCGAACTGCTCGTGGAGATGCTCCAGCGCCCAGGCCACGACCTCGGCGAGCGGGTCGGAGCCGATCTCTTCAGGTAAAGACCTGTCGAGGTAGCGCTCCTGACCGCCACTGCGCCGCGGCGGTACGACGAGCCGGCGCGCCAGCGCCCCGGCGGCCTCGGTGCCGTGGTCGGTACGGACTATGTGGAGGCAGAGATCGATTCCGGCCGCTGTTCCGGCCGAGGTGAGCACGTCGCCGTCGTCGACGAACAGCTCACGCGGATCGACGTGCACCGACGGATAGCGCTTGGCCAGCGTCGGTGCGTACATCCAGTGCGTGGTGGCCGGGCGCCCGTCGAGCAGGCCGGCTGCCGCGAGGACGAAGGCCCCCGTGCAGAGTCCGACGATGCGGGCCCCCTCCTCATGGGCGCGGCGCAGCGCGTCCAGGGCCTCTGCGGGCGGCGGTGAGGTGATGGACCGCCAGGCGGGCACCACGACGGTGCCGGCCCTGCTGATCGCCTCCAGGCCGTACGGGGCGCTGAGTTCGAGCCCGCCGGTGGTGCGCAGCGGTCCTTCCTCACCCCCGCAGACCAGCAGGCGGTAGCGGGGAACTCCCGCGTCCTGCCGGTCGATTCCGAAAACTGAGAGCGGAATGGAGCTCTCGAAGATAGGGCCCCCACTGAACAGCAGTACGGCTACGACTTCCCGGCGTCGCCGCCCGGTCAGTTTCCGTGCGGCCTCCGTTGCGGTGGCGGAGTCCTGGCTCATGACGCTAAGCCCCCCTCGGTGTTCGCGTCTTCCTGGTCCCTACGGGCCTGTCGCTCCTGCACGTTTCCCCTCGGTCTCGCACGCGTCCCCAGTCCTCGACACTCATGATCGAATCTACTGCGTCCCGTGGTCCCGACGTGACACGTTCCCCCACCGGCACTATGTCGACAAGGCAACTTGGCCCGAAGCGTTCGATCACGAAGCGTTTCACTCGTGAGCCCCACAGGGAAGTGCGCATCGCGATCATGGCCCGTCCCCGTAGGGTCAAAGCGTACCGCGCGGTCTATTCCTGCCTGGTGGCACGTGGGTTGGGCAGCCCTGACACCAAGAGAAGGGGGTGGAGGTGAAGTTGGCTGAAAACCGATGGTTGCGTGCGCGCATTCCAGTCATGCGACCGGCGCACGCCCCCTGCCCCCGGAAGCCTCCATGCGCCTCAGGAGCCCCTGAAGGGCACCCGGACCCCGGCTGTCGACGATGCGCGATTGCGTGATGGCGGGGTGTGACGGCTTCCGCCGGGAGGGCGGGTGGCGCATTCGGCCGCCTCGCGCGGGTCGCCGCGGCGGCCGGCCGGAGAGTGCGGCCCGAGGCTCTCGGAGCGTCCACGAGCTGTGTGTACGACGCAACCGGCATTGCCATACGGGGCAGTCTCCGGCATGCTCCCTCCATTGCCGCATGCGCCGTGCGAGGGCTGGGCAGTGAAGGAGTGGCGCCGTACCCTTGGGGGTAGGGGGTTGGGAAGATGTTTCCCGGACACAGCTTCACCGCTCGCAGGCACACCTCCACACCGCTCCCTCCTCACGAGGACTCTCTTCGCCGAGACACCGATGGCCGGTCACGAAATCCCTGAACCCGCAGACCGCAAGCAGGTAGCCGACCCCGGGTCGGAACCGCAGACGGTCGCAGAGTCGCGCCCTTCCTGCGATCCGGCCTTCCGGCACGGCGTCGTGGTCGGATTCGACGGCTCCATGTCCAGCGAACGGGCCCTCGCGTACGCCATCGGCATGGCGCACCGGCACGGCTCGGGGCTGATCATCGTCCATGTGGCCAACCGGTTGCCCACCACGGTCTGGGCGGGCTGCGAGCCGCCCGTCTTCGTCGACGTCCCCGATCACCGCACCGAGGTCCTCGGGCTGGAGCTCGCGTGCGCGGACTACCTCGCCGAGGTGCCATGGGTGCTCGTGGAGCGCGGCGGGGACATCTGTCACGAGCTGGAGGAGGTCGGCCGGGAGTATTCGGCCGACGCCATCGTCGTCGGCTCGACGCACGGCATCGTGGGCCGGATCTTCGGATCCGTGGCCGGCCGTCTCGCGCGCCGCGCCCAGCGCCCGGTCATCGTCATCCCCTGAGCACGGAAAGACCCCTGACGAGGCGTCAGGGGCCTTTCCGTGCTGCCCTGCGGTGAGGGCGGGGCCTGCTACTCGACCGTGACCGACTTCGCCAGGTTGCGGGGCTTGTCGATGTCACGGCCCATGGCCAGCGCCGTGTGGTAGGCGAGCAGCTGCAGCGGGATGCCCATGAGGATCGGGTCCAGCTCGTTCTCGTTCTTCGGGACCACGATCGTGTGGTCGGCCTTCTCCTGCTCACGGTGGGCGACGGCGAGGATACGGCCGCTGCGCGCCTTGATCTCCTCCAGCGCGGCGCGGTTCTTCTCCAGCAGGTCGTCGTCCGGGACGATCGCGACCGTGGGGAGCGCCGGCTCGATGAGCGCGAGGGGCCCGTGCTTGAGCTCCGAGGCGGGGTAGGCCTCGGCGTGGATGTACGAGATCTCCTTGAGCTTCAGGGAGGCCTCCAGCGCCACGGGGTAGCCCCGGACGCGGCCGATGAACATCATCGACTGCGCGCCCGCGTACTCCTCGGCCAGCTTCTTGATCTCGTCCTCGGACTCGAGGATCTGACCGATCTGCTCGGGCAGCCTGCGCAGGCCCTCGATGATCCGCTTGCCGTCGGACACCGACAGGTCGCGGATGCGGCCCAGGTGCAGGGCGAGCAGCGCGAAGGCGACCACGGTGTTGGTGAAGCACTTGGTGGACACGACGCAGACCTCGGGGCCCGCATGGACGTACATGCCGCCGTCCGCCTCGCGGGCGATCGCCGAGCCGACGACGTTGACGACGCCCAGGACGCGGGCGCCCTTGCGCTTGAGCTCCTGCACGGCGGCCAGTACGTCGTAGGTCTCGCCGGACTGCGAGACGGCGACGTAGAGGGTGTCGGGGTCCACGACCGGGTTGCGGTAGCGGAACTCGGACGCGGGCTCGGCGTCCGCGGGGATGCGGGCCAGCTCCTCGATGAGGCCGGCGCCGATCATGCCCGCGTGGTACGAGGTGCCGCAGCCCAGGATCTTGATCCGGCGGACCCCGCGGGCCTCGCGGGCGTCCAGGTTCAGGCCGCCCAGGTGCACGGTGGAGAAGCGGTCGTCGATGCGGCCGCGCAGCACGCGGTCCACGGCGTCGGCCTGCTCGGAGATCTCCTTGTGCATGTACGTGTCGTGGCCGCCCATGTCGTACGACTCGGCCTCCCACTCCACGGTGGTCGGCGTGGCCGTCGTGGTCGAGCCCTCCGTGGTGTACGTACGGAAGTCGTCGGCCTTGAGGGTGGCCATCTCGCCGTCGTCCAGGGTGACGATCTGGCGGGTGTGCGCGACCAGGGCGGCCACGTCGGAGGCGACGAACATCTCCTTCTCGCCGATGCCGAGCACCACGGGGGAGCCGTTGCGGGCGACGACGATGCGGTCGTTGAAGTCGGCGTGCAGGACGGCGACGCCGTACGTGCCCTCGACGACCTTCAGCGCCTCGCGGACCTTCTCCTCCAGCGTGAGGGCCTGCGAGCGGGCGATCAGGTGGACCAGCACCTCGGTGTCGGTCTCGGAGAGGAACTCGATGCCGTCGGCGACGAGCTTCGCGCGGAGCTCGGAGGCGTTGTCGATGATCCCGTTGTGGACGACGGCGACCTTGCTCCCGGCGTCCAGGTGGGGGTGCGCGTTCTCGTCGCTCGGGGCGCCGTGGGTGGCCCAGCGGGTGTGGGCGATGCCGGTGGTGCCGGCGAACCGCTTGGGCACCCGGGCCTCCAGCTCGCGGACCCGGCCCTTGGCCTTGACCATCTTCAGGGCGCCGGGCCTGCCCGCCGGGGCCTTGCCCGTGATGACGATGCCCGCGGAGTCGTAACCCCGGTACTCCAGCCGCTGCAGGCCTTCCAGCAGCAGCGGAGCCACGTCACGCTTCCCGATGTAACCGACGATCCCGCACATAGAGTCTCTGCCCCTCCATCGACGTACAAAAGTCCTGTGCCCGTACCGCCCGTCCGGCTCAGCCGTAGACGACGCGGCGCAGCTGGCGGAGCGAGAGCTCCTGCGGCGCCACCGCGCGGTGCGGCAGCTCGGCCGCGATCCGCTCGAAGATCTCCGTGTTGACCAGGCCGCCCGCCTGCAGTTCGCGGTGGCGGCGCCGGACGAAGTCCTCCGTCGTCTCGTCGAAGTACGCCAGCACGTCGAGGATCACCCTGGCGGCCTCGCCGCGCTGGAGCGCGGTGGACCGTACGAGGTGGTCGATGAGGTCGTCATGCGGAGGGCGGCGTTCGAGCACTCGTCGATATTGCGCGGATCGGGACCGCTACGCAAGAAATCTGCCCGATATCGGGCAGGAATCTCACACAGTGGGGCCCATTTGTCGGAAATGGTCCTTACGTTCTCATCCGGCCCCGCCCGTGAGGAGCGGGGCCGGATGTCCTGGCTCAGTACGCCGCGATCGGGTTCCGGAGCCTGCCGGTCAGCTGGAGCGCGCCCGCCGGGTCCTCCAGGTCGACCATCTGCCGGTTGTTGCGCAGCTGCAGCCGGTTCAGGCAGGAGAGCGCGAAGTCCTCCGTGAACATGTCGTACTGCTCGAACTTGTCCGCGAGGTACGGCACCGAGTCCTGGTAGCCCCTGACGCACTCGGCGACCGTCCGCCAGAAGGTCTCCTCGTCGAGGGAGCCCTCCGTGGCCAGGTCGGCCCCCAGGAAGCGGAGGAAGCAGTCGAAGACGTCGGTGAGGACCGACAGCAGTTTCATGTCCTCGGGCACGTCGGCGCGGATCCGCTCGACCTGGGGCGGCAGCACCGCGTCCGGGTCCATGACCGCGATCTCCTCGGCGATGTCCTTGAAGACCGTCCGGCGCACGACGCCGTCCTCGATGACCAGGATCACGTTCTCGCCGTGGGGCATGAAGACCAGGTCGTAGGCGTAGAAGCTGTGCAGCACCGGCACCAGGTACGCGTCCAGGTAGCGGCGCAGCCAGTCGGCCGGCTCCAGTCCCGACTCGGCGATCAGGGCGCCCGCCACCGAGCGGCCCCCGTCGTCGGTGTGGATCAGGGAGGCCATGGTGGCGAGGCGCTCGTTCCCGGTCAGGGAGGGGACCGGGCTCTCCCGCCACAGGGCGGCGAGCATCTTCAGGTACGGGGAGCCCTTGGCGGTCGCCGCCTCGTAGGCCTGGTGGCGGTAGCCGATGGCGGCCCGCTCCCGGATGATCGAGAACCCGATCCCGCTCAGCAGCCCGTCCCGCTCGATCAGGCCGGCCAGCCAGTCGTTGATGGCGGGGGTCGCCTCCATGTACGCGGCGGAGAGCCCCCGCATGAAGCCCATGTTCAGCACGGAGAGGGCCGTCTTGACGTAGTGCTTTTCGGGGTGGTCGGCGTTGAAGAAGGTCCGGATCGACTGCTGGGCCAGATACGCGTCGTCGCCCTCGCCCAGGCAGACCAGGTGCTGCTGGGCAACCTCGCCGGCGAAGGTGACGGCGAGCTTGTTCCACCACTGCCAGGGGTGGACCGGGATCAGCAGGTAGTCGTCGAGGTCGAGGCCGAGGTCCGCCATCCGGGCGGCGAACCTGCCGAGGGTCTTCTCACCGAGCTCGCCGGCGACCAGGGTGGAGTAGTCCAGCCCGGCACCGGCCGTGAAGGTGGCGCGATCGCGCCGGGCGGCCAGCCAGACCAGCTTGATTCCGGTCGCCGCCTCGGGGGCGTAGGCCCGGTATTCGCCGACGCCGAAGCCGAGCCGCCCGTTGTTGGCGACAAAGCAGGGGTGACCCTCGGTCATCCCGGTCTCGACGGCCTGGAAACCGGCCACGGCGAGCTGTGCGGAGGTGGTCGGTTCCTTGGTCAGCTTGTACGCGGTTCCGGCCAGCGTGGAGGAGATCTCCTCCAGGTACACCGGCAGGACCTCCGCCGACAGGCCCAGCGTGGAGCGCAGCTCCACGAAGAACTCCAGCGCGTCCAGCGGGAGGTCCGCGCCGCGCCGGTGCCGTGTGATCGAGGCGGCGTCGACCTGCCAGTGGTCCAGCGCGAAGCGACGCGCGGCGAAGCGGTACTCGACCGCCGCGTCGTCGCTGTGCACGCTGTAGCGGCCGTCGCCGAGCGGGGCGGGGGTCAACAGCCGTTCGTGGGAGAACTCGGCCAGCGCCTTGCGGATCAGGGAGCGGTTGGCGACGGCCCAGCGCCCGGGTGTCAGGTGGCCGACGGCGTCGGTGGTGGGGTGGGTGGTCATCGGTCGTCTCCCGTGGTCGCGGCCTCGAACTGCTCGCGGGTGCAGGTGCTGAGCAGGGCCTGCTTCTCCGGCTTGGTGATCTCGCGGACCTGCTCGAAGCCGACCGCCTTGTTCAGCGCGTGCACCGCGCTGTTGGTGACGTCCGGTTCGACGACGATCCTGCGCACGAGGGGGTCCGCGAACAGGGTCTCCATGACGGTGGTGATCACGGCGAGGGTGAAGCCGTGCACCGGCTTCTCGGGCGGGGCGACCAGGAAGTGCATCCCGACATCGCCGGGCTCCGCCTCGTACAGCCCCTTGAGCTCGACCTCGGTGGGGTCGTAGCGCTCCATCAGGAAGGCGGGCTCACCCCCGTGCAGCCCGATGAAGGCGTCGTGGTGCGGGTGGGCGGCTATCGCCATGTACTCCCGCTCGACGTCCTCCAGCCGGGCGTCGCCCATCATCCAGTAGGCCGACCTGGGGTGGGTGACCCACGCGTGGACCAGCTCCGCGTCGGACCTCCGGCCGGCCCGCCGGGGGGAGGGGTCCATGGGGCGGACGGTGAACGTCCCGAGCGGTTCGGTGCTGGTCATACTGCGAACTCCTGGAAGGCGACGGACTTCTCGACCGGGTAGTACTCACGGCCGAGCAGTTCGCCGATGATGTACGCGTTGCGGTAGGCACCCATGCCCAGGTCGGGCGAGGTGATCGAGTGGGTGTGGACCCCGGCGTTCTGCAGGAAGATGCCGCTGCCGGTGGTGTCGATGCTGTAGTTGCGGGCCACGTCGAAACGGCCCCGGCCGTCGTACCGGATCCGGTCGGTGACGGGCTCCAGGAAGGCCGGTGCGGCGTAGCGGTAGCCGGTGGCGAGGATCAGGCCCTCGCTGGCGAGCTCGTAGTCCCTGCCCTGCTCCTCCTGGCGGAGGCCCAGTGTGTACGTCCCGGTGGACTCCTCGTAACGCGCGCTGTTCAGCGAGGAGTTGGTGAGCAGGCGGGTGGGGACGGGGCCCGGCAGGTTCTTCTGGTAGAGCAGGTCGAAGATCGCGTCGATCAGTTCGCCGTCGATGCCCTTGAAGAGCCCCTTCTGGCCGGACTCAAGCCCGTAGCGGGTGTCCTCGGGCAGGGCGTGGAAGTAGTCCACGTACTCCGGCGAGGTCATCTCCAGCGTGAGCTTGGTGTACTCCAGCGGGAAGAAGCGGGGGGAGCGCGTCACCCAGTTCAGCCGGTAGCCGTGCACATCGATCTCGGAGAGCAGGTCGTAGTAGATCTCGGCCGCGCTCTGCCCGCTGCCCACCAGGGTGATGGACCTCTTGGCCTGCAGCGCCGCCTTCTCCTGGAGGTAGCGGGAGTTGTGCAGGAGGTCGCCGCCCAGGCCCTGGCAGGCCTCCGGGATGTGCGGCGGGGTGCCGGTGCCCAGGACGAGGCGGCGGGCGCGGTAGGTGCTGTCGGCGGTGTGGACGGTGTACAGGCCGTCGGCCTCGTCGTGCGTAACCGACTGTACGGTTTGGTTGAAACGGATACTGCTCAATTTGGCCGCTGCCCACCGGCAGTAGTCGTTGTACTCGGTCCGCAGCGGGTAGAAGTTCTCCCGGATGTAGAACGAGTAGAGCCTGCCCCGCTCCTTCAGGTAGTTCAGGAATGAGTACGGCGAGGTCGGGTCGGCCATCGTCACCAGGTCCGACATGAACGGGGTCTGGAGATGGGCCCCTTCGAGGAACATCCCCGAGTGCCACTCGAAGTCCGGCTCGGACTCAAGGAACACCCCGTTCAGCTCGTCGACCGGCTCGGTCAGGCAGGCGAGTCCGAGGTTGAACGGACCGAGCCCGATCCCGATGAAGTCGTACGGGGCGGCGAGGGGCTCAGGAAGCGCGGTCAAGGGACTCTCCCAGGTACTGCTCGGCGTGGCCGGCGATCAGATCGAGGACGGCGGTGATGTCGGCCGCGGTCGTCTCGGGGTTGAGCAGGGTGAACTTGAGGTACTGGCGGCTGCCGACCTCGGTGCCCGCGACCACGGCCTCGCCGGAGGCGAAGAGCGCCTTGCGGGCGTGGAGGTTGGCCCGGTCGATGTCGGTGGGCGACGTGACGTGGGCCGGGACGTAACGGAACACCAGGGTGGACAGCTGCGGCTCGACGACGACGTCGTACCGCGGGTCGGCCGCCAGCAGCCGCCACCCCTCGCCGGCGAGGTCGCAGACCTCGTCGAACAGCGCGCCGACGCCGTCCGCGCCCATGGTGCGCAGCGTCATCCACAGCTTGAGCGCGTCGAACCTGCGGGTGGTCTGGAGGGACTTGTCCACCTGGTTGGGGATGCGCTCCTGGACCGTCCGCTCCGGGTTGAGGTACTCCGCGTGATACGTGGCATGACGGAGCGTGGCCCGGTCGCGGACCAGGACGGCGGACGAACTCACGGGCTGGAAGAAGGACTTGTGGTAGTCCACGGTGACCGAGTCCGCGTGCTCGATGCCCTCCAGGAGCCCGCGCCGGGTGGGTGAGGCGAGCAGTCCGCAGCCGTAGGCGGCGTCGACGTGCATCCAGGTGGCGTACTGCTCGCAGAGCGCGGCGATCCCGGGCAGGGGGTCGATGGAGCCGAAGTCCGTGGTGCCCGCGGTGGCGACGACCGCCATCGGCACGCCCCCCTCGGCCAGGCAGTGTTCGAGGGCCGCGGCGAGCGCGACGGTCCGCATGCGCTTCTCGCGGTCGACGGGGACGGACACGACGGAGTCGGGACCGAGGCCGAGGAGCTTCGCCGACTTCTGGACGCTGAAGTGGCTGCACTCGGAGGCGAAGATCCGGAGCCGGGTGAACTCCTCGGGGCGGAGCTTGGCCTCTTCGCGGGCCAGGAGCAGGGCCTGGAGATTGGACTGGGTGCCCCCGCTGGTGAAGACACCGTCCGCGGCGGGGCCGAGGCCGATGCGCTCGGCCGTCCAGTCGATCAGCCGGCGCTCGATCAGCGTGCCGCCCGCACTCTGGTCCCAGGTGTCCAGCGAGGAGTTGACGGCGGAGAGCACCGCTTCGCCGACCACCGCGGGGATGACCACGGGGCAGTTGAGATGAGCGAGGTAGCGGGGGTGGTGGAAGTACACGGCGTCGCGGAGGTAGACCTCGCCGAGTTCGTCCAGGGCGGCAGCCGTGTCGCCGAGCGGCCGGTCGAGGTCGATGGCGTCGACGACGGGGGTGAGTCCTTCGACGCCGATTCCACTGAACGGCTGCTCGGTGGAGGCGAGTCTGGCTGCTACCTGTTCGACTCCCGCGGTGACGGAGCGACGGTAGTCCTCCGCCGTCGTGCGGTTGAGCAGGTGGGAACGCATGTGGGGGGCCTCCCGGGTGGGGATGTCGTCGCGACCCTCCGGGCAGAGAAAAGGGGGACGAGGGCGCGACGATTAAGTTAGGTAAGCCTAACCTAATAAAATCGCGTCCCTCGTCCCCCTGGGGGAACCGTCACAGGAACCCCACAAGGCGCGCAGGTGCGTTACGCGGACGTCCGCGCCGCTTCCGCCCTGAGCTCCTCCTCGCTCATCCCGCGCCGCCAGTAGCCGACGAAGGTGACGCGCCTGCGGTCGAACTTCCGCTCCTGGACGAGGTGGCGGCGCAGCCCCCGTACGCCTGAAGACTCACCGGCGATCCACGCGTACGGAGTGCCCCCGGGCAGTCCGGCGGCGCGTACGGCGTCCACGGCCGAGGGAGCCCCCTGGCCGCGTACGAGCCAGTGGACCGTCACGTCCGCCCCGGTGCGGAGCTCCAGACGGTCCCGGGCGTGCGGGACCTCCAGCCAGACATGGGCCTTCGTGCCGGCCGGAAGCCACTCCAGTGCGGCCGAGGCCGCGGGCAGGGCCGTCTCGTCCGCCCAGATCAGCACCCAGTCGGTGTCCTGCGGCGGGCGGAAGCGGACCGAGGCGTTGTCCTCGGCGGCCGGGCCCAGAGCCTTGAGCGGCAGGCCGGGGCGAGCGGCCTCCGCCCAGCGGCAGGCGGGCCCGCCGTCCTCGTGCAGGGCGAAGTCGATGTCGATCTCGGTCGTGCCGTCGTCGGCGCGGCGCTGGGTGCGCACCGTGTACGCGCGCATGACGGCCCGTACGTCCTCGGGGGCGGCGCGCCAGGCGTCGAACCAGGTGCCGTCCTCGGCCACGGGGACGAAGGGCTCGGACTGGCCGGGGTGCGGCAGGAACAGCGAGAGGCTCTGGTCCCGGCCCCCCGAGGCGAAGCCGTCGAGCCCCGGACCGCCGAAGGTGATCCGTCGCAGGGAAGGGCTCAGCCGTTCGGTCCGCAGGACCGTCAGGCCGAAGAACCGGAAGGGGGTGATGGCGGGTGCGGTGGCGGTCGTCATGCGAGGGGTCTCCTCCCCGGGACGGGAAAAGCGGAAGGCCCGGCCCCCGGAGACGAGCTCCAGGGGCCGGGCCCGGGGGATCAGCCGACCTTCTTGGCCTTCTCGATGGCCTCGGCGAGGGCGTCGAGGATCGGTGCGCACTTGTCGTACGAGTAGATGGGCTCCGTCGTACGCGGTATGACCTGGCCCGCCTTGACGGCCGGCAGCTTCGCCCAGGTCGGCTTGGAGGTCAGGGCGTCGGGCTGCAGGGCCGAGGAGCGGTTGTCCATCATGATGATGTCCGCGTCGTACTTGTCGACGTTCTCCCAGCTCAGCTCCTCGAAGAAGCCGGCCTCGTTGACCTTCGGCTCGACGAACTGCACACCGAGCTCCTGGAAGTACAGGGTGTCGGCGGACATCTTGGCGAGCGAGACGTAGAACAGGTCCTGACTGGCCGAGCCCACCAGGACCTTGATGTTCGGCTGCGACTTCGCGGCGGCGCGCAGCCGGGCCGCCGCCTTCTCGAAGGCGGCCTTGGCGTCGGTGACCTTCTTGGCCTTGACGTCGGCGCCGAGGGAGGCGGCCAGGTCCTCGTGGCGCTGGATCGCCTTCGGGACCGTGGTCTGCGCGGCCCACAGGGCGACGCTCGGGGCCAGCTTGAGGATCTTGTCCTTGGACTGGTCCGGCACGTACCAGAGGGCGTCCTTCTCCCACATGGCGGTGACGAGGAGCTCCGGCGCCAGGCCGGCGTACTTCTCGACGTTGAACTCGCCCCAGACGTTGCCGAGCACCTCGACCTTGCTGATGTCGAGGTCACCGGCCTGCACGTCGGCCTTGCCGTCGGAGGTCTTCGTCGGGCCGAAGACGCCCTTCACCTCGACGCCGTAGTCGTGGAGCGCGGCGGCGACACCCACGAAGGCGACGATGTTCTTCGGCACGGAGTCGGCCTTCGCCGTCTCTCCGCGGTCGTCCTTGAAGGACCAGGGGCCGGATTTCTCCGTGCCCGTACCGGAGTCGGAGCCCTTCTCGTCGCTGCCGCCGCAGGCGGCCAGGGCGGCACCGAGACCGACGGCACCACCGGCGGCCAGCAGGCCGCGGCGGGAGAGTGGGCTGGTCCGGAGGTTGGGCATGAGTGTGTCTGCTTTCGTACGCGCCGAGGGCGCCCGCT
Organism: Streptomyces sp. NPDC057287; assembly: GCF_042667905.1. Classification (NCBI taxonomy): domain Bacteria; kingdom Bacillati; phylum Actinomycetota; class Actinomycetes; order Kitasatosporales; family Streptomycetaceae; genus Streptomyces; species Streptomyces sp. NPDC057287. Next base: position 477,800 of record NZ_JBHUYV010000001.1, on the reverse strand, counting down.
GACGATTCAAAGGAAGGCTAGCCTAACCTCACATATCGCAGGCCGGGAGGGCAAGGGGGAGCGGCCGTTCCGTTACCTGAGCTGCGAAAAGCCGCCCTCCCGTGAACAGGGAAGGCGGCTGTCGCGAACGTCCGGGCTCAGCCGGTGACCGGCTGCAGACGCAGCATGTCGGTGTCCGGGCACACCTTCGCGGTCGCGCTGAGGTCGTCGTCCACGAGGGTCTTCGCCGCGGTGAGCCATCTGGGGGTGACGGGTATATACGCCTGGCGGGTGTATATCACCTCGGCCCCGTGTCTCAGGCGTCCATCCCCAGCTCGCGGGCGATCAGCATGCGCTGGACCTCGCTCGTGCCCTCGCCGATCTCCAGGATCTTGGAGTCGCGCCACATCCGGGCCACCGGGTACTCGTTCATGAAGCCGTAGCCGCCGTGGATCTGCGTCGCCTCACGGGCGTTGTCCACCGCCACCGTCGAGGAGTACAGCTTCGCGATCGCCGCCTCCTTCTTGAAGGGCTCGCCCGCCACCAGTCGGGAGGCCGCGTCGCGCCAGCCGATCCGGGCCATGTGCGCCCGCATCTCCATATCGGCGATCTTGAACTGGATGGCCTGGTTGGCGCCGATCGGCTTCCCGAAGGCGTGGCGCTCCCTCGCGTACTTCAGCGACTCGTCCACACAGCCCTGCGCCAGCCCCGTCGACAGCGCGGAGATGGCGATCCGCCCCTCGTCCAGGATCCGCAGGAACTGCGCGTACCCGCGGCCCTCCTCGCCCAGGAGGTTCTCCTTCGGGACGCGGACGTCGGAGAAGGAGAGCTCGCGGGTGTCCGAGGCGTTCCAGCCGACCTTGGAGTACGGGGCGGCCACCGTGAAGCCGGGGGTGCCGGACGGGACGATGATCGCGGAGATGCGCGGGGCTCCGTTGTCCTTCCGGCCGGTGACCGCCGTCACCGTCACCAGCTCCGTGATGTCCGTACCGGAGTTGGTGATGAAGCACTTGGAGCCGTTGATCACCCACTCGCCGGCGGCCTCGTCCAGCACCGCCGTCGTCCGGGTGCCGCCCGCGTCCGAGCCGCCGTCCGGCTCCGTCAGGCCGAACGCGCCGAGCGCCTCGCCCGCGCAGAGCTTCGGCAGCCACCGCTGCTTCTGCTCCTCGGTCCCGAAGCGGAAGACCGGCATGGCACCGAGCGAGACCCCGGCCTCCAGGGTGATCGCCACGGACGAGTCGACGCGGGCCAGCTCCTCCAGGGCGATCCCGAGGGCGAGGTAGTCGCCGCCCATGCCGCCGTACTCCTCCGGGAAGGGCAGGCCGAACAGGCCCATCCGTCCCATCTCCCGCACGATCTCGTACGGGAACTCGTGGCGTTCGTAGAAGTCGCCGATCTTCGGGGCGATCACATCGTGTGCGAACTCCTCGACGGTGCGGCGCAGTTCCTCGTGCTCGGCGGTCAGCCGGTGGTCAAGGGACATGGGTGCTTCACTCCTTGTGGGACAGCGCGCGGACGGTTCGGGACGGGCTCGGGCGGCCCAGCTGTTCGGCCATCCACACGCTTGTGGCGGTGAGTGCGCCGAGGTCGACCCCGGTTTCGACGCCGAGGCCGTCGAGCATCCACACGAGATCCTCGGTGGCGAGATTTCCGGTGGCGCTCTTCGCGTAGGGGCAGCCGCCCAGGCCGCCCGCCGAGGCGTCCACCGTCGTCACCCCGTGCTGGAGCGCGGCCAGGGTGTTGGAGAGCGCCTGGCCGTACGTGTCGTGGAAGTGCACCCCGATGCTGTCGGTGTGCACGCCCTCCTCGTTGAGCGCGGAGAGCAGCTCCTGCACATGGCCGGGGGTGGCGACGCCGATGGTGTCGCCGAGGGAGAGCTCGTCGCAGCCGAGGTCCATCAGCGCCTTGGCGACCCGGACCACCTGGTGGACGGGGACGGGCCCCTCCCACGGGTCGCCGAAGCACATCGACAGGTAGCCGCGGACGTGTACCTCGTCCGCCTTGGCGCGGGCGACGACCGGCTCGAACATGGCGAGTGACTCGTCCACCGTGCGGTTGAGGTTGCGGGCGGCGAAGGTCTCGGTCGCCGAACCGAACACGGCGATCCGGCGGGCACCGAGCGCCAGCGCCCGGTCCAGGCCGCGTTCGTTCGGCACGAGGACGGGAAGGGCCACGTCGCCCACGTCCGCGATGTCCCCGAGCATCGGGAACAGGGCTTCCGCGTCCGCCAGCTGGGGAACCCACTTCGGGTGCACGAAGCTGGTCGCCTCGATGGTGGCGAGCCCCGCCTCCGCGAGCCGGCGGACGAACTCCGCCTTCACTCCGGTCGGTACGACGGTCTTCTCGTTCTGCAGCCCGTCGCGCGCGCCGACCTCATGGATGCGGACCCGGGCGGGCAGCCCCGCCGCGGGCACCGTCATGGGCAGTCCGGTGTCGGTCACGATTCCTCCCTCGGGGCCACCACGGCCAGGATCTGGTCCATGGCGACCGTGGCACCGGCGGTGACGTCCAGCTCGGTGACGGTTCCGGCGTGCGGGGCGGAGATGACGTGCTCCATCTTCATCGCCTCGACGACCAGCAGGCTCTGCCCGGCCACGACCTCGTCGCCGACCGCGACCTTCACCACCGTGACGGTGCCGGGCATCGGCGCCGCGAGCGTGTCCGCGCCCGAACGGGAGGCGCCGCTGAGGGACGCCTCCACCGGGTCGTGGTCCTGGACGTGCCAGGCGTCACCGTCCCGGCCGAGCCACACCCCGTCCGGGGACGGGACCAGGCTGAACGTGTGCGTCAGGCCGTCGAGCTCGACGACGGCCCGCCGTCCGGACGCCTCGACGAGCCGGGACCTCTCCGAACCCGGCAGCGGCGGCACCGGACCGCAGGCGTCCGCCGGCTCCTCCCGGTCCCCGGCGTGACCGAACGTCAGTGCGGCCGTGCCTGCCGCCCCCGTACGCAGACCCACGCGCACCGGGTCATGGCCCGGGACACGGAAGTGGTGGAAGGTTTCGGCGGGTGTGCCGCCGAGCCGCCAGCCGCTGGGCACCGAGAACGGATCGACCCAGCCGGCGGCGGGCGCGACAGGCGGCTGCCGCAGCAGCGCCGCCGCCGCGTACACCTCCTCCGGCACCCCGCCCGGCACCAGGCCGTCCGCCTCCCGCTCCACGAGACCGGTGTCCAGGTCGCCCGCGGCCACGTCCGGATGGGCCAGCAGCCGCCGCAGGAACCCCGCGTTCGTCGGCACGCCCAGCACCACCGTGTCCGCCAGGGCCGCCCGCAGCCGGCGCAGCGCCGTGGGCCGGTCCGGACCGTAGGCGATGACCTTCGACAGCATCGGGTCGTACGTGCTGCCGACCGGCACGCCCTCGCTGAGCCCCGAGTCCGTCCGCACCCCGCCGCCCTGCGGCTCGTGCAGCGCGAGCACCGTGCCGCCGGACGGCAGGAAGCCGCGTGCCGGGTCCTCGGCGCAGACCCTGGCCTCGACGGCGTGCCCGGTCAGCGTGATGTCCGCCTGGGCGTACGGCAGAGGCTCACCGGAGGCCACCCGCAGCTGCCACTCCACCAGGTCGAGCCCGGTGACCAGCTCGGTGACGGGGTGCTCGACCTGGAGGCGGGTGTTCATCTCCATGAACCAGTACGAGGACGGGTCGCTGCCCGGGACGATGAACTCGACCGTGCCCGCGCCGACGTAGCCGCAGGACCGCGCCGCCTGCACGGCCGCCTCGCCCATCGCCTCCCGGGTCCGCTCGTCGAGCAGGACCGAGGGCGCCTCCTCGATGATCTTCTGATGGCGGCGCTGGAGCGAGCACTCGCGCTCGCCGAGGTGCACGACGTTGCCGTGGCCGTCGGCCATGACCTGGATCTCGATGTGCCGGGGCCGGTCGATCCACCGCTCCACCAGCAGGGTGTCGTCGCCGAAGGAGGCGCGCGCCTCGCGCCTGGCCGCCGCGATCTCGTCGGCGAGGAGCGCCTCCTCGCGCACCAGCCGCATGCCCTTGCCGCCGCCGCCCGCCGAGGGCTTCAGCAGGACGGGCATGCCGATCTCCCGTGCGGCGGTGGCCAGTTGCGCGTCGGTGAGCCCGCTCCCGGAGGAGCCTGGCACCACGGGGACCCCCGCCGCGGCGACGGTCTCCTTGGCGCGGATCTTGTCGCCCATCAACGAGATGGCCTCGGCGGGCGGGCCGATGAAGACCAGACCCGCCTCCGCGCAGGCCCGGGCGAAGCCCGCGTTCTCGGCGAGGAAGCCGTAACCGGGGTGGACGGCTTCGGCGCCCGTCCGGCGGGCGGCGTCCAGCAGCCGCTCCACGGACAGATAGCTCTCCGCGGCCGGTGCGGGCCCGATCCGTACCGCCGTATCGGCCTCCCGTACGTGCCGGGCGTCCGCGTCGGCGTCGCTGAAGACGGCGACCGACCGCACGCCGAGCTCGCGCAGGGTACGGATGACCCGGACCGCGATCTCGCCACGGTTGGCGACCAGAACAGTGCTGAACATGGAGGTCCTCACATCACATCCGGAAGACGCCGAAACTGGGCTCGCCCAGCGGCGCGTTGGCACACGCGGTCAGGGCGAGCCCCAGCACCTGCCGGGTCTCCATCGGGTCGATCACTCCGTCGTCCCAGAGCCGGGCGGTGGCGTAGTAGGCGTTGCCCTGCTGCTCGTACTGCGCGCGGACCGGGTCCTTGAAGGCCTCCTCGTCCGCGGCGGGCCACTCCTCGCCGCGTCCCTCGATCTGGTCCCGCTTGACGGTGGCCAGGACGGAGGCGGCCTGCTCGCCGCCCATCACGGAGATCTTGGCGTTCGGCCACATCCACAGGAAGCGCGGCGAATAGGCCCGGCCGCACATGGAGTAGTTCCCCGCGCCGTACGACCCGCCGACCACGACCGTCAGCTTCGGCACCCGCGTGCACGCCACGGCCGTCACCATCTTGGCGCCGTGCTTGGCGATGCCCCCGGCCTCGTAGTCCCGGCCGACCATGAAGCCGGAGATGTTCTGGAGGAACACCAGCGGGATGCCGCGCTGGTCGCACAGCTCGATGAAGTGGGCGCCCTTCTGGGCGGACTCCGAGAACAGGATCCCGTTGTTGGCGACGATGCCGACGGGATGGCCGTGGATCCGGGCGAAGCCGGTGATCAGCGTCTGGCCGTACTCCGCCTTGAACTCCTGGAACCGGGAGCCGTCCACCACCCGGGCGATGACCTCCCGCACGTCGTAGGGCGTACGCGAATCGACCGGCACCGCGCCGTACAGGCCCGCGGGGTCCGCCTTCGGCTCCTCGGCGGGCTCCACGGACCAGGGCAGCGGGCCGCGGTCCGGGAGGGTCGCCACGATGTTCCGCACGATCCGCAGCGCGTGCGCGTCGTCCTCGGCGAGGTGGTCGGTGACCCCGGACGTGCGGGAGTGCACCTCGCCGCCGCCCAGCTCCTCCGCCGTCACGACCTCACCCGTGGCGGCCTTCACCAGCGGCGGGCCGCCCAGGAAGATCGTGCCCTGGTTCCGGACGATGACGGCCTCGTCGCTCATCGCGGGGACGTACGCGCCGCCCGCCGTGCAGGAGCCGAGCACCGCCGCGATCTGCGGGATGCCGGCGCCCGACATCCGGGCCTGGTTGTAGAAGATCCGCCCGAAGTGGTCCCGGTCGGGGAACACCTCGTCCTGCATGGGGAGGAACGCGCCCCCCGAGTCGACCAGGTACAGGCAGGGCAGCCGGTTCTCCAGGGCCACCTCCTGGGCGCGGAGGTGCTTCTTCACCGTCATCGGGTAGTACGTGCCGCCCTTGACGGTGGCGTCATTGGCGACGATCACGCACTCCCGGCCGCTGACCCGCCCGATTCCGGCGATCACCCCGGCCGCCGGCGCGGCGCCCCCGTACAGCCCCTCGGCCGCGAGCGGCGCCAGCTCCAGGAAGGGCGAGCCGGGATCGAGCAGGGTGTCCACCCGCTCCCGGGGGAGCAGCTTGCCGCGCGCCACATGCCGGGCCCGCGCCTTCTCACCCCCGCCCAGACGTGCCGTGGCGAGCCGCGTGCGCAGCTCCTCGGCGAGCGCGTGATGCGCCGCCTCGTTGGCCTGCCAGGCCTCCGAGGCGGGATCGGCCGCGCTCGCCAGGACCGGTGCCTGCTGCATCCTGTCGAGCCCCCTTGCCCGTACCGCAGTAGTCGGATGTGGTTAATGAGCGTTAACGCATGGCGCTCAGGTTAACGAGCGCTAACCCCCCTGTCTAGAATGAATCCCCATGAGCACCCATGCCGCCGCCCGTGTCGCGGCTCCCACCCGCCGCGAGCAGATCCTCAGGGAAGCGGCCCGCCTCTTCGCCGAGCGCGGCTTCCACGGTGTCGGGGTCGACGAGATAGGGGCGGCGGTCGGTATCAGCGGCCCCGGTCTCTACCGTCACTTCCCCGGCAAGGACGCCATGCTCGCCGAGCTGCTGGTCGGCATCAGCGAGCGCCTGCTGGCCGGCGGCAGGCTGCGCGTCACCGAGGACGTCGCCTCCCGTGACGGCTCCCCGGGCGCCCTCCTGGACGCCCTCATCGAGGGCCACATCGACTTCGCCCTGGACGACCGCCCTCTGATCACCCTCCACGACCGCGAGCTGGACCGTCTGCGCGACACCGACCGCAAGCGTGTTCGCCAGCTCCAGCGGCAGTACGTGGAGGTCTGGGTCGAGGTCGTGCGCGCCCTCTATCCGGGCCTCGCGGAGAGCGAGGCGCGGGTCACCGTCCACGCGGTGTTCGGCCTGCTGAACTCCACTCCCCACCTGACCCGCCCCGAAGCCCTCCCGGACCGCACGGCGACGGCCGCCCTGCTGCACCGGCTGGCGCGGGGCGCCTTCGAGGCGGCGGGCCGCGCGGCCTGACGCCCGCGGCCCCGGCCGCACGGATCAGGCGTGGGCGGCCCCGCCGTCCCTGATCTCCTCCAGAGACCCCCGCACGGCCTGCCACGGCCCGGCCCGCCCGGCACCCGGTCCCGCCGCAGGCCGGGGGAGTCCCCCGGGGCGACCACTGATCCCGCCGGTCGGGACACCGGGCAACTGATCCCGCCGGTCGAGACACCGGGCACACACCGCGTACCCGACGGCACAATGGGTGCATGCCGATACCCAGCCGCGCCGCCCTCGTCGAGCACCTCGTCCGCACCCGTATCGCGGGCGACGTCGCCACCCCCCGCGACAACAACCTCTCCCACTACCGCCAGCTCGCCAACGGCAACCGCCATTTCTGGCTGGGGCTGGAGCTCGGTGACCGGTGGACCGACGAGCAGGACGTGCTGGCCGTGATGGCCGAGAGGTGCGGGGTCGACGACGACCCCGAGCACCGCCAGGGGCAGGACACCATCGACCCGGAGCTGACGGTCGACGCCCTGGACCGGATGGCGGCACGACTGCGCAAGGCCGCCGCCGACGGCGAGCGCGTGCTCCTCGCGACCGGGCATCCGGGCGGTCTGCTCGACGTCCACCGGCAGACCGCGAACGCCCTGCGGGCCGCCGGCTGCGAGATCGTACGGATCCCCGGCGGCCTCATGGCGGACGAGGGCATGGTCTTCCAGTTCGCCGACGTCGCGGTGCTGGAGCGCGGGGCGACCTTGTGGCACACGCACTCCCCGGTCCCGATGGCCGCCATCCTGGACGGTCTGGAGCGCGAAGGCCGGCCGATGCCCGATCTGGTGGTGGCCGACCACGGCTGGGCCGGGTGCGCCGGGCAGCGCGGGATCGACTCGATCGGCTACGCGGACTGCAACGACCCCGCGCTCTTCCTCGGCGAAGCGGAGGGCACCCTCCAGGTCACCGTGCCGCTGGACGACCACGTGGCCGACCCGCGCTTCTACGACCCGATGACCGACTACCTGCTGGACGCGGCCGGGCTGCTGCCCGCCTGACCGCCCTCGGTGGACCGGGCGTACCGCTCGGCCAGCTCCCGCAGGAAGGCGACCAGCTCGGGCGGCTCCGTCACCGTGAAGTCGGAGCCGAGCAGGCCCAGGTGGACGGCGAGAGAGTCCAGGGAATCGGCTCCGGTCTCCAGGACGCAGGTCTCCGCGTCGACGGGCTCGACCGTGCCCACCGCGGGGTTGACGTGCTCCAGCACCGCTGCGGCGGGAGCGTGGACCGTCACCCGGGCGCGGTGGCGCCAGGCCGCCGCCGACACGCCGCCCGCGACGTACGCCGCCGCTCCGCCCTCCGGGTCCTCGCGCGGGGCGAACCGCGGGCCGGCCGGCAGCCGGGGCGTGAGCCGGTCCACGCGGAAGGTGCGCCAGGCGACGCGGTCCACGTCCCAGGCCACGAGGTACCAGCGGCGGCCCCAGTTGACCACGCGCTGGGGCTCGACGAGCCGGCGGGCCGACGCCCCTGCGTGGTCGCGGTAGTCCAGGCGGAGGCGCTCGTGATCACGGCAGGCCGCCGTCAGCGTCATCAGCAGCTCCGTGTCCGTGCCCGGCGCCGGGCGGTCCGCCGGTACGGGCACGGCGTACTCCTGCAGGGCGCGTACGCGCCGGCGCAGACGCGAGGGCAGCACCTGCTCCAGCTTGGCGAGAGCGCGGCCCGAGGTGTCCTCCATCCCGGCCAGGGCGCTCCGTGCCACATTGCGCAGGGCGATCGTCACCGCGACGGCCTCGTCGTCCTCCAGGAGCAGTGGGGGCATCGCACTGCCCGCCGCGAGCCGGTAGCCACCCGTCGACCCCCGGGTGGCGTCCACCGGGTAACCGAGCGTGCGGAGTCTCTCGATGTCGTTGCGCACCGTCCGGCCGCTCACCCCGAGCCGGTCGGCGAGCTCGGAGCCCGGCCACTCGCGGGGTGACTGGAGCAGGGACAGCAGGCGCAGCAGGCGCGCGGAGGTTTCCAGCATCGTTCGCGGTCCGCCGTTCCAATAGGAATGAAGCGTGCCTATACCGCTCCTAGGATTTCATTCATGGAGAACAGCAGCAAGACCGCGGCCGCAGACACCTCCGTCCGTCCCTTCCGGGTCGACATCCCGCAGGCGGACCTGGACGACCTGCGCGACCGGCTCGCCCGGACCCGCTGGAACACCGGGGTGCGGGGCGTCGACGACTGGTCGCGGGGCGTCCCCGCCGGATACCTGAAGGAGCTCGCCGCGTACTGGGCGGACGGCTTCGACTGGCGCAGGGCCGAGGAGCGGCTCAACGAGTTCCCGCAGTACGTCACGGAGATCGACGGCCAGGACATCCACTTCGCGCACGTGCGCTGCGACAGGGCCGACGCCACCGCCCTGCTGCTCATCCACGACTGGCCCGGATCGTTCGTCCAGTTCGTCGACGTCATCGAGCCGCTGTCGCGCGACTTCCACGTCGTCGTCACGTCGACGCCCGGTGTCGGCTTCTCCGGTCCCCTGTCGTCGACGGGCTGGAACACCGGCCGGATCGCCGGAGCCTTCACCGCGCTCATGTCCCGCCTCGGCTACGACCGTTACGGGGTGCAGGGCAACGGGGGCGGTGCCTGGATCGCCGGCGAGATGGGCCGGATCGCCCCCGAGCGGGTGAAGGGCGTCCACGTCAACGGGCTGGTCACCTTCCCCTCCGAGGATCCGGCGGACTTCGCCGGGCTCACCGAGGGCGAGCAGACCCGGCTGGAGCGGCTCCAGCAGTTCCGCGACGACAGGATGGGCTTCAACGTCATCCAGTCGACCCGGCCCGAGACGGTGGCCTACGGGCTGAACGACTCACCGGCCGGCCAGCTCGCCTGGATCGTCGAGAAGTTCAAGGAGTGGACGGACACGGCGAACGAGCTGCCCGAGGACGCCGTGGACCGCGACACCCTGCTCACCAACGTCAGCCTCTACTGGTTCACCGGTACGGCAGGCTCCTCGGCCCACCTCTACTACGAGATGGCCCACGACCCCGCCGCCTGGGCGCCCAAGGAGCGCGGCACCGTCCCCACCGCGGTGGCCGTCGCGCTGGCGTCCGACGTGGCGATCCGCCGCTTCGCCGAGCGCGACCACCACGTCGTCCGCTGGACCGAGTTCGACCGCGGCGGCAACTTCCTCTCACTGGAGCAGCCCGGGCTCCTGGCCGAGGACGTACGGGAGTTCTTCACCGGGCTCGGCTGAGCCGGTGCCGGCCCGCGAGCCGGCCTCCCGCCTCCGGTGGAGCCCAGCCATGTCCGGCGGGGCCCGACCGCGGTCGGCGCCTCCACCGGTTCACGGCGAGGAGCGGTTCCCGTCGCGCCAGGCCCGGGGGGAGACGCCGTACGCCTGCTTGAACACCTTGCTGAAATGGGAGGCGTCCACGAAGCCCCAGCTCCGTCCCACCGCCGCCACGGTCCGGGTCCGGCCCCGGGGGCCGGCCAGCTCCCGCTTGCACTCCGCGAGGCGGTGCGAGCGGATCCAGTCCCCGAGGGAGATGCCCGACCGGGCCAGCACCGTGTAGAGGTGGCGCACCGAGATGCCGTGCGCGGCGGCGATCCGTGCGGCGGACAGGTCGGTATCGGCCAGGTGCGCGCGCATGTACCGCGTGATCCGCAGGCCCAGCGTGGCCTCCAGCGGTGCCGCGGCCAGCTCCTGGCTCCCGAGCTGGGTCGCCACGACGGCACGGACGAGTTCGACGCTGGGTTCCGCGACGGCGTCCGCGTACGGGCCGCTGCGCAGCCCCTCGTCGGCGATCAGCCGGGAGAAGTACGAGGACGCGAGGCGTGCCAGCGGATTGCCGGAGCCGAGCGTGACCGCGGTGACGTCCCGGAGCGCCCGCTCGGGCAGCGCGAGCGCCGCGCGGGGGAACCGGAGGAACTGGTGGTCCACTCCCTCACCGAAGAGGAGCGTGTAGGGGGTGACCGTGTCGTAGAGGGCGAAGTCCCCGGGCCGCAGCAGAGCCTGGCGGTCGTTCTGCACCACCAGGCTGGTGCCTGTCACCTGCAGGCCCAGGAAGACGGCCGGCTCCTCGTCCTCCCGTGCCAGGCGCGGGGTCCGCCGTATGGTCATCGAGGTCGCTCGCGCCGAGCAGATGGCCAGGGGTCCGGCGGTGTCCAGCCCGATGTGGACCGCGAGGTTCTCGGGCGGCAGGTGGTGGTCGATGTCGATCCGCACGAGGGACTCCCACACCGCGCTCCGGATCGTCTCCTCACGATCCCGCGCGGGTATGTCCCTGGTGTCCAGGACCGAGCTCACCGGAAGGGCCTTCGCCGGTCCGGGTGGCGAGGCGCACCAGGTCCGTACGCCGCACCAGGACCGTACGGTTCGCCGGAACCACACGGTGCGTCAGGAAAAGCCTCGGCCCGTCTCTCCATGATCCCTCCTGGACACGCATGACCCGGGCAACAGGATGGCAGGGTTCCGCTACCCCGCGCAATGTTGTGGGGGGAACTCCGGCCTCGGTGCGCCGTCATCGGCCGGGTGCGCGCCGGCGACGCCCGGTGGAGCGATCGCCTCCCCGGCCTTGCGCTGCTGACAAAGTTCCGTGCACGACCGGCACAGTGCGTACCCCCTGTCCGGCCTAGGGTCTGTCGGGCAGGCCGCAGCCGGACCGGAGACGGTACGGCCGCGGCGTCGTGGCCGGCCCCGGAGGCGGGCCACAGCTCACGATGCGGCTCCGCTCCACCGGTAACGGGGGTGTGGAGCGCAGCCGCATGGAGCACCACCCGGTCAGGCCGTGGCGGGGCGGCCCAGCGTGACATCTATGCGCTGGGATCCGTTGACGATGAACGACTCGACCTGGGGGAGGTCCGCCGCCGGGGACGCCAGGGCGAGGTCCGGATACCGGGCGAACAGGGTGGTCAGGGCCACATCGGCCTCCAGCCGCGCGAGCGGGGCCCCGAGGCAGAAGTGGACGCCGTATCCGAACGCCAGGTGCTCCCTGCCGAACCGGTCGATGTCGAACCGGTCGGCGTCCGGGCCGTGCTGGGCCGGCTCCCGGCCCGCCGCGGCGTAGGACGCGAGGATCGCTTCACCCCGGGTGATGCGCTGACCGTCCGGGAGGTCGATGTCCTCGACGGCGTAGCGCAGGGGCAGGTGGGCCACGCTCGGCTCCCAGCGCAGGGTCTCCTCGATGACGTCGTTCCAGCGCTTCGCACCGCCCCCGGTGACCTGCTGGAGCTGCTCGGGGTGTTCCAGCAGGGCGCGGACCGCGTTGCCGATGAGGTTGACGGTGGTCTCGAAGCCGGCGCTGATGATGAGCAGCAGTGTGTCGGTCAGCTCGGCTTCGCTCAGACGGGTGCCGTCCTCGTCGCGGGTGGCGATCAGGACGCTGGTCAGGTCGTCCCCGGGGTTCTGCCGCTTGCTCGCGATGAGGCCGCCCAGCATCTGCTGGAGCCCCGCGAAGTTCGACGCGGCGTCCTCGATGGTCGTGTCGAAGACCCTCTCGACCAACTGGGCCATGCGCGGCCGGAGTTCCTCCGGCAGCCCGAACAGATGGCAGATGACCTGCATGGGCAGCGGGTGGGCGTACGAGCCGCGCAGGTCCACCGCGCCGTCGGGCCGGAGCGCCACGTCGTCCAGCAGCCGATCGGCGATCTCCTGGATGACCGGCCTGAGCGCCTCGATGCGGCGCGCGGTGAACGCGGGGGTGATGAGTTTGCGCAGGCGGCGGTGGTCCTGCCCCGCGGCGGTGAACATGTTGGAGACCGCCACCCAGGTGTAGACCCACATGTCCGGGGTGATCTCGCCACGCTGCCAGACGTCCCAGGCGCGGGGGTCCTTGGTCACGCGGTCGTCGGTCAGGAGCTCCTTCAGGAGCGAGTGGCTGCTGACGGCCCAGGCGTCCAGGGGGCCGGGGAGTACGACCCGGGTCGCAGGTCCGCGCTCGCGGAGGAGAACGGACTCTCCGTGGATGTCGCGGCCGGCGGGGTCGAGGACGAGGGGCTGCTCCATGGGGTGACTCCAGTTTTCTGCGGCGTGATGGGACCGAAGCGGGCCGGGAGGTGCGCCAGTGCGCGGTGGAAGGGGCCGGGGCGCCATTGCAGGCTCTCGCGGGGCACGGCGAGTTCGAGGTCCCCGAGGTGGCTGGTGAGCCTCTCGATCGCGGTGATCGCGATGAGCAGGGCGGGCTGCTTGACGGGGCAGGCGTGCGGCCCGGAGGACCAGGCGAGGTGCGCGCCGCCGTCGGTGCGCTCGCCGCCGTCGTGGCCCTCGTGGCCGTCCGGGGTGGTGTTCGCCGCGTGGTACGAGATGAGCACGAGGCTGTCGGCGGGGATCCAGGTGCTGCCGATCTGCATGTTGCGGCGCGGGTAGTGCGCGCTGTAGTTCGCCATCGGCGGCTCGTGGCGCAGCACGTCGTTGATGGCGTCGCGGGCGGTGCGGGCGCCGTTGGAGAGGCTGCTGTAGTAGTCCGGATTGGACAGCATGCGCGACAGGGCGTTCGAGATCAGGTTCGTGGTCGGTTCCTGCCCCGCGGCCATCGTGAGAATCACCTGGTGGGCGAGTTCCTCCGGTGCCAGACCGGCGGGGTGGTCCATGAACCAGCTCGTCAGATCCTCGCCGCGCTCCTGCACCTTGAGCGCGATGAGTTCGTCCATGTACCGGCCGAAGTCCTCGTTCGCCTTGATGGCGTGCTCGGGTTCGGACTCGAACAGGCCGCCCATGGCGGCCACCAGGCGGGGTCCGTCCTCGGGCGGCATGCCGAACATCGCGTTGAACAGCACCAGCGGCAGCGGCCGGGCGTACTGGCCGACCAGGTCGACCTCACCCGTGTCCGCGAAGTCCTTGATCAGACCGTCCGCGATCTCCGCGACCTGTCCGCGCAGGTCGTGCGGCTCGATCCGGCTGAAGCTGTCGGTGATGACCGACCGGTAACGGCGGTGCGCGGCGCCGTCGTTGAACAAGGCGTTGGGCCGCCACCCCATCATCGGCTTCACCGGCGAGTCGGCCGGGAGCCCGCTCTCCCAGGCCCGCGGGTCCTTCGACCAGACGACGGGGTCGTTGAGTACGGCGAGAGCGGCGTCGCGGTCGGTCACCAGATAGCCGCTGACGCCCGGCGACACCTCGACGGGGGCGACCGGCCCGAACGCGCGCAGGCGGGCGTAGACGCGACCGGGATCCGCGGCGAAGTCGGGGCCGTGCAGGGGGACTGCCAGGGGCAGATAGGCGCTCATGAGGCTTCCAGGACGGGGTGGGCGGTGAGCAGGTGGGTCACCAGCGCGATCAGTACGTCCACGGCCGACGTCGTCTCGCGGGCGTCGCAGACCACCAGCGGGGTGTGCGGCTCCAGGTCCAGGTGGTCGCGGAGCACCTCGGGAGGGTGGTCGGGCGAGTCGGGGAAGGTGTTGACGGCCACGGCGTAGGACAGGCCCTGCTGCTCGATCATGTCGATGACGTCGAACGAGTCGTCGAGACGGCGGGTGTCCACCAGGACCACCGCGCCCAGGGCTCCGCGTGCGATGTCCTCCCAGAGCGGCTTGAACCTCTTCTGGCCCGGGGTGCCGAACAGGTAGAGGACCAGATCACCGGGCAGTGTCCTGCGGCCGAAGTCGATGGCGACCGTGGTGGTGGCCTTGTCCCGCACACCGGCGAGATCGTCGACCGTGGCACCGGCCTGGGTCATGACCTCCTCGGTGTGCAGCGGGGCGGTCTCGGAGAGCGTGTTGATCAGCGTCGTCTTCCCGACGCCGAAGGGCCCGGTCACCACGATCTTCACCAGCGTCTGCTCGTCGCTGTCGAGGAAGGTGTTATCGGATACTGCGGAGTCCATCGAGCACCTTCTCTAGCAGCTGGGGATCGTGCGCCTTCGCTTCGGGAATGGGGGCGCGGGCGTGCAGGTGCGAGCTGTCGACGAGGTCCGCGACGAGGACGCGGACCAGGCTCACCGGCAGTACCAGGCGGGCGGCGACCTCGACGAGCGCCAGCGGGCCGCCCTGGAGGAGTTCGACCAGCCGGCGCTGCGCGTGCGTCAGGTCGTCCAGGGCGGTGACGCCGGTGGACGACAGCAGGGTCAGGCGGTCCAGCGTGTTGCGCGTCGGCTGGACGCGGTCGGTGGCCAGGAACGACGGCACGAGCCGCCGGCGGGGTGCCGGCGTCATCCCCGGGCCCGAGCAGGCGAGTTCATCACCTTGTCACCGAGCTTCGAGACCTGCACCTGCATGGCGTGGGCGATGACGCCCATGTCCACGGTCGGCTGTGCGAAGACCGCCATGACCGTGTTGTCGCCCGCGGGGATCAGGAAGGCGAACCCGTAGTTCGTGCTGACCACCACCTGGTGCAGTACGGGGCTCTCCTCCTGCCCCGCCAGCTTCCTGACCAGCTCCTTGCAGGCGCCCTGGACGGCCGACGCCATGGCGGAGGCGCCCTCCCCGGCCTCCCGGGTGAGGGCCTGGGTGGCGCCCTGGATCATCCCGTCGCCGGAGAGGACCAGAGCGTGCAGGACCCCGGGCACCTCCAGGAGCGGCGTGAGCACCCAGGACATGTCCCTGAGAAGGGGGCGCTTGGGAACGACGGTCATGACTGCGTGCCTTCTTCCTGGTCGGTGTGCGCGTCCTCGAATCCGCGCATGGTGCCGGTCTGCCAGGCGCCCCACGTCTCGGCCGCCTGGTCCGGGCTGATCGCATGCGCCGGGTCCGGGCCCTGCCGATCGGCCCGGTCCGTGTCCGCGGTGGCCCGCTGGCGTCGCCGCCGCGGCAGCTCGACGGCGCCGCCGGGCCCGGCGGCCGGAGCCGGCGCGGGGCTCTCCTGCCTGGGCGGCTCCGGCTTGCGCAGGGCGGGGGACATGGCGGACATGGGCTGGGCCACCTCATCCATCAGCATCAGCAGGTGATCGGGGATGAACGCCACGGCCCGCACGCCGCCGTACGACGAGGGCTTGTCCACCGTGACCGTGAAACCGAACTGCTGCACCAGACGGCCGATCGTGGCGAACCCCGCGCGCGGCGGATCTCCCAGATGGGTCAGCAGGACGCCCTGCTGACTGGAGAGCATGCGTGCGGCGAACTCACGCTCCTCGTCCGTCATGCCCACGCCGGGGTCGTCGATCACGACGCACGCCCCTGCCTGCACCTGGTGCAGGCTGACGTCGACGGGCCGCGTGCCCTGAGGGGTGTGGTGCACCGCGTTGGCGAGCAGCTCGGCGACGATCACGGCGAGCGGCTCCACCGCTCTGGCCACCACCCCGACCGGGTCGGAGAGCTGGCTGGTGATCTGGACGCGCTGGTAGCCCGCGATGCGGGACTGGGCTCCGGCAACGATGTCACCCAGGTGGGAGTCGCTCCGTGTCAGCCCCGGCCAGGCCCCGCAGAGCACGCCGGTCGCCTGGATCTGCCGGAGGTTCTCCTCGTTCGTGCGGTCCATCGAGACCAGGCGTTTGGCGATCTCCGGGTCGTCGAAGGCGAACTGCGCCTCCTCGATCATCTCCTGGAGGCGGTAGGACTTGGCCTGGATGTCGGCGGTGGTGTCCCGCAGCACGGCCTGGGCGCCGGCGTCGACCCGCTGCTCGGTGTCGACGACGACCTGGGCGACCTGGTTCAGGGCGCGTTCCAGGAGGGTCCCGACCTCGGTGTGGGCGAGCGCCGGGTCCTGCGTTCCGGGGACGGGGACATGACGGTGCCTCAGGTGCGTGACGAGGGCCGGCAGCCGGGTGTCGACGAAGTACGCCAGCTCCCCGGCTGTCCGGCCGCCCTGCTGCTCGGCGCCGAGCCTGGCGCGCTCGGCCTCCTGCACCTCGGTGAGGAGGGCGGATTCCATGGACCGGTAGCGGGCCTCCGCGGCCTGGGCCGCAGCATGTGCGCCGGTCCGCGCGTCGGCCTCCAGGGCCTGGTACCTGCCGGCGGCGGCCCGTGCTTCGGCGCGAACCTCCGCACGCAGTGCCGCGTTCGACCGGCGTGTGCGGAGGTGGAGGAGTGCCAGGGCGAGCGCGACGGCCGTCATGGCCAGCGCCAGTACCCAGGGACCGGCCTCCGATATGTCCGTCATCAAAAGGTCCTCGGTGGTGGGGGGATGCGCCTGCCCGCGTGCGGCCAGGGCTGGTTGAGGCGACCTCAGCAAGGACATCGGTTCATGACCGCAGATGCAATGAATCTACTGATCATGGCTGGAATTCGAGCCTCCGGATGATGTGAATCCGTACATGAGGTACGTCAAAGATCGACATGCAAGATAAAAAGGCAAATAACTGAATGCGGGGGTGCCGACTGTTCGGGATCGGCTGAAAGATGGCCCTTTGGGGGGCTGTGGCCCCAGGGCTGCCGCGGTGCGTGGCCACAGGTACGGCTGGGCGGCCAACAGGCCTCGGGCCGGGCGGGCTTCGGCGTGGCAGTGCGTGAGGTCGATCACCGGCATGAGGGCGTCAGGTGGGCCTGAACGCTGTCGCGGTGTAGCCCGTTCTGCCACCGAATGCCCTGCCGCACACGGCCCTGGCCAGATCCGGCCGGTAGCGGACAGTGGCCCCGGAGCCGGCTGCCCGCGCCCCGCCTCAGTCGCCGGAGCGCGCCGCGGCCCGCTGCGCGCGCCCCGGTGTCGGGTCCAGGTACACGCGCCGGATCGACGGATAACGCTCCCGCAGCTGCTCCTCCGCCTCCTCGCACGCCCACTCGATCTGCGCGGCAGTCGAGGCGTCCCGGAAGTCGACCTTCGCGGCGACCAGCATCTCCGAAGGCCCCTGGATCAGCGTGGTCAGCTCCAGCACCTCGACGATGTGCGGCACGGACAGCAGCTCCTCGCGCACCCCGGTCCGCATCTCCGCCGGCAGCGGCCTGCCGATCAGCAGCTGGGCGTTGGACCGGCAGAGCACCCACGCCACGTACACCAGCAGTACGCCGATGAGGACCGAGGCGATGCCGTCCCAGACCCCGGAGCCGGAGAGCTGCCCGCCGAGCAGGCCTCCGGCCGCCAGCAGCAGCCCGGCCAGGGCGGCCGAGTCCTCCATCACCACGGCCTTGACCGCGGTGTCGGGGGTCCGGCGCAGATATCGCTGCGCGGGCACCCGGAGCCGTGCGGCCTCACCGCGCACCTGCCGGATCCCCGTACGCAGCGAGAAGCCCTCCAGCAGGAAGGCGACCGCGAGCACGAGGTACGAGACGAGCGGATCGCCCAGCTCCTCACCCCGCATCAGGGTGTGGATGCCGTCGTACAGGGAGAACACCGCGCCGCCGACGAACGTGGCGACGGCCGCGAGCATCGCCCAGATGTACCGCTCGGGGCCGTAGCCCAGCGGATGGTCCTCGTCGGCGGGCTTCTCGCTCCGCTTGAGCGCGGTGAGGAGCATGACCTCGGTGACGGTGTCGGCGACCGAGTGCGCGGCCTCGGAGAGCATCGCGCTCGAACCGCTGATCAGTCCCGCCACCAGCTTCGCCACGGCGATGCCGAGATTGGCGGCCGCCGCGACGACGACGGTGAACGTGGACTCGCTGTCGCCGGACCGGTCGTCACTCATGCTGCGCAGTATGTCCGAATGTGCGGACTTCAGTCCCTCGGGACGCGGACCAGGCCCTCCTGGATGACCGTGATGGCCAGCTTGCCGTCGGCCGTCCAGATCCTGGCCTGGCCGAGGCCGCGCCCGCCGGACGCGGAGGGCGACTCCTGGTCGTACAGCAGCCACTCGTCCGCCCGGAAGGGGCGGTGGAACCACATCGCGTGGTCCAGGCTGGCGCCCACCACGTCGCCGACCGACCAGCCGCCGCGCCCGTGGGCGAGCAGCACCGAGTCGAGCAGCGTCATGTCGGAGACGTACGTCGCCATGCAGACGTGCAGCAGCGGGTCGTCGGCCAGCTTGCCGTGCGTCCTGAACCAGACCTGGGAGCGCGGCTCGCGCGGTTCACCCGCGGTGGCGAACGGCGGGGCGTCCACGTAGCGCAGGTCGACCGCGGCCCGGGCCTCCAGCAGCCGGTCGACCATGCGCGGGTCCGTGAAGCGGTCCGCGTACCGGGGCAGCATCTGCGCCGCCGTCGGCAGGGTCTCCGGGTCCGGCGCGGAGGGCATGACCGCCTGGTGGTCCATGCCTTCCTCGTGCACCTGGAACGACGCCGAGAGGTGGAAGATCGGCTTGCCGTGCTGGACGGCGACGACCCGGCGGGTGGTGAAGGACCGCCCGTCGCGGATCCGGTCCACGCTGTAGACGATCGGCGCGCCCGGGTCCCCGGGGCGCAGGAAGTACGCGTGCAGGGAGTGGGCACCCCGGTCGTCGGGGACCGTGCGCCCGGCGGCGACCAGGGCCTGTGCCGCGACCTGGCCGCCGAAGACGCGGGGCACGACCGCCGAACGGCTCATGCCCCGGAAGATGTCCTGCTCGATCCGCTCGAGGTCGAGCAGATCGAGCAGGGAGTCAAGTGCTTCGCTCATGGAGGAGAAACGTAGCCGTTCTCAGAGACCCATGGACTTGGCGATGATCGACTTCATGACCTCGCTGGTGCCGCCGTAGATGCGGTTGACCCGGTTGTCCGTGTAGAGACGGGCGATCGGGTACTCGTTCATGAAGCCGTAGCCGCCGTGCAGCTGGAGGCAGCGGTCGATCACGCGGTGCGCGACCTCGGTGCAGAACAGCTTCGCGGAGGCGGCCTCGGCGGGGGTGAGCTCGCCGGCGTCCAGGGCCTCGATGGCGCGGTCGCAGACGGCCTCGGCCGCGTCGACCTCGGCCTTGCAGGCGGCCAGCTCGAACTTGGTGTTCTGGAACGAGGCGACGGTCTTGCCGAAGACCGTGCGGTCCTGCGTGTACTGCTGGGCGAACCGCACGGCGGCGGCTGCCTGCGCGTACGCGCCGACGGCGATGCCCAGACGCTCCTGCGGGAGGTTCTGGCCGAGGTAGGAGAAGCCCTTGTTCTCCTCGCCCAGCAGGTCGTCGACGGGCACCTTGACGTCCACGAAGGCCAGCTCGGCGGTGTCGGAGACCTTCAGGCCCAGCTTGTCGAGCTTGCGGCCGACCGAGTAGCCCTCGGACTTGGTGTCGACCACCAGGAGCGAGATGCCGTGACGGCGGTCGTCGGCCTTGGGGGCGTCCGTGCGGGCGCAGACGATGACCTTGTCCGCGTGCACACCACCGGTGATGAAGGTCTTGGCGCCGTTGAGGACGTAGTGCGTGCCGTCCTCGGAGAGCTTGGCGGTGGTCTTCATGCCGGCCAGGTCCGAACCGGTGCCCGGCTCGGTCATGGCTATCGCGTACATGGACTTGCCGGAGACGAAGTCCGGGAGCCAGCGCTTCTTCTGCTCCTCGGTGGCGTACGCCTTGAGGTACGGCAGGCAGAGCAGGACGTGCACGCCGGAGCCGCCGAAGGAGATGCCCGCGCGGGCGGTCTCCTCGTACAGGACGGCCTCGAACTTGAAGGACTCCTCGCCCGCGCCGCCGTACTCCTCGGGCACCTCGATGCCGAAGATGCCCAGCTCGGCGAGCTTGTAGTAGAAGTCGCGGGGCGCCTGGCCCGCCGCGAACCACTCGTCGTAGACGGGTACGACCTCGGCCTCGATGAAGGCGCGGATGGTCTCCCGGAACGCCTCGTGGTCCTCGTTGTAAACCGTACGGCGCACGGGATGCCTCCTGATGTCAGCTTCAGCTTCGGTCGCAGTGGCTAAGCGCTTGCTCAGTCCTGGTCAAAAGTTACCCGGCGGTCACGGTGGCTGTCCAGGGTGATGCTGCGCACGCCCGGCTCCCGGGCGGACATCACCGGCGGCCGGTCGCGGAGCGTGGCCGGGGCGAGCGCTGCGTATGCCTCGATGGCGGGGGACGGCGGTCAGGCGCACAGTGAAGTGAGGAGCCGGCGAGGAAGCGAGCAGCCTCGCCGCATCAACTCTCTGTGAGGCAGTCATGGCTGAATTCGAGACCTCGGGCGGAAGTTCGGGTGAGAAGACGCGTGGCAGGACCACCATCGCCGACGGAGTGGTGGCCACCATCGCCGGAATCGCCATCCGGGAGACCGAGGGCGTGCACTCGGTGGGCCGGGGAGCGTCCAAGGCGATGGGCGCGGTGGCGGGACGCGTGGGCGGGTCCTCCGGCGGCGGACGTGGTGTGAAGGTGGAGGTGGGGGAGAAGCAGACGGCGGTCGACGTCGACATCGAGGTCGAGTACGGCATCCCGATCCATGAACTCGCCGACAAGGTCAGGACCCATGTGACCGACGCGGTGGAGACGATGACGGGTCTGGAGGTCGTCGAGATCAACATCAACGTCTTCGACGTCCACATCCCGGGCGACGACGACGATGACGACGAGGACGACGGCAGGTCCTCCGCACGCGTGCAGTGAGCGGTCCGGCCGTCCCGGGGTCGCCGCCCGGGGCCCGGCCGGCCGGGGATCTCACCGGGCCGGTGCCGTCACCACCAGCCGGGCGGCGTCGGTGCGGTGCGAGGAGGGCCCCGTCTCGATCGCGAACTCGCCCGGTTCCACGGCCCACGCGTGGGCGTGCGTGAACGAGGCCAGGGTCGCCGCGCCGATGAGGAAGGCGACCTCGGCGCTCTCGCCGGGCGCCAGGTCGACCTGGAGGAAACCGCGCAGCTCGCGCACGCGGGGCCACGAGGTCCCGCCGGACACCCGGCGCACGTAGAGCTGCACCGTCTCCCGCACCGGCCGGCCGCCGGTGTTGGCGACGGCGACCACGCAGCTGAGCGGGGGCACTCCGCCCTCCGCCGGCCCGTCCAGTCCGTCCGCCGCCACGGACGCCCGGGACAGCCGGGGCGTGCCGTACTCGACCGTCGTACAGGCGAGCCCGTGGCCGAACGAAAACCGCGCCGTGGCCCGCTGATCGACGTACCCCCGGTAGCCGTGGTCCTTTCCGTTGTAGAACACGGGCAGCTGGGCCGCCGAGCGGGGCACGGAGACGGGCAGCCGCCCCTGCGGCTGTGCCGCTCCGAACAGCACGTCCGCGACCGCTCTTCCGCCCCACGGCCCGGGATACCAGGCGCTCAGCACCGCCGCCGCCCGGCCGGTGAGGTCGTCCAGGGCGTGCGGCCGGCCCTGGACCAGCACCACGACCACCGGGGTCCCGGTCGCGGCGACGGCGTCCAGGAGCGCCGACTGGCCTTCGGGCAGTCCCAGTTCCGCCAGGTCGACGCCCTCGCCGCAGGTCATCTCCACCGGGTTGCCCGCGGCCACGACAGCCGCCCCGTTGGCGTCGAAACGCGTGTCCGGCTCGCGCGCGCTCGATCCCCCGAGCACCAGCACCGCCACATCCGCCGCGGAGGCGAGCGCCACCGCCTCCGGCAGGCCCGACAGGTCTCCGCCCACCAGCCCGCATCCCCGGGCGTACGTGACGCCGGTGCCCCCGGGAGCCGCCGCCCGGATCCCGGCGAGCACGCCTGCGCCCGTACCCGGCCGCTGCGGCGCCGTGTAGTCGCCGATCTGCTGCGGAACGGAATCGGCGTTCGGCCCGAGGACCGCGACGGTCCCGATCCGGCGGCCGCCGATCGGCAGCGTCACCCCGTCGTGCGCGAGAAGGGTGACGGATTCGCGGGCGATGCGCTCGCTCAAAACCTCCAGGCGCCCGGGGACCGGGGGCCGCGCGGTGGTGTACGGGCTCTCGAAGAGGCCGAGGCGGAACTTCAGCGCCAGGACGCGCCCCACCGCCGTGTCGAGCGCGGACTCGTCGACCAGGCCCCGCCGGACCGCCTCAGCCAGCCGTGGGTAGCAGTCGTCCCACAGGCTCAGATCGGTCCCGGCCCGCAGCGCCATGGCCCCGGCCGCCACCGGATCGCCCGCCATCCGCACCAGCCGGTCGATCGCGAGCCCGTCGGCCATCACCAGCCCGCCGAAGCCCCACCGCTCCCGGAGCACCTCCGTCAGCAGATGACGGTTCGCCGCGCACGGGACGCCGTCGAACTCGTTGTAGGCGGCCATGACGCCCGCGGCTCCGGCCCGTACGCCCGCCAGCGCCGCCACCAGATGGATCTCGTGCAGCTCCCTCACGCCCAGCTCGGTGGCCGCGCTGTTACGGCCGCCGACCGTGGCCCCCTGTCCGGCGAAGTGCTTGAGGACGACGGCCGCGCGGTCCGGCCCGATGCGCTCCCCGGCCGGCCCCTGCACCCCACGCACCAGCGCCTCGGTGAACCGGGCAGCCAGATAGGGGTCCTCCCCGAAGCACTCCTCCGCGCGGCCCCAGCGCGGATCGCGCACCAGGTCGAGCGCGGAGACCAGCGCCACATGGCCGCCGCGGGAACGGAGCTGCGAGGCCGCGAGCGCCGCCGCCTCCTCGTACAGCTCCGGATTCCAGGTGGCGCCGACCGCCAGGTTCACCGGCAGCACGGTCCCGTCCAGGGCCTGCATGCCGTGCGGCATCTCCTCGACCAGCAGGACGGGGATGCCGAGCCGGGTGTTCTCGACGACGTGCCGCTGAACGGCGTCGGAGACCCGTGCCCCGTCCGCCGCACCGATCCCGGTCTCCGCCGTCACACCCGACCAGGGGTCGGCGCGCTGGAGCCCGTACAGCGCGCCCATCCCGTCCCAGGCGGCCACCTCCGCACGGAACGCGTCCGTCAGCCGGTGCCCGGACGGGGTGCGCTCGTACGCGTCCCACCCGTACATCCGCTGGTTGACCTGGCCCACCTTCTCGGTGAGCGTCATCCGCGACAGCAGGTCGCGCACCCGGTCGGCGACGGGCACAACGGGGTCGCGGAACAACGGCTCGGACATCGGGTGGCTCCTCAGGGGTCGGGGCGGTCAGCGCAGTTCGAGCACGCGCACCCCGTACGGGGCGAGGATCACGTCCCGCACCGGGTCGCCGCCGGTCAGCTCGCGCAGTACCCCGTCCGCCGACGGGCGCACCGTCAGCTCCTCGGCGGACTGGCTCACCAGCCACACGAAACGCGTGCCGTCCTCCCGGACCAGCGTGTCGGCGCTCACGTACGGCGTCCCGACCGTGACCGGCCGTGCGGCACCGGCGAGTTCGGCGAGCGCCGCGTACAGCCGGTGGGTCTGCTCCGGGTTGGCACGGGCCGTGCGGGCGGCCATGTGCTCCAGCGGATAGGTGGCCAGCACGGTGCGGCCCGCGCCCGTCTCGTACCGCAGGAGCGCGGGGCGGCCGTGCGCGTCGGTGGCCACGACCCGCGCGCCGTCAGGGACGACCGGCAGATAGGCGCGGCTGTCCTCGTTGCCCGCGACCGGGAAGGTCAGGACCTCGCCCGCCGCTATCGAGCCGAAGTCCTCGGTGAACGTCATCTCCAGGACGTCGTCCTCGATCGGCTCGGCGACCCCGTAGGACAGCTGGAGCTCGACCCCGAACAGTCCGTCGAGGTCGTGGAACCACGGGCCGCGCGTCGTCGGGTACTCGCCCGAGCAGAACGACAGGTAGACCGTGGCCCCCTCCTTCGCCCGGCGCTCCAGCGCGCGGCGGGTGCGGGTGGTCAGCTGCCGGGTCGAGGGCAGCAGGTACAGCGAGGCGTCGTCCGGCAGCCCGTCCGCCTCCCGGGCGAACGCGACCGGCAGATCGGCGCCCCGCGCCGCCACGTACCCCTGGTGCAGCGAGGTGAAGATCAGCGGGCGGTCGGCGGGCCGGCTGTACGGGTAGCCGCGCTCCAGGAAGGCGGGGACGACGAGGGCCGCGTCCGCGTCGGTGCGGTGGCAGCGCGGGAAGTCGACCTGGTCCAGGACCTTCGCGAAGGCCGCCAGTTCGCGCAGCGGCTCCTTCGGCCGTCCGGAGCTGTCGGTGATCCCGAAGTGCATCTCGAAGGGGTGGTGGTCGTACGGCGACTGCTCCCACAGGTCGTCGTAGTCCGTGTTGTTCCACGCCATCCAGCCGGTGGCACCGCCCAGCAGCGAGTTGTGCAGGGTCTGCCGGTAGAAGATCCCGGCGTTCGCGGCCGAGACCGTGTCCGTCGAGAGCCCGAACTCCTCCAGGACGACCGGCTGGCCGGTGACCGCGGCGAGCTCGCACTCGAACGCGGCCCGGTAGTGCTGGCGCGGCCGGTCCGTGTCCGAGCGGTAGACGTGCGGCCCGACGAAGTCGACGTACTCGGCGGTCTCCCGCAGGGAGAAGCCGTTGTCGCGGCCGGTCACCTCGATGCCCCACGCGCCGTCGCCGAGCGACACCGGCTGGGTGCCGCCCGCCGCGCGCACGGCGTCGCACATGAACTGCGCCCAGGCGGTGACCACGTCGCTGGACGGGGGGTCGACCTGGTAGATCCGGCCGTACCCGGGCATCTCGTTGGTGATCAGCCAGCCGGTGACCGCCGGGTGGTCCTTGAAACGGCGGGTCATCTGCGAGACGAACCACGCCTGCCGGCCGACGAGCCACACGTCCTCGTACAGGTCCCGGTCACCGCGCCAGGCCGGGTCCCAGTTCTCGCCCGACATGTGGCCGACGATGAAGGTGGGGACCGTGCCCATGCCCTGCTCGTGGTGGGCGTCCAGGAAGTCGCGGAAGCGGTCGCAGAGTTCCTCGTCGATGCGCCCGGGCTCGGGGTGGAAGTCGGGCCAGTAGAAGAAGGACCGGGTCATGTTCAGGCCGTGCTCCCTGAGCACGGCCAGCTCCTCGCGCACCGTCTCCGGCTCGTAGTTCCGCCACATCAGCGGACCGCCGGTGCGTGACCAGAAGTTGGCGCCGAGCCACGGGAGGACGGCGGAGTCGTGGGTGAGCTGGGCGCTGTGGCGTCGCATGGTGTTTCCGGGTCCTCTTCGATGTGCGGGTGGTGCCGGGTGGTGCGGCGGTTCAGGTCGGGGGTGCCAGCGGGCCGGTCGACTCGCGTACGACCAGACGTGGGCGGCCGTCGAGCACGGGCGGAGGCACGTCCTCCCCGCACCCGGCGAGCAGGGTGCGGGCGGCGGCGGCACCGACGCGCTGCACCTGCTGGTCGACGGTGGTGAGCCGGGGGTGGACCCAGCGGCCGAGCGAGAGGTTGTCGTAGCCGACGACGGACAGGTCGTCGGGCACCCGGAGCCCCGCGCGCTGCGCCGTGCCGATGCCGCAGACGGCCATGGAGTCGTTGGGGAACACCAGGGCCGTCGGCCGGCCGGGCAGCGCGAGCAGCTCCTCGGTGACCTCCACGGCGGCCCGCTCGGTGAAGTCGCTGTGCCGTACGGCCACGGGGCTCAGCCCTGCCTCGGCCAGCGCCTCCTCGAACGCGCTCAGGCGCAACCGGGTGTGCAGGAGTTCGGCCGGGCCCGCGATGTAGGCGACGCGCCGGTGCCCGAGCTCCAGCAGGTGGGCGACCGCCTCCTTTATGCCCGCGCCCTGCTGCCCGAGCCCTACCCGGGGCACGGGTGATCCGGGGTCCGGGGCGCCCAGCAGGACGGCGGGCAGCCCGAGGCCCCGGAGCAGCTCCGGGCGCGGGTCGTCGGCGCGGGCGTCCGTCAGCACGGCGCCGTCGATACGGCCCTCCGCTACGAGACGCTCGTACAGCGCGTTCTCCTGCGCCATGTCGGCGACCAGGTGGAGCAGCAGACCGTAGCCGCGCGGGGCGAGTTCGCCCTCCAGACCGGTGATCAGCTCGCTGAAGTGCGGGTCGGAGCCGAGCACGTCGGTGGGCCGCCGGACGACGAGCGCGATCGTGCGGGTACGGGCCCGGCGCAGTGCCGTCGCCGAGGCGCTGGGGGACCAGCCCAGCTCGGTGGCCGCGTCCATGACCCGGCGGCGGGTGGCCTCCGAGATCCGGCCGGTGCCGTTGACGGCCTGGGAGACCGCCGCGGTCGAGACCCCGGCCGCGGCCGCCACGGCCTTGATCGTGGGGCGTACGACGGCACGTGCTTCCTGGGACTGGTTCACATCTTCACCGCTCCGCTGACGAGGGCCTGCTGCATCCGCTTCTGGAGCACGGTGTAGACCACCCAGACCGGGACGAGAGTCAGCACCGTGCCCGCCGTAAGGATGCCGTAGTCCGTGCCCGTCAGGGACTTCAGCGTGGGCAGGGCGACCTGCACCGTCCGGAGATCGGGGTCGGGGCCGATGATGACGAGCGAGTAGAGGTACTCGTTCCAGAAGGTCAGGAAGTTCAGCAGCAGGATCGTCGCGATCCCCGGCATGCACATCGGTGTGTACACGTGCCGCAGGACGGCGAAGGTGGACGCGCCGTCCATGCGCGCCGCCTCCTCCATCTCGCGCGGGATGGTCCGCATGAACTGCACCAGGATGACGACGGAGAGCGGCATCGCCGTGGCGGGCAGGAACAGCACCATGAACGCGCGGGTGTGGAACAGCCCGGTCGCGGCCGCCAGCAGGAACGTCGGGAAGAGCGCGGCGAACGTGGGCACCAGGAAGCCCAGCGAGAACACCCGCTCCACCAGGGCTCCGAGCCGCCCCTCGGTGCGGGCGATGGCGAAGGCGGCCGGTATCGCCAGCGCCAGGGTCAGGACCAGCGCCAGCACGGTGACGAGCAGCGAGTTGACGACGGCCGGACCGAGGTGGGCCGAGGTGAACGACTCGGTGAAGTTGGTGGTGGAGAGCGACGTGGGCAGGGAGAAGGGGCTCCCGAAGATCTGGTCGTTCGTCTTGAACGCCGAGACCAGCAGGTAGTAGAGGGGGACGACCAGCAGCACCATGTACAGCCAGGCGAAGATGTGCGCCGGCAGCCAGGACCTTCCGAACTTCATGGGACCGCTCCGATCAGTAGTTCTGGCGGAAGACGCGACGGATGGTCAGCAGCCCGGCCAGACCGACCAGGAAGAGGACGACACCGACGGTCTGGCTGTAGCCGAGGTCGGCCGCGATGAACGCCTTCTGGTACACGAGGAAGGACAACGTCGTCGACGAGCTTCCCGGTCCGCCCTGCGTGAGCAGCAGGACGTTCTGCGCGGAGCCGAACAGCGTCCAGAGGAACTGCAGCATCGTCACGACGCCCACGAAGTCGCGGATGACGGGGAAGTGGATGCGCCACATGGCCCGCCAGTGCCCGGCGCCGTCGAGCTGAGCGGCCTCGCCGATCTCGTCCGGCACGCTGCCGAGGCGGGCCGCGAAGAGCACGGCGGTGAACCCGACGCCGCTCCACACGTCGAGGAGGATGAGGGAGGCGAGCGCGGTGGAGGGCGAGGCGAGCCAGGCGTCGGTCATCGAGCCGAGCCCCACCTTGTCCAGCGCCCCGTTGAGCAGGCCGTCCGGGGAGAGGACCGCGTAGAACACCATCGCCTTGGCGGGGGTGGAGATCAGCCCGGGGATGAAGAGCAGGTACCTCAGGACGCGGTGGCCCGGCGGCTTCTGCGCCACGTAGTACCCGAGCATGTACGCCCCGACGATCATCAGGGGCACGGCCACGGCGAGCTGTACGGCGGTGTTGCGCACCGCGTCCCAGAAGACCGGGTCGTCCAGGACCGCGCTGATGTTGCCGGTGCCGGCGAAGGAGACCGGCTGGAGCATGCCGGGCCAGTGCAGGGCGGCGATCACGAAGATGGCGACCAGCGGGCCGACCATGAAGACCAGGTACCAGACCAGCGCGGGTACGGCCAGGACGACCCCGCCCTGGGTGCGGCGCTTCGTGGTGGGGGTGGACGGAGGGGGAGTGACCGGCCCGCGGACCGAGGCGCCGCCCGGGGCGGACGAGAGCATCGTCATGGAGGACTCGCAGAAGGCTCGGGCGCGCGGATCAGGCCGTGCGGTAGGCGGATTCCAGGGCGGAGCGCACGGACGCGGCGCTCGTACCCCGGGTGAAGGCGGTGCTGGTCGCGGTGATCAGCGGCTGGGTGGCGGTCGGCGGGACGTACAGGTCGGGCAGGAGCGCCTGGCCGACCCGGTCGCCGAGCTGCTGGGCCTCGGCCACCAGCGGGAAGTCCCTGCTGACCGTGTCGGTCACCAGCGCCATGTCCCTGCCGCTCTCGGTGATGAAGCGCGACACGATGTCGGGGCGGTACATGAAGCGGAGGAACTTCTCGACGGACGACAGCTTCTTGACTCCGTTGGGGCTGACCCAGAAGCCGATGAGGGTGTACGAGCGAAGGATCGTCGGCTTCTCGTGGGCGGCGCCCGGCGCGAGCGGCCAGCCGCCGATCTCGGTGTGCCCGGCCGTCTTCGCGGGGACCTTCGCCAGCGCGGAGGACATCGCGGACTGGATGGCGGCCGCCTCCGTGTTGTACTGCGTGGTCATCGTGTCGGACGTCAGCCCCTGCGCCTTGTCGGCGAAGACACCGGCATCCCGCAGGGACACGAAGTAGTCGATGCCCTCGCGGGCTCCTCGGCTTCCGCTGAAGTCGCCGGTCGTGTAGACCTTCCGGGCCTCCTCGGGAGTGAGGAAGGTCTGGATGATCTGGGCGAGCAGCTTCTGCCCGGTCCAGTCGTTGCCTCCGACGGTGACGGGGGCGATGCCCTTGGCCCGCAGCTTCCGCGCGGCGCCGATGAGCTGGTCCCCGGTGGTGGGGACGGAGCCGATGCCGGCCCGGTCGAGCAGGTGGGTGTTGAAGGCCACCGGCCAGTTGGTGGCGAAATAGGGGAAGGCGCGCAGCCTTCCCTTGTCGTCGGTCCACTCCGTCAGGGCGGCGGGCAGGACGCGTCCGCGCAGCCCCCAGTCGTCGAGGTAGCCCTTGACGTCGACGGTGGCACCGACGTCGGTCCAGGCGAGCGTCTTGTCGTACAGGTTGACCATGACCACGTCCGGCTCCTTACGGGCCAGCCGGGAGGTCTCGTACACCTGGGGGAGGTCGTCGCCGTTGACGAGGTTCTTGACCCGGAGCCCCGGGTTCTCCTTCTCGAACGCCTTGACGGCGGCGGTGTACGTGGGTGAGCCCGGCGCGGTGGTACCGAGCTGGGTGTGGACGACGAGCGTGCCGGGGTCGGAATCGGCCGAGGCGAGCGTGGAGCAGCCGGACATTGCGGGCAGCGCGGTAGCGGCGGCGAGGCCGGAACCAGCGGCAAGGAAACCGCGCCGACTCAGGGGTGAGCGCACAGCGGGATGTCTCCAACCAGGACGTTAACCGGGGGTGGTTAATCGATGTACCAGCGGGTTGCGAGAAACCTAGGGGCGGTTGCGGGAATGGTCAACCCCCGGTTGCGCATGCTGGAAGAGCCGACATTTCGGGCGGTTCGTCCGCGGGGTGAAGGCGAGGCCGGACAGCCGCTGGGGCATTCCCAACGGCTCTACTGGAAGGGGTGCTTCGGAGCAGTTGAAGGGGTGCTCGTCACGCCGACCATGGACGCCTCCGCCGGCCACTGCAGCGCAGCCCTCGCCTTTGCCGCGGTACGCCGCCGTGGTGCCGTGGACCGCCGCACCGGCATGGCGCGCGAGGCGCGAGTGTCTTTCGGCGAGGAGCGGCAGGCGCGGGCGGGCAGGGTCGAACTCCGCGACGTGACGGCGCGCGGTGTGCCTCGCTCCGTCGGCCGGCTCGGGCGGCGGTTGTCGGCTCAGACGGCCACGAGGCGTACGCGATCCCCGCAGAGTCTGGTCATGTCGTCGATGTCCGAGGTGGGCATGACCACCGGGCGGTGCTGCCGCAGTGCCGGCTCGGCGACCACGGCGTCAATGGCGTACCTGCCGGCGGTCGGAGGGCGGTCAGGCCTCCGGGCGCCGTTCCGGCGCGGGAGTCGGGCCGACACGCGCGTCGAGGATCCCCTCGACCCCGTGCAGGAAGGTCTCGGACACCAGGACCGGGTCGAAGAGGCAGCCGGCTGCCATGGCGCCGTCCCGGAGCATGACGAGGTGCCGGGCCGCCGGTTCGGCGGGTGCGTAGCCGGTCTGCGCGAGCAGGTCCGTGACGGTGTTCAGGAACCACTGCCGGTGGGCCAGGACGGCCCGGTGGATCGGGTGTGCGGGGTCGGGGTATTCGGCCACCGCGTTCAGGAAGGCGCAGCCCCGGAATCCGGGGGACCGGATGCCCTCGGTGATGGAACCGGCGACGGCCCGGACCTTGTCGGCCGCCGACGGGCTGCTCGCCACGGCGGCCTCGATCTGGCCCCGGATCCCCTGGTCGGCCTGGTCGAGGTACGCGAGGACGAGCTCTTCCTTGCCGGAGAAGTGCCTGTACAGCGTGGCCCGGGTGACCTTCGCCTCCGCGGTGATCCGGTCGATGCCGACGGAGTGGATCCCCTCCGCGTAGAAGATCCGCGTCGCTGTGCCGAGCAGTCGCGCTCGCGCTTCGGACGTGATGCCACCTTCTGGACTCCGGCTCATGTCACCAGGCTACCAAGCCGCTGAGGTAGAACGTTCGGTCTTGACAGGGGCGCATCGGACGCCTGTAATACGAAGAGACCGAACGTTCTCCCTCATGCAGCATCGCGATGGCTCGCCCGTTCCGCGTCGCTGCCCCGTCATCGAAAGGCACCTCGTGAACACCGACACCGTCACCCTCGTCAGCACCACGTCCTCCGGCGTTCCCGCCACCCTGCGGAAGCTGTACTTCGGGCGCTTCGCGTTCGCCGCCGTCTGGGCCGGTCTCCTGTTCGCCACCGCCGACACCCTGGGCCCGCTGAGTGTGGCGCTCCTGGTGGTCTACCCCCTGTTGGACGTGGTGGCCGCGATCATCGACGTCCGGTCCGCGAAGGCCAACGGAGCTTCGGCGCCCGCCCTCCACGTGAACATCGCCGTCAGCTCGCTGGCCGTCATCGGCCTGGCGGTCGCCGCCATGTCCGGCATCCCGGACGTCCTGCGGATCTGGGGAGCCTGGGCCGTCGTCTCCGGGCTCGTGCAGCTCGTCGCGGGTGCCGTCCGCCGGCAGCTGGGCGGCCAGTGGCCGATGATCATCAGCGGCGCCATCTCCGTCCTGGCCGGCACCTCGTTCATCACGCAGGCCGGCAGCGGCGAGCCGACTCTGGCGAACCTCGCGGGATACGCCTTCCTCGGCGGCGTGTTCTTCCTCGTCTCGGCACTCCGGCTGAACCGCGACCGTCGCTCCGCCTGAATAGTGGTCGCCCCCCCCCACCGACCGGAAGACAGGCGGAGCCGTGACGGCTTCTCATGTGAGGTCCGGAGCGGGAACCTTGGGGCATGAACGTTTTTCACGGCGGTGACGGCCGGCACCTCAGGCTGTCCAACAGCGGCACCGCGGTCTTCGTGGACGTGATGATGCTCGCCGCGTCCACCCTGGCCCGCGAACCGTGGGACTTCCGCTTCGCCGCTCTGCTGACGCTCCAGGACCAGAACGTGATGGGGCGTGGGGTGGTCGGCTTCGACCTGGCGGAGCTCGACTGGGGGGACACGCCGCAGGAGCGGGACGCCGCCAAGAACTTCCTGCTGCGCGTCCTCGATCTGGCCCTGACCCGCCACCGGTGGGAGGAGCTGACGTACGAGCCGCCCCACGCCGAGGGGTACCTGCGTACGTACCGGGCGATGGTGGAGGAGTTCGCCCCTGCGACCGCGCGAAGCGACGCGGGCGTCCTGCCCGGTGCGGAGGAGGCCGCGACGGCCTCGTGCGTACGCCACCGGGTGCTGGGCGCGCTGCCGTTCTGGGAGGCGTGCGTGTTCTGCACCGCCGGGGTGTGAGAGCGGTGTCCACGTCCTGCCCGCCGGCGGGCGGGGGCCGGGGCCGGGGGTCCGCCCCTGGGCGTGCGGCCGCATGCCTCCGGGCCACCGCTCATGCATACGCTGCACGGATGGGTGACATGTACGCAGTTGATCTCGCGCTGAACCTCCGCACCACGGTGCCGGGCGCGTTCGTGGACGAGCTGAGGTGGCACCTCGGCACCACTTGCGGTGCGGGCAGCGGGCCCTCCGGAGCGACGGCAGGTGGTCCCGCCGGGGAAGTGGCCGTGTCGGACGACGTGTTCCCCCTCCTCGCCGAGCGCGGGCCGGCGGCGCGCATCGGCGGCCTGCTGACCGGTGAGCTGCACCGGGCAGGCGCGGGGTGGGCTCTCACCGCACGCCAGGAGGTGCACGCGGAGTCGCTCACCGACCTCGATCCGCTTCTGGAGCAGTTGGCGCGGCACTCCGCCACCGAGGGCGTGATCGGGCAGATCCGGTTCTACGAGGACCATGTGCCGGAGCTGTTGATCAGCGAGTCGCGGAGCCTGGTGCGGTTGTCCCTCAGACCTGACGGGAGCGGCGCCGCATCGCCGTATCCGCACGGGCGGGCGTAGGCGGGGCCACCTCGGCCTCATCCCTCCTCGTCGGCGGGCAGGGAGGACGGGGGTGCCTGAGGCCACGCGCGTTCATCCGGTCTGGTGTGACGGCCTTGCCACGGGGCGCCGTCAGCCCCGGCGCGGGGACGGGATCCCGTGCGGCTCCTGTATCGGCGCGCAGCCCCGCAGCGACCGGTCGCGCGGCCGGATCGAGTGGGTGCCGTCACCCGGAATTCACATCGACGGTCTTCGAACATCGTTACGCTGCACCGCAGTTGCCGACATTCACGGAGGCGCGCGGTGGGGGAGCCGACATTCGGGGTCCTGGGGCCGCTCCAGGTGAAGGCGCAGGGTGTTCCGGTACGGATCGGCGGGGCCAAGCCGCGGGCCGTACTGGCGACCCTGCTGCTCCAGCCGAACGGCTTCGTCTCGCTGGACCTGCTGACGGAGGTCCTCTGGCCCGGTGGCGCTCCCCGGTCCGCCGTCGCCAACGTGCGTACCTACGTACGGACGTTGCGGCGGCTGCTGCCCCCGGGTGCGGTCGCCGGGCTGCGCACCGAGCTCTCCGGTTACTCGCTGGACGTCGCACCCGGCGAGGTGGACATGCCGCTCTTCGAGCAGCGGCTCGCGGCGGCCCGTGCCTCCCGGGACCGCGGCGAGGACGCCGCCGCCCTGCGCGGTTACGAATCGGCCCTGGGGCTGTGGCGCGGCGGGGTGCTCCAGGACGTGCCCTCCAGCGTGGTGTGGGACCCGGCCATCACGCGCATGGACGGGCTGCGGTCGGTCGCGGCCGACGAGTGCCTGGAGCTGCGGCTCCGGCTCGGGGACTACGCCCACCTGGTCTCCGGGCTGCGGTCACGGCTGGCCGAGAGCCCCCTGCGCGAGGACCTGTGGCGCATGCTCGTGCACGCGCTGCACGACGCGGGCCGCGGCGCCGAGGCACGGTCCGCGTACGCCGAGGCGGAGCAGGTGATCGCCGCCGAGCTCGGGATCGAGCCGAGCGCGTCGCTGCGGGCCATCGGCGCCGAGGTCAACGGCTATGTCGGCCGCCGCCGCGCGGCGGTGCCCGCTCCCGTCCGCCAGCTGCCGATGGACATCCCCGACTTCACCGGCCGCGCCGTCGAGGTCGCCGACCTGGAGGAGCTGCTGTCCACCGCCGGCCGGCAGCCCGTGGTCGCGGCGGTGTCGGGACCGCCGGGTGCCGGGAAGTCCACGCTGGCCGTGCACGTCGCCCACCGGGTGCGTGACGCGTTCCCCGACGGCCAGCTCTTCGTCGACCTGGCCGGGACGAGCGAATGCCCCCGTGAGCCGGCGGACGTCCTCGCCGAGATGCTGCGCGGCCTCGGAGTCATCGACAGCGCCATACCCGCCGAGACGGGTGAACGAGCCGCGATGTTCCGTTCCCGGCTGGCCCAGCGGCGCTTCCTCGTCGTGCTCGACGACGCCCTGGGCAGTGCGCAGGTGAGCCCGCTGCTCCCGGGCACCGGCGGCTCGGCGGTACTGGTCAGCTCGCGGCGCCGGATGCCCGGACTGCCGGCGCACGCGTGCCCGCTCGGACTGATGCGGCGCGAGGACGCCCGCGCCCTGTTCGGGGCCATCGTCGGCGCGGACCGGGTGCGCCGGGAGGGTGCCGACGCCGACCGTGTCCTCGCCGAGTGCGGATCGCTGCCGCTGGCGGTACGGATCGCGGCCGCGCGGCTGGTGAACCGGCCCGGGTGGAGCGTCGGCACACTGGCCGACTCGCTGCGTGACGAGCGCGGGCGTCTCGGTGCGGTCCGCCCCGGTGAGCTGGAGGTGCGCGCGGGCGCCGAACTCGGCTACCGCCACCTGCCCGAGCCCGCCGCCCACGCCTTCCGTACGTTCGGCGACCTGCCGGACGACGCCGTCCCGGGATGGCTCGTCGCCGTCGCGACGGGGGGCGACGGCGAGGCAGCCGGGGGCCTGGAGACCCTGCTCGACGAACACCTCGTCGAAGTCGTGGGCAGGGACGATCTCGGTCTGAACCGCTACCGCATGCACGACCTGCTGCGTGCCTACGCCCGGGAACTGGCCCTGACGGACAATCAGGAGCTCCGCCTGCGCCGCCGCCTCCGGGTCATCGACGCCCTCGTCGCCCTCGCCCGCTCCGCCAACGCCGCCATGCCCACCCGCTTCCTCGGTGTCCTGGGCGAACCCGGCGTGCGGGGCCTGCCGGACGGGCCGGTGCGCGCTGTCGCCCCCACGGTGCGCGCCCGGCCGGTGGACTGGTTCGAGAGCG
This sequence comes from Streptomyces sp. NPDC057287, assembly GCF_042667905.1. Classification (NCBI taxonomy): domain Bacteria; kingdom Bacillati; phylum Actinomycetota; class Actinomycetes; order Kitasatosporales; family Streptomycetaceae; genus Streptomyces; species Streptomyces sp. NPDC057287. The sequence continues at coordinate 442,831 of NZ_JBHUYV010000001.1, read as the reverse complement.
AGCACCGCAACCTCGTCGCCGCCGTCGACGCCGCCGTCCGGCTCGGGCGGACCGACCGGGCGGCCGACCTCGCGATCGAACTGGCGGGCTTCTTCGACATGCGCGGCTACTACGGGGACTGGCTGCGGACCCACCGGCTCGTGCTCGACGCCATGCCGCGTCACGACGACGTCCGGGCGGCGGCCCTGCTGCGCAACCTCGGCCAGCTCCATCTCTACCAGGACCGGTACGCGGACGCGCTCGCGTCCTTCGACCGGGCCCGTGCGCTCTTCGCCGGGCTCGGCCACCCGACGGGGGAGGCGGTCGCCGCGGTGGGGTCCGGCTCGGTCCACCGGGTCGTGGGCGATCTCGGCACCGCGCTGGCGACGTTCACCGACGCCCTCCGGGACTTCGCCGCGGCGGGCGACCGGCACGGCGAGGCGGTGGCACGCAACGCGATCGCCTCCGTCTGGCTGGAGCGCAAGGACCCGGAGACCGCGGCCGGGTGGCTGCGCGGCGCCCTGGAGCTGTCCCGCGCCGTCGGGGACGGGCACCGCGAGGCACAGGTGCGCCGCAGGGTCGCCGTCCTGCACGAGCTGCGGGGCGAACCGCGGGCGGCGCGCGGTGAACTGGAGCGCGCCCTCGGCATCTTCGACGAGCTGGCCGACCTGCACTGCGCGGCGTACGTGCAGCAGAGCATCGCGGAACTCTGCCTGCGCCAGGGCGACGCGGGCGAGGCCTCGGCGCTGCTGATCGGGGCACTCGCCGTGCAGCAGCAGCTCGGGGACCGCCGCGCCGAGGCCCGGGTGGCCTGCCTGCTGGGCGAGTTGCACGACGCGACCGGCCGCAAGCAGACCGCGCGGCACTACTTCCGCCGCTCCCTGGCGACCTGGCACCGGCTGGACGTGCCCGACGAGGCGGGCCTCGTGGACGCCAAGCTGCGCGCGATGCGCTGAGCCGGGGCGTGGGGGACGGACGCGGGCGCGACCGCCGTCGCACCCGCGTCCCGCACGGAGGTCACCGGGTGCCCGGCGGCACCCGGCGGCGCGTCAGCATCTGTTGTTGCTCACCTGGTTGCGCTTGAGGTAGTCGCTCCAGGTCACACCCTGGACGACCGCGACGACGACCGCCCCGTCGAGCTTCTGCTCGTAGTGCAGGTGGGGCGAGAGGTCGTAGAGGGCGGACGTGTTGCCCACTTCGCCGATCTTCTGCCCCACGCCGACGGTGTCGCCCGCCTGCACCGAACGCGTCTGCAGATGGGCGTAACGCGTCTGCCAGCCGCCCCCGTGGCCGATGACTATCGTGTTCCCGTACCCACTGGTCGTGGAGTAGTACGAGTCCAGGACCGTGCCGCCGGCGCTGGCGAACACCCTGCGCCCGGTGTCGTCCGGGTTGCCGTTCGCGTCGTAGTGGTTCCAGTCGATGGAGTGGGCGGGGCTGTGCCCCGACCAGTTGCTGCCGAGCCACGTCTGGTTGCACTCGAACGGCATCTTGAAGGCGGGTCTGGCGGCCACGGCGGCCTCCGACGCGTTCACGATCGGTGCCGCGACCGCGACCGGACCGGTGACCATGACGGCCGCGACCGCGCTCAGGGTGGTCAGGGCGCGGCGAACATTCCTGTGCATGGTTCTCCCCTTGTCGTCGGATGACACGGGGATTCAAGGAGGCGGGCATACACGGCGGATACATTCCGTCCGCCGAGGCACCTGCGATCGGGGCGTACGCCCCGGGGAGCGGGTCTACGCGCGGGAGCGCAGCGCGAACCACAGCTCCGTGCGTACGTCCATGTCGTCCAGGTCCACGTCCAGCAGCGCCGCGCAGCGGGCGATGCGCTGGCGGACGGTGTTGCGGTGGACCTTGAGGGCCACCGCCGTGCGGTCCCAGCTGCCGTGGAGGCTCAGCCAGCAGCGCAGCGTCTCGGCCAGGGGGCCGGTGAGGGGGGCCAGGAGCGCGCGGGCGTGGGCCTCGGCCTCCGCGTGGGGGATCAGGGCGGTGAAGCCGGTGCCCGGACGGTGCGTGCTCAGAGGAGTACGGGTGGCCTCCGCGTGGCCCAGGGCGCGAGCCGCCTGCGCGTCCGCGTCGGGCAGGGCGGTGACCGGGGCCGGTTCCGAGACGCCGAGGGTCCAGCCGGGCTGCGGGGGCACCGCCCGGTGGGGGCCGGGGAGCAGGATCCGTACGGTCGCGCGGTCCACGTCCGACAGGGCGGAGCCCAGTGCCGCGCCGAGCGCCCCGGCGTTCAGCGCGTCGGCCGGGGAGCCGTCGGCCCGGCGGGCGTGGACCACCGACCAGGAGTCGCCGTTGCCCAGGAGCGGGGCCACGTCCTCGGGGGCCGCGCCCAGCAGCAGCCGCACGAGCGCCGCCGAGCGCCCGGCGGCGTCCGCGCCCTGGTGCGGCGCGGTGAGCAGGGAGAGGAGCACGACGGCGATCCCAGCGACGGTGTGGTCGCCGACGTCGCGCCGGGGCGTCGCCAGGGCGAGGGCCAGCCCCTGCCCCCCGCCGAGCGCGTACGCGAACAGGTGGGTCCCGCCCCGGGTCTCGGCGGCCGAGGAGGGGCTCGGCTTCCGGCCGGGGGAGGCGGCGGGGGCGACCACCCGGGCGAGGCGGGCCAGCGCCGTCTGCACGTCCGGTGCCGTACGGCCGCCCGCCGCGTGCAGGACCCCGCCGTCCGCCGTGAGCAGCGCGACCCGGCCCTCGAGCTGCACGGCGAGCTGGCGCAGCACCGCCGGTACCGGGTCGGGGCGGGCCGCCGCCGTCGCCAGGGCCTGCTGGGCCCGGGTCACCCGGCGCAGCTCGCGGTGGCGCGCCTCGGCCATGAGCCGCCACACCGCCCGGGCGATCGCGGCGAAGCGGGTCTCCGGCGGGACCTCCAGAAGCGGCAGCCCGTGCCGGTCGCACGCCTCGACCAGGGCCGCCGGAACCGTGTCGTGCACCGGTGCCACCCCGAAGCCCAGCGCCGCCGCCCCCGCCTGGACGATCCGGGCCACATAGGTGTCCGGGTCCGCGAGCTGGACCCCTGCGGTCAGCAGCAGCTCACCGCCGAGCAGATACGGATAGGGGTCGGCCATCTCCGAGGTGTGCACCCAGAGCAGCTCCGCGTGGTCCGGGCCGGCGATCCGGCGCAGCCCGAGCTCCTCCCTGCCGAGCAGTTCGGCCAGGGGGATGGGAGGGGCGGGGGGTCCGGCGGGGGAGTCGGGCATGGATGGTCCGTCCACTGGGCGGAGTGAGGATGGAGGAAACGTACACTTCAGCGGCGGCTTCCGGCCACCTACCGTCTTCGAGAACCTGTTGAACGCGTGGAACGGAGGGAAGCCCATGGCTGTCGACTACGCCGTGATCGTCGTCTACCTGCTCGGCATGCTCGCCATGGGCTGGTGGGGCATGCGCCGCGCCAAGTCCAAGAGCGAGTTCCTGGTCGCAGGACGGCGCCTCGGCCCCTGGATGTACTCCGGCACCATGGCCGCGATCGTCCTCGGCGGTGCCTCGACGATCGGCGGCGTGGGCCTCGGCTACCAGTACGGGCTCTCCGGCGCGTGGATGGTCTTCACGATCGGCCTCGGGCTGCTCGCGCTGTCCGTCTTCTTCTCCGCCCGCATCGCCCGGCTGAAGGTCTACACCGTCTCCGAGATGCTCGACCTCCGCTACGGCGGCCGGGCCGGTGTCATCTCCGGTGTCGTCATGTGGGCGTACACCCTGATGCTCGCGGTCACCTCGACCATCGCCTACGCCACCATCTTCGACGTCCTCTTCGACGTGAACAGGACCGTCGCGATCATCCTGGGCGGCACCATCGTCGTCGCGTACTCGACGCTCGGCGGCATGTGGTCGATCACGATCACCGACATGGTGCAGTTCGTCGTCAAGACGATCGGTGTCCTGCTCCTCCTCCTGCCGATCGCGGTCGTCAAGGCGGGCGGCTTCAGCGAGATGAAGGCGAAGCTGCCCACGGAGTACTTCGACCCGCTGGGCATCGGCGGCGAGACGATCTTCACGTACGTCCTGATCTACACCTTCGGCATGCTGATCGGCCAGGACATCTGGCAGCGCGTGTTCACCGCCCGCAGCGACCGGACGGCACGCTGGGGCGGAACCGTCGCCGGTACGTACTGCCTGGTGTACGCGGTCGCCGGAGCCGTCATCGGCACCGCGGCCAAGGTGATGTACCCGACGCTGCCCAGCGCGGACGCGGCCTTCGCGACGATCGTGAAGGACGAACTGCCGGTCGGCGTCCGCGGGCTGGTGCTCGCCGCCGCGCTCGCCGCGGTCATGTCCACCTCCTCCGGTGCGCTGATCGCCTGCGCGACCGTGGCCAACAACGACATCTGGTCGCGGCTCCGGGGCGCGGTCGCCAAGGGCGACGGCGAGGAACGTGACGAGGTGAAGGGCAACCGGGCCTTCATCCTCATCATGGGCGTCGCCGTCATCGTGATCGCCATCGCGCTCAACAACGTCGTCGAGGCGCTGACCGTCGCCTACAACCTGCTCGTCGGCGGGCTGCTGGTGCCGATCCTCGGCGGGCTGCTCTGGCGCCGGGGCACGGCGGCGGGCGCACTGGCCGCCGTGGTGGTCGGCGGTGGCGCGGTGATCGGGCTGATGGCGGGGTACGGAATCCTCGCCAACGAGCCCGTCTACTACGGGCTGCTCGCCTCGCTCGCGGTGTACGTCATCGTCTCCCTGGCGACGAAGCCGACCGACGCGGCCGTGCTGACCGCGTGGCGCGAACGGCTGGCGGGGCGCGGGACCGAGGAGACGGCCACCCCGGACCCGGTCGGCGTCTGACCGGCCACCGAAGCAGGGGCCCGAACGGCCCCTGGCAGACTGAAACCGTATGAACGCCCACAAGGCGTGCATGGCTGAACGAAAGGCACCCGCACCCATGAGCAGCAACGAGACGCCGCGCGGCCCCGTCGACTCCTCCCGCGTCCCGCGGTACGCCGGACCCGCGACGTTCGCCCGGCTGCCGCGGCTCGACGAGGTCGGCTCCGCCGACATCGCCGTCGTCGGCGTGCCCTTCGACACCGGCGTCTCCTACCGCCCCGGTGCCCGTTTCGGCGGCAACGCGATCCGCGAGGCCTCGCGCCTCCTGCGCCCCTACAACCCGGCGCAGGACGCCTCGCCCTTCGCGCTCGCCCAGGTCGCCGACGCGGGTGACATCGCCGTGAACCCCTTCGACATCAACGAGGCCGTCGAGACCGTCGAGGCCGCGGCCGACGACCTCCTCTCCACCGGCGCGCGGCTTATGACGCTCGGCGGCGACCACACCATCGCGCTGCCCCTGCTGCGTTCCGTCGCCAAGAAGCACGGCCCCGTCGCCCTGCTCCACTTCGACGCCCACCTGGACACCTGGGACACCTACTTCGGCGCCGAGTACACCCACGGCACCCCGTTCCGCCGGGCCGTCGAGGAGGGCATCCTCGACACGGAGGCGCTGTCCCACGTCGGCACCCGCGGCCCGCTGTACGGCAAGCAGGACCTCACCGACGACGCCAAGATGGGCTTCGGCATCGTCACCTCCGCCGACGTCATGCGGCGCGGCGTCGACGAGATCGCCGACCAGTTGCGGCAGCGCATCGGTGACCGGCCGCTCTACATCTCCATCGACATCGACGTGCTCGACCCGGCGCACGCCCCCGGCACCGGGACCCCCGAGGCCGGCGGCCTCACCTCGCGCGAGCTCCTGGAGATCGTGCGCGGGCTCTCCTCCTGCAACCTGGTCTCGGCCGACCTCGTCGAGGTCGCCCCGGCGTACGATCACGCGGAGATCACCTCCGTCGCCGCCTCGCACACCGCGTACGAGCTGACGACGATCATGTCCCGCCAGATCGCGGAAGGCCGCACCAAGTGAGCCACGACCACGACGACCGGCCGCAGCTCACCGCCGCGCAGGCGGAGGCGGCGCTGAACCCGCCCCCCGGCCGCAACGGCGGCGACCTGGTCGTCGAGACCCTCCAGGGCCTCGGCGCCACCACGGTGTTCGGGCTGCCCGGCCAGCACGCGCTCGGCATGTTCGACGCGCTCCGCCGCTCCTCGCTCTCGTACGTCGGCCTGCGCGTCGAGAACAACGCGGGCTTCGCCGCCGACGCCTACGGCCGGATCACCGGCGAGGTGGCGCCCCTGCTGCTCTCCACCGGCCCGGGCGCCCTGACCTCACTGGCGGCGCTCCAGGAGGCGGCCGCCGCCTCCGCGCCCGTGCTGGCGATCTCCAGCCAGATCCCCACCGCCGGACTCGGCGGCGGACGCCACGGCTACCTCCACGAGCTCCGCGACCAGAAGGCGTCCTTCCGGGACGTCGTGAAGTCCGTGCACACCGTGCGCACGGCGTCGCAGGTCCCCTCCGCGATCGCCGCCGCCTGGGAGTCCGCGCTGACCGCCCCGCACGGGCCGGTCTGGGTCGAGATCCCGCAGGACGTGCTGCTCGCCGAGACCACGCTGCCCGTGGTCAGCGCGCTGGACGCCACCCCGCGTGAGCTGTACCCGCGCCCCGAGCTGACCGTCGCCGCGGCCCACCTGCTGTCGAAGGCCGAGCGTCCCGCGATCATCGCGGGCGGTGGAGTCGTACGGTCCGACGCGGCCGGCAAGCTGCTCGCGCTCGCGGAGAAGATCGACGCTCCGGTCGTCACCACCTTCGGCGGCAAGGGCGCCTTCCCCTGGGAGCACCCGCTCTCGCTCCAGTCGTGGCTGGAGGACCGGTACACCACGGACTTCCTGGAGTCCGCGGACGTCCTGCTCGTCGTCGGCTCGGGACTGGGGGAGCTCTCCTCGAACTACCACACGTTCGCCCCGCGCGGCCGCGTCATCCAGATCGAGGCCGACGCGGGGAAGCTGGAGTCCAACCACCCCGCGCTCGGCATCCACTCCGACGCCCGCGAGGCGCTCGCCGGCCTCCTGGACGCGGTGGAGCCGCGGAAGGACGACACCGCGGCGGAGCGCGTCCGGGAGGTGCTGGAGCGGGTCCGTGAGCGGATCGCGGCCCAGGACCTCACGCTGGAGCAGCGGGTGATCGCCTCCGTCCGCGAGGCGCTCCCCGACACGTCGCCCAGCTTCTGGGACATGACGATCCTCGCCTACTGGGCCTGGTCCGCCTTCGACGCCCGCCACCCGAACACGATGCACTCGGCGCAGGGCGCGGGCGGTCTCGGCTACGGCTTCCCGGCCGCCATCGGTGCCGCCGCGGCCGACCGGACCAGGCCGGTCCTCGCGGTCTCCGGCGACGGCGGCGCGATGTACTCGATCGCCGAGCTCGCCACCGTGCGGCAGTACGACCTGCCCGTCACCTGGCTGATCGTCGACGACGGGGGCTACGGCATCCTGCGGGAGTACATGACGGGCGCGTTCGGCGAGGCCACGGCGACCGAGCTCTCCCGCCCGGACTTCGTCGCCCTCGCCGAGTCCTTCGGCGTCCCCGCGGTCCGTACGACCCCGGAGAGCCTGACCGCCGACCTCGGCAAGGCCCTCGCGGCCCCCGGCCCGTCGGTGGTGGTGCTCCCCGCGCTGCTGAAGATGTTCGAGCCGACGCACCTGTAGGCGGAACGCGGACGCCGGGGGCGGCCGGTCCGGGCGGGGGGAAGAGCGTGGCTTCGGTCACCCCGTCCGGCCCGGAGGCCCCGTCTCCCGGGCGCGGCGCCGGGGGCGGTCCGGGGCCTGTGCCCTGGGCCACAGCCCGTTCCGCCGGTATCTGCGCATCATGCTCCGGGTGCCCCGCAGGGCGCGACCACGAGACGCGACCGCGCGGAGGCCGGCATGACCCATCGACGTATGTCCCGGCACTCCCGGGCCGTGTTCTGCGCCGCTCTGGCCGGCGGCGTACTCGCCCCGGCGGCTGCGACCGCGGCGGCGTCCCCCGCCGCCGCGTCCCCCGCTGCCGCCCCGTCCCCCGCCGTCTCCTGCGCCTCGGGCCGGGCCGGTCTCGCCGCGGAACTGTCCAGGGACATCACCGCGGCCCTCAAGGGGCACAAGTCCACCACCGCCCTGGCGGTGCAGGACCATCGGACCCGCACGACGTGCACGCTGCGGCCCACCCAGCGGGTGGACTCGGCGAGCGTGGTCAAGGTCACGGTCCTCGCCGCACTGCTCTGGGACGCGCAGCGGACGGACCGGCCGCTCACCCCGCGCGAGGGCAAGCTGTCCACGGCCATGATCACCAAGTCGGACAACGACGCGACCAGTGAGCTGTGGGACCAGCTGGGCCCCGCGAAGATCAAGGGCTTCCTCGGGGCGGCGGGTATGACCCGCACGTCGCCGGGGGCCGGGGGTGCCTGGGGGCTCACCCAGATCACCGCCCAGGACGAACAGCGTCTGCTCTCCCTGGTGACGGCCAGGAACAAGGTCCTCGACGACCGCTCGCGGACCTTCGTCCTGGACCGGATGCGCAAGGTCGTACCGGACCAGCGCTGGGGCGTTCCGGCCGGCGCGCCGGGGGACGCGACGGTCCAGCTCAAGAACGGCTGGCTGGAGCGGTCCACCCACGGCTGGCGTGTGCACAGCGTCGGAGCGTTCAGCGGCAAGGGCCACGACTACGTGATCACCGTCCTCACGCAGGACAACAGGACGATGGACGACGGCATCGACACCATCCAGGCCGTCTCCCGGGCCGTCCACAAGGACATCGGGCCCGCCACCGGCTGAGGGACCGCGCGTCCACACCCCCCCGGCCGGTCCTAGGACCACCAGCCCCCCGGCTCCGCCCATCGGCCGAGAATTGTTGCGGAAGGATGAAATCCGCCGCCGGCCGCGTTGGTGACATGCGGTAGGTCAGGCGGGGCGACGGGGACATATGGAGGCACGGGTGGCGGGCGCGGAGCAGCAGGGCGCGGAGCAGCAGGGGTGGGGCAGGCGGCTGGGCGGATACGCCTGGCGCTACCGCCGGAACGTGGTGCTGGCGCTGGGCTCGTCGCTCGCGGGCATGGGCGTGATGGCGCTCGTCCCGCTCATCACCAAGGTGATCATCGACGACGTCGTCGGCAGCCACACCCGCTCCCTCGGCGTGTGGACGGGCCTGCTCATCGGTGCGGCCCTGATCGTCTACGCCGCCACGTTCGTCCGCCGCTACTACGGCGGCCGGCTCGCCCTCGACGTCCAGCACGACCTGCGGACCGAGATGTACGACACCCTCACCCGGCTCGACGGGAAGCGCCAGGACGAGCTCTCCACCGGGCAGGTCGTCGGGCGTGCCACCAGCGACCTGCAGCTGATCCAGGGCCTTCTCTTCATGCTCCCGATGACCATCGGGAACGTCCTGCTCTTCGTCATCTCCCTGGTGATCATGGCGTGGCTCTCGCTGCCACTGACCCTCGTCGCCCTCGCCGTCGCCCCCGCCCTCTGGTTCATCGCCCGCCGCTCCAAGGCCCGCCTCTTCCCCGCCACCTGGTACGCCCAGAGCCAGGCCGCGGCCGTGGCCGGCGTGGTGGACGGGGCCGTCTCCGGCGTCCGGGTCGTGAAGGGCTTCGGCCAGGAGGAGCAGGAGACCGGCAAGCTCCGTGAGGTCAGCCGCAGGCTCTTCGCCGGCCGGCTGCGCACGATCCGGCTGAACTCCCGCTACACCCCGGCGCTCCAGGCCGTCCCCTCGCTCGGCCAGGTCGCGATGCTGGCCCTCGGCGGATGGCTCGCGACCAGGGGCGAGATCACGCTCGGCACGTTCGTCGCCTTCTCCACCTACCTCGCCCAGCTCGTCGGCCCGGTCCGGATGCTCGCCATGGTCCTCACGGTCGGCCAGCAGGCCAGGGCCGGTGTGGAGCGGGTCCTGGAGCTGATCGACACCGAGCCCTCCATGCAGGACGGCACAAAGAGGCTTCCCGCCGACGCGCCCGCGAGCGTCGAGTTCGACGACGTCCGCTTCGGCTACGACGAGGACCGCCCGGTCCTCGACGGCTTCTCCCTCATCATCGAACCGGGCGAGACCGTGGCCGTCGTCGGAGCCTCCGGCAGCGGCAAGTCCACCGTCTCGCTCCTGCTGCCCCGCTTCTACGACGTGTCGCACGGCGCCGTCCTGGTCGGCGGCCACGACGTCCGGGAGCTCACCCAGGACTCGCTGCGGGCCGCCATCGGCCTCGTACCGGAGGACAGCTTCCTCTTCTCCGAGTCCGTCGGCGCCAACATCGCCTACGGCCGGCCGGGCGCCACCCAGGAGCAGATCGAGCGGGCCGCGCGCGCCGCCCAGGCGCACGGCTTCATCTCGGCGCTGCCCGAGGGGTACGACACCAAGGTCGGGGAGCACGGGCTCACCCTCTCCGGAGGGCAGCGCCAGCGTGTCGCGCTGGCCCGCGCCCTCCTCACCGACCCCCGCCTGCTGCTCCTCGACGACGCCACCTCCGCCGTCGACGCACGTGTCGAGCACGAGATCCACGAGGTCCTGGCCCAGGTCATGGAGGGCCGCACCACCCTGCTGATAGCCCACCGCCGGTCCACCCTCGGCCTCGCCGACCGTATCGCCGTCCTCGACCAGGGACGGCTCGCCGACATCGGCACGCACGCCGAGCTGGAGCGCCGCTCGGCGCTCTACCGCCGGCTGCTCACCGACCCGGACGAGATGGGCGGCACCTCCCCGGGGCACCAGCCGGTCACGGCCGGCGTGCCCGAGGACGACCGGGCCCTCCAGGATGAGCTGGACGCCGAGTTCGACGCCGAGCGCGGTGTCACCCCCGGCCTGTGGATCCGCAAGGAGGAGCAGCGGGACGCGGCGGCCGCCGGCATGCCCGCCACCCCCGAGCTCCTCGCCCAGGTCGAGGCGCTTCCCCCGGCCACCGACGCCCCCGCCATCGACGAGGCGAGCGCGGTGCGCCCGGAGAAGTCGTACGGCCTGCGCAGGCTGCTGCACGGCTTCGGCCTCCCCCTGCTCGTGAGTCTGGGGCTGGTGGCCGTCGACGCGGGCATGGGCCTGCTCCTGCCCGTGCTGATCCGGCACGGGATCGACGACGGCGTCACCAAGTTGGCGCTCGGCGCCGTCTGGGCGGCGGCCGCCCTCGGCCTGCTCGCCGTCCTCGTGCAGTGGGCGGCCCAGATCGGTGAGACCCGGATGACGGGCCGCACTGGCGAGCGCGTGCTGTACTCCCTGCGCCTCAAGATCTTCGCGCAGCTCCAGCGGCTCGGCCTCGACTACTACGAGCGCGAGCTGACCGGCCGGATCATGACCCGGATGACGACCGACGTCGACGCGCTGTCCACGTTCCTGCAGACCGGCCTGGTCACCGCCTTCGTCTCCGTCGTGACCTTCTTCGGCATCACGGTGGTGCTGCTCGTCCTCGACGTCCAGCTGGCCCTGGTCGTCTTCGCGACCCTGCCGCTGCTGGTCGTCGGCACGTTCTTCTTCCGCCGCAGGAGCGTCAAGGCGTACGAGCTCGCGCGGACCCGCATCAGCGTCGTCAACGCCGATCTCCAGGAGTCCGTCTCCGGGCTGCGGATCGTGCAGGCCTTCCGGCGCGAGCGCGACGGGGCCGAGCGCTTCGCGGCGCGCAGCGACCACTACCGCCAGGCAAGGGTGCGCGGGCAGTGGCTGATCTCGGTCTACTTCCCGTTCGTGCAGCTGCTGGCCTCGGTGGCGGCGGCGGCCGTGCTGATCGTCGGCGCGGGCCGCGTCGACAACGGCACACTGACCACGGGCGCGCTGGTCGCCTACCTGCTCTACATCGACCTGTTCTTCGCCCCCGTGCAGCAGCTCTCCCAGGTCTTCGACGGCTACCAGCAGGCCAGCGTCTCCCTCGGCCGGATCCAGGAGCTCCTGCGGGAGCCGACCTCCACGGCCGACCACGACGAGCCGCAGGACGTGACGTCGCTTCGCGGGGAGATCGCGTTCGAGGGCGTGTCGTTCGCGTACACCGGCGAGGAGGAGGCCCTCACCGGCATCGACCTGCGGATCCCGGCGGGCCAGACGGTCGCCTTCGTCGGCGAGACGGGGGCGGGCAAGTCCACCCTGGTCAAGCTCGTCGCCCGCTTCTACGACCCGACGAGCGGGCGGGTCACGGCCGACGGCACGGACCTGCGCCGGCTCGACAGGACGGCGTACCGCCACCGGCTCGGAGTCGTGCCGCAGGAGTCCTACCTCTTCGAGGGGACGGTCCGGGACGCCATCGCCTACGGACTGCCGGAAGCCACCGACGCGCAGGTGGAGGCGGCGGCCAGGGCGGTCGGCGCGCACGACATGATCGCCACGCTGGAGGACGGCTATCTGCACGAGGTGGCCGAGCGGGGCCGGAACCTCTCCGCCGGCCAGCGTCAGCTGATCGCGCTCGCCCGCGCCGAGCTGGTCGACCCGGACATCCTGCTGCTCGACGAGGCGACCGCCTCCCTCGACCTGGCCAGTGAGGCCCAGGTCAACCAGGCCACCGACCGGCTGGCGGGCCGGCGCACCACGCTGGTGGTCGCCCACCGGCTGACGACGGCCGCGCGCGCGGACCGGGTCGTGGTGATGGACCGGGGCAGGGTCGCCGAGGACGGCACCCACGACGAGCTGCTGGCCAGGGACGGCGCGTACGCCCGGCTGTGGCGCACCTTCATAGGGGAGGGCATAGGCGAGGACACCCCGGCAGGCGTATGACCTCGTTCCGCAACCTGAGGACGCTCTTCCCGCGTCGTACACCCATGCGCACGTGTGTCCGGTGTGGGCCGACGTGTTCGATGGAGCGATCGGGATGGATGGGGTGGACGGTGTGGTGAGACCGCAGAGGTCGTCGGGACGGGCGGGGCGTTCGAGGGGCCGGCGCGCGGTGGTGGCCCTCCTCGTCCTGCCGCTGCTCGGGGCCCTCGGGCTCGTGACGGGCCCCACCGGGTCGGCCCCCGCGCACGCGGCGTCGGCCTGCTCCGGGCGGCTGGTCAAGACGGTGGCCTTCTCCACCGGTTCGCTGCGCGTCTACAAGAGCCGCGCCTACGCGTGCGCCGTCACGGTCGCCAAGAAGCCGGGGGCACGGCGGGCGATGCGGGTCTCGCTGCAGCCGAGGGGAGGACACGCGGTCGCCGACAGCGGCCGTTTCACCCGGCTGGCCGGCCCGGTCACGGCGCACGCGCTGAACCGCTGTGTCCGCGCCTCCGGTTCGGTCGGGGGATCCTCCGGCTCCACGGGATGGATCCTGTGCTGACACGCGAGTGGGTCTGGCGTGGCAGGTGTTGCCCCCGCTAGGTTCACGGCGACTGTCGTGAATCAAGGGGAGGGTGCATGCGCAAGGCGCTCAGAGGCGTTCTGTCGCTCGCGGTGCTCATAGGCACAGTGAGTGCGACCGGAGCCTCGACCGGTGCGGCCACCGCCGCGGAACCGGCCGCGAAGCAGAGCAGCTCGACCAGCAGCAGCAAGAGCAGCAGCGAGGACATCAAGGACCGCATCCTGGCCATCCCGGGAATGAGCCTGATCGAGGAGAAGCCGTACCCCGGGTACCGCTACTTCGTCCTCGAATACACCCAGCCGGTCGACCACAGGCACCCGTCCAAGGGGACCTTCGAGCAGCGGCTCACGCTCCTGCACAAGGACACGACCCGGCCCACGGTCTTCTTCACCAGCGGCTACAACGTCTCGACCAACCCCAGCCGCAGCGAGCCGACGCAGATCATCGACGGCAACCAGGTCTCCCTGGAGTACCGCTTCTTCACCCCGTCCCGCCCGGCCCCCGCCGACTGGTCGAAGCTCGACATCTGGCAGGCCGCCAGCGACCAGCACCGCGTCTTCAAGGCGCTGAAGAAGATCTACTCGGAGAACTGGCTCACCACGGGCGGGTCCAAGGGCGGCATGACGGCCACCTACTTCGAGCGCTTCTACCCGAAGGACATGGACGGCGTCGTCGCCTACGTCGCCCCCAACGACGTGGTCAACGACGAGGATTCGGCGTACGACCGGTTCTTCGCACGCGTCGGGACCAAGGAGTGCCGGGACCGGCTGAGCGGTGTGCAGCGCGAGGCGCTCGTCCGACGTGAGCCGCTGGAGAAGAAGTACGAGGCGTACGCCGCCGAGAACGGCTACACCTTCAACACGGTCGGCACGCTCGACAAGGCGTACGAGGCCGTCGTCATGGACTACGTCTGGGCGTTCTGGCAGTACAGCCTGGTCGCCGACTGCGAGAGCATCCCGGCCGACGCCACGACCGCCACCGACCAGGAGATCTGGGACTCCGTCGACGGCATCTCGGGCTTCTCCGCCTACGCCGACCAGGGCCTGGAGACCTACACGCCGTACTACTACCAGGCCGGCACCCAGCTCGGCTCGCCCGACATCCGGCAGCCCTGGCTGGGCGACCTCAGCCGCTACGGCTACCAGCCGCCGCGCAGCTTCGTCCCCCGCTCCATCCCGATGAAGTTCCAGCACTCGGCCATGCGCGACGTGGACAGCTGGGTCAGGAACAACGCCCGGCGGATGATGTACGTCTACGGCGGGAACGACCCGTGGGGCGCCGAGCCCTTCCGCCTCGGCAGGGGCGCCAGGGACAGCTACGTCTACACCGTCCCCGGCGGCAACCACGGCTCCAAGGTCGCCGGCCTCGTCGCAGACGAGAAGGCGAACGCCACCGCGGCCATCCTGCGCTGGGCCGGGGTCGCGCCCGCGGCCGTCGAGGCCGACCCGGCGAAGGCCGAGCCCCTCGCGAAGTTCGACGCCCGCCTCGACAAGCGGGACGACGAACTCCAGCGGAACCGGGGCACGCTGAGGCCGTAACCCGGGCCGCGGCAAGCAGACGGGCCGGGTCCGCCGGGTGTGCTCACACCCGGCGGACCCGGCCCGGCCTGTCTCAGGACCTGTACGACAGGCCGTAGCCGACCGGGTACAGCGCCTGCGCGGGGGCGTCCGCCCGTTGTACGGGCACCGGGAGCCGGCCCCGCGGTTCCGCCCGGCCCGCGATCACCCGGGCGGCCGCCCGGAGTTCCACATCGGTCCAGGAGTACGCGGCCAGGCTCGCGGCGTACCCCGTCCCGGCCAGCTGGGCGATGTCGTACGGATTCCGGATCGCCAGCGTGATCACCGGGACGCCGGTCGCCACGAGCGCGCTGACCAGGGTGCGCTGCGTGCTGGTCGCCGTGACGTTGTACGTTCCCACGACCACCGCGTCCTTGCCCTGTGCCGCGGCCACCGCCTCCGCGATCTTCGCCTGGGTCGGGGCCGTGCCGGTGGACAGCGCGGTCGCCGCGTAGCCCAGCTCCGTGAAGGCTCCGGCGAGGGTGGTCGTCGGGGGCCCCGTCGTGCCGGAGGGGGAGGCGGGATCGGCTCCGACCACCAGCACGTTCCTGTGGGAACGGCGGGAGAGGGGCAGCAGCGAACCGGCGTTGGCGAGCAGCGTCGTCGTACGCTCGGCGATCCTGTCCGCGTCGGCGAGGTGGGACCGGATGCCGACCGTGCGGTCGACGCCCCGGTGGGTGACGTACGGGTCCCGGAACAGCCCCAGCCTCGTCTTCAGCCGCAGGATGCGCAGAATCGATTCCTCGATGCGGGCCTCGCTGATCTCGCCGCTCCGCACCGCGTTCAGGACGGCGTTCCAGGCGACCTTGAGGTCCGGCGGGTTCAGCAACTGGTCGACGCCGGCCAGCAGGGCGAGGACGGGGACGCGCTCGTCGCCGTACTTCGTGCGGACTCCCTCCATCCCCAGGGCGTCGGTGACCACCACACCGTCGTAGCCGAGCTCCTCGCGCAGGATGCCGGTGAGGATCGGGTGCGACAGGGTGGCCGGGTCCTCCGACGGGTCCAGGGCGGGCACCACGATGTGGGCCGTCATGATCGAGTCGATCCCGGCGGCGACGGCCGCCCGGAACGGCGGGGCGTCCAGCTCGGCCCACTGCTCGCGGGTGTGGCTGATGACGGGCAGGCCGGTGTGGCTGTCGGTGCTGGTGTCCCCGTGGCCCGGGAAGTGCTTGGCGGTGGAAGCGACGCCGGAGCTCTGATAGCCCTTCACCTGCGCCGTGACCATCCCGGCGACCGACTCCGGGTCGGAGCCGAAGGAGCGTACGCCGATGACGGGGTTGGCCGGGTTGACGTTGACGTCTGCGTCCGGCGCGTAGTTCTGGTTGATCCCCAGGGCCGCGAGCTCGGCGCCCGCGATCCGGCCCGCCGTCCGCGCGTCGGTCCGTGAACCGCCCGCGCCCAGCGCCATCGCGCCGGGCAGCAGCGTCGCGGGCTCGCCCACGCGGCACACGATGCCGTGTTCCTGGTCCGTGGAGACGAGGAGCGGCACGGGCGTGGGCCCCGCGAGCCCGGCCCGCTGGATGCCGTTGGAGAGGTCGGCGATCTGGTGCGGGTCGCGGGTGTTGTGCGCCCAGGCGAAGTAGATGATGCCGCCGACGTGGTACGTGGAGATCAGCTCGGTGGCGTCGCGGACCCCGATCTCCTTGAGATTGGCGTCGATGTCCGCCTGGTCGGGCTCGGTGGCGGAGTGGCCGTACACCCGCATCACGAAGAGCTGGCCGACCTTCTCCTCCAGGCTCATCCGGGCGATGAGCCGCTTGAGGCGACTGTCGGGGGACGTGCGGGACGCGGCTGCCTGCGCGGTGCCGGGGAGGGCGGCGACGCCGGTTGCCGCGGCCGCGGCGGTCGCCGCGGTGGCGGTGAGGAGGGTGCGTCTGGAGGTGCGGTGGTGCACGTGAGCCCCTTCCGGTGCTGAAAGAAACTTCCAAGAAGGTACGGATATATGGAAAGTAACTACCAGTCAAGAGGGCCGCCCGAGAATGCCCGGGACACGCGGGGCGCCGGGTGGACATGCCCGGACATGGGTGCTGTGGCCAGGAGGGTCAGGCCGAAGTGGAGTCCGGGGCCGGGGCGTCGCGGCACCCGGTTTCGCCGAGCACCTCGGCGGACGCCCTCCGCAGCGCCGACACCGCCGCGATGATCGCGGGCCGTCGCGCCGCCTCCGTCCGCCACAGCGCGTACAGCCGCCGCACCGGCACGGGGTCCAGCCGCACCGCGACCACGCCCGCCGGGAGCGGCCCCCTGCCCAGCCGCGGGATCATCGCCACGCCGAGTCCGGCCGCGACCAGGGCGAGCTGGGTGTGGTTCTCCTCGGCACGGTGCCGGATGTCCGGCTCGTACCCGGCCGCCCGCAGCGTCCGCACGAGCCAGTCGTGGCACACCGTGCCGGGCGGCTGGCACACCCACCGCTCCGTCGCCAGCTCCTCCCGGCGCACCGCCTCACGGCCCGCGAGCGGGTGCCCCTCCGGCACCAGCAGATCGCACCGGTCCTCGCCGATCTCCGCCTGCGCGACGCCCTCCGGTGCGGGCAGGGGGCTGATGTCCCAGTCGTGGGCCACCGCGAGATCGGTCACGCCCTTCGCCACCAGGTCGACCGAGAGGTGCGGATCGACCTCGGTGAGCCGCGCGTCCAGCCCCGGGTGCTCCCGTCCCAGTTCCGCCAGCACCCCCGGCAGCAGCCCGCGCGCGGCGGAGGCGAACGCGGCGATGGTCAGCCGTCCCGTCGGCTGCCCCCGACGCTGTTCGAGCGTCGTCTCGGCCTGCTCCACGATCGCCAGCAACTGCTGCGCGGTGGAGGCCAGATGGATCGCTTCCTCGGTGAGCGCCACCCCGCGCCCACGCCGTTCGAGCAGCGTCGTACGGGTCTCGCGCTCCAGCTTGGTGATCTGCTGCGAGACCGCCGAGGCGGTGTAGCCGAGCGCCGCCGCCGCACCCGCGACCGAGCCGTGGACGGAGACGGCGTGCAGGGCGCGCAGCCGGGACAGGTCGAGCACCGGAACCTCCGAGGAAGTGGAAGCATGAGCAGCGCTTAATCCAACCATGAAGAAATCCGCGCTGGTGCTACATGGTCCCGGCGTCGGATGCTCGGTCCATGCGTCCCCTCCACATCGCCCTGGCCGCGCTGGTCGCCGCCGTCTGGGGTGTGAACTTCGTCGTCATCGAGCTGGGCCTCGCCCACTTCCCGCCCCTGCTCTTCTCCGCCCTGCGCTTCCTCGTCGCCGCGCTGCCCGCCGTGTTCCTCGTCGGCCGGCCCACGGTGGCATGGAAGTGGATCCTCGGTGTCGGCCTCGCGCTGGGAGTGGCCAAGTTCGGACTGCTCTTCATCGGGATGGACCAGGGGATGCCCGCCGGGCTCTCCTCGCTCGTCCTCCAGGTCCAGGCCGTCTTCACCGCCGTGTTCGCCGCCCTGTTCCTGTCCGAGCGGCCGGGCCGGCGACGGGTCCTGGGGATGGGGGTCGCCCTTGCCGGTATCGGGGTCGCCGCCGTCGACGAGGGCATGGGCGGGCCCGTGCTCGCCTTCGTCCTGGTCGTCCTGGCCGCGGCGTGCTGGGGCGTGTCCAACGTGCTCACCCGCAAGGCGGCCCCGCGGGACTCCCTCAACTTCATGGTGTGGGTCTCGACCGTCCCCGTGCTGCCGCTGCTCGCCCTCTCCCTGCTCTTCGAGGGCTGGGAGAGGGACGCCGAGGCCCTGGCCTCGCTCGACTGGACCGGTGCGGGAACCGTCGTCTACGTCGCCTGGATCTCCACCGTCTTCGGCTTCGGCGCCTGGGGCTTCCTGCTCCGCCACCACCCGGCCTCGTCGGTCGCCCCGTTCACCCTGCTGGTGCCCGTCTTCGGCATGTCCTCGGCCGCGCTCCTCCTCGGCGAGGAGATCGGCCCCCTGCGGTGGTGCGCGGCGGCGCTGCTGGTCGGCGGGGTGGCACTGACCTCCCTGACCGGCCCCCGTCGTGCCGCCGCACCCCCCGTACAGGTGATCAAGGAGGCGCGGGTCTGACCTACTGCTTCGGAGCGCCGAGCCCCAGCAGGTACTCCCGTCCTGCGGCCAGCAGATCCGGCAGCCCGGCCGCCTCCGGGTACCAGCGCTTCTCGTACTCCCAGCAGACCCACCCGTCCGATGCGGGCGTGTCCAGGCACTCCTTCAGCGGCAGCGTCCCGGCACCGAGCGCCAGCGGGGTGGTGTCCTCGGCGGAGGCGATGTCCTTCACCTGTACGTATCCGAGGTGCGGGGCCAGCACCGCGTGGGTGGCCGCGGGCTCCTCGCCGGCCAGCCAGGTGTGCATGACGTCCCAGATCGCGCCGATCTGCCCGTGCCCGACCGTGCCCACGACCCGTGCCACGTCGGCTCCGGCCCGGTGCGAGTCATGGGTCTCCAGGAGGATCCGCACGCCCAGTTCGGCGGCGTGCGGCGCGGCTGCCCCCAGCCGCCGGGCGGCGATGGCGTCCGCCTCCGCGGCGTCCTGGTCCCCGCCGCCGGGGAACACCCTGACGTACGGGGCGCCCAGGTCGCGGGCCAGCTCCACCAGGTCGGCGAGCGCCGCGAGCACCGGCCCGTCCTCGCCCTCGGACGCCACCCTCACATATCCGGCGACGGTGAGGATCTCGACCCCGCCCCGCTTGAACTCCTCGACGACGGCGGCCCGTTCGAGCGCGGTGAGGCCGGGGTGGACCGGCTCCTCGGGATGGGCGCGCAGCTCCACCCCGTGGTACCCGTTCCCGGCGGCGAGGCGCACCACGTCCGCCACGGGCATCCCGGGGACTCCGAGGGTCGAGAAAGCGAGTTTCACGGTGTGTCCTTCCACAGGGGGCCGGCGCGGGAACTGCCCGGCTCTCTCCCGGCTCCTGCCCTTCGGACCCGGCCGTCACTCCCGCGCGACGCCCAGCGTACGGGCGCTCAGCCGGTGCCCCGCAGCAGCCGCTCCAGGCTGCCGAGCAGCTGCAACGCGTCCTCCCGCCGCTCACCCTCCAGCGCCCGCCCCCCGGTGCCCGGCTGCGCGGCGAGCACCCGCAGAGCGGCCGCCGCCTGCCGGGCGAACATCGCCAGCAGGTCCAGTTCGCGGACGTCCGACCGGGTCTGGGGGGAGGGGTCCAGCACCTCCAGCACCCCGAGGACGCGCGCGTCGCTGATCAGCGGGGCGGCCATCAAGGCGTCCGGGACGTACTCCGTGGACTCCGCCAGTGAGCGGTCGAAGGACGTGTTCCGGCTCAGGTCGTCGACGATCATCGGCTCGCCCGAGGTCGCCACCCAGCCGGCGATGCCGCGCCCCGCGGGGAACCGGCGCCCCACCAGGAACTCCTCGCCCTCCCCGGAGACCGCCTGGAAGACCAGCTCGTCCGCCTCCTCGTCCAGCAGGCAGACGGAGCTCGCC
This sequence comes from Streptomyces sp. NPDC057287, assembly GCF_042667905.1. Classification (NCBI taxonomy): domain Bacteria; kingdom Bacillati; phylum Actinomycetota; class Actinomycetes; order Kitasatosporales; family Streptomycetaceae; genus Streptomyces; species Streptomyces sp. NPDC057287. The sequence continues at coordinate 422,845 of NZ_JBHUYV010000001.1, read as the reverse complement.
GCCGCCCCGAAGATGGCGCGCGCCACGTCGACGACCGACTGGAGCAGCTCGTGGCGGGCTGCGTCACCCGGGCCGGGCGCGGGGAAGGACGCCGGAGGGAGCATGGCGTCAGTTCTCGGAGTCGTCACGGGTATCTCCTGCCGCAGTGGAGGGACGCGGGTCCGCGTGCACGTTGGCCGCGGACAGATAGAGGGCGTTCTTGAGCTGAAAGGCCGTCATGCTGGGATGCCCGGAGAGGACCCGGGCACAGAGCCCCGCGACGTACGGGGTGGCGAAGCTGTTCCCGGTGGTGCGGATCGTCGTGCCGCCCAGCCACGGCACCGACACGTTCTGCCCCGGCCCGAAGAACTCCACCGGCGGCTCCGGGTTGTACAGGTGCAGCTCGTCGTCCTCCTGGTGGCTGCCCACGGAGATCACCGAGGCGAACCGCCAGGGGAAGCTCTCCACCGGGGTGTTGTGCGCCGACGCGACGATCACCGTACGGCCGAAGTAGGCCTGGTCGGCCAGCCCGTGCAGCTCGGCTGCGAAACGGGCCCGGGTGGTCGACAGGCTCAGGTTCACCACGTCGAAGCGCTGCTCCACGGCCCACCGGAGCCCGGCCATCAGGACGTCACCGGTGCCGGAGAAGCGCTCGCCCAGCACCCGCACGCTGTGGATCTCGCAGTCGGGGGCGGTGCGGCGGATGATCCCCGCGCAGGCCGTGCCGTGCCCGCAGGTGTCCCCGGTGTCCGTCGGCTCGACCGTGATCGCCCCGCTCTCCGGGTCCTTGACCACCACCCACGAACTCTCCACCGGGCCCACCAGCGGGTGGTCGAGCTCCACGCCCGAATCCACCACGCACACCCGCACGCCGCGCCCCGTCGCCTGCTTCGCGGGCAGGCCGCCCGGCGGCCCCACGTCCGCGGGCACCGGTACGTCATCGGGGCCGCGTCCGCGCAGGCTCCAGGTGAGCCCCTGCCCCGGCACCGTGCCTGTTCCTGCCGTTCCCATCGGTCAGCTCCTCTCCGTCGTGATGACCATGGCCTCGTCCGGCACGCAGCCGGCGGCCAGCCGGGCCCCCGGCAGATGCCCCTTGCTCACGAAGTGCTCCCGCGCCGCACGCGCCGAGGCCAGAGCGGGAGCCCGCCGGCCCAGGGCGAACAGGGTGCGGGCCCGGTCCAGCTCCGCCGTCGCCCGGACCAGCGGGGAGTCCGTGAGCAGCGACGCCCGCACGGCCCGGTCCGCGTGGCCGGCGGCCTCCACCGGACGTCCGCCCGCGGCGGCCAGCCGGGCCCGCAGCCCGTTCAGGTCGACGGCGTCCGCATGGCTCAGCTCCGCCGCCTCCCCGACCCCCGCGATCCAGGCGGCCGCCCGCCCTGTCCGGCCCCCGTCGAGCTCGATCCGGGCCGCGTCCAGTGCCACGGCGGTCCGCAGACCGCCCGCGTCGGCGTGCCGGGCCGCCTCGTCGGCCCTCACCAGCAGTTCCAGTGCCGCGGTGCCGTGTCCGAGCAGCGCCTCCACGGCGGCCCCGAACACCGGCAGGAACACCTCCGCCTCGGCGAACCGCAGCTTCCCCGCGAGCTCCTGGGCCTCGGAGAGGCAGGAACGTGCTTCGCGGGGCCGGTCCTGGAGCGCGTACAGCACCGCCAGAGGGCAGTTCAGGGTGAGCCGGACGGTGGGGCGGCCCTCGCCGTGCGCGGCCAGCAGCGCGCGGCAGCGGGCCACCGCCTCGGGGGCGGGCACCGGACCGCGCCAGAGGGAGATGCCGATGGCTCCGAGGGCGCCGGCCCGTTCCGGTTCGGCCCCCGCCAGGACCGCCTGCTCCAGTGCACACGCCTGATCGCGTTCCGCCTCCTCGTGGCGGCCGGCCTGCTGGAGGTGCTGGGCCAGCCTCAGGTGGGACCTGGCCCGGCCGACCGCGTCCCCGGCCGCCTCGAAGACCGGCAGCACCGCCCGCGCCGTGGCGGTGAGCCCGGGGCCGGGGCCCGAGGGATCCAGCACGGCGAGCGCGAGCCTGGCGTGCGCGGACTCCACCGACGCCGAGTCCAGTTCGCCGACCCGGCGCAGCAGAGCGGCCCCGCTCCCGGTCTGCCCGAGGGCCACCCGGACCTCACCGAGTCTGCGGACCGAGCCCGCGTCGTCCGGGTCCAGCTCGACCGCCCGCTCCAGCAGGTCGTCCGCCCACGTGAGGTCGGACCGTGACGCGGCCTGGGCTCCGGCGCGGCCCAGCGCGGCGGCCGCGCGGCCGCGCAACTGCAGGGTCCTGTCGTCGAGCAGCCCGAGCTCGGCCCGGTAGCGGCAGGCACGTTCGAGATGGCCCCCGACGGCGCCGTCCCCGGCCCGCAGCACCCTGGGCAGTTCGGCCGCCCAGGCGTGGCGGTCGGCCTTGGCGCGTTTGGACAGCGACGCGTACGTCACCTCGTGCACCAGCCCGCTGCTGAACCGGTAGGCCGCCGGACCCGCCCCGGGCGCCGGTTCCACCAGCCGCCGCCCGGTCAGCGCCGCCAGCACCTCCTCGATACGCCCCAGATGGTGCGCCCGCTCGGCGGAGGACACCTCGACCACCGCGGGGGCCCGCCGCTCCGCCAGCCGCGCGGACGTCTCCAGCAGGAGGAGCTCCACCGCGGTGAACTCGCGGCCGACCACGGCGGCGAGATCGACCACGGTCCGCTCCGTCCGGGCCAGTGCCCCGATCCGGGCACCGAGCAGGGCCTGGAGCGTGGGCGGCAGTCCGGCGCCGGGCCCGTCCGCGGCGAGGGCGTCACCCCGGCCGCCGACCAGCAGCTGTTCCAGATGGAGCGGATTGCCCTCGGCGCGGGACAGGAGCCGCTCGTCCACCGGCCCCGCGCCGCCGTCGAGCCGTACCAGCAGGTCGGCCAGGCGGACGCTCTCCTCGCGGGGCAGCCCCGTGAGCTGGAGGCAGCCCTCGGTGTCGGCGGTCCCGTCCGGGCGGCCCACACAGACCATCAGCACACCGGCCGGCCCCGAGCCGTCCGCCAGCCGTTCCAGCGTGCGCATCAGCAGGGGTGCCGCCTCGTGCGTGTCGTCGAGCACCAGCACGAAGGGCCGATGCCGGGCGGCCCGGCCCAGCGTCGTGGTCAGGGCGGCGCACAGGTCCTCGAACGGGGCGTTCGGCGTACCGTCGCGCAGCACGCCCGCGGAGAGCAGGGCCATGGCGTCGTCGGCCGCCGTGCCGGACCGCGGAGCGCGGCCCTCCGACGGTCCCGGGGCGGCGGCGAGGTCCGGCAGGCCGCGCAGGGCGTCGGCGAGGGGGGTCAGCGTGCCCTGGTCGCCGTGCGCGCGGCACCGGCCGGCGCCGTGGGCGAGGGCTCCCGAGGCCGAGCGCCGTGCCAGCCACTCCCGGATCAGCCGGGTCTTTCCGATGCCGGGCTCACCGGCGACGCGCAACAGACCGGCCCGCCCCTCGCGCACGGTGTCCGACAGTGCCGCGTCCAGCGCGCCCTGCTCGGCGTGGCGTCCGACGAAGGGCACGTCGAAGCGGCGCAGCAGCGCCGGATCGTCCGCGCCCAGGGCCAGCAGCCGGTAGGCCTCCACGCTGTCCTGCTTGCCCTTCAGCCGGAGCGGTCCGGTGGGTTCGGCGGAGACCGTGGGCCCGGCGGCGAGCAGGGTGTCCGGACCGATGAGGATCTCGCCGGCGCCGGCGTGCTGCTCCAGTCGCGCGGCGATGTTGACGGTCTCTCCCGACACCAGGGCCTGCCGGGCCGTCGCATCGCCACCGGCCACCACCTGACCGGTGTTGACGCCGATCCGGGTCGCCAGCGTGATGCCGAGCGTGGTGCGCAGCTCCTCGTTGAGCGCGGCCAATGCGTCCCGCATGCCGAGCGCCGCGGCCAGCGCACGCCGGGCGTCGTCCTCCCGGACCACCGGCACACCGAACACCGCCATCACGGCATCGCCGATGAACTTCTCCGGAGTGCCGCCCCGTGCCACGATCTGCGCGCTCATCGCCTCGAAGTACCGCAGGGTCACCGTGCGCAGGGTCTCCGGGTCCAGTACGCCCGACAGGGCGGTGGAGCCGACGAGGTCGCAGAAGAGCACCGTCACCGGCTTGCGTTCGTCCTCCCCGGGAGTGGCGGCAGCGGCGGCGCACGGCGTCCCGCAGGACGAGCAGAACCTGGCGTCCTCCGGCAGGTCCTGGCGGCACGTGGGGCAGTTCATGACGATCCCTTCTCTGCGGGGGCGGGGCGGGGGCGGGCTGCGCTGCCGGGTGGGCAGGGCCGGGTGCGTACCGGCCCTGCCCACCCGGGGCCGCGGCGTCCGCCCCGGACCCCGGGGCCGGCCGGACCGCGCTGGAACGGCTCAGAACAGGGCGCCGCCGGCGATCTCGCCGTGTGCCCTGACCTCGGGTTCCACCGCGTCCAGCCGGCTCTTGATGTCCAGCAGCACGGTGAGTTCCTCCTCCGTGAGCTGGCTGAGCACGAGCCGCTGCTCGTCGGTGAGCATGTCCACCGGCAGGCCGGCCTCGTGCAACGCGGCCGGCAGCACGGGCGGTTCACCGTCCCCGGGTGTCCCGGGGAGGCCGCTGCTGTCGGATGGTCCTGTCATGGGGTGACTCCCGTCGGTGAGAGAGGTCCGGCCCTCCGCGGCAGCGGCGCCGCCGCGGAGCGCCCGAGCCGGACGAACAGCCTGGTGAGCGCGGAGAGGGAGTGCAGGGCGCTGACCGTCACGTCGGACTCCTGGCCGCGGGTCAGCGGCAGCCGGTCCAGCAGCGCGTACAGCTCGTCCAGGTGGCCCGTGTCCAACGCCGCGTGCTCCCGCACCGTCCGCAGCGCTGCCTCGGGCAGACCGGTCGTGCGCGCGATGCGGGAGGTGAGGCCGGCGGCGGGCGCGTACCCCTCCAGCACCGCGATGTAGCCGAGCAAGGCCACCGGGTGGTGGTGCTCGATCCAGTAGTACTGGGAGCCGGCGAGAGCGGCCACGACCGGCGCGGGCATCGGGGCGAGGGCGTCGGCGGGCAGCGAACCCGACGCCCGGATGTCCTCCAGCAGCCAGACGTCGTGGCCCTCCTCCTCCCGGATGTGCTCGCGGAGGTACGCCGCCAGGGGACCGGCCAGCGGATCGCCGCAGACGTCCAGCTGCACGGCCCGCTCCAGGGCGCGTTCCATCAGCGGAACCGAGGCCCGCACCACGGCGTGCATGGCGCACAGATAGCGCCGGTAGCGCGGCAGCAGCTCCTCCTCGCGCCACATGTGCCCCATCGCGTCGTGCAGTTCCGCGTCCAGCAGCCCCAGGGTGACCCGCAGCCGTGTCGAGGAGCTCGGCCCGGCGGCGCTCACCGGGAACCGCCCGCGGCGGTCAGGCGGGCCGTGACCAGAGGCGCGTACGCGGCGCAGCCGTGATGCCGTACGACACCCACCGGCCCCTCCGCCGCCCCGCGGTGGGCCGCGGCCAGGTCCAGCAGCGCGCCCGCGGCCCCCGCCGCCACCGCGTCCGCCCCGGCGGCCACCCTGGCGTCGGAACCCAGGGCCCGGCAGCCGTCGCAGTAGGAGGCGCCCCGGGAGGGGACACCGGAGCGCGCGGCCAGATGGGCGGGGCCGACCGTGCGGATCATGCGCAGCACGGGCGACTCCAGGGCCCGTCGGCGTACGGCCGCCCAGTCGTCGGTGGCGACGTGCCCGAGGCGCAGGTGGGCGGGGGCGGGCCGCCGGTCCACGGTGTCCTGGTTGCAGCAGGCGAGCACCGTCCCGTCGAAGGCGACCACCGGCCAGGCGGCCATGGAGCAGGGGGAGACCTCGCCCTCCTCCGGGCCGGTGCGGCCGGACGCCGCCCAGGAGGCCGCCCGGCCGAACGGCCGCACCTCGTTGACCAGTGAGGGGACCTGACCGCCGAACTCCTCGTCCACGGCGCGGGTGATGTCCGCGAGGTAGGGGTCGCCCGCCCCCGTCCCGGTGAGGTGGAAGCTCACCGCCACACCCGTCTCCCGCACCCGGTGCACGGCGCGGAACACGTCGGCGCGGGGGATCTCCCGCTCGTGGTGGGCGTCGAGGCTGGCGGAGAAGTGGTCGACGCCCCTGATCGCGCGCAGGACCGGCGGCGGGATCTCCCGGGAGCGGGCGAAGAACATGCCGCTGAGCAGCGCCGTACGTGAACCGGCGGCGCGGGCCCGGGCGCTCAGCTCCTCGACGAGCGCGGGCAGCAGCAGCGGTTCGCCCCCGGTCAGCATCACCACGTCGGGGCGGTCCGCCCGGGTGAACGAGGAGACGAAGCGCACCAGATGGCCGGCGTCGGGCTCCTCCCGCGTGGCCAGGGTCGATCCGGTCGAGCAGTGGGCGCAGCTCAGGGGGCAGCGCCGGGTGAGGCCGAGCAGCAGACCGGCGGCCGGGAAGGGCCGCCGTCCGACGAGTTCGACGAGTTCCATGCGGGGCCGCCTCCTTCAGAGGGCCGGGGCGCGTCAGGCGCGTTCCCAGGTTCCGGCTCACCGGTTCGGTGGCGGTCCACGGCCGGTTCAGGAGCGGTATGGCCCCAGGCCACCGGCCCCGCGGGACCCGGCCGGGCGGCCCTGTCCGGGCCGCGCACAGGCTCCCAACTGGCCGGATACCACTGCCATACCGCTGCCGAAGCGTCTCCCAGGCCGGCCCTCCTAACTTTCTCGGCAACGGCAGGCAACAGTCCGCCGCACCGGACGGCGGGACATCCCGCCGGCGCCGGGCCAGTGCAGTCACGAGTGGACGGAGACCACCATGTCCGAGAACACCCAGCCCGTCGCCGACGACAACAACGACGAGACCCCCGAGGTCGAGGCGCACTCCGTGCTGGACCTCCAGGAGACGGCCAACAAGGAGATCGAGGCCCCGGGCGGCAGCTGCGTCAGCGTGATCAGCGTCGTCCTGGCGGACTGACCGGGGCTCACCGGGGCGGCGCCACGGAGGACGGGGGCAGGACCTCCCGCCGTGGCGCCCGGCCGGCCGGTGATGTGGGGCGGTTCCGTCGCGACGGAGCCGCCCCGCCGTCGCTTCCGTCGCGACGGAGCCCCCCGCCGTCGCTTCCGCGGCCCGGACGGGCCCGCACCCTCGTCGCGACCCGCACTGTCCCCGGGGGTTCACGATGACCACCACCCGCACTGTCCCCGGGAGTTCACGATGACCACGCCGCTGCGCGGCAACAGGGATTTCCGGCTGCTCTGGCTGAGCGGCCTCTTCGCGGTCCTGGGCGGGCAGATGAGTTCCCTCGCCCTTCCGCTGCTGGTGCTCAAGGAGACCGGATCGGCGGTGCAGGCCGGAGCCGTCGGGACGGTGTCCGTGGGAGCCGTGCTGATCACGATGCTGCCCGGCGGGGTGATGGCCGACCGCGTCGAACGCCGCCGGCTGATGCGGATCTGCGACGTCGGCAGCCTGATCGTCGTCACCGCCCTCACCGCGGCCATCTGGTCCGGACACGTCCCCATGACACTCGTCCCGCTCTGCGCGGCGGCGGGCGCGGTGATCGGCAGCGTCTACGGGCCCGCCGTCTTCGGCCTCATGCGCGCGGTCGTCCCGGCCGACCAGATGGGCACCGCCACCGCGCGGCTCCAGGCGCGCACCCAGACCGCCCGGCTCGTCGGACCCCTCGTCGGGGGAGCGCTCTTCGGCATCCACCCGGCCCTCCCGTTCGCGGCCGAGGCACTGGGCCTGCTCCTGTCGACCGTCTGCGTGGCCCTCGTACGCACCCGCTCCCGGGCCAGGGCGAAGGCGGGCGCCGTGTTCAGCCGGCGCGAGCTCCTGGCGGGCCTGACCTTCCTGTGGGGCCTGCCCTACCTCCGTACGGTCCTCCTCGTGTTCGGCCTGGGCATGAACTTCGCGTTCGGGGCACTCACCTTCACCGCTCTGACCGCGTTCTCCGACGGGGGCACGTCGGGCGTCGGCGGCGGCTTCGTCCTCACCTGTGTCTCCGCCGGGGCGCTGTCCGGGGCGCTGCTCGCGCCGCGGATCAAACCCGCCCGGCACTCCCGGGTCCTGATCGTCGCCACCTGCTGGACCTGTGTGGCGGCTGCCGGGGTGATGGCCTGGGTCAGCCGGCCGGTGGTGGCCGGGATCATGTGCGCGCTCACCATGTGCCTGTCGACGATCGCCAGCATCGGATTCCTCTCGAAGCTCCTGGTCGTGACCCCGGAGGAGCGGGTGGGCCGGGTGCAGAGCGCGGCGGGCTTCCTGTCCTCCATGGTCCAGCCGTTCGGGCCGCTGGCAGGAGGCGCCCTGCTGACCACGTTCGGTGCCCGCTGGGCCTTCGCCCTGACCGGCTGCGTGCTGGCCGTCTCCGCCCTCGTGGTCACCTTCGCCCGCTCGGCGCGGACGGAGCCCTCCCCGGCCGGGGAGGGGGAGCCCACCGGCCCGCCGGAGCCCGGCATCAGGACAGCGACCGAGCCCGGCATCAGGACAGGCATCAAGACAGCGACCGAGCCCGGCACCGAGACAGGCACGGAGACCGCGGCGGGCCCGGCCCGCGCACCGGCCGGCGCGGAACCCGCCGTCACCGGGGACTGATCCGCGAACCGGGGCCTGCCGCCCACCGCCACCGTCCGCCGTCCCCGCGGGCATCGAGAAGAGGGAGCCGAGCGTGCCAGGCAACCAGGAAACCCAGCTGTACTGCCTCGCCGACCGTACGTACTTCGACACCCCGGCCCGGCTGCCCGACGAGGAGTCGCGGTACCGGCTCGACACCGACCCGCCCCCGGCGGGCTGGCGCCGCGAGGCCGTGGGCCTGTGGACCTCGCTGGTGCCCGAGCACGTCGAACCCGCCGAGCAGGGCTGGAAGATCCATGTGTCCACCGTCCCCGGTGAGGCCGAGGCCACCCTGCGGGACACCGCCCGGATCTGCGTCCGCCACGGTGTGCCCTTCAAATTCCTGCGCAGCGAGAAGGCGTTGCTGCTGGTGGCGGGCAAGCACATGAACCGCAGCGGCGCGGGCAAGTTCATCGCGGCCTACCCGCCCGACGAGACCGTGTTCCTCGCCCTGGCCGACGAACTGTCCCGGACCCTGGCGGGACGCAGCGGCCCCTACATCCTCAGCGACCTGCGCATCGGCGACGCACCGGTCTACACGCGCTACGGCGCCTACGTCCCCCGCTGGTGCGACGACGCCGGGGGCCGCCGGGTCCTCGCCCTGCGGGACCCGTCCGGGAAGCTCGTCCCCGACGAGCGCGGCGTGGTGTTCAGGGTGCCCTCGTGGGTCGAGGTCCCCGAAGCCCTGCGCCCGCACCTCGCGGCACGCGCCGCCGCCCGCGACGACTCCTTCCCGTACACGGTCACCGGGGCCCTCCAGTTCTCCAACGCCGGAGGGATCTACCTCGCCGAGGACCGGGACACGGGGCGGCGCGTGGTGCTGCGCGAGGCGCGGCCGCACTGCGGCCTCGACGGCGCGGGCGACGACGCCGTCACACGCCTGCGCCGCGAGCACCGGGCGCTGACCGCGCTGGCCGGACTGGACTGCGTACCCGAGGTGTACGGGGTGCGGACCGTGTGGGAGCACCACTTCCTCATCGAGGAGTACATCGAGGGGAACACCCTGCTGGAGGAGATCGTCGCCCGCTTCGCCCTCGTACGCGGGGCGGACTCGGCGGACGAACTCGCCCCGTACGTCGCGTGGACCGATGCGGTGACCGGTCAGCTCACCCGGGCGCTGGAGGCGATCCACGCGCGCGGCCTGCGCTTCGGCGACCTGCACCCCTCCAACATCATCGTCCGGCCCGACGGCCGGATCGCGCTCGTCGACTTCGAGTACGCCACCGCCCTCGACGACCCCGACACCCCGCTGGCCGGTGGCCAGGGCCTCCAGGCTCCCCAGGGAACCCCCGGGGTGGAGGCCGACGCCTACGCGCTCTGGGCGACCTGGCTCTCCATGCTGATGCCCGTCATGGAGATGGCCGGGCTCGAAAGGGCGAAGGCCCTCACCCTGGAGCGCTGGGCCCGCAGGCGGTACGCGCTGCCGGCCGGGGCGGGGCCCCGCCGCCCCGGACTGCTGAGCGGCATGGACGCCTCACGGCGGCGGGAGGCCGAGGTGGCCGCCCTGTTCGAGGGGCCGGAGGTCGACTGGGCGGGGATACGCACCCGGCTCCTCGCCGGTATCCACGCCGGGGCCACACCCGGACGGGCGGACCGCCTCTTCCCGGGCGGCCCCGATCTCTTCTCGACCGGCGGGACCGATCTCGCGAACGGCGCGGCCGGCGTCCTGTACGCGCTGCACCGGGCGGGCGCCCCCGTCCCCGGGGAGTGGACCGACTGGCTCGCGGCGGCGGCGCTGCGCAGGGATCCCGCCGGGGCCGGCGGACTCTACGACGGGCTGCCCGGCGCGGCGTTGGTGCTCTCCCTCCTGGGCCGCACCGAGCAGGGACGGGAGGTGTGGGAGCGCGCGACGTCCGCCGCGCCGGCGGCTTCGGCGGATCTGCTCACCGGACGCGCGGGCACCGGGCTCGCCGCACTCCGCATGGCCCGGCTGAACGGCGCCGACCCCGACCCCCGGCTCGTCGACAGCGCCCTGCGCACCGCCCGGGACCTGGACCGGCTGGTGCGGGGCGAACACGTGGACGGCATGAAGCCGCCGGAGTCGGCCGGGCTGCTGCGCGGTCTGAGCGGAGCCGCTCTCCTCCTCCTGGAGCTGCACGCCCTGACCGGTGAGGACTGGCTGCGCCGGGCCGCCCGCGCCGCTCTGGGCCGGGAGGCCGGACACCTGGTCACCATGGACGACGGCTCGCTCCAGGTGAAGGACGGCCGGCGCCACCTCCTCTATCTCGGCCAGGGCAGCTCAGGGGTCGCGCTGGTCGCGCAGGCGTACACCGCCCGGTACGAGGACGAGGCACTGAGCGCCCTGATCCCGGGCGTGGCCCAGGGCTGTGCCATGGAATTCGTCCGCGAACCGGGGCTGTTCACCGGGCGGGCGGGCCTCGCCGCGGCGGCGGGCCAGCTCGACCCCGCGAGCCGGACCGGGCCCGGGGTCATGGCCTCCGTACGCAATCTCGCCTGGCACCTCGTCGCCGACGAGGACGGGCTGCTCGTCCCGGGCGCGACGCTGCGGCGCTTCTCCGCCGACCTCGGCACGGGGGCTGCGGGGCTGCTGCTCGCCCTGCACTTCCTGTCCGGGGCCCGGGAGACGGCCGACGGTGGGCGTCCCCCGGGTCTGCTGGACCTGCTCACCCTCGGCCGATGAGGCGGGAAGCACCGCTCCCGAAGGGGAGCGGTGCTTCCCGCACGCCGGCCGCACCGGAGCCCGCCGACTCCTCGCGGGCGTACAGACGGAGCAGGCGCGGCACCTCGTACAGCGCGGCGTGGGCGGTGACCTCACCCGCGGGGGAGGTCACCGCACCCGTGTCCATGAGCGCCTCGACCGCGCGTATGGTGCCCCGCTCGTCGCGGTCCAGCGCCGCCATCGCCCGCTCCAGGGTGAAGCCGCCGTCCCCCGCGAGCCCCGCGAGCCGGACCAGCGCCCCCCGGTTGCCGGCGCTCAGGTCCCGCCAGCCCGCGGCGAGTCGGGAGCGGACGGACACGTCTCCGGCCACCAGTTCGTCCAGGGCCGCCGTCGGATCGCCGAGCCGGTCCGCGTACTCCGCCAGCGGAAGGTGCCGCAGCACCGCCAGCCGCATCCCGCTCACCGCCACCGCCAGCGGCAGGCCTCCGCAGGCCCGCACGATGCGCAGCGCCGCCGGCCGGTCCGTTCGCAGCCGGTCCTCGCCGATCAGCGTCCCCAGCAGCTCCAGCGCCTCGTCGTCCTCCGGAGCCTCCAGGGCCGTCCGGTGCACGGCGTCCAGCCCGGCCAGCTGACCGCGGGCGGTGAGCACGAACGAGCACCGGCCCGACCGGGGCAGCAGCCCGCGCACGGACGCCTCGTCGGCCACGTCGTCCAGCACGACCAGCGCCCGGTGCCGCGACAGCCAGTCCTGCCAGGCGTTCTCGGCCTGCGCTTCGTCCGGCCGGCTCGGCCCGCCCACGTCGCACAGCCGCCCCAGCTCGTCCAGCATGTCGTTCCGGGAGCGTGCCGCACCGTCCTCCCTGCGGGCCCGGACGTGGACGCGCCCGTCGGGGAAACCGTCCGCGAGCAGGTGGGCCGCCCGGACGGCCAGCGCGGACTTCCCCACCCCGGCAGGGCCGGAGACGATCAGCACGGAGCCGTCCGCGCCGCCCGACACGGCGAGCAGCCGCGCCAGTTCGTCGTCGCGGCCGGTGAAGTGCCTGCTGTCCGCCGGCAGCGACACACCGCAGGCGGCGTTGCGGGGAGCGGCGGGGCGGGACGTCCGGCCGCCACCGAGCATCGCCCGGTAGAGGGCCGCCATCGTCGGGCTGGGTTCCAGACCCAGCTCCCTGGCGAGCAGCTGGCGGTAGTCGTCGTACACCGCCAGCGCCTCCGCCTGCCGCCCGGTCTGGTGCAGCGAGTTCATCCACGCCGCCCGGAGCCGCTCCCGGAACGGGTGACGCTCCACCAGGTCCCGCAGGCCGTCCAGCGCCGAGCCCGCCCGGCCCGTCTCGATCTCGGCCTCGGCCCAGTCCTCGTAGACCGTCAGACAGCGGGCCTCCAGCCGCTCGGCCTCCTCGGCCACGCCGGCGGAGTCCCGGAGGTCGTGCAGCGGCGGACGCTCCCCCCACAGGTCCAGGGCCTCGCGGAGCAGCCGGGCGGCGGTGCGCAGGTCCCCCCGCTCCCCGGCCGCCCGGCCCGCCCGGGCCAGCGTCCGGAAGCGCAGGGTGTCGAGCTCGCCCTCCTCCACCCGCAGCCGGTAGCCGCCGCAGTCGTGCACGACCCGGTTCCGGTCGTCGCCGTCCACGGCTCCGAACAGCGCACGGGCGGCGCTGACATAGACCTGCAGGTTCTTGCGCGCGGTCCGCGGCGGCCCCTCCGGCCACACCACGTCGGTCAGCACGTCGACCGGCACGGGGGTGTTGGGACGGGACAGGAGCGTAGCCAGGACCAGCCGCTGTTTCCGTGGTCCGAGCGGCAGCGGCCTGCCGTCGATCACCGCCGACAGCGGCCCGAGCAGTGAGAAGTACACCGCGCCGGCGGAGCCGGGGCGAACGGAGGATGGGGGCATCAGCGGGCCTCCTGGCCGGGGGAGGGGCGACGAGCTGCCGTACACCGGTCGATCCTGCCGCGGGGCGGAACGGCGCACATCGGTGCGCACCCCGCATCTTCCGGGGCGGGCACCCGACCCCTGCCGCCCGGGGCCCCCATGTTGCGGGGACGTTCCCCCACCCTCCCGGCCCCCGCCCCGCAGCCTCCCGGGCCGGCCGACGCGCCCTCAGGGCTGGTCGACCACGCACTCCGCGGCGAACTCGCACAGGGCCGTACGGTTGGCCCGCCCCGTCTTGCTGATGAGACTGGCCAGGTGCTTCTCCACCGTGCGGGGCGAGATGGACAGCCGCTGGGCGATCTGCTGGTTGCCCGGACGCTCCGCCAGCAGCACGAACACCTCGTACTCACGCGGCGTCACCCCGTTGGTCCGCAGCGGCGGGGGGATCCGGTCCCGGCCACCGCGGTGCTGGGTCACGCTCACCCCGGCCTGCCGCAGAGCGGCCCGGCACGCCGCCGCCGGCGGCTGCGCCCCGGCACCGTAGAAGTACTCCTCCGCGGTCCGCAGCCACAGGACCGGCTCGCCCCACCCGTCGGCGAGCGCCGCTTCCGCGACCAGCCTCAGACCGAGATGACGGGCCACCGGGAAGGCCGCGGACCGGGCGTGGAAGGCGGCCGTCCGCTGTGCGGCACCCGCGTGGTCGCCCTCCCGGCCGAGCAGCACGGCCTCCGCCAGTTCGAGGAACTGCCGGTTCCAGGCCAGGGCCGCACCCGGCGCACCCGCCACGTCCTCGTACTCCCCGCGGTCCGCCTCACCGGCCAGCACCCGCAGGAGCGGGCGGAGCCCGAAACGGCCGCTCAGGTAGTAGTAGCTGGGATGGTCGCGCTCCCAGGCGAGGACGGCGTCCAGTTCGGCCAGGGCGCGGGGGCGGTCCTCGTCCAGCAGCGCCCCGATCGCCCCGCAGAAGCCCAGCCGCAGGGGCACCAGCGCGGACCGTTCCCCTCCCGCCCGGCGGAACGCGGCCAGGGCCCGGTCCGCCTCCCGTCTTCGGCCGCGGTGCGCCGCCATCGCCGCCCCGGCCAGCAGCAGGTACCGGTGGGCGCCGTGGTTGCCGATGCGGGCGCTCGCCTCCACCGACCGCCCGGTGATCTCCTCCGCCTCGTCCCACCGGGCGGACATCACCGCGTTCATCGCGAGCAGCCCGTCGACCGTCTGCGCCAGCAGCAGCGAACCCAGCTCCGCCGCCGCGGTCCGCGCCGAGTGGAGACGGGCCGCGTCACCGGTCCGCATGAAGGCGTTCACCCCCAGGCGCACGAGTGCCTCCACCCGCCACAGGGGCAGGGAGTGCTCGGTGGACAGGGAGAGCATCCGCTCCAGGCACGCGTCGGCGGCGTCGAACCCCCGCTCCCTGGACAGCAGCGCCAGTAACTGCCAGGCCTGACAAGCCACGACCGGCAGCCCCTCCGCCTCGGCGGTCTCCGCGGCCGTGAGGGCGGCCCGCTCGGCCGCCTCCGGCTCCCGCCGGTCCTCACCGGGGAGCAGCGAGAGATGCCCGTCGACGACCGCGAGCGACGCCCGGCGCGCGGGGGACGGCGACGGGCCGACCAGGCCTCTGGCCGCGGCGATCTGACGGGCCGTGTCGGTGGCCCGCTCCGCCATGACGGCCACCCAGGCGATCTTGATGTGGACGTCCCCGCGCCGGGCCGCCGCCTCGGAGTGCGCGGGGACCGGGGGCAGGGCATCGGCCAGCGCCAGGGCGCCGTCCAGGTCGCCGCCCTCGGCCCGGGCCACCGCCAGGGACTCCTGCACGCCGGCGAGGTCCGCCTCGGCCGCCAGGGAGAGGGAACGTTCCAGCAGCACCACGGCCGAGCCGTGCGAGCCGGCGGCGAGCATCCGCCGCCCCGCCTCCGCGAGCTGGAGGGCAGCGCCCGCGCGGTTGCCCGCCGCGAGCTCCAGCGAGGCCACGAGCTGCCGCCGGTCCTCGTCGAGCGGCTCTCCCGAATGCTCGACGGCCGATGCGGCACGGCGGGCGAGCGCGGCGCGCTCGGCCGGTGCGAGGGAGGAGACCAGCGCCTCCGCGGTGAGGGCGTGACGGAAGGTGTAGCGGTCGGGAGCCGCCCCGTCGGGGGCGATCACACCCGTCTCGACGGCGGACCTCAGGTGGGTGAACAGGGCCCGGTCCGCCAGCCCGGTGACGGTCTGGAGGACCGCCACGGAGAACTGGCTGCCCAGGGTGGCGGCCGTCAGCAGAAGGTCCCGCACCGGCTCGTCCATCCGGTCGAGCCGCTGGGCCCAGCTCCGGAGAATGCGCGACGGAAGAGTCCCGTCCGGCTGGTCCGCGGCCTCCCAGCCGTCCCCCGCGCGCCGCAGCCTGCCGGTGTCGAGCAGGTCGTCGAGCAGTACCTCGACCAGGTACGGGTTGCCCGCCGCGCGTGCGACGAGCCGCTGGTGGACCGCCTCGGGTATCCGCTCGGGCGGCGTCTCCAGGCAGGCGCCCGTCAGGGCCCGCACCTGGGCGTCACCGAGCCCCCGTAGCTCCACCACCGTCGCGGTGTGGCGCTGCTCGGCGGAGCGTACGAGGTCCAGTGCGGTCCCCTGCTCGGGGCGCAGGGTGCCCAGCAGCAGGACCGGGAGGTCCGCCAGGTTGTCGATGACGTACTCGACGACCGCGACGGTCTCCGTGTCGCAGTCGTGCAGGTCCTCCAGCAGCACCACGCAGCCCGTGTCCCGGCCCAGGACCGACAGCAGCCGCAGCAGGGCCTCGGCCAGCTCGACGACGGTCTCCGTGTAGCCGGCGGCCGCACCGTTCCTCCACTCCGGCACGAGCCTGGCCAACGCCGGGTGGTAGGGGGCCAGTTCCGGATCGGACGGTGTTCCCGCGGCCCGGAAGTGGGACGACAGGGCCTCCACCAGGGGTCGGAAGGGGACGACCAGACCGGTGGAACCGGCCCGGCCACGCAGCACCGGCATCCCCAGTCCGTAGGCCCGGTAGGCGCATTCGCCCACCAGCCGGGACTTGCCGATCCCCGCTTCACCGACGAGGAACAGCGCGCGCCCCGAACGCCGTCGTGCGGCGTCCAGGGCGCTGCTCAGCAGGCCGATCTCCTCGTCACGTCCGACGACGACCGGCGAATTCGCACGCATGGCCGCAGGCTACTGGAGCCGTACAGAGTGCGGCAGTAGGCGCATTCCCGCTCATGACGGTGCGCCCCGGTGGGAAAGGGTTACATCGGGACCGTGAAGGTGGTCCACGGCAGGTCGGGGCCGGTCGGGTCCCCGTCCGAGGCACTGAGGAGCCTGCTGCGCAGACCGAGTCCGCCCCTGTTGCCGAGCGATATCCGGCCCGCGGGGTGTTCGCATGCGCCCTCGTGCGCCGTGGCGGTGTCCGCGTATCCGGCCGATTCGCTGATCTGCGTCATCTCTGCCTCATCTACTGGTCGTTGGTCGACAACGTCATGGGTGCGGGAGACCGGTCGGCCCCCGCGGAGTGGCGCATGAGCAGTGCCGGGCCTATCCGGTCGGGGAACCCCGCCCGCAGCAGCCCGTGTCCGATGCCCGACAGACCGGTGAGCAGTCCCGGGTGAGGTACGTGTCCTGGCGTCCCGCAGCGCGACTGCGCCCGGTCGGCCGCGGCCAGCAGGGTGCCGGTGCGGCGCAGCCAATGGGGGCGCAGGCGGGGCAGCGCGGCGTGGCCGAGCAGCTCCAGCACGCCCAGCTCGCCGTGGCAGAGGCTGTCGTCGCCGGGCGGCGCGGACTCCGCCACCTCACCGGCCCGTTCCGCCAGCCAGTCGCACAGCTCCGGATCGGCCAGGGCCTCGGGGCTGTCGGCCACGGCGAGAGCGATTCCCGCCGCCCCCTCGCACCAGGCCCCGCCCGGTCCCGCGCCGCGCGCGGCGCCGCGCAGGACGTTCAGCCCGGCGCTCCGGTGGCGCGGGCCGCCGCCCGCCCCGGCGAACCGCAGCAGCGCCCAGCCGGTGCCCGCCGCCCCGTCCGCGAAGCCCCCGGACGCGGGTGGCGGCGCCGCCACGAGCCGTTCGGCGCAGAGCTCGGCGCCACGCCAGGCCTCGGCCCGGCCGGTGGTCCGGTGCACGGCGAGCAGCGACACCAGGCCGCCGGCCGCCCCGCCGCGCACCCCGAGTCCCTCCTCGGCGGAGCCCGCCGCAGCGGCCAGCCGGGTGGCCGGGCCCGCCCAGTCCAGCACCCGGCTGTCGTCCAGCAGCGTTCCGACCTCGGCCAGGGTGTACGCGATGCCGCCCAGGCCGGAGAAGGCGCCGGAACCGAGCAGTCCGAGATCGTCCCCGTGCTGGTGCAGCGCGTCCAGGAGCCCCGGTACCGGAGCCAGCGCGGCCCGGGCGGCGTCGGCGTAGCGGGCCGCCCCCGTCAGGGACGCCAGCTGCGCGAGGAACAGTGCCGGCCCGGTGTAACCGCCCGCGAGATCGGCGGCCAGCGGTGTGAGACGCCAGTAGCGTTCGCCGAGCAGCTCCAGGCCGATCCAGTTGGTCCGGCTGCCGCTGTGGTACGCGAGCGAGACGAGCTGGTCGCCGACCGAGCGCGCGGCGGAGAGCAGGCGCTCCGGTTCCGGTGCGGTCGCCTCGGTCCGCGGCCTGCCGCACCCGGCGCCGCGGTGCGGGGGCTCGGTGGAGGTGCTCACCATGGCCGTGCGGATGATCCGTTCCTGGTCCTGCCGGTCCACCGTGTCCAGGGCGCGGACCTTCGCCTCCACCCGCGCCAGCCCGGTGGGCCCCGCGGGCCCCCGCATCCGCAGCCCGTTGCCGCTCCACACCTCCGCGGTGTCAGGGCGGGTGGTGAACACCGGTACGTCGCCCTGCCACAGCTCCGCGATCTCCTCGTCCTCCAGACCGGGCAGCGCGGGAGTGCCCAGGGCCCCGGTGCGCAGCAGCGCGAACACCTGCTGGCGCTCGGCGGCGTCCCGCATCAGGTCGGGGTGGGTCGACTCGTGCAGCAGCGTGGCGTACGTCCAGGTCGGCCTGGGCACGAAGCGGATCTCGTCATCGGCGAACAGGCGCAACAGCCCGTTCGGGCCGAGGAGTTCGTCGCGGGCGTCACTGACGGCCGTGTACGCGGCGCGGAAGCCGTCGCAGAGCGCGTCGGTGAAGCGGAAAGGATCGGCCGGGACCCCGTCCAGCGTGGGGCGGTTGGCCGATGCGGCGAACCGCCCCGCGCTGCGCACCAGGTGCATGGTGTCGGTGCCCGTCGCCGCCCAGGAGGCCGTCTCCAGCGGGGAGGAAGCCGCCCGGCCGCCTCCGACGGCGGACATGTCGAGCGCCGCGCTGTCCCCGACCAGCAACTGCGGGAGCAGTCCGACGCGGTGGACCGAGGCGTGGAGGGCGCGGGCGGCCGGATCGGCGGGCGGGGCCGGGGTCAGGGGCGGGTGGAACAGGGTCTCCACGTCGACCAGGACGGGATGGGAACCGCAGGCGATGAGGTTCTCGTGGTGCAGGTCCGTGCCGTCCAGCACGTGCAGCAGCGCCAGCAGCGCGCCCAGCCGCCGGTAGAAGAGCGTGGTCTCGGCCGTCGAGCGGCAGGGAGCGCTGGTGACGAACTCCGCCCAGCCGTACGCGCCCCGGTCCAGGACCCGTGGCGCACGCAGAACCGGAGCCCCGGCAGGGGAGTCCGTGCGGGGGTTCGCAGGGGAGTCCGCCCGGGAGTTGAACCACTCCACCAGGGTGTCGAAGTGCCGGTGCGCGGCGAGCGGGCGCGGCTTGTAGACCAGCCGGGCGCCGTCGGCGAACCGGAGCAGCATCACCGACCGGCCTCCGCGATGACTGTCACCCGTGCCGGACTCGACCCCGGTCAGCATGTGCGGCCCGTAGTCGGCGGACCGTCCCGCTCCCCGGTCCCCGAGCACCGCGGAGGAGCCGAGGAGCTGTCCGTCCGCCGCGAGCCTGCCGAGCATCTCGGCGAAGGCGTCGGCCGCGTTCATGGCCGTCTGCGCGAGGACCCTGGCGAGGACCGGGTACCGGGAGAGCAGGGACGAGAGGCCGGCCCGGCCCGCGGTCAGCCGCAGGAAGTCCCGGAAGCGCTCACGGGGCCCCTCGCCGATCAGCCTGCCGCCGGTCCGCGCCTCGTGCAGTTCCGACACGAGGGTCCTGGCGGCCAGCAGGGCCAGGCGCCGGCCGACGTCGTTCCGGAAGCCGTCCAGCACACCCGGGGGGCAGCTGGTCTGCCCCGGCCGTGCGGCACCCCCGGACACCGCGCCCGCCAGCCGGTCCGCGGCCCGGGCCGCGAACGGCGCGACGACCAGGAGGAAGCCGGTCAGGTCCGGGTACTCGCGGTCCGGGATCCGTGCCTCCCGCGGAGCCCGGGCGACCGCCTCGCGGACGAATCCGGCCCAGCCGGGCTCCGTGTCCGGACGGGGCCCGACGGTGCCGGGGGCCCACCACGGATCGCCGTGCTCCCGGGCGCCGAAGAGGTGGGTGGCGTCCGGCACCGGTGCGTGTCCGGGGCCTTCGTCGGGCGCGGGGGCGCCGACGGGTGCGGGGCGTTCTTCGGCCGCGGGGGCGCCGACGGGTGCGGGGCGTTCCGCGTGTCCGGGGACGCGGGCGTGTCCGGGGCCTTCGGCGGCCGCCGGGACGCGCGGTGCGGTCGCCCTGTTCGTGCCCCCGGTCGCTTCCTTCTCCACCACCGCGTTCACCTCCCCGGTCGAGGGAGGCCTCAGTGGTTCTCCCGCGCCCATCCTGGAGGGGGCCCGCGCCCGGCACATGGGGGAGTCGCCCCCATCTTTCGGGGTGCGGCGCCGCGGGCCGTACGGGCACCGCGGTTCAGCGGGCCGGGGCGGCTGTCGATCCCCGTTCCATGAGTTCGGCGGTGATGGTCGCCATGCCGCCCGGCGGAGGTGTCTCCTTGCCCATCGCCAGGCGTCCGGCCCGCGCCCCCGCCTCGTACAGGGGCAGCCGCACGGTCGTCAGGGCCGGCACGGCGTCCACCGAGAAGGGCAGGTC
Organism: Streptomyces sp. NPDC057287; assembly: GCF_042667905.1. Lineage (NCBI taxonomy): Bacteria > Bacillati > Actinomycetota > Actinomycetes > Kitasatosporales > Streptomycetaceae > Streptomyces > Streptomyces sp. NPDC057287. The sequence continues at coordinate 402,916 of NZ_JBHUYV010000001.1, read as the reverse complement.
GTCGAAGCCGGCCACCGAGACGTCCTCGGGAATGCGGAGCCCCCGGTCCCGGACCGCCGCACAGGCACCCAGTGCCACGGTGTCGTTGGCGGCGACGACGGCCGTCACCTCGGGTGCCCGGCGCAGGAGTTCGAGCGTGGCCTCGTAGCCGGAGCTCCGGTCGTAGGGGCCGTGCACGGTGATGTTCTCCTCGTCCCCGTAGAGCCCCGCCGCCTTCATGGCCTCGCGGTGGCCCTCCAGCCGGTGCCGGGTCGTGGTGCGCTCCGAGGGGCCTGCCACGTATCCGATCCGCCGGTGTCCCAGGGCGATGAGGTGCTCGGTGAGGCGCCGGGCGCCGCCCCGGTTGTCGAAGGCCAGCGCGGCGTGGACCGCGTCGGTGTCCTGGAGCGGTGGGCGCCCGCAGAAGACGATCCGGGTGCCGGCGTCCGCGAGCTTGGCCAGCTTCGCCGCCATCGCGGCCTGGTGGGCCGGGTCCTCCAGCGCGCCGCCGGTGAGGACGACGGCCGCGGCGCGCTGACGCTGCAGGAGGGTGAGGTAGGTGAGCTCCCGCTCCGGGGACCCGCCGGTGTTGCAGACGACGGCCAGCTTCTCGCCGCCCCCGCGGCCGGACCCGTCGCCCGGACCGCCGATCTCGCTCTGCGCGGCTCCGGCCATGATGCCGAAGAACGGGTCCGCGATGTCGTTGACGAGGATCCCGACCAGGTCGGACGTGGCGGCGGCGAGGGAGCTGGCCGGGCCGTTCAGCACGTAGTCCAGGTCGTCCACCGCGCGCAGGACCCGCTCCCGGGTGGACGCGGCCACCGGGTAGTTGCCGTTCAGGACACGGGACACGGTGGCCGGGGACACCCGGGCGCGGGCCGCGACGTCCGCCAGGGTGACTGTCATCGCTCTCCTCCGAGGAGTTGTGAAGCGGTCCCCCTTGTCCGGGCCGCTGTCGGCAGGCTAGCGTCATACCGTATAGAAAGCGCTTGCTACGGCTGTATGGAGGGAACTTCGTGACACGCAGGACAGTGCGCATCGCCATGAACGGCGTCACGGGACGCATGGGATACCGGCAGCACCTGGTGCGCTCGATCCTCGCGATCCGCGAGCAGGGCGGCCTCGACCTCGGCGGCGGGCAGGTGCTGTGGCCCGAACCCGTGCTCGTCGGCCGCCGCGCCCACGCGCTGGAGGCACTGGCCGCCCAGCACGGTCTGACCGAGTGGTCGACCGACCTGGACGCGGTGCTCGCCGACGAGTCGATCGACATCTACTTCGACGCCCAGGTCACCTCGGCCCGCGTCGAGGCGATCAAGAAGGCCATCGCCGCGGGCAAGCACATCTACACCGAGAAGCCCACCGCCACCGACGTCGAGGGTGCGCTCGACCTCGCCCGCCTCGCCCGCGACGCCGGCATCAAGCACGGCGTGGTCCAGGACAAGATCTTCCTCCCGGGCCTGCTCAAGCTGAAGCGCCTCATCGACGGCGGATTCTTCGGCGAGATCCTGTCCGTACGCGGCGAGTTCGGCTACTGGGTCTTCGAAGGCGACTGGCAGGACGCCCAGCGCCCCTCCTGGAACTACCGCGCGGAGGACGGCGGCGGCATCGTCGTCGACATGTTCCCGCACTGGGAGTACGTCCTGCACGAGCTCTTCGGCCAGGTCACGAGCGTCTCGGCACACGTGCAGACGCACATCCCGCAGCGCTGGGACGAGCAGGGCAAGCCCTACGCCGCCACCGCCGACGACGCCGCGTACGGCACCTTCCAGCTGGCGGGCGGCGCCGTCGCCCAGATCAACTCCTCCTGGGCGGTCCGCGTCAACCGCGACGAGCTCGTCGAGTTCCAGGTCGACGGCACCCACGGCTCCGCCGTCGCGGGCCTCCGCAACTGCCGGGTCCAGCACCGCTCGGCCACCCCCAAGCCCGTCTGGAACCCGGACCTCCCGGTCACCGAGCCCTTCCGCGACCAGTGGCAGGAAGTCCCCGACAACGCCGAGTTCGACAACGGCTTCAAGGCCCAGTGGGAGCTCTTCCTGCGCCACATCGTCCTCGACGAGCCCTACACCTGGGACCTGATGGCCGGCGCCCGGGGCGTCCAGCTCGCCGAGCTCGGCCTCAAGTCCTCCGCCGAGGGCCGCCGCTTCGACGTACCGGAGCTGAGCCTGTGACCATCCACCTCCCGCAGGGCCCGTACGAACCCCGGACCACCCCGCTCGACCTGGCGCCGAACGGGGCACCACTCGCCTCCCGTACGGTCTTCTCGGCCGCCCATGTCGTCGCCGACCCGTACGCCGACATCAGCCCCGACGACCCGGCCGCCGTCGACTGGGACGCCACCCTCGCCTTCCGCCGCCATCTCTGGTCGCACGGGCTGGGCGTCGCCGAGGCCATGGACACCGCGCAGCGCGGCATGGGCCTGGACTGGGCCGGCGCGGCGGAGCTGATCCGCCGTTCGGCCGCCGAGGCGAAGTCCGTGGGCGGCAGGATCGCCTGCGGCGTGGGCACCGACCAGCTCACCGGCCCCGCCGGCCTGCCCGAGGTGCGCGCCGCCTACGAGGAGCAGCTCGCCCTGGTCGAGGAGAGCGGCGCCCAGGCCATCCTGATGGCCTCCCGCGCACTGGCCGCCGCGGCGAACGGACCCGAGGACTACCTGGAGACGTACGCCCATCTCCTGCGCCAGGCCACGGAACCGGTCGTCCTGCACTGGCTCGGCCCGATGTTCGACCCGGCGCTGGAGGGCTACTGGGGCAGCGCGGACCTCGACGCCGCCACCGACACCTTCCTGAAGGTCATCGCGGAACACCCGGACAAGGTCGACGGCATCAAGATCTCGCTGCTGGACGCCGAGCGGGAGATCGACGTACGGCGCCGCCTGCCCGGCGGGGTGCGCTGCTACACGGGCGACGACTTCAACTACCCCGAGCTGATCGCGGGCGACGACCGCGGCTTCAGCCACGCGCTGCTCGGCATCTTCGACCCGCTCGGCCCGCTCGCCGCCCACGCGGTCCGGGTCCTGGACACCGGCGACGTCCAGGGATTCCGCGACCTCCTCGACCCCACGGTCGAGCTGTCGCGCCACCTGTTCGAGGCCCCGACCCGCTTCTACAAGACGGGCGTCGTGTTCCTCGCCTGGCTCGCGGGTCACCAGGACCACTTCACCATGGTCGGCGGCCTCCAGTCCGCGCGCTCGCTGCCGCACCTTGCGAAGGCGTACGAACTGGCCGACGGCCTCGGCCTGTTCCCTGACCCCGGGCTGGCCGAGTCCCGAATGCGCGCGCTGCTGACCGTCCACGGAGGAAGCCGATGAGCCCCGACCTGTCCCGCCTCTCCGTCAACCAGGAGACGGTCAGGCAGCTCTCCCTGCCGGAGCTCGTCGAGGGCTGCGCCAAGGCGGGCATCGGGAAGGTCGGCCTGTGGAGGGCCCCCGTGCAGGAGTACGGCGTCGAGCGCGCCGGGCGGCTGATGAGGGAGGCGGGCCTCACCGTCACCAGCCTCTGCCGCGGAGGTTTCCTCACGGCGTCCGATCCGGCGGCGCGGGCCCGCGCGCTGGACGACAACCGGGCGGCGGTGGACGAGGCCGCGGGGGTGAACACCGACACCCTGGTCCTGGTCTCCGGCGGGCTCCCCGAAGGGGACAAGGACCTGTACGGCGCCCGCGAGCGCATCGCCGACGCGCTGGCCGAGCTGGCCCCGTACGCGCGGGAGCGGGGCGTGCGCCTCGCGATCGAGCCGCTGCACCCGATGTTCGCGTCGGACCGCTGCGTCGTCTCCACCCTGTCCCAGGCCCTTGACCTCGCGGAACGCTTCCCCGCCGAGCAGGTCGGGGTGGTCGTCGACGCGTACCACGTCTGGTGGGACGACCAGGTCCCCGCGCAGATCGCCCGGGCGGGGGCGGGCGGGCGGATCCACTCCTTCCAGCTGGCCGACTGGATCACCCCGCTACCGGCGGGTGTTCTGGTGGGCCGTGGCCAACTGGGCGACGGATGCGTGGACTTCCGGACGATGCGCCGGCAGGTCGAGGCGACCGGCTTCGACGGGCCGATCGAGGTCGAGATCTTCAACGAGGGGCTCTGGGCCCGCGACGGTGCCGAAGTGATCGTCGAGGTCGCCGCCCGGTACCTGGAACATGCCTGCTGAGAGCCGGTCGACGGCGCGAAGGTAAAGAGATCGTCAAGTCGTGCAACCTTTCGGTACCTTCCCCGGTCGTACTCAGCGTCGGGACTTCCGGGGAGGGGTCCGGGGGGATCGGGAAGCCCGACGGAGGGGGAAAGCGAGGGGGGTCCGGCCTTATGGCCGGGCCCCATTCCGCTGTTCGGGGCAGTGCGGGTGCGCCGTCCCGACCTGGCCCCCGGCGCTGTCACGGCTTGCTCTCCGGCCCCGGGTGCCGACACGGCTTGCTCTCCGGCCCCGGGTGCCGACACGGCTTGCTCTCCGGCCCCGGGTGCCGACACGGCTTGTTCTCAGGCGTCGAAGTCCCGGCGGGCCGCGTCGATGTGACCGAGATTCCGGTGGGTCCACTCACACATCACGTCGACCGTCTTCCGCAGCCCCTGACCCGGCTCCGTGAGGGTGTACTCGACCTTCGGCGGGACCGTCGGGTACACGGTCCGCCCGACCAGGCCGTTGCGCTCCAGCATGCGCAGGTTCTGCGTGAGCATCTTGTGGCTGATCCCCCCGACGGCGCTTCGCAGCTCGCTGAAGCGCAGGGTTCCGTCGCCCAGGGCCTCGATGATCAGGAGCGCCCACTTGTTGGCGACGTCCGAGAAGATCTCCCGCGCCAGCGAATCCGCGCGCCGCAGGTCGGCCTGCTCGTCCGGTGAGCCGCTGAACTGCTTGGTCACCTTCTGGTTCCCCTGTCACCGAAAAGTGCGTTCTTCCACGTCAGCCCTGACTCTCCTACGGTTTCCCAGTAACCACAAGAGAGCACGTGCCGTCCCAGTCGGGGCCGCGCGGCGAGGAGGCGGACAGCATGGCCATCACCCTGACGAACCCCACGGGCCTGCCGGAGACCGGCGTCTACCGGCAGGTGTCGGTCGCGACCGGCTCGAAGCTGGTCTTCGTCGCCGGACAGGTCGCCTGGGACCGCGACGGCGTCACGGTCGGCGAGGGCGACCTGGCGGCCCAGGTCGAGCAGTGCTACGTCAACGTCGCCACCGCGCTGGCGGGTGTCGGCGCCACCTTCGACGACGTGGCGAAGCTGAACGTCCACGTCGTGGACTGGACCCCGGACAAGATGCCGCTGCTCCTGGAGGGGATCGACCGGGCGTCCGCCCGGCTGGGGACCACCCCGGCGTCGCCGGCCACCCTGCTGGGCGTCGCCGCACTGGACGTCCCCGAGCACATGGTCGAGGTCGAGGCCACAGCCGTCATCGACTGAGGGGGCCGGGCCGGTCCCGCGCCAGGGCGAGGGGTGCGCTCCGTCGACGTCATACAAGGGGCGTGCCGTCGGTGGCGGGCTCCGTCGGCCGACCATGGTCAACGGAGTTCCTGTACCGTCGTCCCGGGCCCGGACCGTTCAAGCGTGTCAGCCCTCTACGCCTGCCAACACGCCTGCGGTGACCGGGACTTCGCTCATCTGACGGACGGGGAGGGTGAGGTCCGGTCGTGCGTGGATGCGGAGCACGGCACGGTGCCGAACCTACATATGAGTAAGGAAATCGGCATGGCACGTCAGCGTGATCCTTCCAGACACATACCGCCGGGCCCGGGCACGTCCTCCGGCGCCCCCGATGCCTCCGGTGCGTCCGGGAGTTCGCCGGTGTCGGCCCGCCGGGCGGAGCCGACGCAGGGGGTCACCGGGGACCCCGGTGAGGCCCTGGGGCCGGACTCCCCGAGCGGCCGCACGGACACGTCGTCCACGGCGGCCGACCCGGGCGCCGGTGTCCGGGGCCCGACGGGCGGGAGCCCGGAGGGCGGAGGCTCCGGGAACGAGGCGGGGGAGGGCGCGGACGCCCGGACGCGGAGCGCGCAGCGAGCGGGTACCGCCGGAACCGCTTCCACGGCTTCCGGCACCGGTACCGCGCCGGGCACCGGCGGCCCGGTGCCGTCGGCGGAGGAGGTGTCCGAGCCGGCGTCGGCGGACTCCGAGGAGAGCACGACGACTTCGGCTTCGGCGGCGCCCGCCTCCGGCCCGGCTGCGGCGCACGCGGCCACCGGTGCCGTCGGCGGGCAGCCGCGCACCGCAGTCGCGGTCGCGGCGGCGAGCGGCGGTGGCGCGGGAACGGGAACGGGTACGCGCGCGGCCGGCGAACTGCTCGGCAGCCGGCCGAAGAAGCCGATGCTGGCCGCAGCGGCGATCATCGGCGCGATCCTGGTCTCCGTACCGTTCCTCGTGGCGGGCCAGGACGACGGAAAGCCCGAGAAGGAACGCACGCAGAACGCGGCAGGCACGGTCCTGGGCGCCGAACGCTCCGAGCAGCCGGAGAACTACACCAGCAAGTCACCCAGCCCTTCCGCGACTCCGAGCAAGGAGAAGGAAAAGGTGAAGCCGTCCGAACCGCCGGCCGCCAAGCCGGTGGCCGTACCCCCGCCGGTCACGCCCGAGCGCAAGCCCACGGCCACGGTCACGGCGAAGGCCCCGCCGAACACGGCTGCCAGCGCGTTGAGCGGCCTCGCCAAGAGCGACCCCGAGGGGCGGCACATCTGCTACCGGGCCTTCGTGTCCGGGAGTGGCTGGCAGACGCCGGTGTGCGACGGGACGATGGCCGGGACGGCGGGCCAGGGCAAGCAGATCACGGCCCTCAACATCGCGGTGTGGAACGTCGGCGGTTCCTCCGCCAACGCCCTGCAGCACGACCAGGGTTCGACGAGCGGCAGCGCCAAGTGGGCGCCGAGCTGGACGGCGACCGTCGCAGACGGCAAGAACAACTACATAGGCAGTTCGAAGAAGGGCGCCCCGTTCCTGACGGGCTTCGCCATGAACGTCGGCAAGGGCAACGTCTGCCACACGGCCAGGCTGGACGGCGGTGGCTGGGGCCCGCAGTACTGCAAGAACAGCCGGCCCGAGTACATGTTCGTCGGCACCACGGACAACAGCAAGTGGTTCGAGGCCGTGAAGCTCACGGTGTGACCACGGGCTTCGGCCCGCGAGATGGAGCCCCCCGGTTGTCGCCGGGGGGCTCCACGCCTCTCGACCCCCGGAACGCGCTGCTGGGCGTCCCCGGGACCCGGCGGCCGAGGCCGCGGCGGTCACCGACCGAGGGTGCCGGGCTCGTCCGGCTTCCTGAAGAGCGCGGCCCAGAGGAAGTCCTCACCGAAGTACGGGGATGCGGCCGGCTCGTCCCGCATCCGCCGCAGTTCGATCTCCTCCATCCCGGAGAAGATCCAGCGCAGCGACTCGGGCGTGTAGGCGAGGCCGCCCCGCCGCCCCGTGCCGCCGTAGAACTCGGCGTCGGGCAGTTCGGAACCCATCGCGCCGGAGGCGAAGCAGCTGAGGGCGAGACGGCCGCCGGGGACGAGAGCGCGCCCGACGAGTTCGAGATAGCTGACGCGCCGGTGCGGCGGGAGGTGGTGGAAGCAGCCCGAGTCGTAGATCAGGTCGTACGGCCCGGCAGGCGCACCCTCCGCGAAGACGTCACCGCAGTGGAAGCGGATGTCCGCCCCCGCCCCGGCGGCCCGCTCCTCGGCCCAGGCGATGGCCCCGGGCGACAGGTCCACCGCGTCCACCTCGAAGCCGAGCGAGGCGAGGTGCAGCGCGTTACGCCCCGGCCCGCAGCCGACGTCGAGGGCGCGCCCCGGGGTGATCAGCCCGCGCTCGGCGTACGACACGAGGCTCTCGTCGGGCTTGGCCACGAAGAACGGCACGGGCTTGGACCGGTCCTCGTAGAACCCGTCCCACCAGCCGGCCCCTTGCTCCGTCCACCGGTCGGCCTCCGGTGCGAACAGGCTGTCCATGAGCCGCAGGACATCGTCCACCGAGCGTATGTTCCGGTGCATCCGGAACCCCCTTCCCGAGGTGTCGATTCTAGCCGAGCCAGGGGAATAACCCCAGGTCAGAGGTGGTGAGGTGTCGTCGCGTACGGGCGGCTGCGGGGGCCTCGCGCGAGGACCGGGCGGGGAGGTCCGAGGCGAGCCGTAGCTGTCCCGAACGGCCGCCCGACGGGCGTGAAGGGGGCGCTGAGCGGGGCGCCGAGGCGCCTTTCCGCGGACGTCCACGCACGGCGCGGCCAACAGGGCCTTCGCGAAGGGCGGAAGGGCAGCGGCGCTGTACGACCGCGCCGCCGAGGGCGATCCCGATGCGTTCTGCGTCCCCTCCGGCTCCTGTGCGGGACGGGGGAGCGTGGCGGGAGGCCGGCCGGGCTGCTGGGCGGGCGGCGTCCCGCCATGCACGACGCGTCGGGTGCCGGCCTCAGGAAGCCGTCGCCGCGCGGTCGGCCGCACTGCGGAGAACACAGAATTCGTTGCCCTCGGGATCCGCGAGGACGACCCATCCGGCACCATCGGGCTCCCGGCGGTCGTCGAGGAGGGTGGCGCCGAGACCCAGCAGCCGCTCGACCTCCTCCTCGCGCGTGGTCTCCGGGCGCAGGCACAGGTGGAGCCTGTTCTTGATCGTCTTGGGCTCCGGCACCTGGTTGAAGTGCAGCAGCGGGCCCTCCGGCAGCATCACGTCGATCTCGGGATCACCCGGGCCGTCCTCCGGATGCAGAGGACGACCGAGCACCCCACTCCAGAACCGAGCCAGTTCATAGGCATCCGCACAGTCGACCGCCACGTTCTGCAACACCGAGACCATGCACGAGAGCCTGCCTGGAACACCGCAGCACTATCAAGCCCCTCTGTCGGTGGCGGGCGATAGCCTCCCAGGGACCAGGAACACGGGATGAGCAGGTGGGGTCGTGCCGAGCAGGGGAGTTGAAGCCGAGCGGGGTGGCCGCGCAGGTGTCTGCGAGGTCACCGGCGTCCTTGAGCGCATCACCTACGCCAACGAGGAGAACGGGTACACCGTCGCCCGCGTCGACACCGGACGCGGTGCCAACGACCTCCTCACCGTGGTCGGCTCGCTGCTCGGCGCCCAGCCCGGCGAGTCCCTGCGGATGGAGGGGCGTTGGGGGTCCCACCCGCAGTTCGGGAAGCAGTTCACCGTCGAGAACTACACGACGATTCTCCCGGCCACCATCCAGGGCATCCGCCGCTACCTCGGCTCCGGCCTGATCAAGGGCATCGGGCCGGTCATGGCCGACCGCATCACCACCCACTTCGGCGTCGACACCCTCGACATCATCGAGCAGCATCCGAAGCGTCTGGTCGAGGTCCCCGGACTCGGCCCGAAGCGGACGAAGATGATCGCCGCGGCCTGGGAGGAGCAGAAGGCGATCAAGGAGGTCATGGTCTTCCTCCAGACCGTCGGCGTCTCCACCTCCATCGCCGTGCGCATCTACAAGAAGTACGAGGACGCCTCCATCTCCGTCGTGAAGAACCAGCCCTACCGGCTGGCCGCCGACGTCTGGGGCATCGGGTTCCTCACCGCCGACCGCATCGCCCAGGCCGTCGGCATCCCGCACGACAGCCCGGAGCGGGTCAAGGCCGGACTCCAGTACGCCCTGTCGCAGTCCACGGACCAGGGGCACTGCTTCCTCCCCGAGGAGCGGCTGATCGCCGACGGGGTGAAGCTGCTCCAGGTCGACACCGGCCTCGTCATCGACTGCCTGGCCGAGCTCGCCGAGGACCCGGAGGGCGTCGTGCGGGAGAAGGTGCCGGGGCCCGAGGACGGGCAGCCGGTCACCGCCGTGTACCTGGTCCCCTTCCACCGCGCCGAGATCTCCCTGGCCTCCCAGGTGCAGCGCCTGCTGCGGACGCCGGAGGACCGGATGCCGGCCTTCCAGGACGTCGACTGGGACAAGGCGCTGGTCTGGCTCGCGCGGCGGACGGGGGCGACGCTGGCCCCCGAGCAGGAGGCGGCCGTCCGGCTCGCGCTCAGCAGGAAGGTCGCCGTCCTCACCGGGGGCCCCGGCTGCGGGAAGTCGTTCACCGTCCGCTCCGTGATCGAGCTGGCCCGCGCCCGGAACGCGAAGGTGGTGCTGGCCGCCCCCACCGGACGCGCCGCGAAACGGCTCTCGGAGCTGACCGGTGCCGAAGCGTCCACGGTGCACCGGCTGCTGGAGCTGAAGCCCGGCGGGGACGCCGCGTACGACCGCGACCGGCCGCTGGACGCCGACCTGGTCGTCGTCGACGAGGCCTCGATGCTCGATCTGCTGCTCGCCAACAAGCTGATCAAGGCGGTGGCACCCGGTGCCCATCTCCTGCTGGTCGGCGATGTGGACCAGCTGCCTTCCGTCGGTGCCGGCGAGGTCCTGAGGGATCTGCTCGCCGAGGGCGGACCGGTCCCCGCGGTGCGGCTGACCACCGTCTTCCGGCAGGCGCAGAAGTCCGGTGTCGTCACCAACGCGCACCGGATCAACTCCGGGGTGCCGCCGCTGACCCAGGGGCTGGACGACTTCTTCCTGTTCGTGGAGGACGAGACGGAGGACGCCGGGGTGCTCGCCGTGGATGTGGCGGCCCGCCGCATCCCCGCCAAGTTCGGCCTGGACCCCCGCCGTGACGTGCAGGTTCTCGCCCCGATGCACCGAGGTCCGGCGGGTGCCGGTCATCTCAACGGACTGCTCCAGCAGGCCATCACCCCGGGCCGTCCCGGCCTGCCGGAGAAGCGCTTCGGCGGCCGGGTCTTCCGAGTGGGCGACAAAGTGACGCAGATCAGGAATAACTACGACAAAGGAGAGAATGGGGTATTCAACGGTACGGTCGGTGTCGTCACCGCTCTCGACCCGGACGAGCAGAAGCTGACGGTCCTGACCGACGAGGACGAGGAGATCGTCTATGACTTCGACGAACTGGACGAACTGGCCCATGCCTACGCGATGACCATCCACCGTTCCCAGGGCAGCGAGTATCCGGCGGTCGTCATCCCCGTCACCACGAGTGCCTGGATGATGCTCCAGCGGAACCTCCTGTACACCGCTGTGACCAGGGCCAAGAAGCTGGTCGTGCTGGTCGGTTCACGCAAGGCGATCGGTCAGGCGGTCCGCACGGTTTCCGCAGGCAGGCGCTGTACGGGACTGGATTTCCGGCTCCGTGGCGGTACGGCAGGAGGTGTCCCGGAAAAATGATCGATCAAAACGGTGGGATACATCACTGAGCTCTTCCGGAACCGGGGTCCAGGGGGCAGGATGAGAAAGTTGACGGCACTCAGTGCCGCCAGTAGGTCCAATGGACGACCCCGAGTGCACTCTCCTGAGCCAAATGGGGGAGGGTGGAGACAGTCAGGGCACCTCGAAGAAGAGGCACTACGTCGGTGAGGGATGACGTGAGCGAGCACACCAACAACGCTGTAGTACTGCGGTACGGCGATGACGAGTACACCTACCCGGTGATCGACAGCACCGTCGGCGACAAGGGCTTCGATATCGGGAAGCTCCGGGCCAATACGGGCCTGGTCACGCTGGACAGCGGATACGGCAACACGGCCGCCTATAAATCCGCCATCACCTACCTCGACGGCGAGCAGGGCATCCTGCGGTACCGCGGCTACCCGATCGAGCAGCTCGCGGAGAGCTCGACGTTCCTCGAGGTCGCCTACACGCTGATCAACGGTGACCTTCCCAAGGTCGACGAGCTGTCGGCCTTCAAGAACGAGATCACCCAGCACACGCTGCTGCACGAGGACGTCAAGCGCTTCTTCGACGGCTTCCCGCGCGACGCCCACCCGATGGCCATGCTGTCCTCGGTCGTCAGCGCGCTGTCCACCTTCTACCAGGACAGCCACAACCCGTTCGACGAGGAGCAGCGTCACCTCTCGACGATCCGGTTGCTGGCCAAGCTCCCGACGATCGCGGCGTACGCGTACAAGAAGTCGATCGGTCACCCGTTCGTCTACCCGCGCAACGACCTCGGCTACGTCGAGAACTTCCTGCGCATGACGTTCTCCGTCCCGGCCCAGGAGTACGTGCCGGACCCCGTCGTCGTCTCGGCGCTGGAGAAGCTGCTCATCCTGCACGCGGACCACGAGCAGAACTGTTCGACCTCCACCGTGCGTCTGGTCGGTTCCTCGCAGGCGAACATGTTCGCCTCGATCTCCGCCGGCATCTCGGCCCTGTGGGGCCCGCTCCACGGTGGCGCCAACCAGTCGGTGCTGGAGATGCTCGAGGGCATCCAGGCCAACGGTGGCGACGTCGACTCCTTCATCCAGAAGGTGAAGAACAAGGAGGACGGTGTCCGCCTGATGGGCTTCGGCCACCGGGTGTACAAGTCCTTCGACCCGCGCGCCAAGATCATCAAGGCCGCCGCCCACGACGTGCTGTCGTCGCTCGGCAAGTCCGACGAGCTGCTCGACATCGCGCTCAAGCTGGAGGAGCACGCGCTCTCCGACGAGTACTTCGTCTCGCGCAACCTCTACCCCAACGTGGACTTCTACACCGGCCTGATCTACCGCGCCATGGGCTTCCCGACCGAGATGTTCACCGTGCTGTTCGCGCTCGGCCGCCTTCCCGGCTGGATCGCCCAGTGGCACGAGATGATCAAGGAGCCGGGATCCCGCATCGGCCGCCCGCGCCAGATCTACACCGGCGAGGTCCTGCGCGACTTCGTCCCGGTCGAGGGCCGCTGAAGCCCGTAGACCGCTGACACACCCCGGCCGCTCCGGCCGGCATCCTTCGCCCCGCGTACCGCGCTCGCACATCGGAGCGCGGTGTCCGGGGCGATTCGGCTTTTCCGGGCCCCTGAGGGGCGCCCCGGCTCTCCGGCGCCCGGCTGGGCCCCCTCGGAGCCCGCGGTGCCGGTCGTCCGCCCGTCGGAGCCCGGCGGTGCTGGTCCGCCCGTACATGCGAGAAACGCCCTGCCGTCGATCCCCCCACGGGTCGACGGTCAGGGCGTTTCCCATATCCCGGAGCGGATTCCCCCCACGGGATCCGGCCGGGCGTCTGAAGGGAGCCTGAACTCCCGTTGTTCTTCCGGTGGTGCGTATTCAGTTCGGTCCTGCTGTGCGGCTGCCGGGGTACGTACGGGAGGGCCGCTCAAAGCTCCCCGGTGCACGTGCCCCGGCCGACATCTGCCATGGAGCGTCCCCCAAGACACTCCATCGGACGTCCCCCAAGACATCCTTGGCATCGCACTCTTAGACTCACCAACTCATCAGATGGTTACCCTCAAATCGGTGTGATCTAAGTCTCTTTGTAGAAATTATGTGAAGGAGCGCAACCTCAGGCTGTTCGTCACGACGAAGACCGACGAGAACGCCATAGCCGCACCCGCGATCATGGGGCTGAGCAGCCCGAACGCAGCCAAAGGCAGTGCGGCCACGTTGTAGCCGAAGGCCCAGAAGAGGTTGCTTCTGATGGTGGACAGAGTACGCCTCGACAGGCGGATGGCGTCAGCGGCAACCTTAAGATCTCCACGAACCAGTGTGAGGTCGCTCGCTTCGATCGCCGCGTCGGCCCCGGTGCCCATCGCCAGCCCCAGATCGGCCACCGCGAGCGCCGCCGCGTCGTTGACGCCGTCGCCCACCATGGCGACGGACCGGCCCTCGGCCCGGAGGCGCCGGACGACCTCGGCCTTGCCCTCCGGCAGGACCTCCGCGTGGACCTCGTCGATCCCCACCGCGTGAGCCACGGCCTCCGCCGCCGCCCGGTTGTCGCCGGTCAGCAGAATCGGGTGGAGGCCCAGCGCGCGGAGCTCGGCGACGGCCTCCGCACTGCTCTCCTTCACCGTGTCGGACACCTCCAGCACGCCCCTGGCCGCACCGTCCCAGGCCACGGCGACCGTCGTGCGGCCCTCGCCGGCCGCGTCGGCCAGCGCGCCGGCCAGGGAGGGCGGGAGGGCGATCCCGGCGTCGGCGAGGAGCTGCGGCCTGCCGGCCACCACGTGGTGTCCCTCGACGGTGCCGTGCACCCCGAGGCCGGGCACGTCGGTGAAGTCCACCGGTGCGGGCAGCGCCGTGTCCGTGCGGGCGGCAGCGCCGGCGGCGACCGCCCGGGCCACGGGGTGCGCGGAGGCGTGTTCGAGGGCGCCGGCGAGGCGGAGTACGTCGGACTCGGCCGTGCCGGGCAGGGTGTGGACGCGCCCGAGCGTCATGCGGCCGGTGGTGACCGTGCCGGTCTTGTCGAGGACGACCGTGTCGATCCGGCGGGCCGTCTCCAGGACCTCGGGGCCCCTGATGAGGATTCCGAGCTGTGCGCCGCGCCCGGTGCCGGCCATGAGGGCGGTGGGGGTGGCGAGGCCCAGCGCGCAGGGGCAGGCGATGATCAGTACGGCCACGGCGGCGGTGAACGAGGCCGTGATGTCGTCGGTGGCGAGCAGTTGGGCCACCAGCGTTCCCAGGGCGATCAGCAGCACCACGGGGACGAAGACCGCCGAGATCCGGTCCGCGAGGCGCTGCGCGGCGGCCTTGCCGCTCTGGGCGTCCTCGACGAGAGCGGCGATCCGGGCCAGCTGGGTGTCGGCGCCCACGCGGGTCGCCTCGACGACCAGACGCCCGGAGACGTTGAGTGTGGCGCCGGTGACGGAGTCGCCCGGGGCGGTGTCCACCGGGAGCGACTCCCCGGTGAGCATGGAGGTGTCGACGGCCGAGCTGCCCTCGACGACGGTGCCGTCGGTGGCGATCTTCTCGCCCGGTCGCACGACGAAGCGGTCACCGACGAGGAGTCTGCCGACCGGGACGCGGACCTCCACGGGGCCGGGTCCGCGTCGTGGGACGCCGGGCACGGGGCCCGGGGCGGCCTCCGGGCGTGCATCCGTGGGCCCGTGCCCGGTGTCCGGGGCGGCGTCCGGGCGTCGATCCGTGGATCCGTGGCCCTGTTCCGCTTCCGGGCGCAGGACCGTGACGTCCTTGGCGCCGAGGCGGAGCAGCGCGCGCAGGGCGGAGCCCGCCTTCCGCTTGGACCGGGCCTCCAGGTAGCGGCCGAGCAGGATGAAGCCGACGACTCCGGCCGCCACCTCCAGGTAGATGGTGGAGGCGGGGGCGGTCCGGGAGGCGGTGACGTCGAAGCCGTGCCGCATCCCGGTCATGCCCGCGTCGCCGAGGAAGAGGGCCCACACCGACCAGCAGAACGCCGCCAGCGTGCCGATCGACACCAGTGTGTCCATCGTCGCGGCCCCGTGTCGCAGGTTCGCCCACGCGGCCCGGTGGAAGGGCAGCCCGCCCCACACCACGACGGGAGCGGCGAGGGTGAGCGAGAGCCACTGCCAGTTGTCGAACTGGAGGGCGGGGACCATCGCCATGAGGATCACCGGCACGGCCAGCACCGCCGAGACCAGGAGGCGCTGCCGGAGTGCTGCGAGGGACTCGTCGGCCGCACGGTCGGCCGCGTCGCGGGAACCGTCGGCCCCGCCGCCGGCCGCCTCGTGGAACCCGTCGCCTCCGGTGTCCCGGTGCGTGGTGGTGGCCGGCGGCGGGACTTCGGCTTCGGGCGTCGGGACCTGCGGCGCGGATGCCGGGCGGACGACGGGCAGGGCCGTGTAGCCGGTCTTCTCGACGGTCGCGACGAGGTCGTCGAGCGTGGTTCCTGCGCCGTAGGAGACGCGGGCCTTCTCGGTCGCGTAGTTGACGGTGGCGGTGACGCCGTCCATCCGGTTGAGCTTCTTCTCGACGCGGGCCGCGCACGAGGCGCAGGTCATTCCGCCGATCGTGAGCTCGGCGTCCGAGGCCTCCGGCGCCGGGGCCTCGGATGCCGTGGTGCTGGCCATGTGTGCGGACTCCTGGGTCGAGCAGTCGGGCCGTTCCCCACCAGTATCTGCCTCTCCTGGCGGCGGGACCGGCCCGACGGAAATCGCTGGGGGCGCGGGCCCCGGGGCCGGCGGTGCGGCCGGTCGTGGGGGCCCGCAGGCCTCGGGAAGGCGGAGGCCGCCCGCGGGTGCAGTGGTGGAAGCGTGCCGCGGACGCCCGGGGCGGGCGCGGACGGTGGGTGCGGCGGGTGGGTGCGGCGGTGGGTGCGCCGGTGAGGTGCGGCCGGGTTTCAGGCGCGGCCGACGAGCTCGTAGCCCGCCTCGTCGACGGCGGAGCGTACGGCTTCGTCGGTCAGCGGCGCCGCGGAGGCGACGGTCACCCGGCCGGTGGCGGCCTCCGCCTTCACCGAGGTGACCCCCGCGAGCCCGGAGAGCTCCTCGGACACAGCCCCTTCGCAGTGGCCGCAGGTCATGCCCTTCACCTCGTACACCGTGGTGACGCCCGCCCGGGCGTCCGCGGCCCCGTCGTGGCAGGAGCCGGTGGACGAGCAGCAGGAGCCGGCGGCCCGGGGCGTGTCGGTTTCGGCGGTCATGACGTTCTCCTCTTCGCAGGCACATACGGATGTGGCGGATGAGGCGCGAGGGGCGCCGGAGAGCCCGGTGCGTCTACCCGTACGAGCAACTATACCCCTAGGGGGTATCGATGCCCCCGGGTGGCACCCCTTCGGGCGTGTCGCACACCAGTGGCTCCAGGTAGCGGTAGATCACGTCCTTCAACTCCCTGATGTACGCCTCCCGTTCGGCCCCCTCGTGCTCCATGACCAGGTCGAGGCCGGCCTTGAAGAGGACGAAGGACATGGTGGCGGTGCGGGTCGCCCGGTCGGCGGGGAGTTCCGGCAGGAAGGCGCGGAGCAGCTGCTCGGTCCTGGTGAGCATGCCGGCGTGCAGGGCGTCGTGCTCGCGGGTGATCACGCCGGGGATCTCGGAGCCATGGGTGAGGACGGCGAACGCGGGGTTCTCGCAGTTGAAGGCGATCAGTGGGTCGAGGACCGTGTCCAGCAGTCTGTCGAGGGGCAGTTCGATGTGGCTGAGGACGAACGCGGCGCCGTACGTCTCCCGCCAGCGGTGCATGAGCCGTTCGCCGAGCTCTATGGCGATCGCTTCCTTGTTGGGGAAGAACTGGTAGAGCGTGCCCGGTGAGACGCCTGCCTCGCGGGCGATGGCGTTGGTGCTGGCGCCGTTGTACCCGCTGGAGCTGAAGACGTCGGCGGCGGCTTCGAGTAGCTGGGCGATGCGCGCCTCGCCGCGCGCCTGACGCCGGCGAGGGCGCCCCGGCGCCCCGTCTCCGGCGTCGGGGTTCGGGTCCGCGCCTGTGGTGCGCTTGCCGCTCTGTGCGGCCGCGGCGGCTTCTTCGGCTCTGCCCTCCGGCACGGTCATCCCCAGCTTTCACGACGCGGTTGACAAATACGAGCAGCCACTCGCATTCTGAGGAAACACGAGCGAGGACTCGTGTTTGCCAGTCTACGTGGCAGTGGCCGACCCATGCTG
This sequence comes from Streptomyces sp. NPDC057287, assembly GCF_042667905.1. NCBI lineage: Bacteria > Bacillati > Actinomycetota > Actinomycetes > Kitasatosporales > Streptomycetaceae > Streptomyces > Streptomyces sp. NPDC057287. The sequence continues at coordinate 385,738 of NZ_JBHUYV010000001.1, read as the reverse complement.
CCTTGTGCTGCCCGGGTCCCGGTGAAGGGGGCACCGCACCATGTCCGAAGTCGAGAGCCCGGAGCGAGTCGGGGGATGGACCCGTCTCGTCACCGCGCGACCACGGCTTTCCCTGTTGGGCGCCCTGTTGATCACGGCGCTCGCCGTGTTCGCGGGCAGCGGAGTGGCCGACCGGATGGGCAGCGGCGGCTGGGAGGCGCCGGACGCCGAGTCGACGTACACGACACAGGTGCTGGAGCGGGAGTTCCCCGACTCGCAGCCCAATCTCCTTCTGCTCGTCGACAGCGGCGGTGCCTCGGTCGACGACCCCGCGGTGGCCGCCGAGGCCGCCCGGCTCGCCGAGCGGCTGTCGGCCGAGCCCGGCATCAGCGGCGTCGGCTCGTACTGGCGGACGAAGTCCCCCGCCCTGCGCTCCGGCGACGGGCACGAGGCGATCCTCGCCGCCCGGATCGGAGGGGACGAGAAGGGCGCCGGGGAGGTCCTCGACCGGATCGCTCCTGCCTACCGGGGCACCCACGGCCCCGTCGAGGTCTCCGTCGGCGGCCCCGTCGCCGTACGGCACGAGATGCAGAGCATCATCCAGGAGGATCTCCTGCGGGCCGAGCTCATCGCCCTGCCGGTGACACTGGTGCTGCTGGTGATGGTCTTCGGCAGCGCGATCGCCGCCCTGCTGCCGCTCGCCGTGGGCATCGTCGCGATACTCGGCACCAACGCGGTGCTGCGGGGCATCACCGAGTTCACCGACGTCTCGGTCTTCGCCCAGAACCTCACCACGGCGCTGGGCCTCGGACTCGCCATCGACTACGCCCTGTTCATCGTGCGGCGGTTCCGGGAGGAGATCGCCGCCGGAGCGGAGACCCGGGCCGCGATCGGCACGACCCTGCGCACGGCGGGCCGCACGGTCCTCTTCTCCGCGCTGACGGTGGCGGTGTCGCTGGCCGCGATGATGGTCTTCCCCCAGTACTTCCTGCGCTCCTTCGCCTACGCGGGCATCGCCGTGGTGCTGCTCGCCGCCGCCGCTGCCCTGATCCTGCTGCCGGCCGCTCTGATGCTGCTCGGTCCACGGGTGAACTCCCTGGACCTGCGCCGGCTGCTGCGCCGCCGCGAAAGGACGGGCGCGGAGGCGGGCGCGGGTGAGAGCCCCGGCAGGGGGTGGGCCCGCTTCTCGGTGCTCGTGATGCGCAGGGCCCCGGTCTTCGCCGTCGTCACCACCGTCGGGCTCGTGCTCCTGGGGCTCCCCTTCCTCGGCGTGAAGTTCGGTACGGCGGACGACCGGCAGCTGCCGGCCGCGGCTGAGTCCCGCGTCGTCCAGGAGCACATCCGGGAAGGGTTTCCCGGCAGCCCGGGCGGCGGACTCGAAGTGCTCGCCGAAGGCGCGGCGAGCCCCCGCGAGTACGCCGCGTTCCGGGAGCGGATCGACGCGCTCCCCGGAGTGCAGCGGGTCGACGGACCCGTCACGGGAGACGGAGTCGCGTACTACGACGTCCTGCCCGAGGGGGAGTCCGTCGGACAGGGGGCACAGGACCTGGTCCGGAAGCTGCGGGCCGAGCCCGCACCGTTCGACACCAAGGTGACCGGCACGGCGGCCGTCCTGGTCGACTCCAAGGACGCCATAGCCGACCGGCTGCCCTGGGCGGTGGGAATCATCGTTGTGGCGACGCTGCTGCTGGTCTTCCTGCTGACCGGCAGTGTGCTGATCCCCCTCCAGGCGGTCGCCCTCAACGCGCTCAGTCTTACCGCGATGTTCGGAGCGGTGGTCTGGGTCTTCCAGGAAGGAAACCTCTCAGGTCTCCTCTCCTTCACCAGCACGGGTGACATAGAGACGACCCTGCCCGTGCTGATGTTCTGTGTGGCCTTCGGCCTCTCCATGGACTACGGCGTCTTCCTGCTCTCCCGGATCAAGGAGGAGTACGACCGGACCGGCGATCACGAGCACTCGGTGACCTTCGGGCTGCGCCGTACGGGCGGACTGATCACCGCGGCCGCCGTCATCCTGGCCGTGGTCATGGTGGCCATAGGTACCTCGCGCGTGACCAACACGAAGATGCTCGGCCTCGGGATCGCGCTGGCCGTGCTGATGGACGCCATGGTGGTGCGCAGCCTGCTGGTGCCGGCCGTGATGAAGCTGATGGGACGGGTCACCTGGTGGGCCCCCGCGCCGCTGCGCGCGTTCCACGAGCGGTTCGGGCTGAGCGAGGGGGAGCCCGCCCGAGCCGGTGCGCGGAGCGACGGGGAGATATCCGCGGCGGGTGACCGCGAGCGGGACAAGATCACGGCCGGAGCGTAGATTCGCCGGGTCGAGGAGCCGGGCGGAGCAAGTCGTCCGGATGGAAGTGAGCAGTACGGAGTGAGCCGTCCGGACCGTGCGAGCAGCACGGAGTGAGCCCGACGGAGTCAGCCGTCCATCCGGTGCGAGCCGTCCGGTGCGAGCAGTCCGTCCGGTGCGCACCGGACGGAGCGAGTCGGACCATGGGGGCGGGGCGGATGCGGGCAGTGGTGTTCGAGGAGTTCGGGCGGGAGGCCCGGGTCCGGGACCTCCCGGATCCCGCCCCCACGGCCGGGGGAGTCGTGGTCCGGGTCGAGGCCACGGGTCTGTGCCGGAGCGACTGGCACGGCTGGATGGGCCATGACCCGGACATCGCTCTCCCGCACGTACCCGGGCACGAGCTGGCCGGAGTGGTGGAGGAGGTGGGTCCTGACGTCCACAACTGGCGGCCCGGCGACCGCGTCACCGTGCCCTTCGTCTGTGCCTGCGGCCGGTGCGCCGCCTGCGCGGCCGGCGCCCAGCAGGTCTGTGAACGGCAGACCCAGCCCGGCTTCACCCACTGGGGGTCCTTCGCCGAGTACGTGGCGCTGGAGGCGGCCGACGTCAATCTGGTCGCGGTGCCCGACGGGCTGTCGTCCGCCACGGCGGCAGGACTGGGCTGCCGGTTCGCCACGGCGTTCCGCGCCGTCGTGGGGCAGGGGCGGGTGGCTCCGGGCGAGTGGGTCGCCGTGCACGGCTGCGGCGGGGTCGGGCTGTCGGCCGTGATGATCGCGGTCGCGTGCGGAGCCCGGGTCGTCGCTGTCGACGTCTCCCGGCAGGCCCTCGACCTTGCACGGGCGTTCGGGGCGTCCGCGTGCGTGGACGCCTCGGCTCACCCTGCCGGAGCGGACCCGGCCGTTCGTGAACTGACCGGCGGCGGTGCGCATCTGTCGCTCGACGCGCTGGGCTCCCCGGTCACCTGCGCCGCCTCGGTGCGGAGCCTGCGACGGCAGGGCCGTCACGTCCAGGTCGGGCTGTTGCCGTCGGCCGCCGGCGATCCGGTCGTGCCGATGGCGCGAGTGATCGGACTGGAGCTGGAGATCCTCGGCAGCCACGGCATGGCCGCCCACGCCTACCCGCCGATGATGGACATGGTCCGGGCCGGCACCCTGCGCCCCGACCTGCTGGTGACGTCCACCATCACTCTGGACGCCGCCCCGGCGGCCCTCGCCGCGATGGGCACCGCGCCCGGAGCGGGTGTCACCGTCATCGAACCGGCGAAGGAGGTCTGAGCCCCGGGAGCGCCCGGACTCAACGGCCCCGGTTGCTGGGCCTGGACGCGATCCACGCGAGGACGGTGTCCACGTACCAGTAGGGCTTCCCGTTCCGGACATCGTCGGGCGGCGGGAGGAGGCCGTGCTTGCGGTACGAGCGGATCGTGTCCGGCTGGACGCTGATGTGCGCCGCAATGTCCTTGTACGACCAGAGTGTTCTGTCCGTCATGAATGACACCTCTCTGTACGTCCGTGCGCCTCTGTTCCGGTGAACGAGAAGGCCCTGGTCCGGGCAGGGGGCGTCGCGAGCCCGTGACAGAGGCCCAGCGGAACGCGGACATACGTGACGGAGAAGTGACCACTGGGGCGGAAGGGGGCGGGGAGGCTCAGGAGGACGGGCGTGCCGGCCCGCAGCCGCGGAGGAACTCGCGGGTACGGCGGGCGATGGGCAGTGGCTTGTCGGGCGGGCACGGATACATGTCCTGCTCGACGATGGCGAACAGGTCGGTGCCCAGGGAGCGCGCGGCGTCCAGCACGGGCTCCAGCGCGGGCACTCCGCCCGGCGGCTCGCACATCACGCCGCGCGCGACGGCGGGACCGAACGGCACCTCGTCCGCCACGACATCGGCGAGCACCACGGGGTCGACCTGCTTGAGGTGCAGATAGCCGATCCGTTCCCCGTACGTCCGGATGAGCTTCACGCTGTCCCCGCCGCAGTACGCGTAGTGGCCGGTGTCGAGGCAGAGGGAGACCAGGTCCGGGTCGGTCGCGTCGAGGAAGCGGTTCACGTTCTCCTCGCTGTCGATGTGCGTGTCGGCGTGCGGGTGCACGACGATCCGCAGCCCGTACCGGTCCCGCACCTCGCGCGCCAGGCGTTCCGTCTGCGTGGTGAGGTCGTGCCACTGTGCGGCCGTGAGCGTGCGGTCCTCCAGCACCTCGCCCGTCTTGTCGTCCCGCCAGAACGAGGGGATGACCACCAGATGCCCGGCGCCCATCGCCCGGGTGAGTGCCGCGATGCCCGCGACATGCTCCCAGGTCCGGTCCCAGACCGAGGGGCCGTGGTGCAATCCGGTGAAGACGGTGCCCGCGGAGACGGCGAGATTCCGGCGTGCGGTCTCGTCCGCGAGCCGGGCGGGGTCGGTCGGCAGATAGCCGTACGGGCCGAGCTCGATCCACTCGTAGCCCGCCTCGGAGACCTCGTCGAGGAATCGCTCCCAGGGCACCTGCTGCGGATCGTCGGGGAACCACACGCCCCACGAGTCGGGTGCCGAACCGATGCGGATGCGGGCCGGAGAGGGTACGGAGGAGGTCATATCGCCCACCCTCCAGTCCTCCTGGAGGAGTGTCAAGAGTTCGTCCGAATGTCCGGACAAAGTGTTGACAGGGTTCCGGGCGCGGGCTAGACCTGGGAGCGGCCGTCCGGCCGTGGCCGACTCCCGGGACGATGCGCCGGGCCGGAGCACCGGGTCGAAGGGATGCGTATGCCTGAGCCGTACGACGTGATCACCATCGGGCGTATCGGGGTGGACATCTACCCGCTGCAGACCGGCGTACCGCTGGCCCGGGTCGAGACCTTCGCGAAGTTCCTCGGCGGCTCGCCGTCCAACGTCGCCGTGGCCGCCGCCCGGCTGGGACGGCGTACGGCGGTGATCACCCGGACCGGCAGGGACGGTTTCGGCGACTACCTCCACCAGGCGCTGGAGGAGTTCGGAGTGGACGACCGCTGGGTGGGTGCCGTCGCGGACCGTCCGACACCGGTCACCTTCTGCGAGATCTTCCCGCCCGACCACTTCCCGCTCTACTTCTACCGGCAGCCCAAGGCCCCCGACCTGGAGATCCACCCGGAGGAGCTCGACCTGGACGCGGTGCGGTCCGCCCGGGTGTTCTGGATGACCGGCACCGGGCTGTGCGCCGAACCCAGCCGCACCGCGACCCTCACCGCCCTCCGGGCCCGCAGCGCGGCAGCGGCCACGGCGCCGCACGCGTCCGGAACCCCGCGCGCCACCGTCTTCGACCTCGACTGGCGCCCCATGTTCTGGGGCGACGGCAAGGGCGGGGACGACGAGTCGGCCCGTGCCCACTACCGCGAGGCGCTCGCCCACGCCACGGTCGCCGTAGGCAATCTCGACGAGTGCGAGATCGCCACCGGCGAACGGGAGCCGCACGCGGCGGCCCGCGCCCTGCTCGCGGCCGGACCCGAACTCGCCGTCGTCAAACAGGGTCCGGCGGGTGTACTCGCCGCCCGCAGGGACGGCACCGTCGCCGAGATCCCGCCCCTCCCCGTGGACGTCGTCAACGGGCTCGGCGCAGGGGACGCGTTCGGCGGTGCCCTCTGTCACGGCCTCCTCTCCGGGTGGGACACGGAGCACGTGATGCGCTACGCCAACGCGGCCGGGGCCATCGTCGCCTCCCGCCTCGCCTGTTCGTCCGCGATGCCCTTCCCGCACGAGGTCGAACAGGCCCTCGCCGACGGGGTGGTCGGCGCATCCGGGGGGACCGCCCCGTGACCCCGCCCGCCGCGGCGGGCGTCGCCGATCTCGTAGGGCTCCGCGCCCGCCACCCCGAAGCCGTCGCCGAGGCCGCCGCTGCCCGCCGCAGGCGCCCTCTCGTGGGCCCCACCGGGCGCCTGATGATCATCGCTGCGGACCATCCGGCCCGCGGAGCCCTCGCCGTCGGCGACGACGACCTGGCCATGGCCGACCGCTTCGACCTGCTGGAACGCCTCTGCCTCGCCCTCGCCCGCCCCGGCGTCGACGGGGTGCTCGCGGGCGCCGACGTCCTGGAGGACCTGCTGCTCCTCGGCGCACTGGAGGGCAAGGTCGTCCTCGGGTCCATGAACCGCGGCGGACTCGCGGGGGCGGCCTTCGAGCTCGACGACCGCTTCACCGGTCACCGTCCCGCCGACCTCGCCCGCCACGGCTACGACGCGGGCAAGCTCCTGCTGAGGATCGACCACGACGACCCGGGCTCACTGGACACCCTGCACACCGCCGCGCGCGCGGTGGACGAGATGGCCGCGCTCCGGCTCCCGGTCTTCATCGAGCCGTTCCTCTGCCACCGCACCCGCGACGGGCTCCGCACGGACCTGGGTGCCGCCGCCGTCACCACCTCCATCGCCATCGCCTCGGGTCTGGGCGGCACGTCCGCGTACACCTGGCTCAAGGTCCCCGTCACCGATGACCCCGACGCCATGGACCGGGTGATGCGGGCCTCCACCCTCCCCGCCGTCCTGCTCGGCGGGGAGGTCGCCGGAGACCCCGACGCGGCGTACGAGAGATGGCGCAGCGCGCTGCGGCTGCCCACCGTCCAGGGGCTGGTGGTCGGGCGCTCGCTGCTCTACCCCGCCGACGGGGACGTGGCGGGCGCGGTCGACACGGCCGTGGGGCTTCTGTGACCGCGCGCCGCCGGTCCTCCGTCCACACCGCGGGTCTCCGCGAACGGACCGCGGCAGGGTCCCGCGGACGCACGGCGGGTCTCCGCGGACGCACGGCGGCAAGGCCTCGCGGGCACACGACCGCGGGACGTCCGTGGAAGGGACGGGACGACGGGTAGGGATGGGACGACGGGTAGGTACGGGACGACGGGTAGGGATGGAGCCATGACGACGACCGACGAGCAGCAGAGGCACCACCTCAGGGCCGGACACGCGTCACGTGGCCCCTACGCCCTCGACATCGACCCCGAACGGGCCGGATGGGAGCGGTCGAGTCTGCGTGTCCTGGAGCTCGAGCCGGGAGGCGTTCACACCCTGGTCACCGGGGAGAGCGAATGGATCGTCCTGCCGTTGTCCGGTGGCTGTACGGTGCAGACAGCAGGTGAGGTCTTCGAACTGCTGGGCAGGAAAGACGTGTTCGGCGCCGTGACCGATTTCGCCTATGTCCCACGCGACGCCCGCGCCCAGATCGCCTCCGGCGCAGGAGGCCGCTTCGCCCTGGCAGGAGCGAAGTGCGAGCGACGACTCCCCGCTCGCTACGGCCCCGCGCCGGAGGTACCGGTCGAGCTCCGCGGTGCGGGCACCTGCTCGCGCCAGGTGAACAACTTCGCCGCCGCCGACACGTTCGAGTGCGACCGGCTCATCGCCGTCGAAGTCCTCACGCCCGGGGGCAACTGGTCCTCGTACCCGCCGCACAAGCACGACGAGCACCACCCCGGCACCGAGTCCGTCCTGGAGGAGATCTACTACTTCGAGGTCGAGGGCGACGGCCTCGGCTACCACCGGGTCTCGCCGTCCCGCCCCGGCGGCACGGACGTCCTCGCCGAAGTCGCCACCGGTGACGCGGTCCTCATCCCCGACGGCTGGCACGGGCCGTCCATCGCGCCGCCCGGCCGCACCCTGTACTACCTGAACGTGATGGCCGGCCCCGGCGAGCAGCGGGAGTGGCTGATCCGCGACCACCCGGGCCACCGCTGGATCCGAGACACCTGGCCCGGTCTGCCCGTCGACCCGCGGCTTCCGCTCCTCGGCCCGGAGACCGCCCGATGACCACACCGCGCACCGCGCCGGGCCCCGCCCCGGAGCCCACCCGCAGGCTCACCACGGCCCAGGCCCTGATCGCCTTCCTCGCCCGCCAGTACACCGAACGCGACGGCCGGCGCCACCGTCTCATCAACGCGACCTGGGGCGTCTTCGGCCACGGAAACGTCGCCGGCATCGGACAGGCGCTCGTCGAGGCCGGGCCCGCGATGCCCTACCTCCAGGGCCGCAGCGAACAGGCCATGGTGCACGCCGCCGTCGGGTACGCCCGGCAGTCGGGCCGGCTCTCCGCCCACGCCGTCACCACCTCCATCGGCCCCGGAGCCACCAACCTCGTCACCGGTGCCGCCCTCGCCACCGTCAACCACCTGCCCGTCCTCCTCCTCCCCGGCGACACCTTCGCGACCCGCCCCGCCGACCCCGTGCTCCAGCAGATCGAAGTGCCCCACGCCGGCGACGTCTCGGTCAACGACTGCCTGCGCCCCGTCTCCCGCTACTTCGACCGGATCACCCGCCCCGAGGCGCTGATCCCGGCCGCCCTGCAGGCCATGCGCACCCTCGCGGACCCGGTGGCCACAGGCGCTGTCACCCTCGCCCTCCCGCAGGACGTGCAGGCCGAGGCGTACGACTGGCCTGCGGAGTTCTTCGCGACGCGCGTCTGGAACGTACGCAGACCGGCCCCCGACCCGTACGAACTCGACCAGGCCGTCCGTGCGGTGCGCGCCGCGCGCCGTCCGCTGATCGTCGCGGGCGGCGGCGTCCACCACAGCGCCGCCGAGGAGACCCTCGCCGCCTTCGCGGCGGCCACCCGCATCCCCGTCGCCTCCACCCAGGCGGGCAAGGGGTCCCTGCGCCACGACCACCCCGCCGACGTCGGCGGCATCGGCCACACCGGCACCGCCACGGCCGACGCGCTCGCCCGCGAGGCCGACCTGGTGATCGGCATCGGCACCCGCTACACCGACTTCACGACCGCCTCCGGCACCCTCTTCGCCGACCCGGCCGTCCGCTTCCTCAACCTCAACATCACCGGCTTCGACGCCCACAAGCTCGCGGCCCTCCCCCTCGTCGCGGACGCCCGCACCGCCCTCGAAGCGCTCGGCGAGGCACTCCGCTCCCGGGGCCACCACGTCGACCCCGCGTACGAGAGCGCGTACACCGACGCCAAGGACCGCTGGGAGCGCCGCGTCGACGCCGCCTACGCCACCGCCGACCCGGGCGCCCGCCCCACGCAGGCCCAGGTCCTCGGACTGCTCGACGAGCTGGTCACCGAGGACGACATCCTGATCAACGCGGCCGGCTCCCTCCCCGGGGACCTCCACAAGCTGTGGCGGGCCCGCTCCCCACGCCAGTACCACGTCGAGTACGGCTACTCCTGCATGGGATACGAGATCCCCGCCGCCCTCGGGGTCCAGCTCGCTGCGCCGGACCGGCCCGTCTGGGCGCTCGTCGGCGACGGCACCTATCTGATGAACCCCACCGAGATCGTCACCGCCGTGCAGGAGGGCCTGCCGGTCAAACTCGTCATCCTGCAGAACCACGGATACGCCTCCATCGGCGGCCTCTCCGAGTCCGTCGGCGCCGAACGCCTCGGCACCGCCTACCGGCACCGCACGGAGTCGGGGGCCTTCAGCGGTGCTCCGCTGCCCGTCGACCTGGCGGCCAACGCGGCCTCGCTCGGCATGCGGGTGCTGCGGGCGGACACGGTGGGGGAGCTGCGCGGGGCGCTCGCCGAGGCACGCGAGGCGGACCGTCCCACTTGTGTCTACGTCGAGACCGAAACGGCAGACACAGTGTCGGGGCCCCCTCCCGCACAGGCGTGGTGGGATGTTCCCGTAGCCGAAACCGCGACCCGCCCGTCGGCGGTCGAGGCCAGGAAAGAGTACGACCGGCAGATCGCAGCCCGACGCCGCCACCTGTGAAGGAGACCCCGTCATGAAGACCGTCAACCACTGGATCGGTGGCAGGCCCTTCGAGCGGGCCGCGGGCACGTCGGGCACCTACGGTCCGGTCACCGACCCGGCGACCGGCGCCGTCTCCACGCAGGTCGCGCTCGCCTCCATCGAAGAGGTCGACGCGGCGGTGTCCGCGGCGAAGACGGCGTACGAGAGCTGGGGCACCTCCTCGCTCTCCGCCCGCACCGCCGTCCTCTTCCGCTACCGCGCCCTGCTGGACTCCCACCGGGACGAGATCGCCGCCCTGATCACCGCCGAGCACGGCAAGGTGCACTCCGACGCGCTGGGCGAGGTCGCCCGCGGTCTGGAGATCGTCGAGCTGGCCTGCGGCATCACCACCCAGCTCAAGGGGGAGCTGTCGACCGAGGTGTCCAGCCGGGTCGACGTCTCCTCGATCCGCCAGTCCCTCGGCGTCGTCGCGGGGATCACGCCGTTCAACTTCCCGGCCATGGTGCCGATGTGGATGTTCCCGCTGGCCATCGCGTGCGGGAACACCTTCGTGCTGAAGCCCAGCGAGAAGGACCCGTCGGCCGCCAACCTGCTGGCCGAACTGGCCGCCGAGGCGGGACTGCCCGACGGTGTGCTGAACGTCCTGCACGGTGACAAGGTGGCCGTGGACGGGCTCCTCGCCCACCCCGACGTCGCCGCCGTCTCCTTCGTCGGCTCCACCCCCATCGCCCGCTACATCCACGCCACCGCCTCCGCCAACGGCAAGCGGGTCCAGGCACTCGGCGGCGCGAAGAACCACATGCTGGTCCTCCCCGACGCGGACCTGGACGCCGCGGCCGACGCCGCCGTCTCCGCCGCGTACGGCTCCGCCGGTGAGCGCTGCATGGCCATCTCCGCCGTCGTAGCCGTGAGTTCCGTCGCGGACGAGCTGGTGGCGAAGATCCGCGAGCGTGCCGAGAAGATCAAGATCGGCCCCGGCGCCGACCCCTCCTCCGAGATGGGCCCGCTGATCACCGCCGCCCACCGTGACAAGGTCGCCTCCTACGTCACCGGAGCAGCCGCGCAGGGCGCCGACGTCGTCCTGGACGGCACCGGCCACACGGTCGAGGGCTTCGAGGACGGCCACTGGATCGGCCTGTCGCTCCTGGACAACGTCTCCACCGACTCCGACGCCTACCGCGACGAGATCTTCGGTCCGGTCCTGTGCGTCCTGCGCGTGGACACGTACGAGGAGGGCGTCGCCCTCATGAACGCCTCGCCGTTCGGCAACGGCACCGCGATCTTCACCCGCGACGGCGGTGCGGCCCGCCGCTTCCAGCTGGAGATCGAGGCCGGCATGGTCGGCGTCAACGTGCCGATCCCGGTACCGGTGGGCTACCACTCCTTCGGCGGCTGGAAGGACTCCCTCTTCGGCGACCACCACATCTACGGCAACGACGGCGTGCACTTCTACACCCGGGGCAAGGTCGTCACCACCCGCTGGCCCGACCCGGCCGACGCCCCCGCCGGCGTGGACCTCGGCTTCCCCCGCAACCACTGACCCACGCCCCGGCCGTCCCCGCTCACGGGTCCCGGCTCCCGCGCCGGACCCGTGAGCCCGGCGCGGGAGCCGGAAAACCCGTGGCCGGGGGCGCGGCGCCCCGCCATCCTGGGTGCCATGACCGCACCGCAACACGAGATCCGCGCCCGGCACACGGCCACCACGGTCACCGTCTACCAGGCGTACCGACCGGACATCGGGCTGCCCGCCGCCCGGGACGGCCGCTTCCCGCCGGCCTGGAAGCGCGACCGCATGACCTGGATCAAGCCGAGCTTCCTGTGGATGATGTACCGCTGCGGCTGGGGCACGAAGGAAGGCCAGGAGACCGTGCTCGCCGTCGAGATCACCCGCGAGGGCTTCGCATGGGCCCTGGAGAACGCCGAGCTCTCCCACTACGTCAGGGGCGTGCACCCCGACCGGGCCACCTGGCAGCGCGGCCTGCGCCGCAGCCCCACCCGTGTCCAGTGGGACCCCGAACGCGACCTTCACCTCAACCCGCTGCCCTACCGCTCCCTCCAGCTCGGGCTGAGCGGTGAGGCGGCACGGCGCTACGCGGACGAATGGCTCGTCTCCGTCACCGATGTCACGCCGCTCGCGCACGAGGTACACCGGCTCGTCGGGGCCGGCGAGCGGGACCGGGCGGCCCGGCTGCTCCCGGCGGAGACGCCGCTCGCCGGCCTCGGCGCGCCCCGGCCCGTACCCGCGGGCCTGTGAACGCCGGTAGCCGCCCGACGGCGCTGGTCACGGGGGCCGGACGGTCGGCGGGGATCGCCGCATCCGTGGCGCTGGACCTGGCAGGGGCCGGCTGGGACGTGGCCTTCACGTACTGGACCCCGTACGACGCGCGGATGGCGTGGGGCGCTGATCCCGCTGCGCAGGACGAGCTTGGGAAGGCGGCGGCGTCCCTCGGGGCGCGGACACTCGCCGTCGAGGCCGACCTGAGCGACCCGGCCGTGCCGGCTCAGCTCTTCGAGCGCGTGGAGAGCGAGCTGGGAAACGTGACCGCCCTGGTGCTCTGCCACGCCGAGTCCGTCGACTCCGGGCTGCTGGACACCACGGTGGAGAGCTTCGACCGCCACTTCGCGGTCAACGCACGGGCGACCTGGCTGCTGATCCGCGAGTACGGGCTGCGCTTCGGAGGGCGGCACGGGACCGGGCGGATCGTCAGCCTGACCAGCGACCACACCGCCGGGAACCTGCCGTACGGGGCGAGCAAGGGGGCGATGGACCGGATCACGCTGGCGGCCTCGCACGAGCTGGCCCACCTGGGCGTGAGCTGCAACGCCGTCAACCCCGGACCGACCGACACCGGATGGATGGCGGAGGACCAGAAGTCCGACCTGGCCCGCCACACGCCCCTGGGGCGCCTCGGCATGCCGCAGGACTGCGCGAACCTGGTCACCTTCCTCTGCTCGGCGGAGGGCGGCTGGGTCAACGGCCAGCTGCTGCAGAGCAACGGAGGCCTCGCGTAGCGGGCACGCCCCCGGCCCGCCGCCTGAGGGCAGTCCCCGGGACCGTCGCCGGAGGACACCCCCCGGCCCGCCGCCGGAGGGCATGCCTCCTGGTCCGCGGCCGGCCGGTCAGCGACCCGTGGTGAACTCCCAGGTCAGCATGGCGAACACCCCGTCGTCCGCCGCTCCCGCCGAGCGGTAGGTGGCGAGCGCCGCCTCGTTGTCGCGGTCGACGCCGACCCACATGTCGTAGCAGCCGCGCTCCCGGGCCTCGGCCGCCAGGGCCTCCGTCAGGGCGCGCCCGATTCCCCGGCGGCGGGACCCCTCGCCGACGGAGAGCTCGTACAGGCACATCTCGGTGCCCTTGTCCGGGTGGAGCATCTCGATGCCGGAGACGAACCCCGCCGGGGCACCGTCCACGTAGGCGATCAGCATCAGATGCCCGTCCGCCGCCAGGAAGCGGGCCGCCCACTCAGGACGCGGCGGGGCGTCGTAGAGGTGTGCCGCGGCGAGGAGCTCCGCCGTGGTGTGCGCGGGCCGGATGTCCATGAATGAGCCTTTCGTGACGGCCGTGTACCGCAAGCGGAGTACGGGGAGAGCCGGTCCTACCTCCCAGGGATGCCGCGGACCTCCCCCCGGGGGCTCCCAGGGGCGCGGACCGCTCCGTCTAGGGTCGAGTCATGGAGAATCCGACTTCCCGGTGGCGGCACCGGCTGCCCCGCACCCCAGGCCGGTGGGCCGCGGTCGTCGCCGCCCTCGCCGTACTCGTGGGTGCCGGTACCTGGACCGCCGCCGCCGCCGACAGTAAGCCGTCCGTGCACCGGCACGACCGGATGATGAAGATGAACGGGGTGTCGGTCGACACCTCGTACTTCACCACCGGAGGCTCGGAGCGCCGCCCGGCCGTCCTCATCGGGCACGGCTTCGGCGGCAGCAAGAACGACGTGCGTGCCCAGGCCGAGAAGCTGGCCGCCGACGGGTACGCCGTGATGACCTGGTCCGCCCGAGGATTCGGGAGGACGACCGGGGAGATCACGCTCAACGCACCCGACGCCGAGGTCAAGGACGTCTCCGGACTGATCGACTGGCTGGCGCAGCGTCCCGAGGTGGAGCTCGACGCGAAGGGCGACCCGCGCGTCGGAGTCACCGGCGCGTCGTACGGCGGCGCCATCTCGCTGCTCGCAGCCGGGCACGACGACCGGGTCGACGCCATCGCACCTGTGATCAGCTACTGGAACCTCGCCGACGCGCTCTTCCCGAACGGCGTGTTCAAGAAGCTCTGGGCCGGGATCTTCGTCAGCTCCGGTGGCGGCTGCGAGAGGTTCTCGAAGCAGCTGTGCGAGATGTACGAGCGGGTCGCCGTCAACGGCAAGCCGGACGCCGCCGCGCGTCAGCTCCTGACGGAACGTTCCCCCGAGGCCGTGGCCGACCGCATCGACGTACCCGCGCTGATCCTCCAGGGACAGAGCGACTCGCTCTTCCCGCTCGGCCAGTCCGACGCCATGGCCCGGGCCATCAAGGACAACGGTGCTCCGGTGTCCGTCGACTGGATCGCCGGAGGCCACGACGGCGGCGACGACGAGGGCGACCGTGTCCAGGGCCGGATCGGCGACTGGTTCGACCGGTACCTGAAGGAGGACGAGGGCGCCGACACCGGGCCGGGATTCCGGGTCACCCGGACCGGCGGCGTCGACTCCACCGACGGCGCGGCCCTCAAGCGGGGCGCGAGCAGCGCCACCTACCCCGGCCTGACCAGCGGAGGCCGGAAGATCCCCCTGACCGGTGCGGGGCAGCAGCCCGGCGCCGGACCGCAGGGCATGACGCCCGGCGGCCAGGACACCCCCTCGAACGGTGACCAGGACGCCCCCTCGACCGGTGGCCGGGACGACTCCTCGACCGGTGGTCAGGGCGGCGGGGGCAGGAGCGCCGCTGCCGGCGGCCTCACCCAGACCTTCCGCAACCCCGCCGGGGCCAACCCGCCCTCCATCTCCGCCGTCCCCGGCATCGGGGGCGGGCTCTCCCAGCTGTCCTCGCTCGGCGTCGGGTTCTCCCTCGACTTCCCCGGGCAGTACGCGCGCTACGACTCGGCCCCGCTGGACAGCACCGTCCACGTCACCGGATCGCCCACGGTCCGTGTGAACGTCAATGCGGACAAGGGCGACGCCGTGCTGTTCGGCAAGGTCTACGACGTGTCGCCGGACGGCAAGCAGCAGGTTCTGCCCTCCCAGCTCGTCGCCCCCTACCGGATCACACCCGGCGAGCAGGGCAAGCCGGTCGAGCTGGCGCTGCCCGCCGTCGACCACGAGGTCGAGGCCGGCCACCGGCTCCGCTTCGTCCTCTCCGCGACCGACCTCGCCTACGCGTCACCCGCCGAGCCCGCGACGTACACCGTCTCCCTCGACGGGCCGCTGACCGTGCCCACCGCGCCCGCCGTGAAGACCGCGGCCGCCACGCTTCCGTGGTGGATCTGGGGCCTCCCGGCCGCCGCGGCCGTCATCGCGGCCGCGCTCCTGCTCACGGCACGGCGGCGCACCGCGACCCCCGCCCCCGATGCGGCGCTGGCCGGCGTGCCGCTGCAGATCACGGACCTGTCCAAGAAGTACGCGAAGTCCTCGGACCGGTACGCCGTCCGGGACCTCGGCTTCCGGGTCGAGAAGGGGCAGGTCCTCGGCCTGCTCGGACCCAACGGCGCGGGCAAGACCACCACCCTGCGCATGCTCATGGGGCTCATCACCCCCGACGCCGGTGAGATCCGCGTCTTCGGACACGCGATCCGGCCAGGGGCGCCCGTGCTCTCGCGCGTGGGGTCCTTCGTCGAGGGGGCGGGCTTCCTCCCGCACCTGTCGGGCCGCTCCAACCTGGAGCTGTACTGGCAGGCCACCGGGCGGCCCGCCGAGGACGCCCACATCGACGAGGCCCTGGAGATCGCCGGACTCGGCGACGCCCTGGCCCGCGCGGTGCGCACCTACTCCCAGGGGATGCGGCAGCGCCTCGCCATCGCCCAGGCCATGCTCGGCATGCCGGATCTCCTCATCCTCGACGAACCGACCAACGGGCTGGACCCGCCCCAGATCCGCGAGATGCGGGACGTGATGATCCGGTACGCGGCCGGGGGCCGGACCGTGATCGTCTCCAGCCATCTCCTCTCCGAGGTCGAACAGTCCTGCACCCACCTCGTGGTGATGGACCGCGGGCAGCTCGTGCAGGCCGGTCCGGTCGCCGAGATCACCGGTTCCGGCGACATGCTGCTCGTCACCACGGCCGCCGAGGTCGCCGAACCGGTCGTGGAGAAGGTGGCCGCGCTCCAGGGCATCGGCTCGGCCGTCCCCCTGGGCGAAGGCCACGGCCTGCTGGTCCGTCTCGACGGGGCCACGGCCGAGCAGCTGGTCTCCGAACTGGTGCGTCTCGACGTGCCGGTGACGGGCGTCGGGCCGCACCGCCGCCTGGAGGACGCCTTCCTCACCCTCATCTCCCAAGGATCCGCATGAGCTCCGCACCAGAGATCCAGGCCCTCGCCGAAGCCCCGGGATACCACGCCCGCCGCACCCTGCCGCTGCGCGTGGAGGCGATGAGGCAACTGCGCAGGCGGCGCACCCTGCTCATGGGCGGGGTGCTGGCCGCCCTGCCGTTCATCCTGATCGTCGCCTTCGCCGTCGGCGGTACACCGGGCGGTGAAGGGGGCGGCGGCGGAGGAGGCGGCTCGCGGATCAACCTCATGGACGTGGCGACGGAGTCCGCGGCGAACTTCGCGGCGACCTGCCTCTTCGTCTCCGCCGGCTTCCTGCTCGTGGTGCCGGTGGCCCTGTTCTGCGGGGACACCGTGGCCTCCGAGGCGAGCTGGTCCTCGCTGCGCTACCTGCTCGCGGCACCCGTGCCCCGGTCCAGGCTGCTGTGGAGCAAGCTCGTCGTGGCGCTCGGCTTCAGCCTCGCCGCGATGGTGCTGCTGCCGCTCGTCGCGCTGGTCGCGGGAGCCGCGGCGTACGGGTGGGGGCCGCTCGAACTGCCCACCGGCGGCGCGCTCGCCACCTCGGACACCGTGCCGCGCCTCGCGCTCGTCGTCGCCTTCATCTTCGTCTCCCAACTCGTCACCGCAGGACTGGCGTTCTGGCTGTCGACGAAGACGGACGCACCGCTCGGCGCGGTGGGCGGCGCGGTCGGACTGACCATCGTCGGCAACGTCCTGGACGCCGTCACCGCGCTCGGTTCCTGGCGCGATTTCCTGCCCGCGCACTGGCAGTTCGCCTGGGCCGACGCCCTCCAGCCCGATCTCGAATGGGGCGGGATGGCCAAGGGGGCGGCCGTGTCCGTGACCTATGCCCTGATCCTGTTCGCACTCGCCTTCCGAGGGTTCAGCCGTAAGGACATCGTGTCCTGAAGCTGATGTCCCGCCGCTCCACCGTCCGTCGTTGCGGCATCGAGACGGTTCCGCAACGCTTCTGACGACTCCGGTCGCCGGCCTCACACGTCACATTCACAGATGTCGACGACGTGGGGGGTACGGATGGAACGCAGGGCAGGGACGTATCGGGGAGCACTGGCGCTGCTGCTGGCGGGCGGCGTCCTGATGACGGGCTGCGCGGGGTCTGGTGAGGAGTCCGCCGCCGACCGCAGCAGCGGCAGCAACGGGCCGGCCGGGGGCAGGCAGCCCGCCCCCGCCGCCCCGTCCGCCGCACCGGGACAGCGGGAGGACGGGGCGAGAGCGGCGGAGGACGCCCCGGCCCGGGAGAGCGCGGCCCCCGACTACCTGTCCACCTTCGCCCTCGACGTGGACACCGCCAGCTACGGATACGCGCGCCGCACCCTGGGCGACGGGCAGCTGCCCGAGGCCGGCACGGTGCGCCCGGAGGAGTTCGTCAACAGCTTCCGCCAGGGCTACGAGCGCCCGGAGGGCAACGGCTTCTCGGTCAATCTCGACGGCGCCAGGCCCGGCGCCGGTGCCGCCGACTGGTCGCTGGTACGGGTCGGGCTGGCCACCGCGACCGCCTCGGACGCCGGCGAACGCCCGCCCGCCGCACTGACCTTCGTCGTCGACATCTCCGGATCGATGGCCGAACCCGGCCGCCTCGACCTGGCGAAGACCTCGTTGGGCATCCTCACCGACGAGCTGCGCGACGACGACTCCGTCTCCCTGGTCACCTTCAGCGACGAGGCCGAGACCCGGCTGCCGATGACCCGCCTCCGGGGCAACCGCACCAAGATCCGGGACGCGATCGAGGTGATGGAACCCGCCGACTCCACCAACGTGGCGGCCGGCGTCGAGCAGGGCTACGAGGAAGCGGTCGACGGCCACCGGAAGGGTGCCAACAACCGGGTCGTCCTGCTCTCCGACGCGCTCGCCAACACCGGCGAGACCGATGCGGACGCGATCCTGGAACGCATCGGGGAGGCGCGCGAGGAGTACGGCATCACCCTGTTCGGGGTCGGGGTCGGCAGCGACTACGGCGACGAGCTGATGGAGCGCCTCACCAACAAGGGGGACGGCAACACCACCTACATCAGCGACGAGACCCAGGCCAGGAAGGTCTTCGTCGACCAGCTGCCCGCCCACGTCGAGCTCCGGGCCCGCGACGCCAAGGCCCAGGTGGAGTTCGACCGCAAGACCGTCGAGCAGTTCCGGCTGATCGGCTACGAGGACCGCAAGGTCGCCGACGAGGACTTCCGTGACGACGGGGTCGACGGCGGCGAGGTCGGCCCCGGCCACACCGTGACCGCGCTCTACGCCGTACGGCTCCGCGAGGGCGCCTCCGGCCATGTGGCGACGGCGACGGTGCGCTGGCTGGACCCGAAGACACGGAAGGCTCACGAGGAGACCGGATCGGTGGGGACCGGTGCGATCGGCGGGAAGCTCTGGGACGGCGCCGGGGCACGGCTCCAGGTGACCGCCGTGGCCGCGTACTTCGCGGACACCCTGCGCGGCGGTGACCTGCCCGGAACGCCCGCCCTCGGCGAACTCGCCTCCAGGGCGGAGAAGCTGGCCGCCTCCACGGAGGACAGCTCGGTGGCGAAGCTCGCGACGATGATCGGGCAGGCCGACCGGATCAGGAACGGCGGGGGCGACGGGCCGCCCGGCGCCGGAAGCGAGGGTGAGATCGGCTGAGGGACGGCGGTCGGGCCCGGCGGAGGAGCTCTCCGCCGGGCCCGGTCCGGTCCAGCCTGTTCGTGCCGGTCCCGCCGGACCGCCCCGGCCCGTTCGTGGCGGTCCGAGGAGGATCAGGCCAGGTGGAAGACCTCGGTCAGTGGGACCATCGCCTCGTCGGCTGCTTCCGACTGCTCGAAGAACCCGGCCATCTCCCGCTGCCACCGCCCGTTGACCTCCGTCGCCGCCATGGCCTCCCGGGCGGCGTCGAAGTCCTCCGTCTCCAGATAGCCGACCAGCAGGCCGTCCTCGCGCAGGAACAGCGAGTAGTTGTGCCAGCCCGCCTCCGACAGCGCGGCGAGCATGTCCGGCCACACCGAGGCATGGCGCTCCCGGTACTCGTCCTTGCGGTCCTCACGGACCTTCAGCAGAAAGCAGACGCGCCGCACGGAGCCGGCCCCCATCAGAAGTCGAACGTGTCGATGTTCTCGGAGTCGAAGACGGTCGGCTCGCCCAGGATGACCTCGCCGTCCTTGCCGACGGTGTACTCGCCGAGCTTGCCCGCCTTGAACTTCTCGCCCTCCGCGCCCGTGATCTGCCCCGACGCCAGCGCCGCCGCCGCGTACGAGCCGAGGTAGCCGAGCTCCTCCGGGTTCCACAGCGAGAACTGCTCGACGGTGCCGTCCTTGACGTACTTGCGCATCTGGTTCGGCGTGCCGAGTCCGTTCAGCACGACCTTGCCCTTGTACGAGGAGTCGCTCAGGTAGCGCGCGGCCGCGGCGATGCCGACCGTCGTGGGCGAGATGATTCCCTTGAGGTCGGGGTAGGCCTGCATCAGGCCCTGCGTCTGCTGGAAGGACTTCTGGTCCGCGTCGTCGCCGTACGCGACCTTGACCAGCTGCATGTCCTTGTACTTGGGGAGCTTCAGCTCCTCCTTCATGAACTCGATCCAGGTGTTCTGGTTCGTCGCGTTCTGGGTGGCCGACAGGATCGCGACCTTGCCCTTGTAACCGACCTGCTCCCCCAGGTGCTGGACCAGGCTGCGGCCGATCTCCTCGGAGCTGGCCTGGTTGATGAAGAGCTGACGGCAGTCCTTCGCGGTGTCCGAGTCGTACGCGACGACCTTGATGTCCTTCTTCATGGCCTGCTTGAGCGGGCCGCAGACCGCGTTCGGGTCGTTCGCCGCGATGAGGATCGCGTCCTGGCGCTGCTGGATCAGGGTGTTGATGTAGGAGACCTGCGAGGACGCGTTCGCGTCGGACGGGCCGACCTCCTTGCCCGAGCCGCCGTACTCCTTCGCCGCCGCGATGCCCGCCTCGTCGACGATCTTCTCGTACGGGTTGTTGATCTGCTTCGGCAGGAAACCGAGCTTCAGTCCCTTCTTCAGCGGGGCGTCCGGGTCGGCCTTCGCCGAACTGCCGGCCTTCGCGCCGCCGGTGTCCTCGCTGTCCTTCGTGGTGCCGGAACAGGCCGTGAGGGCGAGGGCGAGGGAGACGGCGGTGGCTGCGGTCGCGACGGCGCGGCGCCCGGCGGCATTGCGGAGCATCATGGCGGCGTGTGCCTTTCGAAGAAGGGGAGGAGGGACTACTGCTGGGGCGCGGGGGTGTTCGCGGCCCGCCTGTGCCGTCGTTCGACGACCGTGGCGATGACCCGTGGGGTCAGGACGGAGGCCACGAGCAGCAGCCCGGTCACGATGACCTGCACCTCGTTGGCGATGTCGTTGAGCGTGAGCAGGTTCTTCAGCAGGCCGATCAGCAGGACACCGGCGACCGCGCCGAAGAGCGTGCCCCTGCCGCCGTCGAAGTCGATGCCGCCGAGCAGGACGGACGCGATCACGAGCATCTCGAAGCCGAGTCCGTTGTCCGCCCGGGCACTTCCGTACCGGAGGGTGAAGACGACACCCGCGAAGGCGGAGAACAGCCCGGTCACCACGAAGAGCAGCAGCTTGATCCGCTTGACCCGGATGCCCGCGAAGTACGCGGCCTCCTCCTGGGCGCCGATCGCGAAGAGCGACCGGCCGAGCCCGGTGGCGTGCAGTACCACCGCCGTGATCGCGGCCAGGACGATGAAGAGCAGCACCGGATAGGTGAGGAAGGTGCCCGGGACGGTCGTCGTGTCGACGGCCCAGTCCGCGTAGACCTGCGGGAAGTCCGTCACCGCGTCGCTGCCGAGGGCCACCGATGCCAGACCTCGGTAGAGCGCCAGGGTGCCGATCGTGACGGCCAGGGACGGCAGCCCCACCTTGGTGACCAGCCAGCCGTTGAGGAGGCCGCCGGCGACGCCCACCAGGAGCACCACCGGCACGATCGTCTCGAAGGCCCAGCCCGCCTCCCACAGGGCGCCGGTCAGCGCGCTGCCCAGGCCCAGCATGGAGGCGACGGACAGGTCGACCTGTCCGGCGACGACCAGAAGGGTCATCGGCAGGGCGATGAGGGCGACCTCGGCGATGTCGTTGAAGGCGAACGCGAGGTTCTCGGCCGAACCGAACCCCTCCGTGCTGCCCAGCCCGACGACGAGGACCGCGACCAGCAGGACACCGACCGCGGTGTCCCAGCGCAGCGCCAGGCTGCGCACGAGAGAGGGTTTCGTCACGGCCCGCGGTGCGGGAGCCGTCTTCGTGTCAGGCGCCGTGGTCATGACGGGCGTTCCTCTTCCTCAGTGCGGCGGTCATCCGCAGGTTCACGATCCGGTCGACACTGATGGCCAGCAGGAGGAGAGCACCGGTGATGGCGCCCTGCCAGAAGGAGTCCACCTTGAGCACGACCAGGACGCTGCCGATGGTGGTGAGCAGCAGGGCGCCGAGCGCGGCGCCCCAGACGGTGCCGGTGCCGCCGGTGATCGCGACACCGCCGACGACGACGGCGCTGACGACGGTCAGCTCCCAGCCGTGCGCGTTGTCCGCGACGACGGTGCCGAAGCGGGCCAGCCACAGGGCACCGGCGAAGCCCGCGACGGCTCCGGAGAAGGCGTAGGCGGCGAGCACCCGGCGGCGGATCGGGATACCGGCGAGACGGGCGGCCTCGGGGCTCGACCCGATGGCGTACAGCTCACGGCCCGAGCGGTAGCCGCGCAGGAAGTACGCCGTCGCCGCGAGCAGGACGAGCGCGATCAGCGGCAGGTACGGGACGCCCAGCACACTGCCGCTGCCGAGGCCCAGGACCGCGTCCGGCACGTCGGATGCGCTGATCTGCTCGCCCTGCGCCCACCAGTAGTCGACGCCCTGGATGATGTAGAGCATGCCCAGGGTCACCACGAGCGCGGGCACCTTGCCGAAGCTGACGAGGGCGCCCGAGACCAGCCCGCAGGCGATCCCGATGGCGATGCCGAGCAGCATCACCGTCAGCACACCGTGGTCGCTCCCGGCGACGAACTTGCCGCAGGCGAAGGCGGACAGCCCGACGACGGAGCCGACGGACAGGTCGATGTTGCGCGTGATCACGACGGCGGACTGGCCGACCGCGAGCAGCACCAGGATCGACGCGTTGAGCAGCAGGTCCTTGATGCCCTGGTCGGACAGGAAGCGCGGATTGGCCAGGTAGGTGCCGAGGATCAGCAGGACCAGCGCCCCGGCGATGGAGATCTCGCGCGCCCGGAAGACCGCGTCCACGAGCGAGGAGGCACTCCGCTCCGGCGTCTTCGCCGTGTCCGGGGGGCTCTCGATGGTCGTGGTCATGCCGCTGCCCTCTCGTTGCGTCCGGTGGCCGCGGCCATGACCGACTCCTCGGTGGCGCTCCCGCGCGGGATCTCGGCGACGAGCCGTCCCTCGTGCATCACCAGCACCCGGTCGGCCATGCCGATGACCTCGGGGAGGTCGGAGGAGATCATCAGTACGGCGAGGCCGTCCGCCGCGAGCGAGGAGAGCAGCCGGTGGACCTCGGCCTTGGTGCCGACGTCGATCCCGCGGGTCGGTTCGTCGACGATCAGCACGGCGGGTCCGGTCGCCAGCCACTTGGCCAGGACGACCTTCTGCTGGTTGCCGCCGGACAGCACGCCCACGGAGTCGGCCAGCCGGCTGTACTTGAGCTGGAGCCGCACCGCCCAGTCGGCGGCCCGGTCGTGCTCCAGGGCCCGGCTCACGAGCCCGCGCTTGCGGACCTCGGCCAGGCCGGTGAGGCCGATGTTGCGCTCGATCGACATATCCATGACCAGCCCGCGCTGGCGCCGGTCCTCGGGTACGAGCGCGAGCCCGGCGTCCATCGCGGCGGTCGGCGAACCGGGGCGCAGGACCGTGCCCGCCACCCTCACCTCGCCCGCGTCGGCGCGGTCGACGCCGAAGACCGCCTGGGCGACCTCCGTGCGTCCGGCGCCGACGAGTCCGGCGAGGGCGACGATCTCGCCGCGGCGGACGTCGAAGGACACGTCGCGGAAGACGCCCTCGCGGGTCAGCCGGTGCACCGACAGGGCGACCTCGCCGACCTCGGCGTCCTGCTTGGGGTAGAGGTCGTCGAGGTCGCGGCCGACCATCCTGCGCACCAGGTCGTCCTCGGTGAGGCCTTCGAGCGGCTCGGAGGAGATCCACCGGCCGTCGCGCAGGGTCGTGACGCGCTGGCACAGCTCGAAGATCTCGTCCAGGCGGTGCGATATGAACAGCACCGCGGCGCCCTCGGAGCGCAGCGTCCGGACGACCGAGAAGAGCCTGGCGGTCTCGCTGCCGGTCAGGGCGGCCGTGGGTTCGTCCATGATCAGGACGCGGGCGTCGAAGGAGAGCGCCTTGGCGATCTCGACGATCTGCTGGTCGGCGATCGAGAGTCCGCGCGCGGGCCGGTCCGGTGCCAGGTCGACGCCGAGCCTGCGCATCAGCGCGGCCGTCGTCGCGTGCACGGCCTTGCGGTCGATCCGGCCCAGGGACCGCCGGGGCTGACGGCCCATGAAGATGTTCTCGGCGATCGACAGGTCGGGGAAGAGCGTCGGTTCCTGGTAGATCACTGCGATGCCGGCGTCCCGTGCGTCCGCCGGGCCGTGGAAGACGACGGGCTTCCCGTCGAGGAGCACCTCGCCGCCGTCCGGACGGTGCACTCCGGCGAGGGCCTTGATCAGGGTCGACTTCCCGGCGCCGTTCTCACCCGCGAGTGCGTGCGCCTCGCCGGGGAACAGTTGCAGGGACACGTCCTGCAGGGCTCGTACGGCACCGAAGGACTTGCTCACGCCCTTGAGGGCCAGGACCGGGGCCGGGTCCGGGGCGGACTGGTTCATGGGAGCTCCTCAGCGGTGGGACTGTTCCGCTCCACTCGCCGTGAAAGGTTTCAATGAGGTTGCTCGGAAGCTAAACGGGGATTGCGGGCGCAGTCAATGGGTTGATGGCGAGAAGTTCCAGGAAGGGAGGCGATGTACGACCTGGACGGGGGGCATGGGTGGGCGCCCTTGACAGTGTTCGGGGTGGGCCACTATCTTTCCGCCGCTTGAATCGATTCACGTAACGGTCGCGCATCGCTCCACTCACCACGTGCGCACCAGGTGCCCCGGCTCACGGACCGGGAGTGGGCCCGGGGGCTGCCGGGTGGTCCGGGCCGAGGAGGACGGCGAGTCCGGCCCGGCCGGGTACCGGCTCCGGGACCCGGTACCAGCCCGCGCGCCGGTAGAAGCGCAGCGTCGCCTCGGCGTGCGCGTACGTGAGCAGCCAGCACCGTCCGTCCGGGGCGGCCCCGGTGACCGCCGACAGCAGCGCCGCGCCGAGCCCGGTGCCGCGTGCGGCCGGGGCGACCGCCAGTTCGTCCACCTCCACCGCTCCGCACAGCCACGCCTCGACGCGGCCGGGGCCCAGGGCCTCGGCGACATGCCCGTAGCTACGGTCGGAGGGAAAGGTGCCCGGGGTGGTCCAGGCGGTCGCGAAGCCGCTCACCGCACCCTCGTCGAGGGCCAGTGCGGCGGTGAACCCGGGGCGTCCGGCGTCGGAGGCGAGCCGCTCCACGTACCGCGCGCCCCCCGAGGGGTCCTCGTTCCACGGCGGCGCCGAGAACACCTCGGCATAGACCTGCCGGATCCCGTCGGCGTACTCCGGAAGGCTCCCGCCCTCGACCAGCCGGACCCGCATGACCGCACCACTCCCCGCCCCTGGACCGTTCCGGAAAGGATAGGGCGCACGCATGTGGCGTGGAGGTGTGCCTGCCCGGGGCGCGAGCGCCGACGCCCCGCGGTCCCGGGGCCTGCGACGGGGCGGTGGACGGGAGCGCCGATACCCCTCGGCACCCGGGTCCTGCGACGGGCGCGGCGGGCGGGACCGTCCCGGTGCCGGACGGAGGGGGCGCCACCGCCCCGCGTCCCGGTGCCGGACGGAGGGGGCCCCACCGCCCCGCGTCCCGGTCAGCGCATCCGCGTCACGTCCGTGGCCCCCGGCGGGAGCGGCCCGCGCCGCTGCCACTCCTGTGCCAGCTCGGTCGGGAACCGGCGCCCGCTGCGGGCCAGCACCACCCCTTCCACCAGCAGGAGTTCGTCCCCGCCGCCGAAGCGCTCCTCCGCCGTGCCCAGTCCGCACCAGCGGCCGGGACCGCCGCGGCCCGCCGCGGAGCGCCGGCGGGTGGTGCCGTAGCTGCTCCGGTCCAGGACGTGGACGAGGCCGTCGCTGATCCGCAGGGTCAGATGGACGCGGCTCAGGCCGGTGGTCCGCTCGGGAGGGACCAGGCCGTGGAGCGCGATGCCGCCCGGCCCGGGTGCCCGGCCGACCGGCACCGTGGTGCCGTTCTCCAGGGTGAACCTGGCCCTCAGCTCCCCGTCCAGCAGCAGCTTCAGCTGGACCGTCGCCGTGCGAGGGCCGTCGTCGACGAGGACGCCGCCGTGCAGCTCGCAGGTGGGGGCGGCCCGGCGCATCCGGGGGAGCAGGGCCGCGGAGCCCTTGGTGGTGTCGTACAGGGTGCAGCGCCGGTCCGCGCACCGCCAGTTGCGCGACACCACGTCGAAGCGGGGCCGGCGGTGGGTGTCCAGCAGCCCCTGCTTCTTGAGGGCGTCCTCCTCCAGCTTCATGGAGATGGCCGAGGCGTGCGCGACGCCCATGTCGACGGGGGCGAGGCGCACGGTGCCGCCCGGGCCCGGGAGCGGCTCCAGGAAGTCGTCCGTGTTGCCCTGGAGCCAGGGGCGTTCGCCGCGTGCGCCACGGAAGCGGTCGCCGGTGATCACCGGGATGCCCGTCAGCTCGCAGAGCTCCAGCAGCCGGTCGTCCGCGTCGGGCAGCTCCTCGACCAGGCCGCGCCGGACCCAGCTGCCGAGCTGCCGGATGTCGCCCAGGTCGCTGAACTCCCGGCGCCCGCCGTGCCGCAGACTCCGGTCGGCCACCAGGTAGAGCTTGACCTCCGGATCGCGGGCCAGTGACTTCGCGGCGTCCGCGAGCAGGCGCAGCCGTCGCAGGGACCGCGCGCCGGGAGCCCCGAGCCGCTGGTCGCGCACCACGTTGGACAGATCCACGAGGAAGCAGGCCTCGTTGAAGTCCGTGGTCAAGTGGTTGTCCATCGGATCACCCTCCGCCCGGCCGGACGCTACTCGTCGATCTTCCAGAGGGTCACCTGCGTCACGAAGTCCGGCAGCTCGTTGGCCAGGTCGCCCTTGACCGAGTTCGGAAGGACGTCGGTGACCTCCAGCATCGCGAGAGCGCCCTCCGCCGTCACCGTGCAGAGGATCGTGCCCTTTCCGATGATCTCGCCGGCCTGCAGGTCCTCCGACAGGATGCTCGACGGCAGGGTGTCGGTATCGGCACCGTCCCGGCACTCCTGCGGGCTCGTGCCCTTGCTCCTGCCCATGGGGGTGAGGAACTTCAGGTCGTCGTTGGACCAGTCCTGGTACGTCATCTCCAGGTCCTCGACCTCACCGATCATGCCGTTCGGGAACAGCTTCGGCGCGTCCAGGTCGATATGGGTGCCGGTGCCGTAGGAGGGCGCCCGGATCGTCAGCGGTTTGTCCGCGAAGACCTCGGTGTACGTCGCCTTCGCCTCCGGCGCGGAGGAACCGTCCGGCTCCCCGCCGGCGGCCCCGTCCTCCTTCGGGGAGGCCGGACCACCTCCCGTCTGCGACGACTTGTGCGGCCCGGCCGCGTCACCGGTGCCGCCGTCGTCGGGGCGCGCGATCATCCAGGTCACCGTGACGACGAGGACGAGGGCGACCACCGCGCCGGCCGCGAGCAGGGCGGGCGGCACGCGACGGGCCGGAGCCGTGGGCCGCGTGGGTCCGGGCGGTGCCGTGGCGGGGGGCCGGGGCGCGGTGCCCGGCGCGGTCGGCGTCCAGGTGCCCGACGGTGCGGGCTGCCCGGCGGCCGGGCCGGAGCCGGGCGGCACCGTGGCACCCCCGCCGGTCCCCGCCGTTCCCGTGGCGGGAGCGGGCGGCTGCTGCCTGGACGCCTGCTCCCGGCGTGCGATCTCCGCGGTGAGGGCGGGCGGCAGCCAGCCGCCGAAGTCGCGCAGCGACCGGCCCGCCGCACGCTCGCACAGCTGGGCCAGCTCGGCCGGGGTGACGCGGTCCTCGGGAGCGGCGGTGAGGCAGCGCTCCAGGAGAGGGCGCAGCGGCTCCGGGTAACCGTCCAGCAGGGGCGGCCGGTGGGAGGTGTTGGCTATCTGGGCGGCGATGGTGATGGCACCGCCCTCCCCGTACGGGTGGCGTCCCGTGGCGGCGAGGGCCGCGATCAGGCCGAGCGAGAAGACGTCGGTGGCGGGGCCGACGGCGTCGCCGAGCGCGTGCTCCGGCGACATGAACTGCGGGGTGCCGATGAGGCCGCCGCTGCGGGTGAGCTGGGTGGCGTCGGCGGCGCGGGCGATGCCGAAGTCGATGACGCAGGGACCCGCCGGGCCGAGCAGGATGTTGCCGGGCTTGAGGTCCCGGTGCACGACTCCGGCGGAGTGGATCGCGGCCAGGGCCTGTGCGGTGCAGCCGACGAGCTGGAACACCGCCGGGAGCGGCAGCGGTCCGTACGTCTCCAGCGCGGTGTGGAGCGCCACTCCGGGGACGTAGGCGGAAGCCAGCCAGGGCGACGGTCCCGAGGTGTCGTGGTCGACCACGGGGACGAGGTGGTACCCCTGCACCCGGCGGGCGGCCTGCACCTCCTGTTCGAACCGGCGGCGGAATTCGGGATCGTCCCCGAACTCCTGCCGGATGAGCTTCAGTGCCACGGCCTGCCCGCCCCGTGTGTGCGACAGGTAGACGGTGCCCATCCCTCCCTCGCCGATGCGGGCGAGGAGCCGGTATCCGGCGGTCTCGCGCGGATCCTGGGGGCCGAGAGGTCTGAAGATGTCGCCGCCGGTGCTGATGGGGAGCCTCCCCTGCTCGTCCATGCCAAAAATGCCCGAACGGAGCCTACGACAGCTAATGACCTGTCAAATCACTTCTTGGGAAAGTGAGTTCGTACTTTCAGCGCGTCCTGGGAGGTTCCGGCCGATGCGGGAAAAGATGTGCCGTGAACCAGTCCTGGGCGAGATCCGCGACCCGGTCCAGGGCGCCCGGTTCCTCGAACAGATGCGTGGCGCCCGGGACGGTCTCCAGCCGGTTCTCGCAGTGCAGCGCCGCCTGGGCCTGGCGGTTGAGGCCGATCACCGTGGTGTCGTCGCCGCCCACGATGAGCAGGGTGGGTGCCCGCACTCCGGACAGGTCGGCGCCGGCCAGGTCGGGACGCCCGCCCCGGGAGACCACGGCGCCGACGCCCGAGTCCGTCGCCGCGGCGGCCCTCAGCGCGGCGGCCGCCCCCGTACTCGCCCCGAAGGAACCGACGGGCAGGGCGACACGCGTCCTCAGCCAGCGGGTGGTGTCCGCCAGTCGCCCGGCCAGCAGCCCGATGTCGAAGACGTTGGCGCGGTAGACCTCCTCGCCCGGCGTGAGCAGGTCGAAGAGCAGGGTGCCGAGGCCGGCGCGGTTCAGGGCCGCCGCCACGGAGCGGTTGCGCGGGCTGTGGCGGCTGCTGCCCGAGCCGTGGGCGAACACCACCACGGCGCCCGCGTCCGCGGGCAGCGCGAGGTCTCCGGCGAGCGGTACCCCGCCGGCGTCCACCTCGACCTCCTCCGCCGTGACGGTGGCGCCCGAGGCCCGCGCCAGCAGGGCGACGACCTCCTCGTCGGAGGTCTGGGAGAAGTCCCTGTACCACTCGCCCACGGCGGAGAAGAGGCTCGGCGTGGAGAGGCACACGACCTCGTCGACGTCCTCGCGCAGCCGGGCGGCGGCGTCCGGCGACGCCACCGGCACGGCCAGCACGACGTACGCGGCGCCCTGCGCCCGCACCACCTGGCACGCGGCCCTCGCCGTCGCCCCGGTGGCGACGCCGTCGTCCACCACGACGACCGCCCGGCCCGTCAACGGCAGACGGGGCCGGCCCTCCCGGTACGTCCCGGCCCGCCGCAGGAGCTCCGCCTCCTCGGCGCGCTCGACGGACACGAGATCCTTCTCCCGGATCCCGGCGTGGCGGACGATCTCGTCGCTGATGACCCGTACCCCGCCCTCGCCGATGGCGCCGAACCCGAGCTCCGGGTGGTACGGCACCCCGAGCTTGCGGACCACGATCACATCGAGCGGGGCGCCGAGCTCCCGCGCCACCTCGTAGGCCACCGGAACCCCGCCGCGCGGCAGTCCCAGGACGACGGGGTCGCGCCGCCCCAGGTTCCGCAGTGCCACGGCGAGCCGGCGCCCGGCATCCGTGCGGTCGGTGAACAGCACGGTGGTTCACCTCCAAGGGGGAGCGGAACACACGCGGGCGTCCCCGCGGAACGCGCGCGCTCGTCCCTGCGGAACAGAGGCCGCATCCCCACCTTCGAAACAATCCCATTTGCGCGGGTTCGGCAAGTCGGGGACGGTCGGTCGTATGGAGCGAACCGGCGCGGTCCTGATCGACATCGACGGCGTGCTCACGGTGTCGTGGGAGCCGCTTCCCGGCGCCGTCGAAGCCATGGAGCGGCTGCGGGCCGAGGACGTCCCGCTGGCGCTGGTCACCAACACCACCTCACGGACGCGGGACCGGATCGCCCGGAGGCTCACGGACGCGGGCTTTCCCGTCGGCCCCGACGACATCCTCACCGCGCCGGCCGTCACCGCCGCCCACCTGCGGGAGCACCATCCCGGGGCCCGGTGCCTGCTGATCAACACCGGTGACGTGCGCGGCGATCTGTCCGGGGTGACCCTGGTCGAGGAGGAGGACGCCGAGGGAGCCGTGCCCGACGTGGTCGTACTCGGCGGGGCGGGGGCCGCCTTCACGTACGCGGCGCTCAACCGCGCCTTCCGGAATGTGCGGCAGGGCGCGGCCCTCGTCGCCATGCACCGAAACCTGTACTGGCGCACCGCCGACGGGCTCGACCTCGACACGGGGGCGTTCCTCCTCGGCCTGGAGCGAGCGGCGCGCACGGAGGCCGTCGTCATGGGGAAGCCGTCCGGCGCCTTCTTCGCCGCGGCGCTGGCCCACCTCGGAGCGGACCCTGGCCGGACGCTGATGGTGGGCGACGACATCGAGACGGATGTGCTGGCCGCCCAGCGCCACGGCATCACCGGGGCGCTGGTCAGAACCGGCAAGTACCGGCCGGAGACCCACGCGGCGGCCGACGGCACCCCGGACCACGTGGTGGACTCGTTCGCGGACGTGCCCGCATTGCTGGAGCGACTGGGCCGGCTGGAGCGCTGACGCGGGACGGACCGACGGGCCTGCCGCCGTTCCGGCTGTGACCGCCTTCGGGTCGGACCGCGTCCGTGCCGTGACCGCCCGACGGGGCCGACGCGGCGGCCCCGTCAGTCCGCGACGTCCACTCCGTAACCACGGGCGAGGGCGCCGAGGCCGTAGTCGTACCCCTGGCCGACGGTACGCAGCCGCCATCGCGGCCCGCGGCCGCAGCCGGGGTCGAGAAGGGTCGAGAACTCGCCGGTCTGCTCGCCGTCGGGGCCGAGAGTCACCACGGCGACCGAAAGCACCCTGTCCCGGCGCGCCACCAGGCCGGAGGTCTCGACGTCCACCACCGCCCAGTCGAAGGCGTCATCACGCACACCGGACGGATCGAGCGCAGAGGAAGCGAGAGGCATGGCGGTAAGGATGATCGGATATAGGCCTGTCCTTCAACCCGGATGGCCATTCATCCCTCAATGTGCTCCCAGGCGGGCGGATACCGGCGGGAGGTCCCCTCCTGAACTCGCTCTTCGGTCGGGCCTGTTACGAGATGGCCCGGAGCCTGCCGTGCGGCGGCAGACCGCTGAGCCGGGCCACGGTTTCGGCCGTTCCCTCGTCCGCGGGGAGGAAGACGACCAGCTGCTGGGCGTCCGAGGAGAGGTCGAGCGTCTCGCGGAGCAGCCGGAGTTCGCCTCCGTACGGGTGGTTGAGGCGCAGGACCCCACGCCGGGGGACCACATGGCCGTTCAGGCGGCGTGTGAAGTCGGGGCCGGCGACGGGGGCGAGTTCCGCGGTGAACCACTCGGTGTTCTCGACGGCCGGTGCGAGCCACAGGTCGAAGGCCTGCTCGTCGGCGACGTCGTCCCAGTCGGCGAAGAACGTCCGGGCGCGGGGGTCGGTGAAGAGGTAGCGGGTGAGGTTCGGGGCGTCGTTGTCGAGCAGCCCGGTCCCGCTCGTCACCGACTCGTACGCACGGGTGCGGGCGAGGACGTCGCCCAGCCGGTTGGTCACCACGGCGATGCCCGGCTCGATGAGGCGGAGCGTCTCCAGGACCGGCGGCCTGACCTCGCGGGGCGCCGGGGAGGGCAGGGCGTGGGCCGTGCACTCGCCGCCGGTGATCTTCGCGAGATAGCGGAGGTGGCTGCGCTCAGCCGTGTCGAGAACGAGTGCGTCGGCGACCGCGTTCACCACCGCGACCGAGGGGTTGCGGTCCCGTCCCTGCTCCAGACGGGTCAGGTATTCCACGCTGATACCGGCCCGCCCCGCGAGGTCCGAACGCCGTAGCCCCGGTGCCCTGCGGCGTCCGTGGTCCGGCAGCCCCAGCGCATGCGGCTGGATGCTGTCCCGCCTGGCCCGGATGAAGTCTCCCAACGGCGTCCCCATGTTCCGAGCATAGGAGGGCGCACGCGGACGGAGGAGGGCTGAGGGTGGCCCTGCGGGGGCCAGCCTCAGCACGGTCTGGTCGAGGCGGCCGGGCGGTCCGATCGTGGTGGCCATGGACAATGACACGTACAGACTGGTGGTCCTCGTCGGAAGCGTGCGAGAGGGACGGTTCGGCCCGGTCGTGGCCTCCTGGTTCGCCGAACAGGCGGGAGAGCACGGCGCCTTCGATGTTGAGGTCGTGGATCTGGCCGACATCGACATCCCGTTGGAGCTGCCGGCAGCCTCGCCGAAGTACGCCGGGGACGACTACCCCCGTCCGGCGGGGATGGCGGCGCTGACGTCCGCGCTGGAGGGTGCGGACGCGTTCGTCGTGGTCTCGCCGGAGTACAACCACAGCTATCCGGCGTCGTTGAAGGCAGCGATCGACTGGCACTTCACCCAGTGGACGGCCAAGCCGGTCGCCTTCGTCAGTTACGGCGGGGCGGCAGGCGGCCGGCACGCGGTGCTGCATCTGGAGAACGTGCTGACCGAATTGCACGCCGTGACGATCCGGGACGGTCTCGCCTTCCCGAACTACTACACGGCCTGGGAGGACGGCCGCCCCGTCGACCCGGACGTCCCGGGGTACGCCAAGACGCTGCTCGAACAGCTGGCGTGGTGGGCGGGTGCCCTCAGGGCGGCGAGGGAGGCGAACCCCTACCCCGCCTAGGAACCCGGCTCCGGACCTCCCGGTGCTGCCCGGGGGTCCGGCGCTCCCGCGTGCGCCGCGCTCACCTGCGTCGACGCCCGATGCGGACTTCACGACGCGACCACCGTGATGTCACGAACGTGTCCTGAAGACGATCAAGAGGCAACTCGGGCAACCACACCGGCCGTCTCGGGAGGCAGAAGGCGGCACCGGCGAACAATCGCCCAGCTCGGCCGCCCGCTCCCCACGCAGAGGAAGACCAGCATGCGCACTCGGAAGATCTCGGTACTGACCATGACCGCCGTGGCCCTCAGCCTGGCACTGACGGCATGCAGCAACGACGGTCGCGACAGCGCGTCCCCCTCTGGGAGCAGCTCATCGGTGACGACCTCGAACACCCCGCAGTCCGGAACGGTGGAGGGCAAGTCGTCCGACACGCCCGCGGAGTCCGACACGAAGTGCACGGACCAGATCAACTATGCGGGTGACCCGCGGTCGAACGCCGAGATCAATTCCATCGGTGAGGACACGGGGACGTGTCCGCCGGTGCAGAAGGCCGGCGCGGGGTCGGGTACGCCGAAGGACCCGGAGACGAAGTGCACGGACCAGATCAACTACGCGGGTGACTCGCGGTCGAACGCCGAGATCAACTCCATCGGTGAGGACACGGGGACGTGTCCGCCGGTGCAGAAGGCCGGCGCGGGGTCGGGTACGCCGAAGGACCCGGAGACGAAGTGCACGGACCAGA
>NZ_JBHUYV010000001.1:203697-352310 GCF_042667905.1 Streptomyces sp. NPDC057287 | reverse complement strand
GGATCAACTACGCGGGTGACTCGCGGTCGAACGCCGAGATCAACTCCATCGGTGAGGACACGGGCACCTGCCCGCCGGTGAAGAAGTGAATCGCTGACGCCGAAGCGCGGGGCGCCGGCCGGACCGGTCGGCCACCGCGAAACCGTGACGTAGCCGGTCGGCCGTTCCCAGGCCCTTGATGTACTCGTTGATTGAGCTTGTTCTCCGGCACCGTGAACCGGAACCAGATCTCCGGGCTCGCTTCCAGGTCGGCCGGCTGCCCGAGACGCGTATCGCACCCGGAGCGCCCCGACCGGGGCGAGTGCGACGCCGCACATCTGTCACGGGTTCACCCTGCTGCCCGTTGTCGTGGGCGGTCAAGGCGCTTGGCGGACAAGCGATGTGCATCGGGCCAAGCAAAATCCTCACCGGCGTCTTCGCTGGTGAGGATGGGTTTGCGCCCCCGGCAGGACTCGAACCTGCGGCCAAGCGCTTAGAAGGCGCCTGCTCTATCCACTGAGCTACGGGGGCCGGGTGTCGGCCTGGTGCCCGGAAGGCGCTGGTTCAAGCCATCCGGGACCTTGCCGGGACAAGGATAGGGCTCAGATCACCTCGTCCCGGTTGCTTCACCTGCGTGGCACGATGTGGAGGTTCGGTGAAGCGAACCGATAATCGCAGGTGGGTGCGATTCATGCATCGCTTTTCGCGCCTCACGCCCCGGGTGTTGTGCAGTCGTTATGCCTGCGTCCCACTCGTCCCCTCTGTCCCCAAGGGTGGATCCGCCGCGCAGAGAGGCCTATACGCTTCAAAAAGGCGTCAAAATTGGGCATTCTTCACATGTGGTAACCATGGACGTACGGCCCCAGCTCATCGACGCACTTTCCGCCCTGCGCGACCGTGTCGCTGCCGTGCGTCTTCCACTTCCCCTGCCGGGGGCCCCGCGCGCCCGGCAGACGCGAACCGAACTCCTCGCCCAGCTCGACGACTACCTCGTACCCCGCCTCAAGGACCCCGAGGCGCCGCTGCTCGCCGTGATCGGGGGATCCACCGGCGCGGGCAAGTCGACGCTCGTCAACTCGCTCGTGGGATGCCGGGTCAGTGAGGCCGGTGTCCTGCGCCCCACGACGCGCACTCCCGTACTCGTCTGCCACCCGGACGACCACCACTGGTTCGCCGGTGTGCGGGTGCTCCCGCAGCTGACCCGGGTATGGCTGCCTCCGGGGCAGGTCACGGATCAGGACGGACTGGACCACCTCGGCGCCGACGGCGAGCGGGACGACGCCGTACTGCGGGTGGAGACCGCGGCGACGCTGCCCCGGGGGCTGGCGCTCCTGGACGCCCCCGACATCGACTCCCTCGTCGTGCGGAACCGGGTCCTGGCCGCCGAGCTCATCTGCGCCGCCGACGTGTGGGTCATGGTGACCACCGCGTCCCGGTACGCGGACGCCGTGCCGTGGCATCTGCTGCGCACCGCGAAGGAGTACGACGCCTCACTGGTCACCGTCCTGGACCGGGTGCCTCACCAGGTGATCGCCGAGGTGTCCCGGCAGTACGCCGCCCTGCTCACCAGGGCCGGTCTCGGCGAGGTGCCGCGCTTCACCATCCCGGAGCTTCCCGAGTCCGCGGGCGGCGGCAGCGGACTGCTGCCCACCACCGCCGTCGCGCCCCTGCGCGCCTGGCTGACCCACCGGGCCCAGGACCCGGCGGCCCGTCAGCAGGCGGTGGGACGGACGGCGTCGGGCGTCATCGACTCGCTCAACGTGCGGATGCCCGAGCTCGCCGGTGCGGTGGCCGCGCAGTACGCGGCGGCCGTGCGGCTGACCGGCGTCGTCGAGGAGGCGTACGGGAAGGAGCTCTCGCGCGTGAGGCGGAGGCTCCGGGACGGTGCGGTGCTCGCCGGCGGCGCCCGCACCCGGTGGCGCGGATATCCGCTCTACAGCAGTGCGGGTGAGCTGCTGGACGCCCTCGTGGAGAGTCTTGTGGCCCTGCTCCAGTGCGCCGTGGCGGCGTCCGACGAACAGATCCGCACGACCTGGCAGCGCGAGCCCGCCGCCGGGATGTTCCGGTTCGAGGACGCCGGCCGGGAAGCCGGCGGGTGGGGACCCGCCGAGGACATCCAGGGCCGTATCGGCATGGCCGTACGGCGCTGGCGGCGGGTCCTGGAGGAACTGGCCGAGGAGGAGACGCGGCTGCTCGAACGCAACGCCGCGCCCGACGCCGAGACCGTGGCGGCACTGCTGGCCGCAGCCCTGCTCGGCGGACGCCGTGCCAGGGGCGCCGGGGAGCAGCTCGCCGAGCGGATCGGCGCCCAGGGGGCGCTGCGCCTCCGTGACAAGGGCGGGGCGCTGCTCACCAGCTGTCTGGACCAGGTCATGCACGGCGAACGCGACCGGCGGCTCGCCCCGCTGGACGCGCTCGAAGTCGCCCCCGAGCCGCAGGCCGAACTCATTGCCGCGCTGTCCGTACTGCAGAAGGAGAGGTGGCAGCGATGACTGCCGTCACTGAACAGGGCCGGGACCACGGACAGGGACCGGAGAACGACGGCGTGGAGGAGGGCCGGGGGGACGAGGGGCGCCACTGGGACGACGGGCTGATCGCGCGCCGTGCCGCCGACGCCGTGCAGGACAACGGGGAGGGCGGGCAGGCCGTCCGGTCCGAGCCGGGGCCCCAGGACGAGCCCGGGCCGCAGGTCGAGGCGTACGGACTGCCCGGCAGCCCGTTGCGACCGCGGCTGGACGCGCTGCGTGAGCTGGTCGGACTCTCCCGCGCCCGGCTCGACGGCGACACCCTCGCCGAGGCGGGACGCGTGCTCGACGAGGCGTCGGCCCGCCAGCGGCTCTCCTCCCGGCACACGGTCGTCGCCATCGCAGGGGCCACCGGCAGCGGGAAGTCCACCCTCTTCAACGCGCTCGCGGGCGTCCAGATCTCCGACACCGGGCTCCGCAGGCCGACCACCTCGGCCCCGATCGCCTGCAGCTGGACCGACGGCGCCGCCGGGCTGCTCGACCGGCTGGCCGTCCCGGGCCGGCTGCGGCGCAGGCCGGTGCAGGGCGGCACGGCCACCGACGAGGCGCTCCAGGGGCTCGTCCTGGTGGACCTGCCCGACCACGACTCGGCTGCCACGGGCCACCGGGAGCAGGTGGACCGGGTCCTCGCCCTGGTCGACGCGGTGATCTGGGTCGTCGACCCGGAGAAGTACGCCGACGCGGCCCTGCACGAGCGCTATCTGCGACCGCTCGCCGGGCATGCGGAGGTCTCGTTCGTCGTGCTCAACCAGATCGACCGGCTCTCCGGTGAGGCAGCCGACCTGGTCCTGGACGATCTGCGCCGGCTGCTCGACGAGGACGGCATGGCGGTGGGGGAGCACGGCGAACCGGGCGCCACCGTCCTGCCCCTGTCCGCGCTGAGCGGGGCCGGGGTGGGCGACCTGCGCGAGCTGCTCGGCAGATTCGTCCAGGACCGCACGGCCGCGGCCCGCAGGCTCTCCGCCGACGTGGACGCCGCCGCCGCCCGGCTCCGGCCCGTGTACGTCGCCGAGGGCCGGCCGGGGCTGGGGGAGCGGGCCCGCGAGCAGTTCACCGACCGGCTCGCCGAGGCCGTCGGCGCGGCGGCGGCCGGGCAGGCGGCGGAGCGCGAGTGGCGCAGGAACGCGGGACGGGCCTGCGGGACACCCTGGCTGCGGCTGTGGCGCTGGTACGAGTCCACCCGGCAGCTGGGCGGTCTCGACCTGATGGCGCAGGCGCTGGCGCCGCCGGAGGAGGAGCTCACCGCGCGGCAGCGGGTGGAACAGGCCGTGCGGAAGCTGGCGGACGACGCGGTGGACGGACTGCCCGCCCCCTGGGCGCAGGCGGTGCGGGAGGCGGCGGTGAACGGGGCGAAGGGGCTGCCGGAGGCGCTGGACGAGCTCTCGCGGAACGCGCAGGCGGGGGCCGTCGGCCGGGGCCGCGGAGGCAACGGGGACACCGGATCCACGGCCCTGGGGACGGGAGGCAAGGGTGCGGCGAAGCGCGGCTCCGGTCTCCCGGTCACGGCCCCCGTCGCCGGTGTCCAGGGCGCCAGGGCCGCCAGGCCGCCGCGCCCGGCGTGGTGGCCCGCGGCGGTGCTCGCGCAGGCCTCGATGACGCTGCTTCAGATCTTCGGCGGGCTGTGGCTGCTCGGCCAGATCGTGGGCGTGATCGAACCCGGGCTGCTCGTCCCCGCCCTCCTCATGCTGGCCGGGGTGGTCGGCGGTCCACTCGTGGAGTGGTCCTGCGCGGCCGCGGCCCGCGGGCCCGCCCGCCGGTACGGGCAGGAGGCCGAACGGCGGCTCCGCGAGGCCGCCGCCGGCTGCGGCCGGGCCAGGGTCCTGGACCCGGTGGCGGCGGAGCTGGCGCGCTACCGCGAGGTCCGGGAGCGCTATGTGGCGGTGACGGAGTTGTCCACAACCGGCGGGTAATCCACAGGTCCCGGCAGGATTCCCGGTTCCCGTCCACCATGGTGTGCACGGGATCGGACAGACGCACCGGATCGTACTTCTTCGCACCGCATCGGTGCAGGGTGGACAGCGGGCCGGAAAGCGGACGGAATGTGGCAGGAATCGGGGGACGGGAAATGAACGAGACCTTGGTGACGCTGGTGGGAAACGCCGCGACGCCGGTGGACTTCCGGGAGACGGCGAGCGGATCGACGGCCAGATTCCGTTTGGCGGTGACGCCCCGGCGGTGGGACCGGGAGCAGCAGAACTGGGCGGACGGCCGCACCAGTTTCTACACGGTGTGGGCGCGGCGGACGCTCGCGGCGAATCTGTCCGGATCGGTCTCGGTCGGTGAGCCGCTCGTCGTGCACGGCCGTCTGAAAGTCCGCGAGGAGGAGCGGGACGGGGTGTGGAAGACCTCTGTGGACATCGAGGCCGTGGCTGTGGGGCACGACCTGACCAGGGGGACGGCCGCGTTCCGGCGGGTGGTCAGAGCCGATCCCACCCTTACGGCGCCTACGCATCGTCAGAAACCGGCCACAGAAATGGTATCGATGTCCTGAAGGAGAGGGGGCGCGCCGAACAGGGCGATAACGATTACGAGTCGGAATGCTTATGTGACGGCATGAGGGGGGATTCCTCTTCGCTCACTCCTTACGATTCCCCAGTACTCATGCGGCACTTGAGTTTGCTGGCGAGACACCTCCCACACGCACCTCAAGCGTGAAGGTCTCGCCCGGAGGGGAATTCTGTGTTTTCTGTGTCTTCAGCATCCACGTCGTCGACGGCGGCGGCGATGGAGGGCTCCCCAGGGGGCCGGAGCAAGGGCCACGGCCGCGGTCTCGTCAGGGCGGCCGCCGCGATGCTGGCCACCGGGCTGGTCGCTGCGGGAACGGTCATCGGAGCGACGGCCGCCACGGCCGCGCCGACGGACGAGTCGGGTCAGCACCAGGGTGGTGCGGTCGCCGTCCTGGACGGTCTGAAGACCTACGGCACCGCCGAGCTCAACACCGGTGAGGGCAAGAAGCCCCAGGAGCTGCCCGCCGGCCTGTTCGAGATGAAGGTCGACGGCGGCGGCACCATCCAGACGTACTGCATCGACTTCCACACGCCCACCAAGGACGACGCGAAGTACCTGGAGACCCCCTGGGACCAGTCTTCGCTCGGTGCCAACGCGGACGCCGGCAAGGTGCGCTGGATCCTTCAGCACTCCTACCCGCAGGTCAACGACTTCGCGGCGCTCGCCGAGAAGGCCGGCACCGGCCCGCTCGACGAGAAGACCGCCGCCGCCGGCACCCAGGTCGCCATCTGGCGCTTCTCGGACAAGGCCGACGTGACGGCCCAGGACGCGAACGCCGAGAAGCTCGCCGACTGGCTGGAGGCGAACGCCCAGAACGTCGCGGAGCCCAAGGCATCCGTGGGGCTCTCTCCGGCCGCGGTCTCCGGCAAGGCCGGTGAGAAGCTGGGTCCGATCACCGTCCACACCGACGCCGGCCAGGTCTCGGTGGCACCGCCCGCCGACGCCGCCGCCAGCGGGGTCCAGGTCACGGACAAGGCCGGCAAGCCCGTCACCGAGGCCGCCGACGGCACCGACCTGTACTTCTCCGTCCCCGAGGACGCCACCGACGGCTCCGCCTCGCTCTCCGTCCAGGCCTCGACCTCCGTGCCCGTGGGCCGGGTCTTCGCCGGGCTGATCAAGAGCCAGACGATGATCCTCGCCGGCTCCAGCGAGTCCACCGTCTCCGCGACGGCGACCGCCACCTGGGCCGAGAAGGGCGCCGTCCCGGCGGTGACCGCTGAGAAGAACTGCGCCAAGGGCGGCGTCGACATCACCACGAGCAACACGGGTGACGAGGCGTTCACCTTCGAGCTCGCCGGCACCGAGCACACCATCCCGGCCGGTGAGACCAGCACGGTGACCGTCCCGGTCGGCGAGGACGAGGCCTACGACTTCACGATCACCGGTCCGGACGGCTTCAGCAAGAACTTCACGGGCGTCCTGGACTGCGAGACCGCCGGCACCCCCGCCCCGGGTGACGACGTGACCACCCAGACCGGCTCCGAGCCCACGCCCGCGCCCGCCGCGAGCACGCCCGGCACCGAGGGTGACCTCGCCGCCACCGGCGGTTCCAGCGCCACCCCCGTCATCGCGGGTGTCGCCATCGCCCTCGTCGTCCTCGGCGGCGGCGCGGTCTTCTTCCTCCGCCGGAAGAAGACGCAGACCAGCGGTGAGTGACCGAACACGGGCGCAGCGGTAGGGCGCCGGTGAAGTGCCTGGTACGGACCCCCGTACCAGGCACTTCGCGTTCCCGGGCCCTCCGCGGGGACGTGAGGGGGGTGCGCCGGGCGTGTACCGGGGACCGGACGGGTTTCCTTCCGGGTGCGGACGTCAGGCAAGATGGGTGTATCTGCCCACACCTCTATTGCTGCCGGACGGTTTCTCTTGGCTGAGTTCATCTACACCATGCGCAAGACGCGCAAGGCGCACGGCGACAAGGTGATTCTCGATGACGTCACCCTGAACTTCCTGCCCGGCGCGAAGATCGGTGTCGTGGGGCCCAACGGCGCCGGTAAGTCCACGGTGCTGAAGATCATGGCGGGCCTGGAGCAGCCGTCCAACGGCGAGGCGTACATCACGCCCGGTTTCAGCGTCGGCATCCTCATGCAGGAGCCGAAGCTCGACGAGTCGAAGACCGTCCTGGAGAACGTCCAGGACGGCGCCGCCGAGATCATGGGCAAGCTCAAGCGCTTCAACGAGGTCGCCGAGCTCATGGCGACCGACTACTCCGACGCGCTCATGGACGAGATGGGCAAGCTCCAGGAGGACCTGGACCACGCCAACGCGTGGGACCTCGACGCCCAGCTGGAGCAGGCCATGGACGCCCTGGGCTGCCCGCCCGGCGACTGGCCCGTCAACAACCTCTCCGGCGGC
This sequence comes from Streptomyces sp. NPDC057287, assembly GCF_042667905.1. NCBI lineage: Bacteria > Bacillati > Actinomycetota > Actinomycetes > Kitasatosporales > Streptomycetaceae > Streptomyces > Streptomyces sp. NPDC057287. The sequence goes on along the minus strand of NZ_JBHUYV010000001.1, from coordinate 344,946 downwards.
GAGAAGCGCCGTGTGGCGCTCTGCAAGCTGCTCATCGAGGCCCCGGACCTGCTCCTCCTCGACGAGCCCACCAACCACCTCGACGCCGAGTCGGTGAACTGGCTGGAGCAGCACCTCTCGAAGTACGCGGGCTGCGTCATCGCCGTGACCCACGACCGGTACTTCCTGAACAACGTCGCCGAGTGGATCCTCGAGCTCGACCGCGGCCGCGCCATCGCCTACGAGGGCAACTACTCCACGTACCTGGAGAAGAAGCAGGCCCGTCTCAAGGTCGAGGGCCGCAAGGACGAGAAGCGCCAGAAGCGGCTCAAGGAAGAGCTTGAGTGGGTCCGCTCCAACGCCAAGGGCCGTCAGACCAAGTCCAAGGCACGTCTCGCCCGTTACGAGGAGATGGCGGCCGAGGCGGACAAGATGCGGAAGCTGGACTTCGAGGAGATCCAGATCCCGCCGGGCCCGCGTCTCGGTTCCATCGTCGTCGAGGTCGAGAACCTCTCGAAGGCCTTCGGCGACAAGGTCCTCATCGACGACCTGTCGTTCACGCTGCCGCGCAACGGCATCGTCGGCATCATCGGCCCGAACGGCGCCGGCAAGACCACGCTGTTCAAGATGATCCAGGGCCTGGAGACGCCGGACTCCGGCGCCATCAAGGTCGGCGACACGGTCAAGATCTCCTACGTCGACCAGTCCCGCGCCAACATCGACCCGAAGAAGACCCTCTGGGCCGTCGTGTCGGACGAGCTGGACTACATCAACGTCGGGAACGTCGAGATGCCCTCGCGGGCGTACGTCTCCGCGTTCGGCTTCAAGGGCCCGGACCAGCAGAAGCCGGCCGGTGTCCTCTCCGGTGGTGAGCGCAACCGCCTCAACCTGGCGCTCACGCTCAAGGAGGGCGGCAACCTGCTGCTCCTCGACGAGCCCACCAACGACCTCGACGTCGAGACCCTGTCCTCGCTCGAGAACGCGCTGCTGGAGTTCCCCGGAGCAGCGGTGGTCATCTCCCACGACCGCTGGTTCCTGGACCGCGTCGCCACGCACATCCTGGCGTACGAGGGCGACTCCAAGTGGTACTGGTTCGAGGGCAACTTCGAGTCGTACGAGAAGAACAAGGTCGAGCGCCTCGGCGCGGACGCGGCCCGCCCGCACCGCGCCACGTACAAGAAGCTCACGCGAGGCTGATCGAGTTGGCCCGTCACATCTACAGCTGCCCCTTGCGCTGGTCGGACATGGATGCCTTCGGCCACGTGAACAACGTGGTCTTCCTCCGCTACCTGGAGGAGGCGCGCATCGACTTCATGTTCCGGCTGGCGCCGGGGGACGGCTCGCCGTCCTTCTCGGGCGGGTCCGTCGTGGCCCGTCACGAGATCGACTACGTGCGCCCGCTGGTCCACCGGCACGCGCCGGTGACCATCGAGTCGTGGGTCACGAAGATAACGGCGGCGTCGCTGACGATCTCCTACGAGGTCAAGGACCCCGAGCAGGTCTACGTAAGGGCGTCGACGGTCGTCGTGCCCTACGACCTGGCCGAGGCGCGGCCCCGGCGGATCACCGCCGAGGAGAAGCTCTTCCTGCAGGAGTACCTCGACCAGGAGCCCGCCGTCGTATGACAGTGCCCGTACGGTCGCCGCGGTTCGCCGACGCGAGGGAGGCGGCGGACCTCGCCGCCTTCCTCGGCAGGCTGCTGCACTACGACCGCGCCGCCGCCGTCCGTCTCCAGGCGCGCGGCGGCGCGCTGGCCGTCTTCGGCCGGCCGCCGTCGTTCGAGGTCCTCGCGATCCGTACGGTCCGGCTGTCCGGTGCCCACGACTTCGACGTCACGGTCTCGGCCGGTGAACTCCTCGAAGCGGTGGACACGGACGGGGCCGGAGCAGCACCCGGCGTGAGCGCCCTGCCCGCGCCGGTCACGGGACCGCCGTGGGCGGGGATGCTGCCGCCCCGCGGCGGCTGGCAGGAACGCCCCGGACTGCCGGACCCCCTCGACCTGCGCACCGCGCTCACCGGCGCCGTGGCCGAGTTCCGGGCCCGGGACGCGGCACTGCCCGAGGACCGGCGCACCCGCGCCGAACGCGACCTGATCGGCCGCGACATCTGGTCCCGGACGGTCGGGGACACGGAGCTTCCGCTGCGCGCCGTGCACGCCGCCCAGTCCCTCGGCTTCCTGCGCTCCGCGCCCGGCTTCCCCGTCGCACTGCTCGCGGCCGGATCCTGGCTGCGGCTGCGCACGCCCTTCGGGTCGGTGGCGCTGCGGGGGGCGAGCGGCGGCCTCGGCACGCTCGCCGTGACCGTCGGTACCGTCTGAGGCGTGCGCCGCGCCTACTCCTTCGGCGCGTCCGGCCACACCCCGATGTGGTCCTGCTCCAGTTCGAGCAACACCCGGTGCTCCATGCCCAGCGCCTCGGTGTACTCCGCGGGCAGCTGCAGCCGGCCGGCCCGGTCGAGCATCGCGTACTCCCGCGCCACCTGGGACTCCTGCCCCGTCGCCGCGTCCACCTCGGTGCGCCGCAGCACCTCGGAGGACGTCCGGCCGTCGCGGATCGCGACCGTGCGGCGCACCTCGCTCGCCACCGCCTGGTCGTGGGTGACGATCACGATCGTCGTGCCGAGCTCCTCGTTGGCGCGGCGGAACGCCGCGAACACCTGCTCGCCCGTGGCGGAGTCGAGCTCACCGGTCGGTTCGTCGGCGAGCAGCACCGAGGGGTTGTTGGCCAGCGCCACCGCGATCGCCACCCGCTGCTGCTGACCGCCGGACATCTGGGCGGGGCGCCGGTCGCGGCAGTCGGCGACATCCAGCATCCCCAGCAACGACTCGGCCCGCGCGGCCCGTTCGCGGTTCCGCCCGCGACCGCGCAGCTGCATCGGCAGCGTGACGTTCTGGACGGCGGTCAGATACGACAGCAGATTGCGCGAGGTCTGCTGCCAGACGAAACCGACGATGTCGCGGCGGTAGCGCAGCCGCTCCTTCTGTCCCATCGCCAGCAGGTCGCAGCCCGCCACCTTCGCCGACCCGGCCGTGGGCACGTCCAGGCCCGCCAGGATGTTCATCAGGGTCGACTTCCCGCTGCCCGAGGCGCCGACCAGGGCCATCAACTCGCCTTCGGCCACCAGGAGATCGAGGCCCTGGAGTGCCTGCACCTCCACCCCGTCGGCGGAGAAGATGCGCACCAGCCGGTCGCAGGCGATCAGGGCGTCGTGCCCGTACGACGGCCGGTCGCGGCGCGCGGCGGCCCGCTGTTCGAGCTCCGCCAGGGTGGTCTCTGTCGACGATGTCACCGGGTGTCTCCTGCCCTGAGTTCCTTGATCGATCCGCGGCGGCTCGCCCACCAGGCCTGGACACCGGCCACGGTGGCGGCGAGGACGACCACGCCCACCGCCGGGAGCGCCAGCGACCGGAGGTCGGCCCGCAGCGTGGCCGCGTGCGAGGAGGAGGGGGCGCCGCCGGACAGTGCCAGTGCGCCCAGGTCGATGCCGGGGGCCAGCAGGGCGATGGTCGCCCAGCCGACGAGGAGCCCGCCGAAGGCGGCCAGCAGCGCCTGAGGCATCGCCTCGAACGCGAGCAGCCGCCGCCCCTGCCGGGTGGTGAGCCCCATGGTCCGCAGCCGGGCCAGGAGCGTGGTGCGCTCCGGCGCCGTCTGCAGGAGGGAGAGGAGCACGGCGAGCAGGGCGAATCCGGCGCCCGCGACGACCCCCGCTCCGTAGATCCGTTCGGCGCCCGACTGCATCGGGGTGTCCACGAACCGTTCGCGCTCCGCCGACCGCAGCCCCACCGTGACGACCGGCCCGGCCTCCTTCGCGGCGGCCCGCAGCCGCTCGGGGTCGAGAGGGGCTCCGGTGACCAGCAGCGTCGTGGGATCAGGCTGGGCGAGTCCCTTCGCGTCGACGATCAGGAACTCCGCGTCGCTCACCGCGGAGGTGCGTGCGAGCACCCCGGCGACCCGCACCCTGATGTCCCCGGCCTGCGACCGGATGGTGTGCGGGCGCTCGCCCAGCCGCTCCGCGAGCGCGGGCGAGACGACCGCCGGAAGGGCCTTGTCCCGTCCCGGCGCGCCCTTCAGCGCGGCCGTGGGGAAGGACGGCAGCCCGGTGGAGCGGGCCAGTCGCGCGTACGAGTCCGGTTCGACGCCCAGCAGGGTGGCGCGCTTCGTGGTCGACCTGACGTCCAGGGAGGCCGCGAGCGGAGTCGCGTACTCGATGCGTACGGCCGCCACGTCCTGGACCCCGTCCACCGCCCGCACCCGGCGGACGGTGTCCTCGGTGAGCGGGGAGAGCCCGCCCTCGCCGCTGATCCTCGCGTCCGCGCCGACCGCGCGCAGCGCCGCTGCGTCCCGCGCGTCCGCGACCCCCGCGAGGACCGAGCCGCCGAACGCCGCCGTCGTCAGCGCGATCAGCAGTGCCAGCAAGGGCAGTGTGCCGCTCGACGAGGCCCGGCCCGCGCGGGCCAGCGACAGGAAGCCGACCGCACCACGCAGCCGCGCCACGGGGCGGGCCGCCAGCCGCAGCGGCAGGGGGTAGAGCCGCACGAGGACGAGCGCGGCGATCAGCCCCACCAGGACGGGCGCGGCGCTCACCAGCAGATCGGCGCCGGAACCGGACGACGTGCCCCGCCGGCGCAACGCCGCGACCGCTCCGGCGGCCAGCACCAGCAGGGTCACCTCGGCCACCGTGCGGCGCCGGGTGGGCCGGGCGTTCATCATCTCGTCGCGGGCGCCGTGCAGCAGCGCCCTGCGGTGCTGCAGGGCCGTCCGCAGGGGCAGTACCAGGCAGACGAGCGCGGCTACGGCGGAGGCGCCCAGCAGGGCCGGCAGGAACCGGGCCTCGCCGACGAGCAGGACGGCCAACAGCAGCCCGAGCGCCGCCGCGGGCAGCACGGCCACCGCGGTCTCGGCGAGCAGCCGCCCGCCTATGCCCCGCAGCGAGCCGCCCCGGGAACGCAGCAGGGCCAGCTCGTGGTGGCGGCGGGCGCCGATCAGCCCGCCCGTCATCAGGAGGACCACGGCGGCCACCGCGCCGATGCCGACGGCGGCGACCGTGACGACGGGGCCGACGGCGGAGCGCATCGAGGAATAGCTGTCGAGGATCGCGTCCAGATCGGTCGTGAGCGTGGTGTTCGGCCCCGCGATGTCGCGCAGCTCCAGCAGACCGGGACCGTTCTCCACCGCCGCGACACCGGACTCCAGCGCGGGCACGTCGGCCGCTGTCAGCCCCGAGGCGTCCGGTGCCACGCGCCAGAACAGCTCCGGCTCCCCCGTGGTGGCGAGCAGAGCCGGGCCCGCGTCCGGGGGCAGGAGGAGCGTCGCCCGCCAGTAGAGGACGGGTGTCGGGGATCCGGGGTCCTGAACCAGGGACGGGGCGCGGAACAGCGGGTCGACCGCCCAGTAGGCGCTCTCCGGCCGCAGGGGCGCGACGATCCCGGTGATGCGTACGGTGAGCGGCTCTCCGCTCTGGGTGGGCACTCCGATGGTGGAGCCCGGTTTCATCCTCAGCGCTTCGGCCGTCTCCTCGGTGACGGCCGCCTCCACCTCACCGGTGCTCTGCGTCACCGGGCCCCGCGTGACGGGCAGGCGCCCCGACCGCAGAGTGCTGTGCTCGGGAAGAGCCGACGGGGCGGCGTAGGTGAGCTGGGGCGGAGACGCGTTGGGACGCGGGAGCCAGTCCTCGTCCGCGACCAGGGGCTTCGTGGTGTGCACGCCGTACGAGGAGTTGGGCAGGTCGGCGCGCACGGGGTCGGGGAGCGCCGCGACCAGCGCGTCGCCGGCGGACGACAGGGCCCTCTCCCGCAGCGCGCCCTCACGGACCGAGGCGGCCTGCCCGAGCGGGGGCGGCAGCGTCGTCACCTCGAGCACGCTCTGTCCCGGGGACGCGGCCGCGACGTCGTGCCGCAGCGCCTCCGTCTCGTACGCGTCGACGGAACGCGGGAACGCGGCGGCGAGGAAGGCGGTCAGGAGGACCAGGACGGCCAGGGCGGCGGAGACACCGGGGGCGGTACGCAGCCTCGTGCGCACCCAGGGAGCGCAGGCGGCCGGAATCTTGGCGGCGTTCATGTCAGTTGTCCCCCTGGTGGCGCAGCGATACCGCAGGATCGGCGCGGCGCAGTGTGATCGCGGCGACGATCAGCAGCGGCAGCGCGGCGACCGACGCCAGCAGGACCGCGACCTGCCCGGCCGGCAGCAGCACCAGCACCTCCGGCACCGGCCTGGCCGCCTGCCCGGTCAGCACGACGAGCGGCACGACGGCCCTGGTGAGCACCGCCCCGAGGGCGAGCCCGATCAGCAGGGCCAGGGTGATCAGCACCCCCTGTTCGGCCGCCATCATCCGGGCCAGTCGGCGCCTGGGCGCGCCCAGGGCCCGCAACACGGCGTTCTCGGCGGCCCGTTCGCGCTGCGACCCCACGAGGCCCACGGCGAATCCGACGGCCGCCAGGGCGGCGGCCACCACCGCGACGGCCAGCATCGCGGACTGCGGACCCGCCCCCAGCGGGTCGTCCGCCAGCTCCCGCGCCACCTCGTCCCGCACCCGCACCTGCGTAGGATCGGTCCCGGGCAGCGCACGCAGCTCCGCCGCCACCTCGGGGCCGTCGCCGGGCGCCGTGCTCAGCCACCATTCGGTGGGCGCGAGGGTGGCGCCGGACCGGTGGGCGAGCACCTGAGACACCGCTTCGAGGTCCAGCAGCAGGCTGCCGCCCGGCTTCGTGGACGAGTCCTCCGACGCACCCCCGGAGGCGTCCTGGGCCGCGCCGGGGCCGGTCGTCGGGAGCTCCCGCACCGCCTCGACCAGCTTCACCCGGACCGTGTTGCCCGCCAGCGTGAGGTCGACCTCCTGGCCCAGCTCCGCCCCCGCGTACGCCAGATACGCGTCGGTGGCCACCGCCCTGAGAGCGGGGGCTGCGGGGCGGGCCGCGGTGATCCGGAGCGTGCCGACCGCGTAGCCGCTGCCCCAGAAGGACTCGTCGGGCGGGACAGCCCCGGTGTCGTACCGGAAGGAAGGGGCGGCGCCCGAGCCGGCCACCCCCTGGGCCTTTTCGCCCGGGCGGGTCTCGCTCCCCTCGGACACGGTCGTGGCGGCGTTCCAGCGCACTCCGTCCGAGGCGGGTGCGGGCCGCTCGCCGCCGTCCGCGGTGCGGGCCCGGAGACCGGTCACCGAGACCAGCCGCTTCTCGGAGCGGGCCGCCGGCACGTCACCGTCCAGCTCGAAGCCGGTCACCGCCAGTTCGCCCGGCGCCGACACGGGGAAGGACAGGGTGTGCGCGCGGCCGTCGACGGGGACGGTTCCCGCCCCGATCCGGTAGCCGATCCCGTAACGGTCCTCCAGCAGCACGCTGACCATCGGTGCCGAGCCGGACGGCGACCTGCCGCCGGGTGCGGAGGTGTCCGTGATCCGCAGATCGAACAGCACCCGTTCACCGCCCCCGGGCAGCAGGACCCCGGCCCGCTCGGTCCTCGGCGGGGCTATCGCCGAGAACAGCTCCCGTGGCGACGTCCCGGAGAGGTCCTCCCGCATCAGCATCCGCTCGTCCGCGTGGCCGGTGTCCAGCGCGAGCACCTCGGCCGTCCGCCCGTCGGAGAGGTCGGCCGTCGTGCGGAACGCCGGAGCCGCCTCCCGCACGCCCGGCACGTCCGAGTACGCGGCGGCCTTCGCCGGGTCGCCGGACAGCGTGCCCACCACGCGCACCGACGCGCCCGACCTGAAGTCCGCCTGGTCGTCCTGCGATCGGTCCCAGGACGCGCTCTGGCCGATGGCCAGCATGCCCATCGCGGCCGACAGGACCAGCAGCAGCACCGGGCCCGCGCCGCGCAGCGGCCGGCGGCTGAACTGCCAGCCCGCCAGTGCCGACGAAAGCCCCCGTCCGCCGGCCGCCCGGCGCTCCGCGAGCCGGGCGGCGGGCGGGAGCAGGCGCAGGGTCAGGACGGTGCCCGCGAGCAGGGCCAGCGCGGGGGCGGCGACCAGCAGCGGATCGATGCCCAGCTCGCCCTCCCGGTCGCCGCTGAGGGCGCCGCCGCCCGATGCCCCGGTCTGCCGGTCCAGCTGCCAGTACGCAACCCCGGCGATCAGCAGCAGCCCGATGTCGGCGCCCGCCCGCACCGGAGCGGGCAGCGCAGCCGTCCTGCCGCCCCGGCGTCCGCCCGCGCCCGCCGCCAGCGCCGGGGCGACCACGGCGAGCGCGCACGCCAGCGCGACGGCAGACGCCGCCAGCCACACCGTGCCGTCCGCCCCGCCGTCGAGCCGCAGCCCGATCCTGCCGAGCTCGCTCCGCTCCGCGAGCAGCCGGGTCAGCGGACCGGCGAGCAGCGGAGCGACGACTGCGGCGGGCACCGCCAGGAGCAGCGCCTCGATCGCGGCCAACGAGGCGATCCGGCCCCGGGAAGCGCCCCGGGCCCGCAGGAGTTCGGTCTCGCCGCCCCGCTCGCTGGACAGCAGCCGGGCCACCAGCAGCAGGGCGTAGCCGGCGAGCAGGACGAGCTGCACGGCGACGATCATGATCGTGGAGCGGGACACCAGCAGGGCCCGCTCGATCTGGTCGATGACGGTCGGCAGCGAGGTGCGGACCGTGGCGCCGTCCCCGAACACCGCCGACGCGGACAGTGCCTTCGGCCCGTCCGTCGACGCCCGGCGCAGCGCCTCGGTCCGGCCGGTCGTCATCGTGCGGAAGTCGGCGGCGGCCAGCCAGGCCACCGGACCGGCGCTGACCCGGCCGGAACCGAGCACGGCCGGGTCGGCCAGCAGCGGGCCGTAGGTGGTGAAGACGACCTTGCGGGCGCCGCGCCCGCCGAGCGGATCCAGCCGCCAGTACGGGTCGGCCAGGTCGGCAGCCTCGTACAGGCCCGTGATCTCGATCGGCAGGGGCTTCTCGGCCAGCCGGTCCGTGAGGGTGAGCCGGGAGCCGGGCTTGAGCTTCAGCGCCTCGGCGGCGCCACGCTCCAGTGCCACCTGCACGGGTTGTTCCGCACTCCCGGCCCCGGCGTCCGGCATGCGACCCGCGGTCAGGCGCACACGGCTGCGGTCGACGGAGGCGAGGTGCGTCAGATCCGGCTGGCCGCGCTGTGCGGCGGACGCGCGCGGCAACGCGTACGGCCCCGAACTCTCCAGCTTCCGCACGGTCACCGGCAGCCCGTCGAACGTGTCGCGGGCCGCCCTGCGCACCGTGGCGTCGGCCTCCTCCCGCTGTTCGCGGTCCACCTCGGTCGAGACGAGGAGGGAGGCCTGCTCCGCGGAGCGGTGGGTGAGCGTGTGGCGCAGGGCGGCGTCGCCCGTCGAACCGGAGAACGCCGTAAGGGCGGCCAGCACACAGGTGGTGAGCAGCACGGCCAGGAGGGCGGCGGCAAGCAGGAGCCGGTGGGCCCGCGCCCGCAGAAAGACGAACCCCGTCACCTGATCCCCCGAACCTCAGCAGCCGCACGCCTCGCACGCCCCCCGGCGTGCTCCGGATGCTTTCAGAGTGCACGGGCTCCTGGGAACCGCTTGCGGGACGACCTTGACGGGATCGTGATCGTTATCCGGCCACGGAGCACCGGATTCCGCACAACGGCATCAGCCCTCGGTGTTGACCATCGAGGCGGCCGCGTAGGTCAGGTAGTCCCACAACTGCCGCTCGTGCTCCGGGGGAAGGCCGAGCTCGTCCAGGGCCACGCGCATGTGACCGAGCCAGGCGTCGTGCGCGGCCCTGTCCACCTGGAAAGGGGCGTGCCGCATCCGGAGGCGGGGATGCCCGCGCTGGTCGCTGTAGGTGCGCGGACCGCCCCAGTACTGCATCAGGAACAGGGCGAACCGCTCCTCGGCCGGGCCGAGATCCGCCTCCGGGTACATCGGCCGCAGCAGCGGGTCCTCCGCGACGCCCTGGTAGAAGCGGTGCACCAGGCGCCGGAAGGTCTTCTCGCCGCCGACCTGCTCGTAGAAGGTCTGCTCCTGAAGCGTGTCGCGCGGAATCTCTGTCACCCGTCCATGGTCGCAGACGCACCGGCCGAGGACCGGGGTCCTAGGACCCCGGTCCGTACCGGCAGGCTTCGTGGGCCCGCCGGATCAGTCGCGGCGGACCGTGATCGTCGTCCAGGCCCCGACGTGCACCTGGTCGCCGTCCTGGAGCGGGACGGGGACGTAGGGCTGGATCGGGTCCTCGGCGCCGTTGAGCGTGGTGCCGTTGGTGGAGTTCTGGTCGACGACGGCCCAGGTGCCGTCGGGCTGCTGCACCAGCACGGCGTGCTGGTGCGAGACACCCGGATCCTCCGGCGGCACGGCGAGATCGATGTCGGGGGACTCGCCGGTGCTGTGCCGGCGGCGGCCGATGGTGATCTGGTTGCCGGTGAGCGGGAGGTGCTGCTCCGGGGAGTACGCGGGCAGGTTCAGCCCGGTCGCCTCGGGGCCGCTGCGCTGCATCATCGCCAGGAAGTAGTCGCGGTCCGGGGCGATGACGGCCTTCCAACTGCCCGGTCCCTGGTCCGGTCCGCCCTGGCCAGGGCCCTGGCCGGGGAACTGCTGCTGGGGAGGCTGCGGGGCAAGAGGCGCCTGCGGGCCCTGCTGGAAGCCCTGCGGGGGCTGCTGCTGCGAGGGCGGCGGCAGCATCCAGTCGTCGCCACCGCCGGTCTGCGGTGCCTGCGGCCGCTGGGGCGCGGGCGGCGCGGACTGCTGCTGGAACGACGGCGGGGGAGGCGGCCCCTGCCGCTGCGGCTCGAACGGCGACGGCGGGCCGCCCTGGCCGGGACCCTGCTGGCCCGGGACCTGCTGACCGGGGCCCTGCGGGTTCGGTCGTCCCTGCGGGTCGAACGGCGAGGGCGGGCCGCTCTGCCCGCCGGGGCCCTGCGGGGCGAACGGAGAAGGCGGGCCGCCCTGCTGTCCGGGCCCCTGCTGTCCGGGCCCCTGCTGTCCGGGCCCCTGCTGTCCGGGCCCCTGCTGTCCCGGACCCTGCTGCCCGTGCCCCTGCGGGCCCGGGCCGCGCTGCGACTCGAACGGGGACGGCGACTGCTGCTGGAACGACGGCGGAGGCGGCGGCCCCTGCTGGAACGAGTGCGGGGGCGGCGGGCCCTGCCGGCCGTCCTGCTCCGGCGAGAGGGGCTCGGCCGGCCGGTTCATCTGCGAAGGCCGGGAGCCCTGGTACTCGAACGGATCCCGCTGCTGCTGCGGCGGGCCCTGCTGTGCCTGGAAGCCGGGCGGCAGGTTCAGCCCGGGCGCCGGTGCGCCGACGCCCCCCTGAGGGGCCAGCGGTGTGTACGACGTCGCCGTGTTCGTGAGGAAGTTCCAGCGGCACTCCTCGCAGTACGGAGCCATCGCCTCACGCGGGGTGCGGCACTGCGGGCAGAGCTCGGCCTGGGCGGTCGGCTCCCCGGAGCCGGGCCCCTGCGGATAGCCGTAACCGGGTGCGGGCGGCGGGGGAGGCGGCGGCGGGACCGCGCCCGCGGGCGCGTTCGTCCCGGCCATGCGATGTCCGCAGACCTCGCACCAGTCCTCGGAACCCGACTGGTGTCCGTTCGGGCAGGTCGGCATGTCGGCGCTTCCCCCTCTCCTCGTCCGGCCCGGAGGCCGTCATGCGTGTCGGTGCACCGCCCGGTCGGCCGGGCGGCTCTCCGTACGGTTGTGTCGTTGTCGACCGCGCCGCTATTTCTTGACGCGAACTGTCTTGGTCGAGCGCGTTTCGAGTGTCATCTCGTCCGCTTCCGCGACCCTTGCTTTCAGTCGCACAGTACCCGTCGCCGCATCGACGACGTCGACCACCTTCGAAAGCAGTTTCGCAGTATCCGCGTTACCGGAGGCCGACGCGAGCTGCACCGCGCGGCCCAGTTTGGCCGTCGCGCCGTCGAAGTCGCCCGATTTGCGCGCATCCAGTCCCTGCTGGATGACCTGCGCCAGTTCGGCCTGCCCCGTGTAGTGCGCCACCTGGGGGTTGATCGAGGTGGACGCGGCCATGTCGTCCGTCCACACGGCCCGCACGAGGCCCTGGGAGAGGGTTCGCGGAGCGCCGCCGTCGGACGGCGCCGGCAGGATCAGCGAGACCCGGGCCGCCAGCATCTCCTGGCCGATCCCGGCCTGCGGAACCCTCACGCACACGTGGTAGTCCCGGGACTCGTCGCCCCAGGACCCGGTCGGGTAGTCACCGGATCGCGGCCCCGACTCGGTGCGCCGGCCGGTCAGTTCGGCGACCGTCGGCGCCACCTGCTTGACGAACACGATCTCGACACCGACGGGCGTCCAGAGCCGCAGCGCCACGTCCGCGACCTCCTTGCCCATCGCGTTCTCCATCATCCGTGTGAAGTCCGCGGCCAGGCCGGAGGGATCGGCGACGATGTCCGCCGTGCCGAGCAGGGCCGAGGCGATCGCTGTGACCTCTTTCACCTCCCAGTCGGTGCCGACACCTCTCGCGTCGCAGGTGAACCGGCCCGCGCAGGAGTCCAGGGCGGCCCGCAGATCCTCCGGGGACTCGTGCTCGTTGCGCCCGTCGGTGAGGAGGATGCCGTGCCGGATGTCCACCTCGGCGGCGCCCAGCAGCCGGTCGGCCAGCCGCAGCCAGGTCCCGATGGCGGTGCCCCCGCCCGCGCTCAGCCGGCGCAGGGCCTCCTTCGCCTGCGCCTTGGTCCGCGGATCGGCCGTCGCCAACTGCCCGTTGCCCGGGTACACGTCGTTGGCCACATGCGTACCCGCGACCACGGCGAACCGCGTGCCGTCACGCAGGGTGTCGATGGCCGCCGCCGTCGCGTCGCGCGCGTTGCGCATCTTCGTCGGCGGGTAGTCCATCGAGCCGGAACAGTCGACCATGAGCACCACGGCGGCGTTCGGAGCCTGCCCCGGGACGCGCGCGGAGGCCGGGACACCGTCGGCCAGGGGCACACCGCCCGTCGTCCCCCCGCCCGTCGACGTGACGGTGACGATCGCGTTGACGTCACGGCCGCCCTCGGGCAGGAATTCGTTCTGGTACACCTCGACGGAGAACTGCGGCACGTTGGACTTGGAGAAGTTGGCCATCTGATCGGCTCCTTGAGGCTCCACGTATGTCAGACGAAGACAGGTGTGCGGACAGAGTTCAGAACGAAGGACGAAGGACGACGGGCGAACGACGACAGGGCACTGGGGCGCGCGAGGCAGGAAGACGTGGGAACGACGGGCCGGTCCGCCGGCCGGGCACCGGCGGACCGGGCGCGGCTCAGGCCGATCCTGCCCCGGGTGCCGCCACGGCGAACGGCAGCAGCGCCACTGTTACGTTGTCGTGGCCCCCGCCGTCGAGCGCGTGACCGACCAGCACCTGCGCGCCGTGCAACGGCCGTTCGTACGCGTCGGCCGGCACGGCCGCGGCCATCTCCGCGGCCGCCTCCGCGTAGTTCCACAGGCCGTCGGTGCACACCACCACCAGGCCGGGCCGGTCCGGTTTGAAGGACGCGGTGTGCGGCTCCAGTTCGTAGGCGTCGGCGCCGAGCCAGCCCGTGATGGCGTGGGCGCGCTCGTCGGCGTACGCCTCCGCCTCGTTCATCAGGCCGGCCGCCACCATCTGCGCGGCCCAGGAGTCGTCCTCCGTGAGCCGGGCCGGCGGATTGGCGCGGTCCTCGGGGACCCAGTAGACGCGGCTGTCGCCGACCCAGCCGACGACCAGCAGGCCGCCCGCCATGATCGCGCCGACCAGGGTGCACGCCGGGGCGTTCTGGTGACGGTGCTGATCGTGCTCCAGCGCCTGGCCGGGGTCCTGGGCCAGTGCGTTGACGGCCTCCGACGCCGCCAGGATCGCCTCGTGCATCGCCTGCTGCGGGTGGGTCCCGAGCGGCAGCGACTCCAGCAGCGCCTCGTTGGCCGCGCTCGCGGCCGCGGCCGACGCCTCGTCGGGTCGGCTCGCGGACGAGACGCCGTCGCACACGACGGCGACGACCGCCGGCGAGCCGTCCGGCAGGGCGGTGCAGGACACCGCGAACGAGTCCTCGTTGCGGTGGTGGCGCAGGCCCCGGTCACTGACGGCCGCCACCGAGCCGAGCTCCTGCTCCATGTGGTCACGCTCGCGCGGCTGGGCGTGGCCGCAGTTCTCGCAGTAACCGTCGGGGTCCACCTGGCCGGAGCGGCAGGCCACACAGACCTTGGCACCGGCCGCCGAGCCGCCCGCGGTGGCGTGCTCCACCGTGCGGGGGTCGGGCGCGGCCAGTTCGAAGTCGCCCGAGGACCCGTCCGTACCCTCCGGAGCGGCGCCGCCCGGCTCGTCGAAGCGGACCGCCGCCCGCTCCGCGGTGGGCAGGGGCTTGCCGCCCGAGTCCACGCCCGGGAGATCGGCCGGCCGGTGCGTCGGCGCGGGCAGGTCGGAGCTGTCCGTCCCGGAGGCCGTCGGCCACTCCACGGGACCGGCGGCGGATGCCGCCACTCTCTGTGCGGGCGCCGTGATGGCGACCGTCGGACGGTCGCCCGGCGGCGCCGGCACGGCCGAGAGGTCGTACCCGCACGCCCCGCAGAACAGGTCGCCCGATTCCAGCGGTTCCTCGCAGCTGGGGCACCCCGGCAAGGAGGCCTGCTGGTGGATCTGTGACATCTTCACACCCAGGTCCGGGGGCGGAAACGGTTGGCCCGCTCCACCAGTTCGATCCTCTCGTCGCCCCGCTGTGCGAGCCGGGCGAGCATCCGGTACGAGCGTTCGAGACCGAACCTGAGGCCCCGCTCGTCCAGCTCGCTGCCCAGCACCGTCCTCGGGGCCGCGGTCGCGGGGGAGGACGGAGCCGCCGGCTGAGCCGTCGGACTACCGGAGAGTACCCAGTCGAGTGCCGTACCCAGTACCTCGGTCGACAACCGTTCGCGTCTCACCGCGTCCAGGCCGTAGCCCTGCAGCGCGGTCACCTGGTCCGCGGCCGCGGACAGGTCGTGGATGAGCGGCTCGTGCGGGGCCCGCTCACGGAGCCGGGCCCGCACCGAGGCCACCCGGGCCGCCGTGTAGTGGATGGACGACTCCGGTACGGACTCCAGGGTGTGCACCGCCGCGGCCCTGTTGCCGGCGGCGATCTGCACCCGGGCCAGACCGAAGGCCGAGCTGACGAAACTCGGGTCGGTCGCCCACACCAGGCGGTAGTACTCCGCGGCGTTGTCCAGCTGGCCCAGCACCTCCGCGCAGACACCCAGCGCGAGCTTCGGCGCGGGCTCCCCCGGAAACGCGTCGTAGACCGCGTCGAAGGACAGCGCGGCGTTCTCGTGGTCACCGGTCACCAGTGAGGCGATGCCGCGGTACCAGACGACCCTCCAGTCGTCCGGGTGCTGCGACTCCACCACCGTCAGCGCCCGCACGGCGGAGGCGAGTTCGTTCATCTCCAGGCGGGCGCGCAGCTCCCGCAGCCGGGTCTCGAGCGAGGCCGCGGGCACGGAGTGCAGCGCGGAGATCAGCTCGGCCGGGGCCGAGGTCATCACCCCGGCCAGGAAACCGGCGTTGGGATCGTTGGGGTCGACCCGGGGGACCGGCAGGGCCAGCGAGGTCGCCCGGGCGTCGAACGCGGCGAGCCGGGGGCCGCCGCCCGGGGAGAGCCCCGGCAGAGGCGTGGGCGCCACGACCGCCGCGCGGGGTGCGGGGACGACCGGGAGAGGCGGTGCGTACGCCTGCGCGCCGGCCACCGGCCCGCTCCCGGTGCTGCCCCGGACGTGGGTGTCGGGCGCGTACACCGGACCCGCGCCGAACGGCGCTGCCGGCACCGCCGCGACAGCGGGGGCGGCGGGCAGGGCCGGAGCGGGGAGTGTGGTGGTGGGGCCGGAAGCCCTGCGGCGCCCGAAGCGCCCCGCACCGCCGGACGGGCCCGTCCGGGCACCGAGCCGGGACACGTCGTCGGTCAGCTCCGCGAACAGCTCCGTGTCCGTCACGCGCGGTTCCGTGCCGAAGAGGGTGGAGAGCGCCGGGCGCGGGCGGCCCGTCTGCAGGGCGACCACCTCCCGCAGCACCCCGGTCAGCTGTTCCGCCATCTCCGTGGCCGAGGAGAACCGGCGGGCGGGGTCCGGGTCCGTGGCCCGCACGAGCAGCCGGTAGAACGACTCGTACCTCCGGAAGACCTCGATGTTGTCCGGATCGGGCAGCGAGTCCACGAAGACGTTCGTGTACCCCTGGAAGTCGAAGGTCAGCACCGCGAGCGTCCGCGCCACCGTGTAGAGGTCGGAGGCGACGGACGGGCCCGTCTCGGCCACCTCCGGCGCCTGGTAGCCGACGGTGCCGTAGATGGCCGACTCGTCGTCGTCCATCCTGCGCACCGCGCCCATGTCGATGAGCTTGAGCTGGTCCTCGGTCTGGATCGCGTTGTCGACCTTGAAGTCGCAGTACAGGAGGTTGCGGCTGTGCAGGTGGCCCAGCGCCTCCAGCGCCTCGATCCCGTACGCGCAGGCCTGCTCGACCGGCAGCGGGTCGCGCCTCCCGGCCGGGGTGCGGCGCTCGTTGGCGATCTCCTTGAGCGCCTTGCCGCCGACGTACTCCATCACTATGTAGCCGTCGAGCGAACCGGTGCGCTGGTCCAGGTGCTCCACGAAGTTGTAGATGCGGACGATGTTGGAGTGCTCGATCTCCGCGAGGAAGCGCCGCTCGGAGATGGCCGCGGCCATGGCGTCCTGGTCCCCGGTGTCCAGCAGGCCCTTGAGGACCACCCAGCGGTCGGAGACCGCGCGGTCCACGGCCAGGTAGACCCATCCGAGCCCGCCGTGCGCCAGGCAGCCCGCGACCTCGTACTGACCGTGCA
This sequence comes from Streptomyces sp. NPDC057287, assembly GCF_042667905.1. NCBI lineage: Bacteria > Bacillati > Actinomycetota > Actinomycetes > Kitasatosporales > Streptomycetaceae > Streptomyces > Streptomyces sp. NPDC057287. Next base: position 328,303 of record NZ_JBHUYV010000001.1, on the reverse strand, counting down.
CGATGTCGCCGCCGCGCAGCTTGGGCACGAAGGAGTAGGGGTGACCGCACTTGGTGCAGAACCCCTCGGTGCGGCCGGGCCGGTCCCCGCGGGCCCGGCCGACGGGCGCGCCGCAGTCGGAGCGTGAGCAGAACCGCTTCCGCTCGGGTACCTCGGGGTTCTCCATCACCGCCGCGTGCGGGTCGGGCCGCGGGACGTCGGGGACGAGCACCAGGCCTGCGCCCAGCCTGCCGCGCCCGGAGGTGGAGCCCGTGGAGGATCCCGAGGAGCGCACCGACACCGAGCGGGACGTGGAGTTGCCCGACAGGGACCGGGAGAGCCGCCCGGAGACCGAACGCCGGGAGGTCGACGAGCGGGACGAGGAGCGGGCGGACGCCTGCGAACCCGTCCGCTGCGAGGAACTGCTGCTCCCCTTGCCGCCGGCCGCCCTGCCGCCGCCCGCGATGCCGGTGGGCGGCGAACTCACCATGCCCGTCGGCGACACGACCGGCGCGAGCCCGCAGGTGCCGCAGTACAGCTCACCGCCGCCCATGTCCTCGTAGCTGCCCTCGCACGCGGGGCGCTGGCACTCCGTACTCATGATGTCTCCCCCTGTCCGTCGTGCCCGCCCGGACGGCGCGGTGTCAGCAGATCGGTGGCGGCGCGCTGGTAGCGCAGCACCGCCTGTTCGGCGACGCGCAGATCGCACGGCGCGCTCCACAGCATCCGGCGGGCGGCGTCGTAGCGCTCGATCAGCAGCGGGTCCTCGGCCAGGCCGTGCCGGGCCACCTTCGCCCTGTACGCGTCCAGCCTGCCGCGCAGCTCCGCCCGGACCGCGAGCGGCCCCGTGACGGACGTCAGCGACTCCCGGGCGCGCAGCAGTTCGTCCTCGGCCTCCCGCTCCAGCGATTCCAGCAGAGGCGACAGCCGGTTCCACTGGGCGTGCCTGCGGTACGCCGACGCCGTCGCGAGCCGCTCCTGCAGCACGGTCGGCGGTCCGCTGACCGCGGGCACCTCGGATGCGGCGATCTTCGCCAGCACCTCGCCGCGCGCCAACCGGGCCTCGGCGAGCGTGCGGTTCGCGCGCGACAGCAGGTCACGCACCTGGATGAGGCGCTGCTCGGCGTCCTGCCGGACCGCCAGCACCGCCTCGATCTCCCGGCGCACGTCCTCCAGTGCGAGTGCCGCGCGGTCGTAGCGCGTGGTGTCGGGCCGCCCTCCGCCGGGCGCGGCACTGCCGGGTGCCGGCACCCAGAACGCCAGTGGATCCGAGATCACCTGCTTCCGCAGCGCGGCCAGCTCCTCGGCGATCGACTCCAGGTCGTCACCGGCCGGATGCTCCCCGGGCCGCACCCCGACGGAGTGCGCCAGCGATCCGGTGCGGCGCAGCTCGGCGGCCAGCAGGTCTATCCGGGCGGGCAGCGCCGACCATACGGAGTCCGACGCGAGGATCATGTCCAGCGCCTCGGCGTACAGCTCGTTCATCCGGGCGACCAGCTCCTCCAGCGTGAACCGCTCGGAGAGCCGGGCCGGGCGGGTGAGCGAGACACCGGGGCCGGTCGCCCCCTGGTTCGCCACGGTCACACCGTCGCCGCGCAGCAGGTCGGTCAGGGCCACCAGATCGCTCCTGCCGGGGTAGCGGCGCCTTGACCGGATCTCACGGGCCGAGGCCAGCGCCTCGGTGTAGGCGTCGAAGTACCGCCAGAGCAGCGTGATCGACCGCTTGGTGGAGCCCCAGCGCTCCTTGGTGACACCGGCCAGGGTGGCGCCCTCCAGGAGCCGGCGGCCGGCATGCTCCTCCAGGGCGAGGAGCGAGGTCTCGATGGCCTCGTGCTCCGCACCGAGCCGGGCCAGCGTACGGTCCGCCTCGTCCCGGCCCATGACCGGGCCGGGGGGCCTCCCCGCGAAGCCGGGGAAGGATCCCGCCACGCCCATCGATCACCTCTCCGTTCCAGCCGCCGGACCCGAGGGCCCGGACAGGTTCAGTTGCTCCGGTACTTCGGCGCAGGGGGCCCTTCGATGCCGGGCAGCCCCTCCGCCAGCCAGGTGCGGTACGACTTCATCCAGGGGCTGTCCGCACCGCCCCGGCGGTAGCCGTCCAGCACGTGGTTGACCCGGGCCACCAGGTCGTCGGCGCCGAGCTTGGCCGCGACGCCGTAGTACTCGGTGGTGAACGGTTTGTCGCCCTTGAGCTCGACCGCCGGGTCCTGAGCCGCCTGACCGGCCGCCAGCGCGTTGTCCGTGACCACGGCGTCGACCTCGCCGAGCTGCAGCCGCACGAGGCAGTCCAGCTGGTTGGGGACGGTCAGCTGGTCCTCGTCCTGCTCGGTCTCGTCGTGCACGTCCTCGAAGACCGCGCCGAAGGACTTCTCCTTCAGCGCGTCGTTCGCCGTGGATCCCTCCGCCGTGCAGACACGCTTGCCCTTCAGCGACTCGTTGTAGCCGTCGATCCCGGACTCCTTGGGAGCCAGGACCTGCTGACCGGCCTGGAAGTACGCGGTGGAGAAGGCGACCTGGCCGGCGCGCTTGCAGTTGATCGTCATCGTGCGGACGACGACGTCGACCTTCCCGTTCTCCAGAGCGGCGATCCGCTGGTTGGTGGGGATGGCGCGGAAGATCACCGCGTCCCGGTCGCCGAGTATGTCCTCCGCGATGGCGTGCACCAAGTCGATGTCGAAGCCTTCGAGCGTGCGGCTCTCCGGATTCCGGTAGCCCCACTGGAAGCTGTTCTGGTCGACACCGGCGATCAGCTTCCCGCGCTCGCGGATCTTCTGGATGCTCGGGCCGTCGTCGGTCGAGGCCGGCACGCTCGCCTCCGGGTCCTTGCACGTGTCGGCCCTGGCCGGTACGGCCGAGGTGGCCTCCTGGCCCGCGCTCCGGCCGCCGTAGGTCCCGTCACCGTGCGCCAGCGGCAGCAGGGTGAGCGACGCCGTGACCGCGCAGGCCACCGCCATGCCCGTCACACCGCCCCAGCCACGCAGCCCGCTCCGTGCGGCCCAGCCCTTCGCCCTGGTCATCGCTCGTCCCCTCACCGGTACTCCGCGAGCCTGCGGTTGACCCCGACGATCGCGGCGACCGCACCCAGCAGGGCCAGAACGGCGGCCCCGGCGGGCAGCCCGCCCAGTGCCCCGCGTCCGCTCCCGGCGGCCGCGTCGAACTCGCCCTGCTCATGGGCGAGGGCCTGCTCCAGTGCGTCGTCGACCTGCTCGAAGGACTGTCCCGTGGTGCCCTCCGGCCCGATGACCTGCTTCAGCGCGGCCTCGTACTCGCCCCGGTCGTCCGTCGTCCGGGCCTTCCGGTGGCGGTCCTGCCACTGGGACACACCGCTGATGGCGTCCTTCACCGGTCCGCTTCCCGTCTCGTCGTCGCCGGCGAGCTTCTCCGCGGTGCCGAGCTGTGCGCCGAGCGCCTTCATGCCCGTGCTGTAGTCGTTCTCGTACTTGTCCCGCGTGCCGTCCGGGGTGAGGACAGCGCCCCGGGCGACCAGCGTGAGGTTCTCGTTCGCGCGCGCCTTGAGGGAGTTGATCCGGGCCTTGTTGAGGACGTCGAGCGACTCCTGCCCGTTCACCATCGCGCTCCGCAGCTCGGCCCTGGCCACCGTGTGACCCACGGCCAGCCACAGCAGCACCACCGTGGCCGCGGCCGTCGCCGCGAGCAGCCCGCGGTTGAAGACGCGGTGCGTCCTGCGGTAGTTGCGCCGCTGCATCCACACCAGCGCGGCCAGCGCCACGATCCCGGCGGCCAGTGAGAGGAAGGGCCACCGCCGCGCGTCGGCCGAGTCCGTGCCGAGCCGGCCGGTCTCCGCCGCGTACAACCGCTCGGCGGCCGGGAGGAGGTCGTTCGTCATCTTCTGGTTGGCGTACCGGAGGTAGGCGCCGCCGAGCGGGAGCCCCTGCCGGTTGTTGGCCCGGGCCCGCTCGATCAGGCCCGTGTACTCGGGGAGCGACTCGCTCAGCTCGGTGATCTCCCGGTGCGACGCGGTCGAGGCGTCGGTGCTCGCCGCGGCCTTCACCAGCAGCCGGGAGGCCTCCCTGATGTCCCTCTCGTACTGCTCCTGCACATCCTTGGGCTCCTCGGCTCCGGCGAGGAAGCCGCTCGCGGCCATCGTGTCGGCGTCGGCCAGCGAACGGTAGATGCTCGCGGCGTCGGCGCTCAGCGGCTGGCTGCGCTCCACCACGGCGTCGGCGGACGAGGCCCGTCCGGAGATCTCCAGGAAGGTGACCGTCCCGAACACCACGACCAGCAGGGCCAGTACGGCGCCGATGATCTGCAGCCTGCCCGGCTCGGTCGTCGCGGCGGCGCGCAGCCGTCCGGCGGCCTCGGACGCGGGACCACGGCGCTGCGCGGGCACGGTCACGGGCGCGGCCGACCGGTCCGGCCCGGGCTCCCGCAGCGCGGCCCCGCTCGGCGGGTATGTCACTCGACCTCCCCCTCGGTCACTGACGTCGGCCCCGGCCCCCGGCCGATCGGAGGACTGGCGCCCGGCCAGAAGTATGGCCGCAGGGACCGGCATTCACCAGGAATGCCCGGATCCCGCACCGAATCGATCTCCCCCACCATGAACACGTTCGGGGCATCTGATCGGTTCCCGTACGGAAGGGGCGTCTCCCGGCGACGCGCCGGGCAACGCCCCCACCTCTGTGACCAGTGTGTCAGTTGTAGTACGCGCGCAGCTTACGGTGCGCCCCGGCCGGCGCCCCCGTGCGGTCGAGGCCGAGCAGTGCGGCCCCCAGGACCGGAGGTTCCGTGACCACCTGGACCACCGCCTTCGGGGCACGCTCCGACAGCAGCCGGGCGATGCCCTCGTCCAGCCGGGAGTGCCGTGCGGCCAGGACACTGCCGCCCAGCACGACCGGCACCTCCTCGGCCAGCAGCCCGAGCCGGCCGAGGGCCACCGACGCCATGGAGACGACCTCGTCCGCCAGCCGGTCCACCAGGGCGCTCGCCACGGCGTCCCCCGCCGCGCTCGTCGCGAACAGCACCGGAGTCAGCTCGTGCCGGCGCCCGCCGGGGATCAGTCCCCGGTGCAGCGCCTCGATCAGCTCGTACATCGAACCGAGGCCGAAGTGCCCCGGCAGCGTACGCACCAGCTCCGTCGGCTCCCCGCGACCGTCCTCGGCCCGCGCGGCGAACCACAGGGCCTCCTCGGCGAGACCCGAACCGCCGCCCCAGTCACCCGATATCCGGCCGATCGCCGGGAACCGCGCCGTACGGCCGTCCGGGACCATGCCCACACAGTTGATCCCGGCACCGCAGACGACGGCCACCCCGCGGGGTTCGTCCAGCGCCGCCCGCAGGATCGCGAAGGTGTCGTTGCGCACCTCCACCGTGCGGCCCCAGCCCCGGCCGAGCAGGGCCTCGGCCAACTCGGCCTCCTCCACCGGGAGATCGGCGTTGGCCAGGCAGGCCGACACGTGCTCCAGGCTTCCGGCGGCCACCCCGGACGCGGCCAGGACCTGCCTGATCGCCGAGGCCAGGACGTCCACCGCCGCCTCCACGCCGACGACGGGCGGCTGGAAGCCGCCGCCGCGCGCCGTGGACAGGACCGTGCCGTCCTCGCCGATCAGTGCCACATCGGTCTTGCTGTTGCCCGCGTCGATGGCGAGGACCGAAGCGTTCACGCCCACGCCAGGTGCTCCCGGTTGTGCGCGATCAGCCGGTCGGTGAGGGCCTCGGCGTACTCGAACTGGCCGACGAGCGGGTGCGAGAGCAGTGCCTTGAACACCCGGTCCCGGCCGCCCCGGAGCGCCGCGTCCAGCGCCAGGTCCTCGTACGCCGTCACGTTGGCGATCAGCCCGGCGTACAGCGGGTCGAGCGAGGGGACCGCGAGCGGGGAGGCGCCCGTGCCGTCCACCCGGGCCTGGGTCTCGATCACCGCGTCGTCCGGCAGGAACGGCAGCGTGCCGTTGTTGTACGTGTTCACCACCTGCACCGCCGGGCCGCCCCCGCCGAGCAGCGAGGCGGCCAGGTCCACGGCCGCCTCCGAGTAGAAGGCCCCGCCCCGCTTGCCCAGCAGCGCCGGCTTCTCGTCCAGCGCGGGATCGCCGTACATGGCCAGGAGTTCCTTCTCCATCGCGGCGACCTCCGCGGCCCGGGACGGCTTGGTGCCGAGCTCCCGGACGACCTCGTCGTGCGCGTAGAAGTACCGCAGGTAGTACGACGGGACGACACCGAGCCGGTCGACGATCTGCCGGGGCATGCGCAGGTCGCCGGCGATCGCGTCGCCGTGCTCCGCGAGCAGCTTCGGCAGGACGTTCTCGCCGTCCGGGCCGCCGAGCCGCACGCCGAGCTCCCACGACAGGTGGTTGAGCCCGACGTGGTCCAGGTGGATCTCGCCGGGAGCCACGTCGAGGAGCCGCGCGAACTTCCGCTGGAAGCCGATCGCGACGTTGCACAGCCCGACGGTCCTGTGCCCGGCCTGCAGCAGGGCGCGGGTCACGATGCCGACCGGATTGGTGAAGTCGATGATCCAGGCGTCCGGATTGGTGCGCCGGACCCGCTCCGCGATGTCGAGGACGACCGGCACCGTGCGCAGCGCCTTGGCCAGGCCCCCGGCCCCGGTGGTCTCCTGGCCGACGCAGCCGCACTCCAGCGGCCACGTCTCGTCCTGGTTGCGTGCGGCCTGCCCGCCGACGCGCAGCTGGAGGAGCACCGCGTCGGCGCCCTCCACCCCGGCGTCCACGTCGGAGGTGGTGGTGATCCGCCCCGGATGGCCCTGCTTGGCGAAGATCCGGCGTGCCAGGCCGCCGACGAGCTCCAGCCGGTCGGCCGCCGGGTCGACGAGCACCAGCTCCTCGACGGGCAGGGTGTCCCGCAACCGCGCGAAACCGTCGATCAGTTCAGGTGTGTAGGTGGACCCGCCACCCACTACTGCGAGCTTCATGTCAGCCCTTAACTCCAGTCAGTGTGACGCCTTCTACGAAGGCCTTCTGTGCGAAGAAGAAAACGATGATGACCGGCGCCATGACGAGCAGGGTCGCGGCCATCGTCAGGTTCCAGTTGACCGCGTGGGCGCTCTTGAAGGACTCCAGGCCGTAGCTCAGTGTCCAGGCACCGGGGTTCTGCGCGGCGTAGATCTGCGGTCCGAAGTAGTCGTTCCAGCAGTAGAAGAACTGGAAGAGCGCCACGGCCGCGATCCCCGGCTTGGCCATCGGAACGACGATCTTGAGCAGGGTGCGGAACTCACCGCACCCGTCCACCTTGGCCGACTCGATGTACTCCTGCGGAATGGTCAGCAGGAACTGCCGCAGCAGGAAGATCGAGTAGGCGTCCCCGAACGCCATGGGGATGATCAGCGGCCACAGCGAGCCCGAGAGGTGGAACTGCTGGGACCACACCAGGTACATCGGGATGATGATGACCTGCGGCGGCAGCATCATCGTGGAGATGACGAGGATCATCGCGGTGCGCCGGCCGCGGAAGCGGAACTTGGCCAGGGCGTAGGCGACCGGCACCGAGGAGCACACCGTGAACACCGTGCCGGCCAGCGCGTACATCAGGGAGTTGCGCCACCAGTCGAGGAATCCCGGGGTGTGGAAGACGGTCGAGTAGTTCGACCAGTGCCAGGAGTCGGGCCACAGGTCCCCGCTCATCGCCTGGCTGTCGCTCATCACCGAGGTGAGGAGGACGAAGACGAACGGCAGGACGAAGAACAGGGCGAGCGCCACGGCCACGGAGTGGACGGCGATCCAGTTCAGGACGCGCTTCCGCCGGTGCGCTGCCGCGTCCGCGCCGCGTGGCCGGCTCGTCACGGGAGCTTCCGGCCTGGTCAGGGTGGTGCTGGTCATCTCAGTCCTCCGCCGGAATGAGGCCGACGCTCTTGCGCATCAGCAGAAGGGTGACGCCCATGGCGATCGCGAAGAGCACGAGGGAGAGCACGCACGCGGCACCGGTGTTGAAGTTCTGGAAGCCCATCGAGTAGACGAGCTGCGGCACCGTCAGGGTGGAGTGGTCCGGGTAACCGGGCTGGATCACCGTGCCGGGACCGATGGAGACGCCCGAGGCGAGCTTTCCCGCGACGAGGGCCTGTGTGTAGTACTGCATGGTCTGCACGACGCCGGTGACGACGGCGAACAGCACGATCGGGGTGATGGCGGGCCAGGTCACGTAGCGGAACTTCGTCCACGCACCGGCTCCGTCGAGATCGGCGGCCTCGTACTGCTCCTTCGGCACGTCCAGGAGCGAGGCCATGAAGATGACCATCAGGTCGCCGATGCCCCACAGGGAGAGCAGGACCAGTGAGGGCTTCGACCAGTTCGGGTCGTTGAACCAGCTCGGGCCGTGCAGTCCGACCCACGAGAGCACCTCGTTGACCGGTCCCGTGGACGGGTTGAGCAGGAAGACGAAGGCGACGGTGGCAGCGACCGGCGGGGCCAGGTACGGGATGTAGAAGGCCGTACGGAACAGCCCCACACCCGTCTTGATCTTGGTGATCAGCAGGCCGATGCCGAGACCGAACACCACGCGCAGCGCCACCATGACGACGACCAGCCAGAGCGTGTTCCACAGGGCCGGGCCGAACAGCGGCATCTGCTCGAACACGTACCTCCAGTTCCGCAGCCCCACGAAGGTGGGTGCCTTGATCTGGTTGTAGTGCATGAACGAGAAGTAGACGGTCGCGATCAGCGGATAGCCGAAGAAGACCGAGAAGCCGACCAGCCAGGGCGAGAGGAACCCCAGGGTGCGCAGTCGCTCGCGGTTCCGCTTGCGCCGCAGGGGGGTGTTGCGGGGGGCCGGTTCGGTCCCCCGCACGGCGGACTTCGCCGAGGTGGGAAGGGAAAGTGCCATGACCCGGCTCCTCAGTTCTCCGACTGGACGTTGTCGGCGTCGATCTGGTCGTCGAGGTCCTGCAGGGCCCTGTGCAGGTCCTTCGTCCTGCCGGCCTCGACGGACTGCGAGAAGTCCCCGAACGAGTTGATGTACTGCCCGCCGTTGTTCGAGGGGGGAACGGCCTGGCTGTGCGGGTTCTGAGCGATCGAGATGAAGGTCCGGAAGGCCGGATCGGCGTCCAGGTCGGGCGACTTGAGCGCCTCGAACGTGGAGGGCACGTTGTGGATCGCGTTGGCGAAGTGGACGACCGGCTCGGTGTCGATCGTCAGGTACTTCACCAGCTCCCACGCCGCGTTCTGGTGTTGGCTGCTGTGCGCGATACCGGCCACGGTGCCTGTCAGGTAGCCGCGTCCGTAGGTGTCCGCCTGGTCGTCGGGGACAGGCAGCGGGGCCACACCCCAGTCGAAGTCCGCCTTTGCCTCGTCGAGCATCAGCCCGCGCCACTCGCCGTCCAGGTGCATGGCGAGCTTGCCGGTGAGGAAGGCGTTCTGGGACGACATCTCGTCACCGAAACCGGCGCGGAGCCTTTCCATGGCGCCGTAGCCGCCCTGCGCGTCGGTGAGGCCGCGCATGGTGGAGAAGAACTCCTCGGTCTTCGGCTCGTCGGCGAGCTTCGCCTTGCCCTCGTCGTCGAAGTACCGCGGCCCCCACTGCGCGAACATCCGGTCGGGGGCGTTCTGGTAGAGCTGGAAGTTCGGCATGAAGCCGGCGCGTTCGAGCGAGCCGTCCTTCTTCTTCCGCGTCAGCTTGACCGCGTCGGCCTTCATCTCGGACATGGTGTGCGGGGGCCGGCTGATCCCGGCCTCCTCGAAGGCGTCCTTGTTGTAGTACATGCCGAACGCGTCGGCGAGCAGCGGCGTCGCGCACTGGACGCCCTCGTACCGGGTGTAGTCCAGCAGGGTCTTCGGGAAGACCTTCGTCTTGTCGATCCCGCTCTTCTTCAGGAAGGGGTCGAGATCCACCCACATGCCGGAGGAGCAGTACTGCCCGACGTTGTTGGTCGTGAAGGACGTGACGACGTCGGGTGCGTCGTCACCGCCGGCCCGCAGCGCCTGGTTGATGGTCTCGTCGCTCACGTTGCCCGTGGAGACGACGTCGATGTTGGGGTGGAGCTTCTCGAAGCGGGCGATGTTCTCCTTGATCGCCTTGGCCTCGCTCGGCGCCGACCAGCCGTGCCAGAACTTCAGCGTGACGGGCTTCGTGGGGTCGTCGGTGTTACTGCCGGTGCTCGGGTTCGCGCAGCCGGCCAGCAGCAGTGCGGCCGCGCCGAGCGCCACGGGCACACGGGTACGAATGTGCCATCGCGCCATGTCGGACTTCCTTAGCGGGGAGAGGGGAGGGGAGGTGGAGCACGCGGACGGGGATCAGGGAGCGGCAGGCATGGAGGTGCCGTACGGGCGACCGGACCGGGGTGCCGTCGCAGCGGTGACGGGTGGTTCAGACGGTGTCGAAGGTGCTGTCGCGGGCTTGGGCGAGGGCGGTGCGCAGGGCGCCGGTCAGGATCGGGTCTCCTTGGATGTCGCTGACCCTGAGCAGTGGCCGCGGCAGCGCCAGACCGGTCAGCTCGGCCTCGACCCGGGTACGGAGTTCCTCTCCGCCTGCCTGGGCCACGCGGCCGGAGAGGACGACCAGTTCGGGATCGACCACGGCGACCACGGCGGCGAGACCGGTCGCCAGCCGGCGGGCGACCTCGTCGCGGACGGCCTCGTCGGCGAGCGCTTCCGCCAGGGGCCTGCCCCCGGCCAGGGCGCGTATGGCGGGGCGGGAGACCAGGCTCTGGAAGCCGCCCCCGGCGTCCGGGCCCGCCCAGTCCCTCTCGCCGCCGCGGGCGAGCGGGGCGCCCGGCAGCGGCATGTAGCCGATCTCCCCCGCGCCGCCGGTGGCGCCGCGCAGGAGGGTGCCGCCCAGCACGATCGCCGCGCCGACACCCTCGTCGAGCCAGGCGAGGACGAAGTGGTCGTGGTCCTGCGCGGCCCCCTCGTACTGCTCGGCGACGGCGGCGAGGTTCACGTCGTTCTCGATGACGACCGGCCTGCCGACGACCTCGGCGAGGTCGTCGCGGAGGGTGCGCGAGTGCCAGCCGGGCAGATGGGGTGCGTAGCGCAGCTGTCCGGTGTGCGGGTCGAGCGCGCCCGGGGTCCCGATCACCACGGCGTCGAGGTCGTCGTGGCCGAGGCCGGTGCCGCGCAGGGCACCGTCCACCGCCTCGGCGACGAGCTGCGCGGTGCGGTGGCGCACGTCCTCCGCGACGGCCTCGGCCTCCACGCGGCAGGAGCCGATCACGGTGCCGGTGATGTCGGCGACGACGGCGTCGATGCCGGTGTGCCCGACGGAGAGCGCGGCGACATGGCCGGCGGCCGGATCGATCTCGTAGAGCACCGCCCTGGGGCCCGGACGGCCGCTCTGGCTGCCGGTCGAACGGACCAGGCCGGCCTCCTCCAGCCGCGCGAGCAGCTGGGAGGCGGTGGGCTTGGAGAGTCCGGTCAGCTCGCCGATACGGGTGCGGGTGAGGGGCCCCTGGGTGACCAGGAGATCGAGCGCCGCCCGGTCGTTCATGGCGCGCAGGACACGCGGGGTGCCCGGTGTGGTTCCGGCCATGAGCGGCGCACCTGCTCTCTGTTAGGAAACTTTCCTATTCGTGAGAGGAAGGTAGGACCCGCGTCCCCGGATCGTCAATGGGTTCCGGCGACACGGCTGCCGAAGCGTTACCCGGGCCGTGCGTCCCGGGAAACTGAAGGGGCGCCCCCGAGACACACGAAAGGGCGCCCCCCCAGGACGCACGAAGGGGCGCCCCGCCGTCTCGCGGGGCGCCCCTTCCGGTGGGTCCTGGGTCCTACTTCGTCAGGTTCGGCGGTGCTATCGGGGTCGCCGCCAGCGACTGCGGGGACGTCGTCGACGCGTACGCCGAGGGGGCCGCCATGGCCGCCGTGGGATCGGCCGTGGACTCGCCGTCCGCATGGAGGGGCAGGGCGCCGATCATCCGGATGCCCGCCGCGTCCAGCGCCTGCTTGATCCGCCAGCGCAGCTCCCGCTCGACGCCCAGCGACTTGCCCGGCATGGTCTTCGCCGTGACCCGTACGGTCATCGAGTCGAGCAGCACCGCGTCCAGGCCGAGGATCTCCACCGGGCCCCACAGCCGCTCCGACCAGGGCTCTTCCTTGGTCATGGTCTCGCCCGCCTCGGCGATCGCCTTGCGGACCAGGTCCAGGTCCTCCGTCGGGCGGACCGTGACGTCGACCCCGGCCGTGGACCAGCCCTGGCTGAGGTTGCCGATCCGCTTCACCTCGCCGTTGCGGACGTACCAGATCTCGCCGTTGTCGCCGCGCAGTTTGGTGACCCGCAGGCCCACCTCGATGACCTCACCGGAGGCGACACCCGCGTCGACCGTGTCCCCGACGCCGTACTGGTCCTCGAGGATCATGAAGACGCCGGAGAGGAAGTCGGTGACGAGGTTGCGCGCGCCGAAGCCCAGCGCCACACCGGCGACGCCCGCGGAGGCCAGCAGGGGGGCCAGATTGATCTGGAAGGCACCCAGGATCATCAGGGCCGCCGTGCCGAGGATCAGGAACGACGTGACCGAGCGGAGTACGGAACCGATGGCCTCGGAGCGCTGGCGGCGGCGCTCCGCGTTGACCAGCAGGCCGCCGAGGGCGGTGCCCTCCACCGCCTGCGCACTGCGGTTCATCCGGTCGATGAGGTTGGTGAGGGCGCGCCGGATCAGGTAGCGCAGCACGATCGCGATGGCCGCGATGAGGATGATGCGCAGACCGGTGTTCAGCCAGGTGGACCAGTTCTCCTCGACCCAGCCTGCGGCGTTCCCGGCCCGCTCGGCGGCTTCGTCCAGCGAGCCCGCGGCCCCGGGTGAAGGAGCCGCGGCCAGGAGGGCGGACAGGGACACGGCAGGGACCTCCAGGTGGGGCGACAGCAGACCAACCACAGTAACGAAGCCGGGGGAGTGGTTCGTTGCCGTCGACGGGGGAGATACACATCTCACCCGGGGATGTACGGAGTGTGACCGATCCCACAGCGGGGCCGGCCGCCCTGTCGGAGCGCCGGTTCCGGTGTGTCCGGGACGGCGTGCGGCGGACGGGTGAGAAAAATCCCTCCGGCCCGTTACCCGCACGTGGTGGCGCTCGGACCAGGCATGAGGAGAGACTGAGATCGGATCGTCCCGGCGCGAGCCACGCGTCGCCGGCGTACAAGGAGGCATCCACGTGCCGCACGTCCTGGTTCTCAACGCTTCGTACGAGCCGCTCGGCGTCGTACCTCTCCGCCGCGCGCTCGTCCTCGTCCTCGAGAACAAGGCCATCTGCCTCGAGGAGTCCGGCGCCTTCATGCACAGTGCCACCCGCGCCGTGCCCGCGCCGAGCGTCGTCCGCCTCAAGCGGTTCGTGCGCGTCCCCTACCGGGGGCCCGTCCCCCTCACCCGCCGGGCGCTCTTCGCCCGGGACGGTGGCCGATGCATGTACTGCGGCGCCGCCGCGACCAGCGTCGACCACGTCATCCCGCGCAGCCGCGGCGGGCAGCACGCCTGGGACAACGTCGTGGCGGCCTGCCGCCGCTGCAACCACGTCAAGGCGGACCGCCATCTGCCCGAGCTGGGCTGGCGGCTCCGCCATCAGCCGGCGCCGCCCAGCGGTCTGGCCTGGCGGATCATCGGTACCGGCCACCGGGACCCGCGCTGGCTGCCCTATCTGCAGCCGTTCGGCGCGGACGACGTGATGGCCCGGATCGACGGCGTTTCCGCCTGAGGAACGGGCCTTCGGCGTATCGGGGCCCTCAGGGGGCGTCCGGGTCCTCACCGGCGACGGCGTAGGCCTCGACCGACCACAGTGAGTAGCCGTACCGGGTCGCCCGGCCGTCGCCCTGGATCCTGATGAAGCGGGTGTCCTCCGCGTCCATACGGACCGACTCGCGCCCGCCCCCGCCCTCCCGCACGGTCGCCGCCGTACGCCAGGTACGGCCGTCCGGGGAGACCTGCACGCGGTAGCGGGAGGCGTAGGCGTCCTGCCAGCGCAGGACGACCTGGCCCAGCCGCACCGGTGCGGGCAGCTCGGCCTGCCACCAGGAGTTGTCATCGAGGGGCGAGGACCAGCGGGTCCCGGGGTCACCGTCCGAAGCCGCCGAAGCCGGGAAGTCCGGGGTCTCGTCACCGGACGAGGACGCCTCGGCCGTACGCACCAGATCGGGGCCCGCCGTGCGCGGGTAGGCGCGCACGGTCAGCGTGCTCTCCTCGCCCCCGAAGCTCAGCGGCACCTCGTACTCACCGGCCGGGGTGTCGGCCGGCACGGTGATGTCCACGGGTACGTCGGTGCGCGAGCCGCGCGTCACGGTCGACTGCTTCGGCACCTTGACCTCGATGCCCTCGGGCGCCTTCGCCTTCAGCTCGCCCTTCACCTCGCCGGGGCGCCCCCCGGCCAGCCGCGCCTCGACCCGCTGGGCGCCGCCACCGATCACGGCGTCCGTCCTGTCGCGGACGAGGGCGAGCCGGGCGGCCGGCTCGTCGCCGAACCACGGGACCAGCGCCCGCACCTGCGGGGCGTCCGAGGGCGCGGGAGCGGCCCCCGTGACACCCGGGGCCGGAGGGCCCACGAAGGCGGGGCGGCCGGACGGAGCGGTGACCCGGAGCGCGTCCGCCCGCAGACCGCGCACCGCTGTCTGTGTCCAGCCGGCCTCCGACAGGGAGCCGAGTCCGCGCCAGCCCTCGCCCGGCACATGGGCCTCCAGGACGGCGTCCGCGGCGCCGTCACCCGGCCGGGTCAGCGTGGTCACGGCCTCGACCGGGCGGGCCCGGTCGAGGCGGAGGGTGTAGCCGTGCGCGTCCCTGCTCGCGGTGCCCGCGTCGCGGTCGGTCCCGTTCCAGGCGCCGGCCTCCTTGAGGACGCGGTCCAGGAACGGGTCCAGGACGCCCTTGCCGACGGTGGCGGTGCTCGCCCCGATCTCCTCGCGCAAAGGCTCCAGCGCCAGCTGGGCCCGCCAGGCGGCCGCGCCGTCGCCGCGTTCCTGGGCCCGCAGCAGATCGACGGCGAGCTCACCCGCCCGGCCGTACCTGGCGAGCTGCCGGGTCCACGGCCGTACCTCGTCCCGGAGCCGGCCGCTCGCGGGCCCTTCCAGCCGCTCCGGTGCCTGCCGCATCACCCCGAACGCCGCGCGCAGCTCGCGTGCCGCCTTGTCGCGCCCCGCCGCGGACGGACGCGACGTCCAGAACGCCTCCAGCAGCGGCCTCAGGTACGCGGACTCGTCACCGCCCAACACCGACGTGGCGCTGTTGCCCGCCAGCGCTCCCAGGGCCGCCCGGGCGGCGGTGTCCCCGCCCGCCAGGTCGTCCAGGGCGGCCTGCCAGGACTCCTGAGGCTGGTACTGCTTCGGGTTCCAGGCGAAGTCCGCAGCCGTGAACAACGGGATGCGGGACGCCGACGGCTGCTCCATCGCGTTGGCCAGCAGCGCCGCCGATCCGCCGGCCACCGCGGGGTCACGGCCCGTGTAGGGGCCGAGGAAGATCCGGTCCTGCGCGTAGTCGTTGACCGGGTAGTTGTCCATGGTGACCAGGGGGTGGCGGAAGGCCGCCCGGGCGCCCGCCAGCTCCCGGCCGGTGATCGTCCTCGGCACGACCCCGACCCCGGTCCAGGCCACCTGTACCCGGTGGTCCAGCTCCGCCGCGAGCGCCGTGCGGTAGTCGGTGGCGCCGTCCTGGTAGTACTCGGTCGGCATGACCGAGAGCGGTTCGGCGTCCGGGTGCCGGTCCGCGAGGTGCCGGGCGACCGCGCTCGCGACCCGGGCCTGCGCCCCGGCCGCGGCCTCGGGCCCGCTGCCGAACGTCTCCGCGTCCAGGTCGCAGTGCCATTCGCTGTAGCTGACGTTCTGGAACTGCAGCTGGAAGGCCCGTACCCCCAGTGCCCACATGCCGTCGATCTTCCGGGTCAGCGCCCGCACGTCCGCGTCCGAGGCCATGCACATCGCCTGCCCGGGGGAGACGGCCCAGCCGAGCGTCACGTGCTCGGCACGTGCCTTTTCGGCCAGTGCGCGGAAGTCGGCGCGTTCCCCGGCGGGGTAGGGCTCACGCCAGCGGGACTGGCGGTACGGGTCGTCGCCGGCCGCGTAGAGGTAGCGGTTCTGCTTCGTGCGCCCCATGAAGCCGAGCTGGGCGAGCCGCTCCTCGTGGCTCCACGGTTCGCCGTAGAACCCCTCGGTCGTGCCGCGCACGGCGGTACCCGGCCAGTCACGGACCACGACTCCGGCGACGGTGCCTTCCCGCACGAGCTCCCGCAGGGTCTGCACCCCGTGGAACAGGCCGTCCTCACCGACACCGTCCAGCGCGACCGTGGGCCGGCCCTCGGCCCTGCCCACGGCGAGGCGGTAGCCCCCGGACGGCAGGTCGGCCCGCTCGGGCGCGTGCATGACCCGCAGGGCCCGCCCCGCGTCCGTGCCGCCGAGCCGGATCACCGGGCCCCTGCCCGGCAGGGAACCGTGCACCGTCCGGACGCCGGACTCGCGCAGGAGCGCCCTGAGCGCGTCCACGGCGTACGGATCGGCCTGCGCGTCGGCGAGGAGGGTGACCTCGGACCCCAGGGGCACCGGCTGCCCGGACGCCTTCATGGACTGCGGACGCGGCCAGACGGAGGGCAGCCGCGCCTCGTCGGCGCGGTCCGGACTGGTCGCGGCCGGGCCCGCGGGACCGACGGGGGCCGCCGCGGCGGCCGGCCCGAACGGGCCGAGCAGCCCGCCGATCACGGCGACGGCGACGGCTGTCGCATGCCTCCTGCGCCCGAGCTGCACGCCCTGCTCCTTCACCCTGACCTCGCCCCGGCAGTGACGTCCGAGCCCACCACCCGGGCGCGGGGGTGTCAATGTGCGTGGCTGTTTTGACTGATATGCCTGGTGTATTGCCTGGCGTGGCGCGTGGGTTTCCGGGGAAGTGTCGTCGGGTGGCCTAAAAGTGCTTATACCTGGCATGTCGGGGAACTGGATGTGACCCACGGCACGTTGGGCTCGTTGTCATAACGCCTGTGTCACGTCGATGCCTGCTCACGCGCCTGCTGGGTAGGCCTGCTGTGTCCTGTTGTCCACGGCCAGGAGGCCCACGTGCCCGCTTCCGCGCAGCTTCTGCTCTCCGCCCTCTCCAAACAGGTACCGAGCCTCACGGGTCCCGACCCGCTGTCGGGCGCGAAGTCCCCGACCCTCACCGCCCCTCCGATGATCAGTGAGCTCCCGCTCGCCGACGTCTCCCACCTGATCGGTGAACCCGTGTTCGCCGACAGCGCTCCGCTCACCAGTGAGCCCCCGCTCACCAGCGAGCCCCCGCTCGCCGACGCCACACCTCTCACGAGCGAGCCACCGCTCGCCGCCGTCGCCCCTCTGACCAGCGAGCCGACAGCACCCGGCACCGCAGGGGGCATGGAGTCCCCAGGAGTCTGAATGGGCTTGTCCCGGCTCGCCGCACTGCACGGCGTCGCCACCTCCTTCTCCCCGTCCGCGGACGTCACGGTGTCCGTCCCCGACGACACGGTCACGGCCGTGCTCGCCGCGCTGGGCGTCGACGCCGCCACCCCCGCGGATGTACGGAGATCTCTCGCCGCAGCCGAATCGGCGGCGGCCTCCCGACTGATCCCGCCGACGGTGGTGGCCTGGTCGGGGGAGCCGCTGCCGGCCGCGCTCACCGCGCTCCCGCCCGGCGCGGTCCTGACGGTCGACCCCGAACCGGTGGCCGACGTCGCCTCCGCGCCCCTGCGCATGCGTGTGCTCCCCGCGCCGGCCCCGACGGAGAACACGCCGGTCACGCCCTCCTGGTGGACCGAACCGCCCCTGGGAGTCCACCGGCTGACCGTCCGTACCCCGGACCGCCACTACGCGACCGCCACACTCGTCGTCGCTCCGGACCGCGTACCCCGGCCGCCCGCCCGCACGCACGGATTCCTCGTCCAGCTCTACTCGATGCTCTCCGCCCGCTCCTGGGGCATGGGCGACCTCGCGGACCTGGCCGACCTCGCCGCCTGGGCGGGCAGGACGCTGGGGAGCGGATTCGTCCAGGTGAACCCGCTGCACGCCGCCGTACCGGGCAGGCCGACCGACCCCTCCCCGTACCGCCCCTCCTCGCGCCGCTTCCCCGACCCCGTGCACCTGCACATCGAGTCGATCCCGGAGCACGGCCATGTCCCCGAGGCCGGCAGAGCGGCCCTGGACGACCTGCGCCAGGAAGCCGCGGCGCTGCGCGAGGCCGTGCTGAACAAGGGCGCGCTGATCGACCGCGACGCCGTCTGGGAGCTCAAGAGGCAGGCGCTGGAGCTCATCCACCAGGTCCCCCTGACGCCCGGCCGCCGCGCCGCGTACTGCGACTTCCTCGCGGGACAGGGGCAGGCGCTGGAGGACCACGCCCTGTGGTGCGCCCTGGCCGAGGTGCACGGCCCCCGGTGGCGCAGCTGGCCCGATGGGCTGCGTGACCCCCGCTCCCCGCAGAGCGCCCGGGCCCGCACCGAGCTGCTGGACCGGGTCGACTTCCACTGCCGGCTCGCCTGGCTGACGGACACCCAGCTCGCCACCGCGCAGAGCGCCGCGCGTGAGTCCGGCATGGCCGTCGGCATCGTCCACGACCTCGCCGTCGGGGTCCATCCCGACGGCGCGGACACCTGGGCCCAGCAGGACGCCTTCGCGCAGGGGATGTCCGTCGGGGCGCCCCCCGACGCCTTCAACGCCCACGGCCAGGACTGGGGGCTGCCCCCCTGGCGCCCCGACGCGCTGGCGGCGTCCGGTTACGCCCCCTACCGCGCCCTGCTGCGCGGCCTCCTGGCCCACGCCGGAGCCCTGCGCATCGACCACGTCATGGGCCTCTTCAGGCTCTGGTGGGTGCCCGAGGGGCGCCCGCCCACCGACGGCACGTACGTCGGTCAGGACGCCGAGGCGATGCTCGCGGTGCTCGTCCTGGAAGCGCACCGGGCCGGGGCCGTCGTCATAGGGGAGGACCTCGGGACCGTCGAGCCCGGTGTGCGCGAGGCGCTCGCCCGGCGCGGGGTGCTCGGCACCTCCGTGCTCTGGTTCGAGCGCGACTGGGCCGGTGACGGGCGCATGCTCGCCCCCGAGAAGTGGCGCGAGGGCTGTGTGGCCACGGCGACCACCCACGACCTGCCGTCCACCGCCGCCCGGCTGACGGGTGAGCACGTGACGCTCCGCCACCGGCTCGGGCTGCTCGGCCGGGACCTGGAGCAGGAGCTGGCCGAGGACGCGGCCGACACCGCCGAGTGGCTCGCCTACCTGGCCCGGCTCCGTCTGCTGCCCGAGGGGGACGGGGACGAGGAGGCGGCAGTCCGCGCCGTCCACCGCTTCCTGCTGCGCACCCCCGCCCGGATGACCGGGGTCTGGCTCCCCGACACCGTGGGCGACCGCCGCCCGCAGAACCTCCCCGGGACCTGGGACCAGTACCCCAACTGGCGCCTGCCCATCGCCGATGCGGAGGGCCACCCCGTCACGCTGGAGGAGATCACCGCGTCACCCCGGCTGCACAGGCTGATGGCCGTCATGCCCGACGGCCGGGAGTCCCGTACGGCACCCCCGGGCGCGCGCCCCTCGTAGGCGTTCGCTACGTTTGCACCGTGGACAAGAAGAACGCTATGCGCGCCGGCGCCGTCGCGGCCGGTACGACGCTGATGATGCTGCTCATGTCGTCCCCGGCGCTCGCGCTCACCCGCGACGACGGCGACGACCCGGGTCCGGGTCTGAACGTGATGGAGACCCTCGGCCTCTTCGTCGCGGCACCGATCGTCCTGTTCCTGGTCATCGCGGGACTCGTCATGGTCCTCGACAAGTCCAAGAAGCAGGCCTAGACAGCTGTTCTCCCGAGTGCGCCGCCGGTACGCAGTACCGCGCGGCGCATCGGCATGTCCGGTCGACCGGTAGGTTGCGGCCATGACCGAGTGGGACGTCAAGAAGCTCCGCATCCTGCGCACCCTGCGCGACCGGGGCACGGTCACGGCCACGGCCACGGCCCTTCTCATGACCCCGTCGGCCGTCTCGCAGCAGCTCAGCAACCTCGCCGGGCAGCTCGGTGTGCCGCTCCTGGAGCCACAGGGCCGCCGTGTCCGGCTTACCGACGCCGCGCATCTCGTGCTGCGCCACGCCGAGACGGTCTTCGCCCAGCTGGAGCGGGCCGACGCCGAGCTGACCGGCTATCTGCGGGGCGAGGCGGGCCAGGTGCGGGTCGGTGCCTTCTCGACGGCCGTGCCCGCCCTCGTCGTACCGGCCGTACGGCTCCTGCGGGCCGGGGACCGTCCGGGCCCCGAGGTGCGCGTCCGGGAGGCGGAGGCCGCCCAGGCGTACGAGCTCCTGTCCGCCGGGGACGTGGACCTCGCCCTCTCCCTGGCGGCGCACGCGCCGACCGCCCGGGACCCCCGCTTCACGCTGCTGCCGCTCCTGGCCGACCCGCTGGACGTCGCGCTCCCCCTGGACCACCGCCTCGCCCGCACGCCGGGCCTCCGGCTGGCCGATCTCGCCGCCGAACCCTGGATCTTCGGGGGCTCGGGCCCCTGGTCGGAGATCACGAGGGCCGCGTGCGACGCGGCCGGGTTCGTGCCCGAACAGGCGCACAGCGCTTCGGGATGGACCGCGATCCTGGCCATGGTGGAGGCCGGGATGGGTGTCGCGCTCGTCCCCCGGATGGCGTCCGCGGCGGACCGGTCGGGTGACGGGGTGGCCATGAGGGTCCTGGAGTCGGACCGCCCGCACCGCCATGTGGTGGCCGCCGTACGGCAGGGGGCGGAGCGGGGGCCGGCGGTGGCGCGCGTGCTGACGGCGCTCCAGCGGGTGGCGGGGGCCGGGGAGCACCGGAGCTGACCCCTGGCCGGGCTCCGCGGGGAGGCCGTCCGGGCCTCGGGCTCGACCGTTCAGGAGAACTGAAAGAACTGTACGGAAACTTTCGATGGACCTGACAGGTGTCTCTGGGTGACAGTCGTGTCATGACCGCCGACGCGAACGAGACCACATTCCAGGACACCGACCCCCACGCGAACGACGCGGCCCCTTACGGCGGGGGCGACCCCTACGCCGATTACCGTGCCGCCACCGGCCTTCCCTTCACCGACCTCGTCGACCTCGCGGACCGCCGCCTCGGCGCGGGCGTGATCGCCGCCAACGACGAGTTCTTCGCCGAGCGCGAGAACCTGCTGATCCGCGAACCCGCGGTCTTCGACCCCGAGCGCTTCGGCCACAAGGGCAAGATCATGGACGGCTGGGAGACCCGCCGCCGCCGCGGCGCCGACGCGGACCACCCCTTCCCCGCCCCCGAGGACCACGACTGGGCGATCATCCGCCTCGGCGCTCCCGGGATCATCCGGGGCATCGTCGTCGACACGGCCCACTTCCGCGGCAACTACCCCCAGCGCGTCTCCGTCCAGGCGGCAGCGGTCGAGGGCTCGCCGAGCCCCGAGCAGCTCCTCGCCGACGACGTGAAGTGGGAGGAGCTCGTCCCGCCGACGCCGGTACGCGGCCACGCGGCCAACGCCTTCGAGATCACCGGCGACCGCCGCTACACCCATCTGCGCCTCTGCCAGCACCCCGACGGCGGCATCGCCCGCCTCCGCGTGCACGGCGACGTCGTACCCGACCCGGCCTGGCTCGCGGCGCTGGGCACGGTCGACCTGATCTCGATCATGAACGGCGGTACCTACGAGGACGCCTCGGACCGCTTCTACTCCTCGCCGGCCCAGATCATCCTTCCCGGGACCTCCCGCAAGATGGACGACGGCTGGGAGAACCGCCGCCGCCGTGTCCGCGACACGAACGACTGGGTGCGCTTCCGCCTTCCCGCCCAGGGAGCGGTGCGCGCCGTCGAGATCGACACGGCCTACCTCAAGGGCAACGCGGCCGGCTGGATCAGCCTCCAGGGCCGCGACGGCGATTCGGGTGAGTGGTCCGAGATCGTCCCGCGCACCCGGCTCCAGCCGGACACGGTGCACCGCTTCCTCCTGGACGCCGAGGCCGTGGTCACCCACGTGCGCCTCGACGCCTTCCCCGACGGCGGAGTGGCCCGGATGCGGCTCCACGGCTCGCTGACGGACGCGGGTGCGGCCGAACTGCGCCGCCGCTACGAGGAGTCGGTGGCGTAACCCGCCACCTGCCAAGATCTCCGCCCGGCGGACGGCCGCGCTCCGGCGCCTGCCCGCCGGGCGGTTTCCATTTCGGCGACGCCGCGAGAGCGCTCCGAAGACACGGAGGGGGTGCCCCGCACGGGGCGCCCCCTCCGTCCGTACGCGGTACCGCTACGCGGTGGCCGCCGCGGCGTCCGCTGCCTGAGCCTTCAGCGCACGCTCCACGCCCGCCCGGGACTCCGACACCAGCCGGCGCAGGGCCGCACTCGGCTGCACCGCCCCGAGCCAGGCGTCCGTGGCGTCCAGGGTCTCCTGCGAGACGTGGAGGGACGGGTAGAGGCCCACGGCGATCTGCTGGGCCATCTCGTGGCTGCGCGAGTCCCAGACGTCCTTCACCGCCGTGAAGTACCGCTCCGCGTACGGAGCCAGCAGCTCACGCTGGTCGGTCTGCACGAAGCCGTCGATGACCGACTCCTGGAGGGAGTTCGGCAGCTTGTCCGACTCGACGACCGACGCCCACGCCTCGGCCTTCGCCTCCTCGGAGGGCTGGGCCGCGCGCGCCGACGCCGCGTGGCGCTCGCCGGCCGCCGTCCGGTCGCGCTCGTACTCGGCGGCGATCTCCTCCTCGTCGAGCAGACCGGTCGCGGCCAGGCGCTGCACGAACGCCCAGCGCAGCTCGGTGTCGACGGCCAGGCCCTCGATCTCCTGGGTGCCGTCCAGCAGCGACTGCAGCACGTCCAGGTGGAGCGGGCTGCGGGCCGTCGCCGCGAAGGCACGGGCCCAGGCCAGCTGGTGGTCGCTGCCCGGCTCCGCCGCGCGCAGGTGCGCCAGCGTCGCCTCGGTCCACTGGTTCAGACCCGCCTCGCGCCACTCCGGCGCGGCGTAGAGGTCCAGGGCCAGCTTCACCTGGCGGTGCAGCGACTGCACCACGCCGATGTCCGACTCCTTGCCGATCCCGGAGAGGACCAGCGCCAGGTAGTCGCGTGTGGCCAGCTCGCCGTCGCGCGTCATGTCCCAGGCCGAGGCCCAGCTCAGCGCGCGGGGCAGGGACTCGGCGAAGTCGCCCAGGTGCGCCGTGACGACCCGCAGCGACTCTTCGTCGAGGCGGACCTTCGCGTACGACAGGTCGTCGTCGTTGAGCAGGACGACCGCCGGGCGCGGCGTGCCGGACGGGAAGGGCACGGTGGTCCGCTCGCCGTCGACGTCCAGCTCGATCCGGTCCGTGCGGACCAGCTTCCCGGCCGCGTCGAGCTCGTAGCAGCCGATGGCGATCCGGTGCGGGCGCAGCGTCGGCTCGCCCTTCGCGCCGGCGGGGAGCGCGGGGGCCTCCTGCAGGACGGTGAACGAGGTGACGTGGCCGTGCTCGTCGGTCTCGATCTCCGGGCGGAGGATGTTGATCCCGGCCGTCTCCAGCCACGCCTTCGACCAGGTCTTCAGGTCACGGCCGGAGGTCTCCTCCAGCGCGCCCAGCAGGTCCGACAGGCGCGTGTTACCGAAGGCGTGCGCCTTGAAGTAGGCCTGCACGCCCTTGAAGAACGCGTCCTTGCCGACGTACGCCACGAGCTGCTTCAGGACCGAGGCGCCCTTCGCGTACGTGATCCCGTCGAAGTTCACCAGGACGTCGTCGAGGTCCTGGATGTCCGCCATGATCGGGTGCGTCGACGGCAGCTGGTCCTGGCGGTACGCCCACGTCTTCATGGAGTTCGCGAACGTCGTCCAGGAGTGCGGCCACTTCGAGCCCTCGGCGTCCGCCTGGCAGGCGATCGAGGTGTACGTGGCGAACGACTCGTTCAGCCAGAGGTCGTTCCACCACTCCATGGTGACGAGGTCGCCGAACCACATGTGGGCCAGCTCGTGGAGGATGGTCTCGGCCCGCGTCTCGTACGCCGCGTCCGTGACCTTGGAGCGGAAGACGTACTGGTCGCGGATGGTGACCGCACCGGCGTTCTCCATCGCGCCGGCGTTGAACTCCGGGACGAACAGCTGGTCGTACTTGGCGAACGGGTACGCGTAGTCGAACTTCTCCTGGAACCACTCGAAGCCCTGCCGCGTGACCGCGAAGATCGCGTCCGCGTCCAGGTACTCGGCGAGCGACGGGCGGCAGTAGATACCGAGCGGGACGGACTGGCCGTCCTTCTCGTAGCTGCTGTGCACCGCGTGGTACGGGCCGGCGATCAGGGCCGTGATGTAGGTGGAGACGCGCGGCGTCGGCTCGAAGGACCAGACGTCGTCCTTGGGCTCGGGCGTCGGCGAGTTGGAGATCACGGTCCAGCCCGACGGGGCCTTCACGGTGAACCGGAAGGTCGCCTTGAGGTCGGGCTGCTCGAAGCTGGCGAACACCCGGCGGGCATCCGGTACCTCGAACTGGGTGTACAGATATGCCTGTTCGTCGACCGGGTCCACGAAACGGTGCAGGCCCTCGCCCGTGTTCGTGTACGAGCAGTCGGCGACGACCTTGAGCTCGTTGGTGCCGGCGCGGAGGTGCTTCAGCGCGATCCGGGAGTCCCGGAAGACGGCGGCGATGTCGAGGTCCTTGCCGTTCAACACGACGTCGTGGACCGCCGGGGCGACCAGATCGATGAAGGTCTCGGCGCCGTCCTCGGCGGAGTCGAAGCGCACGGTGGTGACGGACCGGTAGGTGCCGCCCTCCTGCGCGCCGGAGAGGTCGAGATCGATCTCGTACGCGTCCACGGTCAGCAGGCGCGCCCGCTCCTGTGCCTCTTCGCGGGTCAGATTCGTGCCAGGCACGCGGTCATCTCCTTTGATGTGCGATGTTTTCGCCATCCTTCCACGCGGGGCGGGCCCAACGCGATGTCCGTTTTCCGCCGGACGGGCCCAGACACACGGGCCACCCTCGGAGCATGACCACTTACGAGGCGCTGCCCATCGGGCCGGACGCGCTGAAAGAGCTCCGCACGACCGACGACGCGGGCCGGCCCTGCGTCCCGTACACGGCGGCGGAGGGCGGCGATCCCCTGCGCTGCTGCCTGCGCGGAGCGGAGCCCGGGGAGAGGATCGCCCTGGTCTCCTACGCGCCGCTGCGGCGCTGGGCTGCGGCGACGTGGGCGCGCCCGGGGGCGTACGACGAGCAGGGGCCGGTCTTCGTCCACGCCGAGGAGTGCGAGGGCCCGGCGGAGGACCGGCCCGGCTACCCGTTCTCACGGGCGGGCGCCCTTCGCGCGGTCCGGCGCTACGACGTGGAGGGGCGCATCGTCGGCGGCAGGCTGCTGGAGATCCCGGCCGACGAGGAGCGGGGGTTCGACGAGGCCCTGACGGAGGCCTTCGCCGACCCGGAGGCGGTGCTCCTGCACGTACGGGCCGTGGAGTACGGGTGCTTCCACTTCGAGGTGCGAAGGGAGGGGCGCGTGAGGTAGCCACCCATTTCCTACCGTTGGTAGCATGGGTGGCATGAAGATCAGTGTGAGCTTGCCGCAGGAGGATGTCGCCTTCGTCGACGAGTACGCGGCGAAGACCGATGCGGATTCGCGGTCGGCGGTGATACACGCCGCCATCGAGCTGCTGCGCGATGCGGGGCTCGAAGCGGAGTACACCGAGGCCTTCGAGGAGTGGGACGCGAGCGAGGACGCCGCTCTCTGGGACCGCACGGTCGGGGACGGGATCGCCGGTGCGTAGAGGCGACATCCATCTGGTCGATCTGGAACCGGCCAGGGGGAGTGAGGCCAACAAGGTCAGACCGGCCGTGATCGTGTCGAACAACGCGGCCAACCAGTCGGTCGTGTCGAACGGGCGCGGTGTGGTCACCGTGGTGCCGCTGACGTCCAGCACCGCGCGCGTCCTCACCTTCCAGGCGCTTCTGCGGGCTTCGGAGAGCGGGCTGCCGAAGGACTCGAAGGTCCAGTGCGAACAGGTCCGCGCCGTTTCCCCGGACCGTGTGCTGAAACGCGTCGGCACCGTCCCCCGGCAGCGCATGAGTGAGATCGACGCCGCCCTGCGCAGGCACCTCGCGCTCTGAGGCGGGCAGGAGCACGCTGAAGGGCGGGCGCCGGGAACCCGGCGCCCGCCCTTTACGGGGGTGAAGGGCCTCAGCCCTTGAGCTCCGCCGCCACCAGCTCCGCGATCTGGACCGCGTTCAGCGCGGCGCCCTTGCGCAGGTTGTCGTTGGAGACGAACAGCGCGAGGCCGTGCTCGACGGTCTCGTCGTTCCGGATGCGGCCCACGTACGAGGCGTCCTTGCCGGCCGCCTGGAGCGGGGTCGGGATCTCGGAGAGCTCGACGCCCTCGGCGTCCTTCAGCAGCTCGTAGGCGCGCTCGACGCTGATCGGGCGGGCGAAGCGGGCGTTGATCTGGAGGGAGTGGCCGGAGAAGACCGGGACCCGGACGCAGGTGCCGGACACCTTGAGCTCCGGGATCTCCAGGATCTTGCGGGACTCGTTGCGGAGCTTCTGCTCCTCGTCGGTCTCGAAGGAGCCGTCGTCGACGATCGAGCCGGCGAGCGGCAGCACGTTGAAGGCGATGGGGCGCTTGTAGACGCCCGGCTCGGGGAAGTCGACCGCGCCGCCGTCGTGCGTCAGCTTGTCCGCGTCGGCGACGACCTTGGAGGCCTGGCCGTGCAGCTCCGCGACGCCCGCGACACCGGAGCCGGACACCGCCTGGTAGGTGGCGACCGTCAGCGCGTCGAGCTGCGCCTCGTCGTGCAGGGGACGCAGCACGGGCATGGCGGCCATCGTGGTGCAGTTCGGGTTGGCGATGATGCCCTTGGGGCGGTTCCTGATCGCGTGCGCGTTGACCTCGGAGACCACCAGCGGGACCTCGGGGTCCTTGCGCCAGGCGGAGGAGTTGTCGATCACCACGGCGCCCTGGGAGGCGACCTTCTCGGCCAGCGCCTTCGAGGTCGCGCCGCCCGCGGAGAACAGCACGATGTCCAGGCCGGTGTAGTCGGCGGTGGAGGCGTCCTCCACGGTGATGTCCTTGCCCTCGTACGTGAGGGTGGAGCCCGCGGAGCGCGCGGAGGCGAAGAGCCGCAGCTCGGCGACGGGGAACTTCCGCTCGGCCAGGATGCTGCGCATGACTGTGCCGACCTGACCGGTGGCGCCGACGATTCCGACCTTCACGAGAACTCCCTCACAGACGCGAACGGGCACGGTTGCCGGTCCATGATGTGTATGTCCCCGGCTTCCTTGTCCAATCCATTGTCCGGCAGGCGGACAGGCCGCGCGCAGCGCTGTGGGGCGGGTGCCCTTGCGAGCCCCCGCCCCACAGTGTTCCGGTGTCGTGCGGATCACACCGTCGCTACGGCTACGGCGTGACCTTCTCGATCACGACGCTGCCGGTGCCCGCCGCGGTGCCGCGGGCGTTCACGAGCTGGACCTCACCGAAGAACTGCCGGCCCTCGGGAGCGGCTCCGGCGACCACGACCTCGGCGCCGACCTGGGCGGACGCGCCGTTGACCAGGTTCACGGTCTTCGACTCGTCGACCTTGATCGCACCGAGCGACGGGGCGTAGTACACGTCCCGGTAGTCGTACTCGGTGGTCCCGGCCGGGACCGAGTAGCCGTCGATGACGACGGTGTACGTGCCCGCCGCCGGCTTCACCAGGCTGACCGACTCCTCCGAGCCGGCCGTCGTCGAGGCACCGACCTCGGTGTCGCCCTTGTAGACGTACAGGTCGATGTCGGCGTTGGCGTCCGAGGTGTTGCCGATGGCGACGTCCAGCTTCTCGACGCCCTCACCGATGGTGACCGTCCTGGTGTACTCGCCACCGGTCGAGATCGACGGGCGCTCGACGTCCGCCGAGCCCAGCGAGCCGCCCTTGAGCGAGCCCTTCAGGTCACCGGCGTTGTTGGTGACCGTCCAGTCCACCGCGGCCGGGGTGCCGATCTTCGCCTCGGCGATGGTCTGCACCGCCGGGTCGAAGGTGGCGCCCAGCAGCGAGACGTTCAGCTTGTACGGGTTGTCCAGCAGCGGCGACGTACGGCGCGACTCGACCTCGATCTCCCAGACGCCGGGCTGCGGGTCCTTGTAGGAGCGCGTGTCCGGGCGGCAGGTGTTGGCCGGGTTCTCGTAGTTCGGGTAGCAGTTGATCGTGGAGCTGTCCTCCACCGAGACCCCGTACGGGTGCAGGGAGATGAACCGCGTCTGGCTGCCCGAGCGCAGGGCGCTCAGCGCGACCTCGAGGGTCTTCGCACCCTCGGGGACGTTCACGAAGTACGACGTGGTGCCGTTGCGCTGCACCGAGCCGGTCGTGGAGAAGGCGTAACCGGGCTTCACCAGGTCCTTCGCGACGACCACCGTCGAGAGGATCTGCTGGTCGATGCCGGAGGTCTTCTTGTCGTCCAGCTGCAGGATCGCGCTGTGGACGCCGTCCGCGGCGGGCTTCGCCCTGACCTTGATCTTCACCGGGGTGTCGAGCGGCAGCGAGACGTACTCGGGGCTGCTCAGCCCGAACGTGCCGTCGTTGTTCTTCCACGACAGCTTGTGCTGGACGTCGCGGTCCGGGCCCGTGGTGCGGGTGACGGTGATGTCGTAGTACTTCGTCTGGCCGGCCTTCAGGCCGCCCTCACGGTCGTACAGCCCCGTACCGAAGCCCGGGTCCTTGAGCGCGAAGTCGATCGCGGTGTCGACCGGGGCCTTCACCGCGTACTCGTGCGCCGGGGTGCCCTGCTTCTCGATCTGCTTCCAGGCGCCGACGATGTTGATCAGACCGGAACCCTGGGCGTGCGCGGGCACGCCGTCGATGTGGGTGGCGGTGCTGGTCAGTGCGGTCCGCAGGTCGGCCGGCGGCAGCTCGATGTGCTTCTGCTTCGCGGCGGACAGCAGCAGCGCCGTCGCACCGGCGGCCTGCGGCGAGGACATCGAGGTGCCCTGCAGCATGGAGTAGCCGGCGGGGAGCGTGTAGCCCGACTCCTTGACCGGACCGCCCGGGAACCAGGTCTGCGTGGTGTTGATCGACGCACCCGGCGCCGTCAGGGTCGGCGTGAAGCCGCCGTCCTCACGCGGGCCGCGCGAGGAGAAGGGGAGCATGTCGTACTTCTTGGTGACGTTGGAGCCGTAGTTGGCGGCCCATGTCTCCTTGGAGATCGACGCGCCCACGGAGATGACGTGGTCGGCGAGGCCGGGGTCACCGATGGTGTTGACGCCCGGGCCCTCGTTGCCGGCCGAGATGACCAGCTGGACGCCGTAGATGTCGATGAGGCGCTTGTAGAGCTCGGCGCGCGCGTTGTTGCCGTCGTTGAGGGGCGGCAGGCCGCCGATCGACATGTTGACGACGTCGACACCGCGGTTGACGACGAGGTCGATCATGCCCTCGGTCAGCGCGATGTTGGTGCAGCCGCCGGACCAGGTGCAGGCACGCGAGGAGACGATCTTGGCGCCGGGCGCCGCGCCGTTCATCTTGCCGCCGAACAGGCCGTTGGCCGCGGTGATGCCCGCGACGTGCGTGCCGTGCTCGCTCTCGATGACGCCGATGTTGACGAAGTCGGCCTTGGCGCCGGCCGCGTTGTAGACGACGTCCTTGCGGGTCTCGACGACGAACGGGATGCGCTCGACGATCTGCGTCGCCGGGTTGTCCGTGCCGAAGTAGCCGACCTGGTGCTTGTCCTTGTACGGCTTGAGCACGGCTTCGTCGCCGAAGTCCGCGTCGTTGTCGAGGTCCACCCGCACGGTGCCGGCGACCGCGTCGTAGAGCACGGCCCACTGGTCGGTGGTGTCGCCGTCCCGGTTCAGGTCCCCGGCCATGTCGCCGCCCTTGGTGGCGGACTCGGAGAACAGCTGGATCTTGTAGGACCCCGCCGGCGCCGAGTAGGTGCGGCCCCCGATGGTGAACGTCGGGCCGGCCACGGAGGCCGTCATCGGCAGCCAGGTCTTGTCGGCGTCGTTGACCGGGTCCGTCGCCGTCACCCAGTCGACGATCTTGCGCTCGCCGGTGGTGGTCTTCTGCAGCGCGGGGTGGCCGAGGTCGACACCGGAGTCCAGGACGCCGATGGTGATCCCTCGGCCGTCGGCCTTCGGGTGCTGCTTCACGAAGTCGACCGCGCCCGTCTCGAAGGACGGGTTGTACGGGTTCCTGGCCGGGGTGTTCTTGCCCGGGGCCGCGTAACTGCCCGTGGCCTTCGGCTGCTTCGCCCCGGCGGCCCGGTCGCCCGCGGGCGTCGGGTCGTCCAGCTCGATCTCCTGCTTCAGATCGATGCCCTGGACGGAGGAGAGCTTCTGCGCCGCCTTGATGGTGGCCTCGGCGGCCGAGGTCGGCACGGTCGCCCGGACGTAGCCGAGCTTGTCGTACGTCTGCCCCAGCACGGACCCCTTGACGGCGTCCAGCTGTGCGGTGACCTGCTCGGTCGCACCAGGAGCGGTGGCGACCATCATCGTGATGTTCTTCTCGCCCTCGGCCTCGGCCTTCGCCAGCACATCGGCGTCGGCCTCGCCCAGCTTGTCGCCCTTCGCGCTCGTGGCGGCGGGCTTCACGGGCGAGGTCGCCGGGTCGTCGGCGGCGAAGACCGGGGCGGCGCCGGAGGCGGCCAGCGCGGCCGCCAGACCGGCCGCGGCGGCTATGCGTGCCGCGCGTCTCGTCCCGGGTATGGAGCTGGGGGATTCCTTGGTCATCAGCATCCCTGTTTTGTGAAAGAAAGAGAGAGTCCGGAATTCGGTACCCGATGACCGCTCAGCCTTTCGTAAAAGACAGGGTTTTGTGGAGAGTTGACGGTGATCAAACAGGTACATGGCGTAGATCCGCCACCGGTCCGATCGCGCCACTCACCGTGGCAGGACCACGACGTAGGCGGCCGGCTCGCGGTCCTCGGCCGCCATCATCGCCGTGCGCAGCACCACCGACAGCTGTGCCGTCGACTCGCGCAGTTGCTTCGGCGACACCCGCACCACCGTGACCCCGAGCCGCTCCAGGTGCTCCCGCTCCGCGGCGAAGACCACGTGCTCCTCCCGGGGCGAGCGGGTGCCCAGTTCGAGGGCGACCGCCTGCTCGGGCCAGTACGCGTCCACGCCGCCCAGGGAGCTGCTGCCGGGCAGGGCCAGCTCCACGTTCCACAGCGGCTGGGGCAGGCCGTGGGTGCGCACCATCTCGTACAGCCTGCCCTCCGCCACCGCCCGGCCCTCGACGAGGAGCGCCTCGACGGCGTCCACCACATGTGCGCGGCCCAGCAGCCTGGCGGCGTTCAGCTCCCGCACCACGGCCGCGGGGTCGCAGTGCCCGCCGCGCACCGCCTCCGTCAGGATGCGGCGCACCGTCGAGGCGTCCGTGAGCGCGGCCACCGCGTCGGCCAGCGCGCGCTCCACCGGAGCCAGCGGCACCCCGAGCCGGCGCAGCGGCCGGGGCAGGGCCGCGGACCGGGTCACCTGGACGAAGCGGGTGGAGCGCAGCCGCCTCGTGCGGGGCACGAGCACGTCGATCCGGTGCAGCGCGATCATCGGGGGCGCCGAGGCGAAGCCGTACAGGGCCAGGGCGGCCAGGCCCGTCACCATGGCCTCGCCGTAGCCGGGTCCGGACTGCGCGGGCACGGTCCGCCGGGCGCCGGCCGGGGGACGTCCGGCGTACAGCAGCGCGCCGCGCACCCGGTCGTCGTCGGTCGGCGGTTCCGGGTGCAGGAGGTACACGCCGGGGAGCAGCTGCTGCCAGGTTCCGCCGGGCAGGCACTGTGCGGCGGTCTGCGCGGCGGTCACGCCGCGGGCGCGCAACTGCGAGGCGGACTGCACGCGGTGGCTCACTTCGTGGACGGGGCGCGGGGAGAGCGGGGCGTTCTTGGTCATGCCGGGCAGGTTCCCGCACGTCCGGGGTGCGCTAACCCGTGTTACACGTCCGTCGACAATCCAGGACAACGCCGTCCTAAAGCACGGCAGTTCGAATGCCGAAAAGAGTGGTCGCGCCGGGATCTCACGCCCCCGCGTCGCGCGCCTGCCCCCGGAGCGCGCGCGCCAGGTCGTCCCGCGCCTCCAGGACCAGCCGTCGCAGCGCCGGTGCGGCGTCCGGGTGCGAGCTCAGCCACGCGTCCGTCGCGGTGAGCGTGGCGGGGTCGTCCTGCAGCCCGGGGAACAGGCCCTTGACGACGTCCATGCCGATCTGGATGGAACGCTCGGCCCACACACGCTCGATCGCCTCGAAGTACGACGCCGTGTACGGGGCCAGCAGCTCCCGCTGGGAGGGCTGCTCGAAGCCGGCGATCGTCGCGCCGACGAGGGCGTTGGACAGCTTGTCCGACTCCACCACCAGCGCCCAGGCCTGCGCCTTGACCTCGGCCGAGGGGCGTGAGGCCAGACACCGCACGTGGTGCCGCTTCCCGGACGCGGTGTCGTCGCGGGCCAGTTCGGCGTCCACGGCGGCCTCGTCGGCCTTCCCGTGCGAGACGAGAGGGGAGAGCAGCGCCCAGCGGAGCTCCTGGTCGATGTCCAGGCCGTCGATCACGGACGAGCCGTCGAGCAGCCCGCCCAGCAGCCCGAAGTCCGCGTCCGACACCGCGACGGCGGCGAAGAACCTGGCCCACGTCAGCTGGTGCTGGCTGCCCGGCTCCGCACGCCGCAGCTCCGCCAGCGCGCCCTCGGCCAGCGCACGGCCGCCCTCCTCGCGCCAGGCGGGCGCGGCGTAGTGCACGAGCGCCGACTGCGCCCAGGCGTGCAGCATCTGCAGGACGCCGATGTCCGACTCACGGCCGGCGGACGACAGCACGAGGGACACGAAGTCCCGGGCGGGCAGCAGCGCGTCCCGGGTCAGGTTCCAGAGCGCGGACCAGCACAGTGCCCGGGCCAGGGGGTCGGTGATGTCACCGAGGTGTGCGCGCAGGGTGGCCAGGGACACCTCGTCGAAGCGGACCTTGCAGTACGTCAGGTCGTCGTCGTTGACCAGGACCAGGTCGGGCCGCTCGGACCCGGCCAGCTCCGCGACCACGGTGCGCTCGCCGGCGACATCCGTCTCGGCGCGGGCGTACCGCACCAGCTCGCCCCCGGGGGAGAGCCGGTACAGGCCCACGGCGACCCGGTGCGGCCGCAGCTCCGGGTGGGAGGCGGCGGCCTCCTGGGTCACGGCGAGCTCCGCGATCCGCCCCTCCCCGTCGTACGTCACCACGGGCGTCAGGACGTTGACCCCGGCCGTCTGGAGCCATGCGCGCGACCAGGTCGTCATGTCGCGCCCGGAGGTCTCGGCCAGCACCGAGAGGAGGTCGCCCAGCTGCGTGTTGCCGAACGCGTGCTGCTTGAAGTAGCGGCGCGCGCCCTCCAGGAACGCGTCCCGCCCCACGTACGCGACGAGCTGCTTCAGCACCGAGGCGCCCTTGGCGTACGTGATGCCGTCGAAGTTCAGCTTGGCGTCCTCCAGGTCACGGATGTCGGCCGTGATCGGGTGCGTCGAGGGCAGCTGGTCGGCGCGGTAGGCCCAGGCCTTGCGGTTGTTGGCGAAGGTGATCCAGCCGTTGGTGAAGCGCGTCGCTTCCACCATCGAGAACGTCCCCATGAAGTCGGCGAAGGACTCCTTCAGCCACAGGTCGTCCCACCACTGCATGGTGACGAGATCGCCGAACCACATGTGCGCCATCTCGTGCAGGATCACGTTGGCGCGGCGCTCGTACGAGGCCGAGGTGACCTTGCCGCGGTAGATGTACTCCTCGCGGAAGGTGACGAGGCCCGGGTTCTCCATGGCACCGAGGTTGTACTCGGGCACGAACGCCTGGTCGTACTTGCCGAAGGGGTACGGGTAGTCGAAGTGGTCGTGGAAGAAGTCCAGGCCCTGCTTGGTGATCAGGAAGACGTCGTCCGCGTCGAAGTACCGCGCGAGCCCCTTCCGGCACATCGCGCCGAGCGGGACCTCCAGCTTCGAACCGTCGTCGAACGTGCGCGTGTAGCTGTCGCTCACGTAGTGGTACGGGCCCGCGACGACCGCCGTGATGTACGTCGAGATCGGCAGCGTCTCCGCGAACCGGTGGACCCCGCCCTCCTGCGACTCCTCCGCGCCGTTGCTCCAGACCCGCCAGCCCTCGGGCGCCGTCACCCGGAAGCGGTAGGGAGCCTTGAGGTCGGGCTGCTCGAAGTTGGCGAAGACGCGCCGCGCGTCGGCCGGCTCGTACTGCGTGTAGAGGTAGACCTCGCCGTCCTCCGGGTCGACGAAGCGGTGCATGCCCTCGCCGGTCCGGCTGTAGGCACACTGCGCGTCGACCACCAGGACGTTCTCGCCGCCGGCGAGGTCCTCCAGCGCGATCCGGGTCCCGTCGAAGACGGCCGAGGGGTCCAGTTCCCTGCCGTTCAGGCTCACCGCGGTCACGGAGGGGGCCAGCAGATCGGCGAAGGTCGACGCCCCGGAACGGGCGGCGCGGAAGCGGATCGTGGTCTGCGAGCGGAAGGTGCGCGGACCGGCCTCGTCGCCCCCGTCGGGCTCACCGACGGCGGAGCGGAGGTCGAGGACGACCTCGTAACCGTCGACGGTCAGCAGCTCGGCCCTCTCGCGGGCCTCGTCGCGGGACAGGTTCTCACCGGGCACGGAGCACTCCTTTGTGTCTCGTTCGAAGACTTTTGATCCTCCCATGCGCCTCCGGGAGGCGGCGCCCGGGAATGGGCGGAGGGCCCGGTGGTGTTCCGACACTCAGGTGCCAGACCGACCTCATGAGGAGAGACATGCCCGAGAACAGCACGGCCGGCGGCAAGGTCCCGGCCGACTTCTGGTTCGACCCGCTCTGTCCCTGGGCCTGGATGACCTCCCGCTGGATGCTGGAGGTGGAGAAGGTCCGTGACGTCGAGGTGCGCTGGCACGTGATGAGCCTGGCGGTGCTCAACGAGCCCAGGCTCGACGAGCTGCCCGAGGAGTACCAGGACATGATGCGCACCCAGGCCTGGGCGCCCGTCCGTGTCGTGGTCGCCGCCCAGCAGAAGCACGGCGACGACGTCGTCGGCCCGCTCTACACGGCCCTCGGCACCCGCATCCACAACAACGGCGAGGGCCCCACCCGTGAGGCGATCGCGGGCGCGCTGGCGGATGTCGGCCTGCCCGCCGAGCTCCTGGAGTACGCCGACTCCGACGCGTACGACAAGGAGCTGCGCGCCTCCCACCAGGAGGGCATCGACAAGGTCGGCCAGGACGTCGGCACCCCGGTCATCGCGGTGCCCGGCGCCGACGGCGAGCAGATCGCCTTCTTCGGCCCGGTCGTCACTCCCGCCCCGAAGGGCGAGGACGCGGCGAAGCTCTGGGACGGCACGCTGCTGGTGGCGTCGATCCCCGGCTTCTACGAGATCAAGAGGACCCGTACGCAGGGTCCCGTCTTCGACTGACCGGCCCGGCCGGTGCGGGCTCCGGAACAGGGGCCCCGCCGGCCGGCCCCGGGCGGGTCAGCGGGCGCGGCGGATGCGGATCGGACCGCGGGCCTCCGCCGGCTCGACGGGGTGGCCGCCCTGGGTGATCTCCACCTCGCCGGCCGTGACCAGGCGCCGGGCCGCGCGGCGGGCCGGTTCCATCAGCGCCCGCCAGCCGTCGTCGTCCCCTCCGTACACGGCCCGTGCGGCGTCCGAGGGGCAGATCGTCGCGGCAGGCCCCCGGCGCTCCAGCAGATCCAGGATGGTCCGCTCCAGGCGCCGGTCCGTCCGCCGGCCGTGGTCCGTCACCCCGCCAGTCTCGCACCGGCCACCGCGGGCGACCACGCGGAAGCCGCCCGCCCGCCGGATGGCGATCATGTTTCACGTGCGGCCCGGGTCTTGCCGAAAAGATGAACATCGTTCAGGATCTGCCCATGCCAGCGGCCGGTTCGGATCACCACGCGGCCCCGCCCCTCCCGCCCACCGTGCGGATCGGCTACGGGCTCGGCTCGCTCTGCACGGGCACCTTCGCGACCGTGCCGGGCCTGATCCTGCTCTACTACCTCACCGACGTCCTCGCCGTGCCGGCCGCCGTCGCGGGAGCCGCCGTCTTCCTGCCCAAGGCCTGGGACGTCCTGATCAACCCGCTGGTCGGCGCCGTCTCCGACCGCAGCCGGCTGCGCGGCGGACCGCGCAGGCCGTTCCTGCTGATCGGCGCGTGCACCCTGCCGCCGCTCTTCGCGCTGATCTTCGCCGCACCGCCGCTGCGGGGAGCCCCCGCGGCCGGTTACGTCGCCGTCCTGTTCCTGCTCGCCGCGACCGCGTACGCCGTCTTCCAGGTGCCGTACGTGACCATGCCGGCCGAGATGACCGAGGACCCGCACGAGCGCGGGCGGATCCTCGGCTGGCGGGTGGGGTTCCTGGGCGTCGCCATCCTGCTCTCCGGCGCGCTGGCCCCCGCGATCGCGCACGCCGAGGGCGACACCCCGGAGAGCTACCGGCTGATGGGCGCCGTCGTCGCGGTGCTGCTGGCCTTCGGCATGTTCGGGGCCTGGGCCGCCACCCGCCGCGCCCCGGCCGCCGTCCGGAGCGAGGCCGAGCCGTCCCTCCGGGCCCAGCTCGCCGCGGCCCGCTCCAGCAGGCCCTTCCTGTACCTGGCCGGAATGTGGTCGCTCCAGGCCCTCGCCATCGGCGTGATGCTCGCGGGCGTCCAGTACTTCGCCACCTACACGCTCGGCTCCCCGGGCGCGGTCACCCCGCTGTTCGCCTGCCTGATCGGCCCCCTGGTCCTCTTCATGCCGCTGTGGAACCGGCTGGCCCGCCGCAAGGGCGTGACGTACGCCCAGTGGTGCGCGACCCTGCTCTACACGGCCGGGGCGGTGCTCCTCGCCTTCACCGGGGTCGTGGGTCCCGCCGTCGGCTACGCGGCGGTCGTCCTCGTCGGAATCGCCTACGCCGGGCTGCAGCTGCTCCCCCTGACGATGCTCGCGGACACCCTGGCCGCCGACGCCGTCGCCACCGGCAGGCGCAGGGCCGCCACCTTCACCGGGCTGTGGACCGCGGCCGAGACCCTCGCCTTCGCCCTGGGCGCCGGGGTGTTCGCCCTCGTCCTCGCCCTGACCGGCTTCCGCTCCTCCGACGCCACGCACCACGTGCGTCAGCCGGACGCGGCACTGACGGGGATCACCGCCGGGATGAGCGTGCTGCCCGCCGTCCTCGCCGCGGCGAGCCTCCTGCTGCTCCACCGCTACCGCCGGACCCCGACCGTCTCCCGTCCCCTCCAGGAAGAGCCCGCCCGTGCCGACTGACCCCGCCCTGCCCGACGGCCGCCCCGCCACCGAGGTGCTCGCCGAGCTGCGTGCCCTGCGCGAGGCGGACGCGCCCACCCGCGGAGGCCGGACCTTCGCCTACGTCTACGACGCGGGGCTGGAGGGCCTCGACGAGCTCGCGGCGGAGGCCTACACCGCGTTCGCGACGGTCAACGGACTCGACCCCACGGTCTTCCCGAGCGTGGCCCGGCTGGAGAACGACGTGGTCGGCGCGGTCGCCGCGCTGCTCGGCGCCCCCGGCGCCCAGGGGACGTTCACCAGCGGCGGCACGGAGAGCATCCTGCTCGCCGTCAAGGCCGCACGCGACCACGCCAGGACGGTGCGCGGGATCACCGATCCCCAGCTGGTGCTGCCGTCCACCGCCCACGCCGCCTTCCACAAGGCCGCCGCGTACCTGGGTGTGGAGGCGGTCGTCGTCCCCGTCGACCCGGTCACCTTCCGCGCCGACGCCCCGGCCATGGCCGCCGCGCTCACCGGCCGCACCGCGCTGGTGGTCGCCTCCACTCCCTCGTACGCCCACGGAGTGATCGACCCCGTCGCCGAGATCGCCGCGGCGGCCGCCGCACGTGGCGTGCTCTGCCACGTGGACGCCTGCATCGGCGGCTGGATCCTGCCCTACCTGCGGCGCGCGGGGCGTCCGGTCGAGCCCTTCGACCTCTCCGTGCCCGGGGTCACCTCCCTCTCGGTGGACCTGCACAAGTACGCGTACGCCGACAAGGGCGCGTCCGTGGTCCTCTACCGCGACGCGGAGCTCCGCCGCCACCAGTACTTCGCGCACGCCGGCTGGCCCGGCTACCCGGTCGTCAACCCGACGGTGCAGGGCACCAAGTCCGGCGGTCTGCTGGCCCAGGCGTGGGCGGTCCTCCAGTACGTCGGCGAGGAGGGCTACACCGCACTCGCGGGCCGGGTCGCCGAGGCCTCCGACCGGCTGCTCGCGGGGCTGCGGTCCCTCGACGGCGTGCGGGTGCTCGGCGACCCCGCGGCCGGGCTCGTCGCCTTCACCGTCGCCCGGGAGGAGGCGGGCGCCCCCGATCTCGGCCTGCTCCTCCACCTCGCCGACGAGATGCGCGAGCTCGGCTGGTACCTCCAGCCGCAGCTCTCCTTCGACGGCCTCCCGCCCAACCTCCACCTCACGCTCACCCCGGCGACGGTCGGCCAGGTCGACGCCCTGCTCGGCGACCTCGCGACCGCGCTGACGAAGGCCCGCGGCCTGGAGCCGGTGACGGTGGACCCGGAGCTCGCCGCGTTCGCCTCCGAGCTCGACCCGGGCACCCTGGGGCCGGACGAGGTCGCCGGTGTCCTCGCCTTCGCCGGCCTCGGCGAGGGCGCCGGGCTGCCCGGCCGGATGGCGCCCGTCCTCGTCCTGCTCGACGCCCTGCCCGGAGCCCTCAAGGAACGGCTGCTCTCCGAGTTCATCGGTTCCGTCTTCCGCGTCCCGTAGCCGTCCGCCGGCTGTCGGGTCCACGGTGCGTTGGCGTCAACTCCCTTGCGTGAACGGGCTGTTGCAGTCGTGCGGACGATCTCGTCGTGGTCTGTCCGAGGGTGCCCGGGTGCGGTTACTGTTCCGGCGCCCCCCGCACTCCCGTTCCTTCCCGAAGAGGTTCCGGTGACCCCTGCACCCGTCCCCCCGCCACCGCGGCGCCGCGCGAGACTCCGCACCGCGCTGGTCTCCGTGCTCGCGGCGGCGTCCCTGCTCGCGCCGCTCGCCACGGCCGCCCCGGCCGGGGCCGCCCCGGGCGTCGATCCCGTGCCGGCGGCGGGCGACCCCTGCCTCGGCCAGTGCCAGGACATCCTTCCGGCGGGCCAGAACGGCCACGCGACCCTCGCGGGAATCCTGCTCCACCAGACCGTCGGCACCCGCCCCAAGCACTCCGCGGACCAGATCGAGGCGTACGACAACCTCCTGCACGACTACTCCGGTCTGACGGCGGACCAGCTCGCCGCCTACTTCAACGACGCCTCGTTCGGGGTGGCCCCCGGCCAGGTGGAGAGCACGGCCTCCCCGCGCGCCGATGTCACCATCACCCGCGACAAGGCCACCGGCACCCCGCACATCAAGGGGACCACCCGCTCCGGCACGGAGTTCGGCGCCGGTTACGCGGCCGGTCAGGACCGGCTGTGGCTGATCGACGTCCTGCGCCACGTCGGACGCGGCGAGCTGTCGTCGTTCGCCGGGGGCGCGGCGGGCAACCGCACCCTGGAGCAGAGCCTCTGGGCGGTCGCCCCGTACACGGAGGGCGACCTGAGGGCCCAGCTGGAGCGGGTCCGCGACTCGGGCGCCGCCGGGAACCAGGCCTACCAGGACATCCAGGACTACGTGTCCGGGATCAACGCGTTCATCGACGACACCCTCGGCGCCGACACCTACCCCGGTGAGTACGAGCTGACCGGGCACGGCTCCGCCATCCAGGACTTCACCGCCACCGACGTCGTGGCGATCTCCTCCGTCATCGGCGCCATCTTCGGCGGCGGGGGCGGAGGGGAGGTCGAGAACGCGCTCGCCGAGATCGCCTTCCGCAAGCACTACGGCGCCGCTGCCGGAACGGCCGCCTACAAGGCATGGCGGGCGCAGACCGACAGCGAGGCCACGACGACCCAGCGCAGCGGGACCTACCCGTACGCGAACTCCCCGGCCTCCCCGGTGGGGGTCGCCGTGCCGGACGACGGCTCGGTGGCCGCGTACCAGCACGCGAGGAACGGGACCGGGACGGGGGCCACGGCGTCCGCGACGAAGGCCACCGCCGAGGGGATCCTGCCCGCCGACCTGATCACCGCGAAGAAGGGCATGTCCAACGCCCTGGTGGTCTCCGGTGAACACACCGCGTCCGGCCACCCGGTGGCCGTCTACGGCCCCCAGACCGGCTACTACGCACCTCAGTTGCTCATGGTCCAGGAGCTCGACGGCCCCGGGCTCCGCTCGCGCGGCGCCTCCTTCCCCGGCCTGAGCTTCTACGTCGAGATCGGGCGCGGTCTCGACTACTCCTGGAGCCCCACCTCCGCGAACCAGGACATCACCGACACGTTCGCCGTCGAACTCTGCGAGCCGTCCGGAGCCACGCCCACCACCGCGTCGAAGCACTACCGGCTGCGGGGGGTCTGCACCCCGGTCGAGACGCTGACGAAGAGGAACAGCTGGTCCCCGACGACCGCCGACGCCACCAAGGCCGGGGCCTACGACCTCACCACCGAGCGGACGGCGTACGGCCTGGTCACCCACACGGGCAAGGTCGGGGGCAAGCCGGTCGCCTTCACCGCGCTGCGCTCCACCTACCACCACGACGTCGACTCGGTGATCGGCTTCCAGCAGTTCAACGACCCCGGGCAGATCACCTCCGCGCAGACCTTCCAGAAGGCCGCGCAGAACATCGGCTACACCTTCAACTGGTTCTACGCGGACGCCGACCACACGGCCTACTACAACTCCGGCGCCAATCCCGTGCGTGCGGCGGACACCGACCCCGACAAGCCGATCCTGGCCACGACGGCGTACGAGTGGAGGGACTGGAACCCTGCGCTCAACACCTCGGCCGTCACGCCTCCGGACCGGCATCCGCAGTCCGTGGACCAGGACTACTACGTCAGCTGGAACAACAAGCAGGCCAAGGGCTTCGCCTCCGCCTGGGGCAACGGCTCCGTGCACCGCGCGGACATCCTCGACGAACGGGTCTCCGCGCTGGTCGCGGCGGGCGGTGTCACCCGTACCGCGCTGGTGAGGGCGATGGAGGACGCGGCCACCGTCGACCTGCGGGCCGAGCAGGTGCTGCCGACCGTCCTCGACGTCATCGACTCCGCCGCCGTGACCGACCCGGCGCTGTCCGCCGCCGTGGAGAAGCTGCGCGCCTGGGAGGCGGCCGGCGGCCACCGCAGGGAGACCGCGAAGGGCTCGGGCACCTACGCGCACGCCGAGGCCATCCGCATCCTGGACGCCTGGTGGCCGCTGCTCGTCGAAGGGGTGTTCACCCCGGGGCTCGGCACCGGTCTCTACCAGGCGCTGACCGCGGTCGCCCCGATCAACGAGTCGCCGTCCGGCGGCCAGAACGGCAGCGGGTCCACCGGGTCGGGCATCGCGGCGAGCGAGGCGCACAAGGGCTCGTCCTTCCAGCACGGCTGGTGGGCCTACCTGGACAAGGACCTCAGGTCGGTGCTCGGCCGGAGCGTCGGCAGCCCGCTCAACGCCACCTTCTGCGGAGCGGGGGCGCTCGCCGCCTGCCGGCAGGTGCTGCTGTCGACCCTCACCACGGCCGCGGCCGCCCCGGCGGCGCAGATCTACCCGGCGGACAAGCACTGCTCCACCGCGGGCGACCAGGTGTGCGCCGACTCGATCGTGCACCGCGCGATGGGCGGCATCACCGTGCCCCGCGTCGCCTGGCAGAACCGGCCCACCTACCAGCAGGTCGTGGAGTTCCCGGCCCGGCGCACCGACGACCTGACCGATCTGGCCAGAGGGGCGGCCGTCACGGCCTCCGACTACCAGGACGCCGTGGTCGTCTCCTACCCGCCGAAGAAGGCGGTCGACGGTGACGTGTCGACGCGCTGGGCGTCGAAAACGGTCGCCACCGCGTGGATCACCGTCGACCTCGGCGCCGCCCGTCAGGTGGGCAGGGTCGCGCTGAACTGGTCCGACCAGTACGCCCTCCAATACCGGATCGAGGTGTCGGGGGACAACGCCACCTGGCGCACCGTGCACACCACCACGGCGGGACGCGGGGGCGTGGAGAACCGCGCGTTCACCCCGACCACGGCCCGGTACGTGAGGGTGTACGCCACCCAGCGGGGCACGGACAACCGGTACTCGCTCAACGAGATCGGGGTCTACGGCCGCTGACGGCCGGCCCCTCCGCGGGCATGGGAGAGCCCCCGCGAGTCATGTCCTCGCGGGGGCTCTCCGTTGATCCGCCCGCCCGTGAAGGTTGAGAAGACGATCACGAGGCAGGACGCTCTGGTTCTCCGTCAGGGGGCGAGCAGCAGCACGTCCGCGCGCTCCTTGGCGGCGGCGTAGCGCTTCGCCACGTCCTGCCAGTTGACGACGCGCCACATGGCCTCGATGAAGTCCACCTTCTGGTTCTTGTACTGAAGGTAGAAGGCGTGCTCCCAGGCGTCGAAGACCAGGATCGGGACCGAGCCCTGGCCGACGTTGCCCTGGTGGTCGTACACCTGCTCGACGATCAGCTTCCCGCTGACCGGCTCGTACGCGAGGACGCCCCAGCCGGAGCCCTGCGTGGTCGCCGCGGCCTTCGTCAGCTGCGACTTGAAGCCGGCGTAGGAACCGAAGGACTCCGCGATCGCGTCGGCCAGGTCGCCCACACCGTCCGCCGCCAGGGGCTCGCCGCCGCCGTCGCCGGTCATGTTGTGCCAGTAGATCGAGTGCAGGATGTGGCCGGAGAGGTGGAAGGCGAGGTTCTTCTGGAGGCCGTTGATCGCACCCCAGGCCTCCTTGTCGCGGGCCTCTTCCAGCTGCTCCAGGGTGTCGTTCGCACCCTTGACGTACGCGGCGTGGTGCTTGTCGTGGTGGAGCTCGACGATCTGCGGGTTGATGACCGGTTCGAGCGCCGCGTAGTCGTACGGGAGTTCCGGAAGCGTGTACGTGGCCATGGGTTCGAACCCTCCAACTGCTACCTGGTTGTTATTGCAAGTCTTTCGCAATTGCAGGCTAGCAGGAGGAGAGCCCGAAGGTGATCAGCCAATGGTCCTAGGGCCGAAACCGTCGCGCGCGGTCGCCGCGAGGTCGGGGAAGTCCGTCACGACCGCGTCCACCCCCTGCCCGAAGTGGAAGGCGTACTCGGCGAACGCGTCACCGAAGTCGTTCGGGACGGTGCCCCTGCGGTACGGGGCGGGGAGGTACTGGTTCTCGGCGCGGAAGGTGTACGCCCCTACCAGGAGCCCGGCCTCGTGGGCGTCGGCCAGCAGGGTGAGCGGGGGAACCAGGGACGACTTGTCCGGGCCGATCCACCGGGCGTAGGAGGCGATCTCGCGCAGCCCGGCCGGCGTCATCATGTCCGCGTACGTCACCGGATGGCCGTACGGTCCGCCGCTCGTCCCCAGCGCCTGCCAGAGGGGGAGGCCGAGGCCTGCCGCGGCGACCTCGCGGAGGCTGGACGGCTCGAAGGACTGGACGACGCAGTCGCGGGCGGTCAGCCGGTTGCGGCGGACGATCCGGATCAGCTCCGGCTCCAGCGGGAGGCCGGCCGACCGGAAGTACGCCGGGTGCTTCGTCTCCGGGAAGACCGCGATCCGGCGGCCGTGCTCCTTCGACAGGGCGCGGGCCAGGTCGACGACCTCCTGGAAGGTCATGACCGGCTCGCGGCCGTCGAAGACCGTGTTGCGGTTGCGGACCAGGGGGAGCCGCTCCACCGCCCGCAGCGTCTTCAGCTCGGCGAGCGTGAAGTCCTCGGTGAACCAGCCGGTGACGGCCCGGCCGTCCACCGTCTTCGTGGTGCGACGGCCGGCGAACTCAGGGTGCCGGGACACGTCCGTCGTGCCGGAGATCTCGTTCTCGTGACGCACCACCAGGACGTGGTCCTTCGTCGGGACCAGGTCCGGCTCGATCCAGTCGGCCCCGGCCCGCACCGCGAAGGTGTAGGCGGAGGCGGTGTGTTCGGGCCGCCATCCGGCGGCTCCCCGGTGGCCGATGACGAGCGGCCCCCTTCCGCCGCCGTGCTGCCCGGAGGCGCCGGCGGGGGCCGCCCCGGCCGCGGTGACGGCGGCTGCGGCCAGAAGAATCGAGCGGCGTCGCGGATGCTGGACCATGCGGGCTCCTCGGGGGGCGCGGAGCGACCTCCGGAGCCACACGGGGTCACGCCGGGGCGGACGGAACCTTGCTGCCTCATGTACGGCCACGCGTACGGTACTCGGCAGCCGACGGAGGAGGAAGGCATGGAACTGCGACCGGGACGGTCTTCGGACGCCGACACGCTCACCGCACTCGCCCTGCGGTCCAAGGCCCACTGGGGTTACGACAGGGCGTTCCTGGAGGGCTGCCGCGACGAACTGGCCGTCCGCCCCGGTGACACCGCCGGTGGCCGCGCGGTGGTCGCGGAGGAGGACGGCCGGGTGCTGGGATTCACCACCCTGGCCGGGGAACCGCCCGAGGGCGCACTGGCCATGATGTTCGTCGAGCCGGACACCATCGGTCGGGGCGTCGGCCGGCTCCTGTTCGAGCACACCACGGCGCGGGCCCGCAGGCTCGGTTTCGAGGCCCTCACCATCGACGCCGACCCGAACGCCGAGCCCTTCTACCGGGCGATGGGCGCGGTCCGGATCGGCGCCACCCCGTCGGGCTCGATCCCGGGGCGCGAACTGCCCCTGCTCAGGATCGCGTTCGGCCGGAACCGGTGAGCGACGCGCCGTCGCGGGGGAGGGGCTGCGGTCGGGCCGGACCCCCGGAGCGGGGGCGGCGCCGCACGGCGGAGGCCGCCGAGGTGTTCCTCGCCGCTCAGCCCGTCCGAGGGGCCGCCTTCTCCAGGTCGTCGACGCTGCCGGACATGATGACGCGGATGTGCTCGGTGATGTGCTCGGCGGGCCAGTCCCACCAGGCGACGGCGAGCAGCCGGGCGATGTCCGCGTCATCGAAGCGGGTGCGCAGCAGCTTCGCCGGGTTGCCGCCGACGATGCCGTAGTCCGGTACGTCCGACGTGACGACGGAACCGGCCGCGATGATCGCGCCGTTGCCGATCCGCACCCCCGGCATCACCGTCACCCGGTAGCCGAACCACACGTCGTGGCCGACCACGGTGTCGCCGCGGCCCGGCAGCCCGGTCAGCAGGTCGAAGTGGTCGGCCCAGGAGCCGCCCATGGTGGGGAAGGGAAAGGTGGACGGGCCGTCCATGCGGTGGTTGGCGCCGTTCATGATGAACCGCACCCCCGTGCCCAGTGCGCAGAAGCTGCCGATGAC
The DNA here is from genome assembly GCF_042667905.1 of Streptomyces sp. NPDC057287. Taxonomy (NCBI): domain Bacteria; kingdom Bacillati; phylum Actinomycetota; class Actinomycetes; order Kitasatosporales; family Streptomycetaceae; genus Streptomyces; species Streptomyces sp. NPDC057287. Next base: position 283,466 of record NZ_JBHUYV010000001.1, on the reverse strand, counting down.
GAGCTTCTCCGGACCGTAGTGGTAGAGCACGTTGCGGGTCTCGAACGCGGTCGCGTCATCGGGGTCGTCGTAGTACGAGTACGCGCCGACCTCGATGAGCGGGGACGTGACCAGAGGCTGGAGCTGCACCACACGCGGCTGTCCGGGCATCGGGTGCAGCACGGTCGGATCTGCGGGAAGGGGACTCATGGGCGGCACCCTCGCAGAAGGACCGTGCCGCATGCACTCAGTTTTCGGCCGACGCGCCGCGCTCCGCCCGCTTCTGCCGCACCAGGCCGGTCACGATCAGCACGGCGGTCAGGGCACCGGTCGCCAGGAGCTGGTCACGCGTGTCGGGCTGCCGCAGCATCAGGACGAAGATGCCGGCCATGGCTGCCAGCGCCACGATCGTCAGGACCGGGAAGAGCCACATCCGGACGACGAGCTGCTCCGGGGCCTCGCGCTCCGTACGCCTGCGCAGGATCAGCTGGGAGACCGCGATGAAGATCCAGACGACCAGGATCACCGCGCCGATCATGTTGAGGAGCCACGGGAAGACGTCGTCGGGGCGCCAGTAGCTGAGCAGCACGCAGAGGAAGCCGAAGACGGAGGAGACGAGCACCGCGTTGCGCGGGACGCCCGAGGAGATCCTGCCGAGCACCTTGGGCCCCTGGCCGCGGGCCACGAGCGAGCAGGCCATGCGTGAGGAGCCGTAGATGTTCGCGTTCATCGCGGAGAGCAGGGCGACCAGGATGACCACGTTCATGATCTCCGCGGCGCCGCTGATGCCCAGGTGGTCGAGCATCGCGTAGAACGGGCCGACCTCCGCGACCTGGGGGTCGTCCCACGGCACGAGCGTCACGATGACCGCCATCGAGCCGATGTAGAAGACGGCGATGCGCCACATCGCCGTACGCACCGCCCTGGCGACGCCCCGGACCGGGTTCTCGGACTCCGCCGCGGCGATGGTGACGGTCTCCAGGCCGCCGTACGCGAAGACGGAGGCGAGCAGTCCGATGATGAGTCCCTCGGAACCGTGCGGCATGAAGCCGCCGTCCCCCGTGAGGTTGGCGGTGCCGGGGGAGTCCGTGCCGGGCAGGACGCCCAGGATCGCGAGGACGCCGAGCACCAGGAAGAGCGTGATCGCGATGACCTTGAGCGCGGCGAACCAGAACTCGAACTCACCGAAGTTCTTCACGGCGGCGAGGTTCGTGCCGAGGAAGATCACCATGAACAGGGCGACCCAGGCCCACTCCGGCGTACCGGGCAGCCAGCCCGTGACGATCTGGGCGGCGCCGATGCCCTCCAGGCCGACGGCGACACAGAGCAGCACCCAGAACGACCAGCCGGCGGTGAAGCCCGCCCACGGACCGATCGCCCGCTCGGCGTGGACGGAGAAGGACCCGGACGCGGGGTTGGCCGCCGACATCTCGCCGAGCATCCGCATCACGAACATGACCAGCAGCCCGGACACCGCGTACGCGACGACGATCGAGGGACCTGCCGCGGCGATGCCCGCACCCGAGCCGACGAACAGCCCGGCCCCGATCACACCGCCCAGGGCGATCATCGACAGGTGGCGCTGCTTGAGTCCTTGGGTGAGCGCGGAGTCGGCGGCGGGGGCGGCGGCGTCCGTGGGGGGCGGCGCGGAGGTCCGGGACATGGACGAACTCTGTTCACTGGTCGGGACGGGGGTCGGCCCACAGTCTGGCCACGTGCCCCGCCCACAGGGAACGGCTGTCCGCTATACGGTCACCAGGCTCACACAAGGTGCTCACCTGCCTACGCCTTCGCCCGCAGCTCCCGCACGGCCGCCACGAGCAGCACGAGCCCGGTGGCACCGGCCGACCACAGCACCTGAGGACGGGCCACGTCGTCGGTCAGCATCAGCAGCAGGACGGCCACCAGACCGGCCAGGGTCACCCAGGTCAGGCCGGGGAACCACCACATCCGCAGCTCCAGGGCGCCCGGCGACTCCCGCTCCAGCCGGCGCCGCAGCCGCAGCTGCGAGGCGGCGATCAGGCCCCACACGAACAGCAGGACCGCGCCGACCGAGTTGAGCATGTAGAGGAAGACGGTGTCGGGCCACCCGAGATTGAGCAGGACGGAGACGAAGCCGAAGGCCACCGAGGCCAGCACCGCCCGGCGGGGCACCCCGCCGCCCTGGCCGCCCGAGACCTTGAGCAGCCCGCGCGGCGCTTCCCCGCGCTCGGCCAGCGAGAAGATCATCCGGGACGAGCCGTACAGGTTGGCGTTGAGTGCCGAGAGCAGCGCCACGAACACCACGATGTTCATGATCTGCCCGGCCGACGGCACCCCGATCGAGTCCAGGACCTTCACGTAGGGGCTGAGACCGGCCTGCTGCGCGGTCCACGGCAGCACGGTCACGATCACCAGCATCGAGCCGACGTAGAAGAAGAGGATGCGCACCACCGCGCTGCGCACCGCCCGCCCCACGGCGCGTGCCGGATCGTCGGTCTCGGCCGCCGCGATCGTCACGACCTCCAGCCCGCCGAAGGCGAAGACCACCGTGAGCACACCGGAGACCACGCCGTCCCAGCCGTGGGGGAGGAAGCCGCCCCGGCCCGTGAGGTTCGTCAGGCCCACCGGGTCGGTGTCCGGGAGGACGCCGAGGACGGCCAGCAGGCCGAGCACCAGGAAGCCCACGATCGCGGCCACCTTCAGCGCCGCGAACCAGAACTCGAACTCGCCGAAGTTCTTCACGGCCGTCAGGTTGGCGACGGTGAACACCACCATGAACAGCAGCACCCAGAGCCACTGGTCCACCGCGGGTACCCATCCGTGGGCGATCTGCGCGGCGGCCGTCGCCTCCACGGCGAGCACCACCACCAGCATGAACCAGTAGAGCCAGCCCACGCTGAAGCCGGCCCAGCGGCCCAGCGCGCGCTCCGCGTGGACGGAGAAGGAGCCGGACGCGGGCATCGCCGCCGACATCTCGCCGAGCATCCGCATGACCAGCATCGCGAGCACGCCCGCGATCAGATACGAGACGACGACGGCAGGGCCCGCGACCGCGATCCCGGCGCCCGACCCGACGAAGAGCCCGGCGCCGATCACCCCGCCCAGGCCGAGCATCGTGAGATGGCGCTGCTTCAGGCCGTGGGCCAGGGGCTCGGGGCGTACGGGGGAGTGCGTGGGGGGCGCGTCGTGCATGAGCTGCGGATCACTCTCGGATCATTTATGGGGAACCTACAGTCTCACGGGATGGTGCCCCTGCCCCAACGGAGGTCGGGGCACACCCCCACCTCAGTGACCAGCATCACGCCCGTGCGTGATTGCGCAACGCTCTTTGTCCGAACCCGACTAACTCCTCAACCGCCGCTTTGTGGGCGGCTGATGGTGATCCGGCGACAGGGTGTCGGCTAACGTCACCCTCAGTCCTGCCTGCCGACCTCACCCGCGGAGTCCCCGATGAGCACTGCTGCCGCCCCCGCCCGTTCCGGAGCGGTCCTCGCCGACCTGCTGCCCGCAGCCCGGCACCGCTACGCCGTGGACACCGCGCTGGTCGTCGGCGGCGCCGCCCTCACCGGCATCGCGGCCCAGATCGCCGTGCCCGTCCCCGGCTCCCCGGTCCCCGTCACCGGCCAGACCTTCGCCGCGCTGCTCATCGGCACCGCACTCGGTGCCCGCCGCGGCTTCCTCTCCCTCGCCCTGTACGCGCTCGTCGGCATGGCCGGCATGCCGTGGTTCTCCGAGGGCACGTCCGGCCCGGGCGGCGCCTCCTTCGGCTACGTCCTGGGCATGCTCCTCGCCGCCACGGTCGTCGGCGGTCTGGCCCGCCGGGGCGGCGACCGGTCCGTCCTGCGCACCGCGGGCACGATGGCGGTCGGCTCCCTGATCATCTACGCGGTCGGCGTCCCCTACCTGGCCCTCTCCACCGGCATGTCGATGAGCGCCGCCGTCGCGGCCGGCCTGGTGCCGTTCCTGATCGGCGACGCCCTCAAGGCGGCGCTGGCCATGGGTGCGCTGCCCGCCTCCTGGAAGCTCATCGGACGTCGCGGCTGATGCCGTAGCGCCACCGAAGAGGCTCGCCGGGTCGTACGCGACACCAGACCGGCGAGCCTCTCGCGCGTCCCGGGCCCGTCCGGTCGCGTGGGCGGAGCCGGCCGGACACGAGGAAGGCTCTCCCTCGCCCCGCGGGATCGCGGGGCGAGGGAGAGCCTTCCGTGCACTGCCTGGTCCCACCCGTCAGGTGCGGGTGCCGGTCACTCGACCGGAGCCGCCGCCTTCGCCTTCCGGCCACGGGCGTCGCGCACCAGCGAGATGCCCACGACCAGGGCCGCGACCAGCAGCGAGAGCAGCACCTGCTCGCGTCCGGCGTCGTCGGTCAGCATGTAGACGAGGACGAAGGAGATCATCGCGATCGTCGCCCAGGTCAGGTACGGGAAGAGCCACATCTTCACGACGAGCTTCTCGGGCGTCTCGCGCAGGATGATCCCGCGCATCCGGAGCTGGGTGAAGCAGATGACCAGCCAGACGAAGAGGGCGACCGCGCCGGAGGAGTTCAGCAGGAACGCGAACACCGTGTCGGGCCACTGGTAGTTGAAGAACACGGCGACGAAGCCGAACACGACGGACGACAGGATCGCCGCCTGCGGCACGCCGCGCTTGTTCACCTTGGCGAACGCCTTGGGTGCGTCTCCCCGCTGTCCGAGGGAGAAGGCCATGCGGGAGGCCGTGTAGAGGCCGGAGTTCAGGCAGGACAGCACGGCGGTCAGCACGATGACGTCCATGACCTGCCCGGCGTGCGGGATGCCGATGACGTTCAGCGCGGCGACGTACGAACCGTCCTCGACGATCGAGGGGTCGTTCCACGGCAGCAGGGTGAGGACGACGAAGATCGAGCCCAGGTAGAAGATGGCGATACGCCAGATCACGCTGTTGGTGGCCTTGGAGACGGCCCGCTGCGGGTTCTCGGACTCACCGGCCGCCAGCGTCACGATCTCGCTGCCCATGAAGGAGAAGACGACCATCAGCACACCGGTGAGGATGGCGCCCGGCCCTTCGGGGAAGAACCCGCCGGTGTCCGTGAGGTGGGCGAGGCCCGACCCCGCGCTGTCCGAGCCCGGCAGCACACCGAAGACGGCGAGCAGTCCGACGACGACGAACGCGCCGATCGCCACGACCTTGATCCCGGCGAACCAGAACTCGAACTCGCCGTACGAGCCGACGGAGACCAGGTTGGTCGCGGTCAGCACCACCATGACGATCAGGGCCCAGGCCCACTGGGGGACGCCGGGGACCCAGCTCTCCAGGATCTTGGCACCCGCCGTCGCCTCGACGGCGAGCACCACGACCCAGAAGAACCAGTACAGCCAGCCGATGGAGAAGCCGGCCCAGCGGCCCAGGGCCCGGTCCGCGTAGGCGGAGAAGGAACCGGAGCTGGGCCGGGCGACGGCCATCTCACCGAGCATCCGCATGACGAAGACGACCATCGCGCCGACCAGCGCGTACGACAGGAGGATGGCCGGTCCCGCGGCGGCGATACCGGCGCCCGAGCCGACGAAGAGGCCCGCTCCGATCACGCCGCCGATGGCGATCATCGAGAGGTGACGGTTCTTGAGACCGGCCTGGAGTCCGTCGGGGGAGTCAGGCTTACCCGGCTCGCCGGGCTGTTGGCCCGGCCCGGCCAGAGTCGTCTGCGACGTCATGGATCGAATCCTTACGTTTTCTGATCACGTGTGTCGGGTGTTGCCCCCGCGGGGGGTGGTGCGAAGGCAAGGCCACGCATTCAAGCCCGGCCGACGCCGGATGCGGAACCCCCTCGTCCGGTTCCTTGACCTGATTGTTGCCCGAGTGGGATTGCACACAGGCCGCGTGCCCGAACCGGACGGCCCGCGAAAAGCCCGGCCGGTCCCGACCCCGCTGACGGTTACCCCGCCCCGCCCGTGCCACACTTCGCACCATGCGCGTGTACCTCGGCTCAGACCATGCCGGCCTCGAACTGAAGAACCACCTCGTCGAGTGGCTCACCGCCCACGGCCACGAGGCCGTCGACTGCGGTCCCCACATCTACGACGCCCAGGACGACTATCCGCCGTTCTGCCTCCGTGCCGCCGAGCGGACGGTCGCGGACAAGGGCAGTCTCGGCATCGTCATCGGCGGCTCCGGCAACGGGGAGCAGATCGCCGCGAACAAGGTCAAGGGCGTCCGCGCCGCGCTCGCCTGGAGCGAGCAGACCGCCGCGCTCGGCCGCGAGCACAACGACGCCAACGTCGTGGCCATCGGCGGCCGGATGCACACGGTGGAGGAGTCCACCAAGTTCGTCGAGATCTTCCTCGCCACCCCGTACTCGGGTGAGGAGCGCCACACCCGCCGCATCGAGATGCTCTCGGCGTACGAGAACACCGGCGAGCTCCCCCCGATCCCGGCCCACCACCCGCAGCAGGGCTGAACCGCCCCGCACCCGCTTCCCTCGTGCCGCCGGGACCACTCCCGGCGGCACGAGCGCGTTTCCAGGAGGCCCGCCGTGCCCGAGGGGCATACGATCCACCGCCTCGCCGCGGACCACCAGGAGCGGTTCGCGGGCGGTCCGGTCCGGGTGAGCAGCCCCCAGGGCAAGTTCTCCGACAGTGCGGCACTGCTCGACGGCCGGACCCTCACCGGCGTCGACGCCCACGGCAAGCACCTCTTCCTGGGCTTCGAGGGCTCGGCCTGGGTCCACATCCACCTCGGCCTCTTCGGCAAGCTCGGCTTCGGTACCGCCCCGGCGCCGCCCCCCACCGACACGGTCCGGCTGCGCCTGCTCAACGACGCCCACCACGCCGACCTGCGCGGCCCCACCACGTGCGCCCTGATCACCGGCCCCGAGAAGCGCGCGATACACGACCGGCTCGGCCCGGACCCGCTCCGCGCAGACGAGGACGGGGAGCGCGCCTGGCAGCGGATCTCCCGCAGCCGCGTCACGATCGCCGCCCTGCTGATGGACCAGAAGGTCGTCGCGGGCGTCGGCAACGTCTACCGCGCGGAAGTCCTCTTCCGGCACGGAATCGACCCGTACCGTCCGGGCAGGGACCTCTCGCGGGGCGAGTGGGCCGCGATCTGGAGCGACCTCGGCACGCTCATGCGCGAGGGGGTGCGGAACAACCGCATCGACACGGTCCGCCCCGAGCACCTGCCCGAGGCGATGGGCCGGCCCCCGCGCGTCGACGACCACGGCGGCGAGGTCTACGTCTACCGCCGGGCCAGGCAGGCCTGCCACATCTGCGGCACCGAGGTCCGCACGGCGGACCTGGCGGCCCGCAACCTCTTCTGGTGCCCGGCCTGCCAGCCGTCGGTGCCGGGCCGGTAGGCAGGCCGCGGGCCGCCCGGGTTCAGAACCCGTGCGGGCACCACGGCTCCACGTCCGAGGAGAACGCCAGGGCGGCCTCCGCCAGCGCGCCCGGTCGCAGTTCCCGCACCTGCCCGGCCGCCGCCAGTGTCGTCAGGGAGACCCCGCCCAGATAGGCGGAGCCCAACTCGGTGGCGGACAGGGCCAGTCCGGGCTCGTCGTCCGTCCGGCGGCAGGTGGCCGTGCCCTTCGCGTCGGCGGTCAGCCGCCAACGCCCCGCGTTCCAGGGGCAGAAGGCGTCCTCCACCTCCAGCACCACGTCGACCGGCGCCCGGTAGGTCCGTGCCTCCAGTGCCGCGCCCAGCTCGACCAGCCGCACGTACAGCCCGTCCCGCAGCCGCACCTCGCAGCGCCGGACGTCGGAGACCAGCCGGAGCACGGCGTCGTCCGCCGGCCGGTTGTGGCACTCGACGGCCGAGGTCAGGTCGATCCCGAAGAGGTAGCGCCACAGTGCCGCGTACGAAGCGGGGTCCAGCGCCGCCAGGTGCCGCACCGACACCGTGCCCCGGGGGCCGGCGTCGTCCCACGCGGGCTTCAGGCGGAACGTGACGTACCCCGTCACCTCGCCGTCCCGCTCCGCGAGGACGCACTGCAGCGGGGAGCCGCCCTCCCGGTTGCTCTCCGGGTCCTCGACAGCCACCCGCTCCCAGCCGGGCCGGCGCAGGGGGGTGCCGGGCCGGGCGGCCGCGAGCCGCCCGTACACCGCCTCGCAGGCGTCGAGCGCCTGCTCCGGGGACGAGCGGCGCACCCGCACCCCGTCCGTGCCCGGGGGCAGCGCGAGGCGGACCCGGGAGGTGTCGATCCGCAGGTTCATCTCGGCCGTGGCCGCGCCGTAGCCGAACCGGCCGTAGATCTCGGGCTCCGACGCCATCAGCACCGCGAGCGGCTCGCCCCAGGACCGGACGTCGTCCAGCTGGCGCCGCATCATCGACGTCAGCAGCCCCTGCCTGCGGTACGTCGAGGAAACGCTCACCCCCGTGACCCCCGCGGCCGGCACCGCGGCTCCTCCCGGCACGGTCAGACGGAAGCTGTACGCTCCCGCCGTCCCCACGCAGTCGGCGCCGTCCCAGTGGGCGATCGCACGCTCCGGCTCGGCCAGGGCGGCGTACATCTCGCGGCTCTCGGGCGCGAAGGGAACGCCGCCGAACGCCAACTCGAGGCTGCCGAACCAGGCATCCCATTCCGCCGCCGACAGCACTCGCAATTCCGTAGTCATGAGCCCTGCTTACCAGGGCCGCGAGACCCTGGCGAACCCGTTTCGAACACATTGTCACCGGGTCCCCCTGCACCGGAGGCCGTCGGGTGGATAAGGTCCCGACAATGGCCCGTCGCAGAGGAGCAGACAGCTACACCGCCCGGTGGCGAAGATCGATGCACCGGGCGCGCATCGCGCTGCGCCGGTCCGGCGTCGACTACTTCCGCGGTGACGGCTCCGACTGGATAGCCCTGGCCGGTCTCCTGATCATCATTCCGGTGATCACCTGCACCACGCTGCTCAACCCGGTCTGGTGCTCCCCGACCGCCCTGGCCCTGCCGATCGTCGCGGGCGGTCTGCTGTTGCGGCCGGCCAGCCTGCTGAGCCTCTACGCGACCGCGGCCGCCGCCCTGATCGTGGAGTCCATAGCCCTCGGTCCCTACGCGGACGGGCCCGCCCGGGTCACACCGGGCACCGTCCTGGTCGTCGCGGCCTGCGGCTTCTTCGGGCTGGTCCTGGCCCAGTTCCGCGCGAGGGTCGGGGTGCCGTGGCGTCGTGGCGGCACGATGCTCTTCGACCTGCGCGAGCGGATCCGGGTCCAGAGCGCGCTGCCGCGGCTGCCCGAGGGCTGGCACCGCGAGATGGCGCTCCGCCCGGCGGGCGGCCAGTCCTTCTCCGGCGACTTCGTCGTCGCCGCCCGCACCAACGGCGGACGCACCCTGGAAGTCGTGCTCACCGATGTCTCCGGCAAGGGCATGGACGCGGGCTCCCGGGCCCTGCTGCTGTCCGGTGCCTTCGGCGGACTGCTTGGCTCCCTGCCGCCGCACGGCTTCCTGCCGGCCGCCAACGGCTATCTGCTGCGCCAGGACTGGGACGAGGGCTTCGCCACGTCCATCCATCTCGTCCTCGATCTGGAGTCCGGCGACTACGAACTCCTCTCGGCCGGCCATCCGCCCGCCCTGCAGCTGCACGCCGGCAGCGGCCGGTGGGAGGAGAAGGCCGCCGAGGGCCCGCTGCTCGGGGTCTACGACGGGGCCCAGTTCGACGCGGTGAAGGGCTCACTGGCGCCCGGGGACGTCCTGATGCTCTTCACGGACGGCCTGGTGGAGGCGTCCGACCGGGACATGGCCGACGGCATCGACCGGCTGACCGGCGAGGCCGACCGCTACGTCGCGACGGGCTTCGAGGGCGCGGCCTGGCATCTGATCGAGGCCTGCGCGAAGGACGTCAACGACGACCGCGCGCTGCTGCTGCTGTCCCGTCGCGCCTGAACCGTACGGAAGTGGTGTAAACGGTGCAGGCGTCAACGCAGCTTTGGGTCATCACTCGAACGTGAAGTCATCCCGGGTGCGCGGACGCGGCCCCGCACCCGGGTCGAGCGCACCTCAGACGGGCACTGCCTCCTTCTCGGCCTCCTGCTCCCGTGCGCGCCCTCCGGGCAGGATCCGGGCGAGCCAGTGCGAGCGGCCGGCCGCCAGCGGTGACAGGACCGCGAGCAGGAGCACGTACCCGGCGATGAACGGGGAGAGCCGCTCGTCGAGGCCCGCACCCGCCGCCATGGTGGCGAGGATCAGCGCGAACTCGCCGCGTGCCAGGAGGGTGGTGGAGATGTTCGCCGTGGCCTTCGGGCCGAAGGCGTAGATCCTGGCCGTGGCCATTCCGGCGAGCACGTTCATCGCCACGGTCACCGCGACGGCGGCCAGCACCGGCCACAGCACGCTCGGCAGGTCGCCCGGGTTGATGGAGAGCCCGAAGGCGAAGAAGAAGATCGCTCCGAACGCGTCCCGCAGCGGATGGACCAGCTTCAGGATGCGGGCGCCCGAGGTGGTGCTGCCCAGCATCAGGCCGACCATGAAGGCGCCGATCGCGTCCGCGACACCGAACCACTCCGAGACCCCGGCCACGAAGACGGCGACACCGAGGAAGGAGATGACGAGGAGCTCGTCGTCCTTGGTGTTCATCAGCTTGCCGACGAGCTTCGTGCCGAACCGGGCCATCAGGGCGAGCAGCAGCAGGAAGCCGAAGGCCTTGCCGCCGTCGAGCACCGCCGCCCCGAGGCTGTCCGCGCCGGACAGGATCGGCTGCAGGGCTGCCAGGTAGAGGGCGAGGAAGACGTCCTCGACGACGATGATGCCGAGGATGGGCCGGGTCTCGGGACTTCCGATCCGGCCGAGGTCCACCAGGACCTTCGTGACGATGGCCGACGACGAGATGCCGAGCACACCCGCCAGGACCAGCGCTTCCGAGGTGCCCCAGCCGAGCGCGAAGCCGAAGCCGAGGCCCGCGCCGACGTTCAGCGCGAGATAGGTCCCGCCGGCGAGCGCCATCTTGCGCCCGCCCTCCTTCAGGTCGTCCAGATGGAATTCGAGACCGAGGTAGAAGAGCAGCAGGACCAGGCCGAGCGCGGAGAGCATCTCCAGGTCGTGGGGGTCGTCGAGAAGGACGACCCCGGGAGTGTGCGGGCCGAGCAGGATCCCGGCCAGGATGAACAGGGGGATGGTCGGCAGCCCGATGCGGCCGCCGACACGGGCGAGGACGGCGGCGGCGAGGAACGCGCCCCCCATGGCGATGAGCGTGTCTGCGTGTCCGATGAGCCTGTCTCCTTCGTCGGGTCAAGAGTGCGTCAAGGAATCGTCAGTAATTAGTTTACCGAACGATCGGGGATGCACGCGTGGACCCTTCGAAGGGGTGCCGCACCGGGCGTACAGTCGGCCCATGCCGATCCCGTATCTGACCCTGTCCCAGGTGGAGGCGATCGCCCGTGACGCCCATCGCGGGCAGACCGACAAGGCGGGGCGCCCGTACGCCGAGCATCTGGCCGCGGTGGCGGAAGGCGTACGGAGCCGGGGCGGCAGCGAGGAGCAGACGGCCGCCGCCTGGCTGCACGACGCGGTCGAGGACGGCGCGCTGTCCCGGGAGTGGCTGGACGATGCGCCGCTGCCCCGGCGGGTGAAGGAAATGGTCCTCGCCGTCACCAAGCGGGACGGGGAGGACCTCTTCGCGTACACCGGGCGGATTCTCGCCACGCCCGGCGCGCTGCTGATCAAGGAGTCGGATCTCGCGCACAACGCGGACCCCGGCCGGCTGGCGGCCCTGGAGCCGGCCACCCGTACCCGGCTGACCGAGAAGTATGCGCAGGTACGTGGGCTGTTGGGGCTCGACGGGGGTGCGGGGCCCACCGACCGGCGGGATCCGGCCAACCCCGCCACGGGCTGACGCGCCGACGGGACCGGCCCCGGTGGTACGGGGCCGATCCGGACAGGCTCAGCGCTTGACGGGGCTCCGGCGGAAGGCCCAGTTCATGTCCGGCTCGGTGGCGAAGCGCATCACGCGCCGGACCGGAGGGGTGCAGAGCAGGGTCACGGCGACCGCCGCGACGAGAGAGACGACGATCAGCCCCAAGGGGCCCGTGAGCCACTCCTGGTGGTCGAACAGGTCGTAGTAGTCGGCGCCCCTCACGAGGAAGCCGTGCAGCAGGTAGCCGCAGATCGTCCCGGCTCCCAGTGCGGTGAACCACATGTGGCGGCGCGGCACCCAGGCGAGGAACGCGACGGTCAGCACCAGCGCGCATCCGAACATCGCGAGGAACATCACGGCCCCCGACCACCAGGGAAAGTCCATCTCCTGGGCACTGTTGCTGCGGTAGAACCAGCCGAGCTGCATGCGCGGCGCGGCCCAGTACGCGAAGACCAGGGCCCCGGCGAACAGCGGGAGGGCCAGCAGCCGTACTTCGCGCCGCCGGATCATCTGGAAGTGCTCCGGCTTCATCAGCAGGCCGAGCACGAAGAACGGCAGCAGCTGGCAGACGCGCTGCAGGTCCAGATCGTCACCGATACCGGGCGTCACCGAGGCGAGTACGGCGATGCCGAGGGCCACCGGGAGCGGGTGGCGCAGCGACTGCCACACCGGTGTGGTGACGCGCCAGATGAACAGGGCGATCAGGAACCAGGTGAGGAAGAACGGGTCGAGCAGGGTGATGGGTGCGTCGCCCTCGCCGCCGGCGTACCGCTTGAAGAGCGAGTACGCGGTCTCGAAGAGCACGTAGGGCACCACGACACCGGTGACGAGTCGCTTCACCTTGGCCGGGCTCATGTCGAACGACCGGGAGAAATACCCGGATACGAGGATGAACGCCGGCATGTGGAACGAGTACACGACCATGTACAGCGCTCGCGCCGTGCGGCTGCCGTCCATCACCGGCTCCCACGCGTGCGCCACGGCGACGAGCACGATGGCGAGGTACTTCACATTGTCGAAGTACGCGTCACGGCGCTTGGCCGGTGCCTGTGCGGTGGTGCCGGCCGGAGCGGTCCTGTCGGTGCGGGAGGGGGCCCCCGTGGCCGTCAGGATCTGCTCATGTCTCGGCTCCGACTCCCGGCTCTCCGGGGTGATCGGGGCCCTCGTAATTTCGCTCGGAGCTTGGGACATCTCATGCACCTTAGACCCGTCGATCGGCATGCGTAAAACCCTGAAGAGATATCGCGTCTTCCCGGGTATTCGAAACTGAAACCACCGAGAGCTGACCGTTAGGTGCTGATTCATCCCCCTTAATTGGGGCATATCGGCGAGTGGTTGGCGAGAGTGAATTTCGTCGCACGAACTCCTGGCAAATCGCTGTGAATGAAGTGTGGGGATATGGAAACGATCACATCGGCGAATATCCGAACTCCCCTGCGCGCAGCGGGCGCACGGTCCGGCCCGGGCGCCCCGCCGGGCGCTGCCCACGCCGGATCACGCAGGGGCGTGCGCGGGCGGCGAGGATGGCGTGATCCGGCCATGTCTCTTCTTCACCCGGCAGCACTCACAGGGCAGTTGGTGGCACGATGGTCGCGACGGTGGCGTGCTGGGCCGCACACCACCGGGCCGGCAAGGCGGACCGACCAAGGGTGTGATCAGTCGTGGCCATTTCACTGTCTGTGGTGCTTCTGCTGGGGATCGTCCTGGTGGTGTTCATCCGCGGCGGGTCCCTCAAGGGCGGGCCGGCGGTCGTCGCCGTGCTCTTCGGCTTCTTCCTGGCTTCGACCGGCATGGCGCCGTCGATCAACAGATTCATGAACTCGATAGCCGACACGATCAATCAGATCAGCTTCTGAGACCGCGTGCCCGGGCCCGGCCGGCCGCCGGCCGGCCCTCCGCCGTGTCGTCGCGCGGGGTGAACGGGGCGCAAGCCCGTACGCCCCTGCGGAGCTCCCGACCGTAAGGACGTCATGCCCGCCTATGTCATAGCTCACCTGCAGGAAGCGGCTCCGCACCCGGACATCGCCGCCTACATGGAGCGGCTCCCCGTCACCTTCGAGGCGTACGGCGGGCGCTACCTCGTGCACGCCACACCTCACGAGGTGCAGGAGGGCAGCTGGCCGGGCCACGTCGTGATGATCGGATTCCCGGGCATCGCCGAGGCCCGGGCCTGGTGGGGCTCCCCGGCGTACCGGGAGATCGCGCCGTTGCGCTCGCGGCACATCGAGGGCGACATCATCATCGTCGAGGGAGTCCCCGAGGGGTACGACCCGAGTGCGGCCGTGAAGGCGGTGCGGGAGGCCCTGCCTCCCGGGTAGCCCACCGGGAACGCGACAGGGCCAGGCGGAGGAAAAAACCTCTGACCTGGCCCTGAGCCGTTGGAGCGGGCGACGGGAATCGAACCCGCGTAGCTAGTTTGGAAGACTAGGGCTCTACCATTGAGCTACGCCCGCGAGCACCGCGACACCGGCCCGGAAGGCCCGGCGGAACTCGGTACGGGAAGCATCGTAGCGGGTCGGGGATGGTGCGCGCACATCCGTATCGGCGTGCCCCCGCGACGGCCTCGGTGACGGCCTGTGCAAAACGGCCGACGCAGCGCTCGTCTCCATGTACCCTACGTGTCGCACCGACGGGGTGTGGCGCAGCTTGGTAGCGCGTCCGCTTTGGGAGCGGAAGGTCGTCGGTTCGAATCCGGCCACCCCGACCACCAGCAAGATCGCATTGTGGGAGTCCTCCACCTTGCCGTTACTATGCAAATTGCGTGCCCGTGTGTCTGATGTACCGGGCTCGATCCGCGAAGCCGCCTCTCGGCGGCCCAGCAGAACCCCAAGAAGTCAGCCACCAAGGAGACCGAACCGTGAAGAGCGCCGTGGAGACCCTGAACCCGACTCGGGTTCGGCTCAGCATCGAGGTGCCCTTCGAGGAGCTCAAGGACAGCCTCGACGCGGCGTACAAGAAGATCAACCAGCAGGTCACGGTGAAGGGCTTCCGTAAGGGCAAGATCCCCAACCGCGTCATCGACCAGCGGTTCGGCCGTGGTGCTGTGCTGGAGGAGGCCGTCAACGACGCCCTTCCGAAGTTCTACACCGAGGCTGTCAACGAGGGTGAGCTCAACGTTCTGGGCCAGCCCGAGGTTGACATCACCGAGCTCAAGGACGGCGAACTGCTGGCCTTCACCGCCGAGGTGGATGTCCGTCCCGAGATCGAGATTCCGGACTACTCCGGCATCGAGGTCACCGTGGACGCACTCGAAGTCAGTGACGAGGACGTCGACAAGGCCGTGGAGCAGCTCCGCGAGCGCTTCGCCTCGACCAACCCGGTCGAGCGCGCCGCCGCCGAGGGCGACGTCGTGACGATCGACCTCGAGGCCAAGGTCGACGGAGAGGTCCTCGAGGACGGCGTGGCCGCGGGTGTCTCGTACACCATCGGTTCCGGCGAGCTCCTCGAAGGCATCGACGAGGCCGTGACCGGCCTGGAGGCCGGTGGCGAGGCCACCTTCACCTCCGAGCTGAAGGGCGGCTCCGCCGAGGGCAAGGAAGCGGAGGTCACCGTCAAGGTCACCGCCGTCGCCTCGCGCGAACTGCCCGAGCTGGACGACGACTTCGCACAGATGGCGAGCGAGTTCGACACGCTCGCCGAGCTGCGCGAGGACAGCCGCAAGCGCCTCGAGAGCACCAAGCAGTACGACCAGGCCACCCAGGCCCAGGAGCGCGTCCTCGAGGAGCTGCTGAAGCTGGCCGAGGTCCCGATCCCCGAGAAGCTTCTCGCGGACGAGGTCCAGACCCGCAAGCACAACCTCGAGCACCACCAGCTCGGCCAGATGGGTCTCGACCTCGAGAAGTACCTCGAGATCCAGGGCAAGACCCTGGAGGAGTTCGAGAACGAGACCTCCGAGCAGGCCGTCAAGGGCATCAAGACCCAGTTCATCCTTGACGAGCTCGTCAACAAGGAGAAGCTGAACGTCAACCAGGAGGAGCTCACCGAGCACCTCATGCGGCGCGCGCAGTCCTCCGGCATGAGCCCCGACCAGTTCGCCCAGGCCGTCGTCGAAGGCGGCCAGGTGCCGATGCTCGTCGGCGAGGTCGCCCGCGGCAAGGCGCTCGCCGTCGTCGTCGAGGCCGCCAAGGTCGTCGACACCAACGGTGAGATCGTCGAGCTCGAGGACGACGAAGACGAAGCGGACGCAGTGGAGGCCTCGGACGAGGCCACCGAGGCGGCCGAGGAGAAGAAGGACGAGAAGAACGAGGCCTGAGCCCCGCTCCGCTCGTTGATCTGATCCGCACGACGGGCCCCGGACGTATCGCGTCCGGGGCCCGCCGTCATATCGGCCCGCGCCCGGGACGGAGCCCGGGAACCCGTGTGCGGACTGCTCACCTTGCGCTCCCAGCGAACAGTTGGGGAAGCGGGATGGCGTTGTCCCACCTGCGCGTTAGGGTCCATGAAGAGGAAGGGTCGGGTAGTCCCGGCCCACCCGGTACGAAGACGCTGAGACGGCCGGAGCCGTCAGAGACGAGCAGGTGGATACGTGACGAATCTGATGCCCTACGCCGCCGGAGAGCCGTCCCTCGGTGGAGGCCTCGGTGACCAGGTCTACAGCCGACTGCTCGGCGAGCGCATCATCTTCCTCGGTCAGCAGGTCGACGATGACATCGCCAACAAGATCACCGCACAGCTTCTGCTCCTTGCCGCGGAACCCGAGAAGGACATCTACCTCTACATCAACAGCCCCGGCGGCTCGGTGACGGCAGGCATGGCGGTCTACGACACCATGCAGTACATCCCGAACGACGTGGTCACCATCGGTATGGGCATGGCGGCCTCGATGGGCCAGTTCCTGCTCACCGGTGGCACGGCGGGCAAGCGCTTCGCGCTCCCGAACACCGACATCCTCATGCACCAGGGTTCGGCCGGCATCGGCGGTACCGCCTCGGACATCAGGATCCAGGCGCAGTACCTGCTCCGTACGAAGACGCGGATGGCCGAGATCACCGCTCACCACTCCGGTCAGACCGTGGAGACGATCATCCGCGACGGCGACCGCGACCGCTGGTACACCGCCGAGGAGGCCAAGGAGTACGGCCTCATCGACGAGATCATCTCGGTCGCGTCGGGCATTCCGGGCGGCGGCGGCACCGGCGCCTGATCCGGGCGTGCAGCACCCCGCTCCCTCTCGTACGCCGAGACCCCCAGCCCACAGTTACGCCACCAGGATGGTGAAGACCCACATGAACAACTTCTCCGGCGCCTCCGCGAGCGGCCTCTACACGGGCCCGCAGGTGGACAACCGCTACGTCGTCCCGCGCTTCGTGGAGCGCACCTCGCAGGGCGTGCGCGAGTACGACCCGTACGCGAAGCTCTTCGAGGAGCGCGTGATCTTCCTGGGCGTCCAGATCGACGACGCCTCGGCCAACGACGTCATGGCGCAGCTCCTGTGCCTGGAGTCGATGGACCCGGACCGGGACATCTCGATCTACATCAACAGCCCCGGCGGCTCGTTCACCGCGCTCACCGCGATCTACGACACGATGCAGTTCGTGAAGCCGGACATCCAGACGGTCTGCATGGGCCAGGCGGCCTCCGCCGCCGCCGTCCTGCTGGCCGCGGGCACCCCGGGCAAGCGCATGGCGCTCCCGCACGCCCGTGTGCTGATCCACCAGCCGTCCTCGCAGACCGGCCGTGAGCAGCTCTCCGACCTGGAGATCGCGGCCAACGAGATCCTGCGGATGCGCACCCAGCTCGAGCAGATGCTGGCCAAGCACTCCACCACCCCGCTGGAGAAGATCAGCGAGGACATCGAGCGCGACAAGATCCTTACCGCTGACGACGCACTCGCGTACGGTCTGGTGGACCAGATTGTCTCCACCCGTAAGACCACAGCCGGCGCGTCCGTCTGACGTCGGTCTTTCCCCTTGGCACATACCGTCCGCACGGCCACGGCCGTGTGAACCGTGCCAAGGGGGGCCCGAACGGGGGGCCAGGCAAGGTACCGTCGGATAGAGGCACCAGGAGCCGCTGAACCAGGCTGCTCCCAGGCGAAGGGGAATCACCTCGTGGCACGCATCGGTGATGGCGGCGACCTGCTCAAGTGCTCGTTCTGCGGAAAGAGCCAGAAGCAGGTGAAGAAGCTCATCGCGGGACCCGGTGTGTACATCTGCGACGAGTGCATCGATCTCTGCAACGAGATCATCGAGGAGGAGCTCGCCGAGACCTCCGAGGTGCGGTGGGAGGAACTCCCCAAGCCGCGCGAGATCTACGAGTTCCTCGAGGGGTACGTCGTCGGGCAGGAGCCCGCGAAGAAGGCCCTCTCGGTCGCTGTGTACAACCACTACAAGCGGGTCCAGGCGGGGGAGAACGGCGGCGGCGCGAATCGCGACGACGCGATCGAGCTCGCCAAGTCCAACATCCTGCTGCTGGGCCCCACGGGTTCCGGCAAGACGCTCCTCGCGCAGACACTGGCCCGCATGCTCAACGTCCCGTTCGCCATCGCGGACGCGACGGCGCTGACCGAGGCCGGGTATGTCGGCGAGGACGTCGAGAACATCCTGCTGAAGCTGATCCAGGCCGCGGACTACGACGTCAAGAAGGCCGAGACCGGGATCATCTACATCGACGAGATCGACAAGGTCGCCCGCAAGAGCGAGAACCCGTCGATCACGCGTGACGTATCGGGCGAGGGCGTGCAGCAGGCCCTGCTGAAGATCCTGGAGGGCACCACCGCCTCCGTGCCGCCGCAGGGCGGACGGAAGCACCCGCACCAGGAGTTCATCCAGATCGACACGACGAACGTGCTGTTCATCGTGGGCGGCGCCTTCTCGGGCCTGGAGAAGATCATCGAGTCGCGGGCCGGCGCCAAGGGCATCGGATTCGGCGCGACGATCCGCTCCAAGCTGGAGATCCAGGCCAGCGACCAGTTCCAGGAGGTCATGCCGGAGGACCTGGTGAAGTTCGGGATGATCCCCGAGTTCATCGGCCGTCTCCCCGTCCTGACCTCGGTCCACAACCTGGACCGCGAGGCACTGCTCCAGATCCTGATCGAGCCGCGCAACGCACTGGTGAAGCAGTACCAGCGTCTGTTCGAACTCGACGGTGTGGAGCTGGAGTTCGAGCGCGAGGCCCTCGAAGCAATCGCCGACCAGGCGATCCTGCGCCAGACGGGCGCGCGCGGTCTGCGCGCCATCATGGAAGAGGTCCTCCAGTCCGTGATGTACGAGGTCCCGTCCCGCAAGGACGTGGCCCGCGTGGTCATCACCCCGGACGTCGTCCGCAACAACGTCAACCCGACGCTGGTCCCGCGCGAGCCGCGCACGATCGGCAAGAACGACGGCGGCGGCCGCCACGAGAAGTCCGCGTAGCGGCAGCGACAACGGCATACGCGAAGGGGCGCCCGGCCAACGGCCGGGCGCCCCTTCGGTCTTGCGGATCAGACCTTGGTGCGCGAGGTGTTGTAGAGCTTGGCGGCGAGGGCGGCCACATCCGCCTGCGGCATGGCCTTGTTGGTCATCATCGCGCCGACGTCCACACCCACGACGATGCCGACCGTGCTGTAGTCGGTCCACACGCACACGGGTGTGACGACTTCCTTGGGGCCCTTCTCGACCGAGCCGTCGGCCTCATCGTTGACCGTCCTGAGGCTCTGGCACTTCATCAGCGCGCCCTCGAACCCTTCGGGCTCGACGGCCTCGGGGTCGCCGACGAGCGAGACCTTCTCGCTGTCCTCGCCCTTCGCCATCTCCAGCTCGGCGTTCTTGAAGGCGCCGTCGACCACCTTCGCGGGGTCGGTGACCTCTCCCCAGAAACCCGTGAGCAGCAGCTGCTTCATGGTGAGTGGGTTCTTCTCGTCACCACTCACGTACTGGGCGGTCACCTGGGTGGGGTTCTTGATCCCCATGGCCTCGGCCTCGGCCTTGTCCTTGCCTGTCAGAGGCTTCGAGGCCGCCGGCCGGGCGCTGTTCTGCTTGTAGTCGTCGACCGAGGCGGCCGGCGTGAGCTTGTACCCCTTGGTGGAGTCCGCGACGTCGCTGTTGCTGGAGCCCCCCGAGGTCATGAAGTACACCCCGCCCGCGATGACCGCCAGGGCCACCACGGCGCCGCCGATGATCAGGCCCGTCTTCTTCTTCGGGGCTCCCGGCTGGGGCGGCATGCCGGGGTACGCCTGCTGACCGCCGTACGGCGGCGTGGGCGGCTGCTGGCCGTACGGGCCGGGCTGCTGCGGGTAGCCGTAGCCCGGCTGCGGGGGCTGCTGCTGCGGCGGGACACCCTGGGGGGCCTGCTGCGGGTAGCCGTAGCCGGGCTGGCCCTGCGGCGGACCCTGCGGCGGCGGGCTCCCGTACGGGCCGGGCTGCTGGCCGTACGGACCCGGCTGCTGGCCGTACGGTCCGGGCTGGCCCTGCGGCTGCTGCCCGCCGTACGGACCCGGCTGGTTGTGGCTCATGGTGCTGTCCCCTCCAGAATGCTTATGCGTTCCGAACATCCTGACGGAAGCGGCGCTCACTTAGGGCATCCGGGCATACACCGTTACTCAACAAACCGGTTTCAGTGCACGACTGTGACGCCCCTAAACTGTCCTGCGTGACCGAGAACGCAGCGCAGCAGCCAGCCAGCATCCCCGAACTGCCGACCCAGTACGCGCCGGCCGAGGTAGAGGGGAAGCTGTACGAGCGCTGGGTGGAGCGCGGTTACTTCACGGCGGACCCGGAGAGCGAGAAGCCTCCGTACACGATCGTCATCCCGCCGCCCAACGTCACCGGCTCCCTCCACCTGGGCCACGCCTTCCAGCACACGCTCATGGACGCCCTCACCCGCCGCAAGCGGATGCAGGGGTACGAGGCGCTGTGGCTGCCCGGCATGGACCACGCCGGCATCGCCACCCAGAACAAGGTCGAGCAGCAGCTCGGCGAGGAGGGCAAGTCCCGTCACGACCTGGGGCGCGAGGCGTTCGTCGAGCGCGTCTGGCAGTGGAAGGAAGAGTACGGCGGCAAGATCCTCGGCCAGATGCGCCGCCTGGGCGACGGCGTCGACTGGTCCCGTGAGCGCTTCACCATGGACGAGGGCCTTTCCGCCGCCGTCCAGACCGTCTTCAAGAAGATGTACGACGACGAGCTGATCTACCGCGCCGAGCGCATCATCAACTGGTGCCCGCGCTGTCTGACGGCCATCTCGGACATCGAGGTCGACTACCAGGACGACGACGGGGAGCTCGTCTCCATCACGTACGGCGAGGGCGAGCAGACGCTGGTCGTCGCCACGACCCGCGCCGAGACGATGCTCGGTGACACGGCGGTCGCCGTCCACCCGGACGACGCGCGCTACACGCACCTCATCGGCAAGCGGATCAAGCTGCCGCTGACCGACCGCACGATCCCGGTCGTCGCCGACCACCACGTCGACCCGGAGTTCGGCACCGGCGCCGTCAAGGTGACGCCGGCGCACGACCCGAACGACTTCGCGATCGGCCAGCGCCACGGCCTGGAGTCGATGACCGTCATGGACGAGCGGGGCGTCATCACCGTCGCCGGCCCGTTCGAGGGCCTCGACCGCTTCGAGGCCCGGTCCGCGATCGTCGGGGCGCTGCGCGAGCAGGGCCGGATCGTGGCCGAGAAGCGTCCGTACGTCCACTCCGTCGGCCACTGCTCCCGTTGCCGCACGACCGTCGAGCCCCGGCTCTCCCTCCAGTGGTGGGTCAAGGTCGAGACCCTCGCCAAGGCCGCCGGTGACGCGGTCCGTGACGGCCGGGTCGCGATCCACCCCAAGGAGATGGAGAAGCGGTACTTCGACTGGGTCGACAACCTCAACGACTGGTGCATCTCGCGCCAGCT
The DNA here is from genome assembly GCF_042667905.1 of Streptomyces sp. NPDC057287. Taxonomy (NCBI): domain Bacteria; kingdom Bacillati; phylum Actinomycetota; class Actinomycetes; order Kitasatosporales; family Streptomycetaceae; genus Streptomyces; species Streptomyces sp. NPDC057287. Next base: position 261,889 of record NZ_JBHUYV010000001.1, on the reverse strand, counting down.
CTGGTGGGGCCACCGCATCCCCGTCTGGTACGGCCCCGAGGGCGAGGTCGTCTGCGTCGGCCCCGACGAGCAGCCGCCCGCGGGCGAGGGCTGGACCCAGGACGTCGACGTCCTGGACACCTGGTTCTCGTCCGGCCTGTGGCCGTTCTCGACGCTCGGCTGGCCGGAGGAGACCCCGGACCTCAAGAAGTTCTATCCGACCGACGTCCTGGTCACCGGACACGACATCATCTTCTTCTGGGTCGCCCGGATGATGATGTTCGGTCTGTACGTCATGGACGGCGAGGCCCCGTTCAAGACGATCGCGCTCACCGGCCTGGTCCGTGACGAGCGCGGCAAGAAGATGTCGAAGTCCTTCGGCAACGTCGTCGACCCGCTGGACTGGATGGACACGTACGGCTCCGACGCCGTCCGCTTCACCCTCGCCAAGGGCGCCAACCCCGGCACGGACGTCCCGATCGGCGAGGACTGGGTCCAGGCCTCCCGCAACTTCGCCAACAAGATCTGGAACGCGACCCGCTTCGCGATGATGAACGGCGCGACGGTGGAGGGCGCGCTCCCGCCCGTCGAGCAGCTCTCGGCCACCGACCGCTGGATCCTGTCGCGGCTGAACAAGACCGTCGCCGACGCCGACGCGTTCTACGAGGACTTCCAGTTCGCCAAGCTCAGCGACGCCCTCTACCACTTCGCGTGGGACGAGGTCTTCGACTGGTACGTCGAGCTGTCGAAGACCACGTTCTTCGCCGGGGGCGAGCAGGCGCAGGTGTCCGCCCGGGTCCTCGGCGAGGTCCTCGACGTCACGCTCCGGCTGCTGCACCCGATCGTCCCGTTCGTGACCGAGCAGCTCTGGACGACCCTCACCGGTCAGGAGTCCGTCGTCGTCGCCGACTGGCCCCAGGACAGCGGCTTCCGTGACGAGGCGGCCGAGAAGGAGATCGAGCTCGTCCAGCAGATCGTCACAGAGGTCCGACGCTTCCGCTCGGACCAGGGCCTCCAGCCGGGCCAGAAGGTCCCGGCCGAGCTGACCGTCACCGGCACGGTGCTCGCCCCGCACGAGGCGGCCATCCGCCAGCTGCTGCGCCTCCAGCCGGCCGGCGACGGCTTCCACGCGACGGCCACGCTGCCGGTCGCCGGAGCCACGGTCGCCCTCGACCTGTCCGGCACGATCGACGTCGAGGCCGAGCGCAAGCGCCTCACGAAGGACCTGGGCGCCGCCGAGAAGGAGAAGGCCCAGGCCACCGGCAAGCTCGGCAACGAGGCCTTCCTGGCCAAGGCACCGGACAACGTGGTCGACAAGATCCGTGGCCGGCTCGCCAAGGCGGAGGCCGACATCGAGCGGATCGCCGCCCAGCTGGCGAACCTGCCCCAGGGCTGATCACCTGAGTGCGGAGCCCCCGCGCCCCCGACCGACCGGGAGCGCGGGGGCTTCGTCATGCCCGCACGGGGCCGCTCCGGAGCGGCGCAGCGGGCGCTGCGTGCGATGTCCGCGGCCATCCGTAGACTGACCCTGTGAGTGAGCCCCGCCCTTCAGACCGGCACGACGCGTCCGACCCCGACGACGCCTTCGCGGAGATCGTCGACGAAGAGACCCAGCGCGACCCCGACCTGGCGGTGATCGAGGCCGGGAGCCGGACGCTGCGCACCCAGTCGGGCCCGCCGCAGGGCGAGGCCGTCCCCGACCGCCCGGCCGACCCCGAGACCGACAGGGCACTGCGCGAGGTGGAGCAGGAGCTCGCCGGCCGCTGGGGCGAGACCAAGCTCGAGCCGTCGGTGACCCGTATCGCCGCCCTGATGGACGTGCTGGGCGAGCCCCAGCGCGCCTACCCCTCGATCCACATCACGGGGACGAACGGCAAGACCAGCACGGCCCGCATGGTCGAGGCCCTGCTGAGCGCCTTCGAGCTCCGTACCGGCCGCTACACCTCACCGCACGTCCAGTCGATCACCGAGCGGATCAGCCTGGACGGCGCGCCCATCGAGGCCGAGCGCTTCATCGAGACGTACAACGACATCAAGCCGTACGTCGAGATGGTGGACGCCCAGCAGCCCTACCGGCTCTCCTTCTTCGAGGTCCTGACCGGCATGGCGTACGCGGCGTTCGCCGACGCTCCGGTCGACGTCGCGGTCGTCGAGGTCGGCATGGGCGGTACCTGGGACGCGACGAACGTCATCGACGCCTCGGTCGCCGTCGTCACCCCCATCTCGCTGGACCACACCGACCGCCTCGGTTCCACGGCAGCCGAGATCGCCGGTGAGAAGTCCGGCATCGTCAAGCAGGGCGCGACGGTGATCCTGGCCCAGCAGCCGGTCGACGCCGCGCAGGTCATGCTGAAGAAGGCCGTCGAGGTCGACGCCACCGTCGCCCGCGAGGGCATGGAGTTCGGCATCGTCTCCCGTGAGATCGCGGTCGGCGGGCAGCTCCTCACCCTGCGGGGCCTGGGCGGCGAGTACGACAACATCTTCCTGCCGCTCTACGGGGCGCACCAGGCGCACAACGCGGTGGTGGCGCTCGCCGCCGTCGAGGCGTTCTTCGGTATCGGGGCGGAACAGGCCCGCAGCCTCGACGTCGAAGCGGTCCGCAAGGCCTTCCTGTCCGTCCTCTCACCGGGCCGCCTGGAGGTCGTCAGGTCCAGCCCCACCGTCGTCCTGGACGCGGCGCACAACCCGGCCGGTGCGCTCGCCGCGTCGGAGGGCGTCTCCGAGGCGTTCAGCTTCTCCCGGCTGATCGGGGTCGTCGGCGCGAGTGACGGCAAGGACGTCCGGGGACTGCTCGAAGCGTTCGAGCCGATCTTCGCCGAGGTCGTCGTCACCCAGAACTCCAGCCCGCGCGCCATGGACGCGGACGCGCTGGCCGCTGTCGCCGTCGAGGTCTTCGGCAACGAACGCGTCCAGGTCGAACCGCGTCTGGACGACGCGCTGGAGGCGGCCATCACCCTCGCCGAGGAAGAGGCCGAATACGCGGGCGCCGGAGTCCTGGTGACCGGATCCGTGATCACGGTCGGCGAGGCCCGGCTGCTCCTGGGAAGGCGCTGACCTGTGCGTACGCTCTGTGCATCGACGCTGATCGGTGAATTCTTCGTCATCGGCTTCGCCGGGCTCGTGGCGATGAAGTCCGACGACATGTCCATGGGCACCGTCTGGACGGTCTGCGGCATCGGCATGCTCCTGTCCGTCCTGCTCTGCGGTGTTCTCACCCGGCCCGGTGGCGTACAGCTCGGCTGGGCGCTCCAGGTCCTGCTGGTCCTGAGCGGCTTCTTCGTCCCGATGATGTTCATCCTCGGTGTGATCTTCGCTGCCCTCTGGTGGGCCTCGGTGCACTACGGCCGCAGGATCGACGAGGCCAAGGCGCGGTGGGCCGCCCAGGCCGAGGCACAGGAGAGCACGCAGGCTCCGGCCCGAGGATGACGCTGTGTAAGCCCGGCGGCGGGACCGCCGGCGCGCCCCTGTAATCTCGCCCTCACCCGCCCCGAAAGCCCGCAAGGAGCCGCACATGACTCAGCGCACCCTCGTCCTTCTCAAGCCCGACGCCGTACGGCGCGGGCTGATCGGCGAGATCGTCGGCCGCATCGAACGCAAGGCCGGCTGGACGATCACCGCGCTGGAACTGCGCACGCTCGACCAGGAGACCCTGGAGCAGCACTACGGCGAGCACAAGGGCCGTCCGTTCTACGAGCCGCTCGTCGAGTTCATGGCGTCCGGCCCCGTCGTCGCCCTGGTGGCCGAAGGCGAGCGGGTGATCGAGGGCGTCCGCGCGCTGGCAGGCCCGACCGACCCGATCGCCGCCGCGCCCGGCTCGATCCGCGGTGACTTCGGTTCGATCACCCGCGAGAACCTCATCCACGCCTCGGACTCCGAGGAGTCCGCAGAGCGAGAACTCAAGCTGTTCTTTCCGGGACTTTCCTGACTTCGGCTCCGCCAATCAGCGCTCATGACCTGGGCGACCGAAGTAATTCGGTCGCCCTTCGGCATAGGGTCACGTCTCGCGGGAACGCATCCCTCCGACGTAACGTCACCATGGGTGGAACGGGCAGCCGTTCTGCTCGCCATGGCGAAGGACCCTCGCGCTGTGTCCGTGCATACGGCACTACGATGGAAGCTTCCACGCCCGCAGCGCCAACCCTCGCCTACCTAAAACAAGCCATTCTTCGCTTCTTGGGAAGGCCCGACACATCCTCATGGGGAACAAGGGGAACTCAATGTCGTTCATCGGCCGTGACATGGCTATCGACCTCGGGACTGCCAACACGCTGGTGTACGTCAGGGGGCGCGGCATCGTTCTGAACGAGCCGTCCGTCGTGGCCATCAACACCAACACCGGCGGAATCCTGGCGGTCGGCTCCGAGGCAAAGAAGATGATCGGCCGCACGCCGGGCAACATCGTTGCCGTGCGGCCACTGAAGGACGGCGTGATCGCCGACTTCGAGATCACGGAGCGCATGCTCCGCTACTTCATCCTCAAGATCCACAAGCGCCGCTACCTGGCCCGCCCGCGGGTCGTCGTCTGTGTGCCCTCCGGCATCACAGGGGTCGAGCGACGCGCCGTCATCGAGGCGTCGACGCAGGCCGGCGCGCGCCAGGTGCACATCATCGAGGAGCCCATGGCCGCGGCCATCGGTTCCGGTCTGCCGGTCCACGAGGCCACCGGGAACATGGTCGTCGACATCGGTGGCGGCACCACCGAGGTCGCCGTGATCTCGCTCGGCGGAATCGTCACTGCCCAGTCGATCCGGGTCGCCGGTGACGAGCTGGACAACGCGATCATCCAGCACATCAAGAAGGAGTACTCCCTCCTCCTCGGTGAGCGGACCGCCGAACAGATCAAGATCACGATCGGCTCGGCGTTCGAGATGGAGAAGGACGAGCACACCGAGATCCGCGGACGCGACCTGGTCTCGGGCCTGCCCAAGACCGTGGTCATCTCCGCGACCGAGGTCCGCAAGGCCATCGAGGAGCCGGTCAACGCGATCGTCGACGCCGTGAAGACGACGCTCGACAAGTGCCCGCCGGAGCTCTCCGGCGACGTCATGGACCGCGGCATCGTCCTCACCGGCGGCGGCGCGCTCCTGCGCGGACTCGACGAGCGGCTCCGCCACGAGACGGGCATGCCGATCCACATCGCCGAGGACCCGCTGGACTCGGTGGCGCTCGGATCCGGCAAGTGCGTCGAGGAGTTCGAGGCGCTCCAGCAGGTGCTGGACGCCCAGCCCCGGCGCTAGAACACGATGTTCCGCCGTACGGGCACTGCCGTCCCGTACGGCGGAATGTTGGTATACAGGCACGAACATTCCGACGAGGAAGGCACGGCCGCCGCACGTGAGGGACACACGAGAGAGCCGGCTGCTCCTGGTGCTGCTGATCGCCATCGCATTCGCCCTGATCACGGTGGATATCCGCGGTGGCGAGGAGTCTCCGGTCGACGGAGCCCGGCAGGCCGCAGCCACGGTCTTCGGACCGGTCGAGAACGGCGTCTCCGCGGCGGTGGACCCGGTGGGCAACGCCATCGGCGCCGTACGGGACTCCGGTGACCGGCACGACCGGATCGCGGCCCTGGAGCACGAGAACGCCACGCTGAAGACGAAGCTCGGCAGCGACGACCGCAACGCCAGCAAGGTCCGTCAGCTCGACACCATGCTGAAGAGCGCGGGGGCCGGCCAGTACGGCATCAAGGCCGCCGAGGTCATCGCCATAGGAGCGGCCCAGGGCTTCTCCTGGACCATCACCATCGACGCGGGGGCCGATGACGGCCTCACGCGCGACATGACCGTACTGAACGGCGAAGGGCTCGTAGGCAGGATCACGACCGTCGGCCCGAACACCGCGACCGTCCTGCTGGCCAACGACCCCGACTTCACCGTCGGCACCCGGCTGGAGAAGACCGACGAGCTCGGCTTCGCCACCGGTCAGGGCTCCCGGCCGCTCTCGGTCCAGTTCCTCAACGGCAAGGCCGAGGTGAAGAAGGGCGACCGCCTCGTCACCTTCGGCTCCAGCAAGGACAAGCCCTTCGTCCCCGGCGTGCCGGTCGGCCAGGTCGTCCGCGTGGACCCGTCCGGGGGCGACCTGACCCGGACCGTCTACGTCGAGCCGTTCGTCGGCTTCACCAAGCTCGACATCGTGGGCATCGTCGTCCAGGCGCCCCGCGAGGACCCCCGCGACATGGTGCTGCCGAAGCAGCCCAAGAAGCCGGAGAAGCCCAAGCCCACCCCGACCGTCACCGTCACCGTCCAGCCGAACGGCGACCTCGTCGACGGCAGCGGGAAGGTCGTCGGGAACATCAACGAGAAGCCCGACGCGTCCGCTTCACCCGGCGCCTCGGGCAGACCCGACCCGGCCGCCGGTGACGCGGCGAACGAGCAGGAATAGAGCTGATCCCCATGCGCTTGAACAGGACTCTGCTCTCCGTCGCCCTGGTCGTGGTCGCCCTCGTCATCCAGGTCTCCGTCCTCGCCCGCCTCCAGCTCCCCGGCGCCACCCCGGACCTGCTGCTCCTCGTCGTCCTCGGACTCGCCTTCGTGTACGGGCCCGTCAGCGGCGCCCTCATCGGCTTCGGCGCGGGCCTCCTCGCCGACCTCGCGCCGCCCGCCGACCACGCCGCCGGGCGCTACGCCCTGGTGCTCTGCGTCATCGGCTACCTCGCCGGAATGGCCCGGCCCGAGAACGGCCAGCTCAAGTCGGCCTTCACCCCGATGGCCTTCGTCGTCGCCGCGGCCATCGGATCGACCCTGCTGTACGCCGGAGTCGGCGCCCTCGTCAACGACACGGCCGCCCGTCATGTGGGCCTGGGCAGCCTGCTGTTCACCGCCGCGGTGTACGACCTGCTGCTCGCGCCGTTCACCGTTCCGCTGATCATGGCGCTGGCCAGACGCACGGAGAACGACCCGGTCGCCGACAGCTCCGGCAGCGGTGACGTCGCCGCGGGCTGGCTGGCCTCGGGCACCGGGCTGCGGATCGGCAGCCAGCGCGGCGGGATGCGCCTGAGGGCGGCCCGCAGCCGCGCCGCACGCGCGGGAAGGATCAAGGGGGTCAAGCGACTGTGAGGCCGTACCGGCACCGGACGGGCACCGGGGGCAGCCACCCCCGTACCCCGGGCCGACCCACCACCACCGGGGGCGCACCGTGAGCAACATTCCGGAGACCGGACGGACCCCGCGGGTCCAGATCCGTCTCGTCGTCATCCAGGTCCTCGTCTTCTCCCTGCTCCTGACGCTCGGCGGGCGGCTCTGGTACCTCCAGATCCGCAACGGGCAGGAGTACACCGACGAGGCGAAGAACAACCACGTCCAGCAGGTCGTGCAGCCCGCCGTCCGGGGGGCCATCCTCGACGCGCGGGGCGTCCCGCTCGCGGACAACGAGACCCGCCTTGTCGTCTCCGCGAGCCGCACCGAGCTGATGAAGATGAAGGACGACGGGGTCGGCGTCCTCGCGCGGCTCGCCGACGTGCTCGACATGAAGCCCAAGGACGTGCAGGACAAGGTCCGGCTCTGCGACGCGAAGACCCCGCAGCCCTGCTGGAACGGCTCGCCCTACCAGCCGATCCCCGTCACCGACGAGGCCACCACCCAGCAGGCCCTCACGATCCGTGAGCGCGCCGAGGACTTCCCCGGCATCACCGCCGAACCCACCGCCGTGCGCCGCTACGCCGCACCGGGCAAGGCCAACACCGCCCAGGTCCTCGGCTACCTCTCGCCGGTCACCGACGACGAGGTCACCAAGGCCCAGGACACCGACTCGCCCTACCTCCGCTCCGACCAGGTCGGCCGCTCGGGCCTTGAGCGCACGTACGACAAGGAGCTCCGCGGCAAGGCCGGCGTCACCCGCTACGAGGTCGACAACCTCGGCCGTGTCATCGGCCAGGCGCAGAACGACGAGGCGGAGCCCGGGGCCAACGTGGTCACCTCCATCGACGCCCGTGTCCAGGCCGTCGCCGAGTACGAGCTGAACAAGGCGATGGAGACGGCCCGCAAGGAGATGGACCGCAACACCAACGAGCTGTACAAGGCCGACTCCGGCGCCGTCGTCGTCATGGAGGCCAAGACCGGCCGGATCGTGTCCATGGCATCCCTGCCGACGTACGACCCGAACGCCTGGATCGGCGGCATCTCGGCCAAGGACTACGCCAAGCTCACCGGCAAGAAGTCCAACTTCCCGCTGCTGAACCGCGCCATCCAGGGCACCGCCGCCCCCGGCTCCATCTTCAAGGTCATCTCCTCGACGGCCGCGGTCAACGCCGGGTACCCGTTCGACGGGAACTACCCGTGCCCCAGCTCGTACTCCATCGGTGGCCAGACCTTCAAGAACTTCGAGTCCCAGGGCTACGGAAGCATCAGCATCGGCCGCGCGCTCGAGGTCTCCTGCGACACCGTCTACTACGGCCTGGCGCACAAGGAGTGGGCGAAGGACGGCGGCAACAAGCCGAAGAAGGCCCCGTCGGACTGGTTCTACAAGACGGCCCACCAGTTCGGCCTCGGCAAGGAGACCGGCATCGACCTCCCCAACGAGGTCTCCGGCCGCGTCCCCGACCGCCAGTGGAAGCAGAGCTTCTACGACGCCAACAAGACCTCGTGGTGCAAGCAGGGCAAGAAGGACGGCACGTACGTCGAGAAGATCGCGTACGAGGGCTGCCTCGAGGGCTACAAGATGCGCGCCGGTGACTCGGTCAACTACTCCATCGGACAGGGCGACACGCTCGTCACCCCGATCCAGATGGCGACCATCTACGCCGCGATCTCCAACGGCGGCACCCTGTACGACCCGACCGTCGGCAAGGCGGTCGTCAGCGGCGACGGCCGGACCGTCCAGGAGATCGCACCCCAGGCGCACGGCAAGCTGCCCTTCAAGGGAGACACCCGCGACGAGATAGACGAAGCCCTCGCGGGAGTCGCGACCCGGGGCAGCGCCGCCTGGCGGTTCGGCGGATGGCCCCAGGACAAGATCCCGATGCACGCCAAGACGGGCACGGCCGAGGTCTACGGCAAGCAGACGACCTCCTGGTTCGCCACGTACACCAAGGACTACTCGATCGTCATGACGATCGCCCAGGGTGGTACGGGCTCCGGCGCCTCCGGCCCCGCCGTGCGCAACATCTACAACGCGCTCTACGGGCTCGACGCCAGCGGCAAGCAGAACCTCAAGAAGGCGCTGCTGCCCACGCCGCAGAAGACCCTGCCCAAGATCAAGCCGGACGGACAGATCGAGTCGCCCAAGATCAGGCCGTACGTCCCCGCCCCCGTCGACGACGGCACGCAGGCTCTCGCGGGTGCCCTGCCGGCGACCGTCGGGAGGCGTGACTGATGGCCGGATTCTCCGTCTCGCGCTACGGCCCCGAGGATCGCTCCCTCTGGGTGAGGCTCACCGCCCGCGACTCCGTCGTGCGGCGGCTGGACTGGCCCCTGCTCGGATCGGCCGTCGCGCTGTCCTTCGTCGGCTCGCTCCTGGTCTGGTCGGCGACCCGGGGCCGGGACTCCCTCACCCACGGCGACCCGTACTTCTTCCTCTTCCGGCACGCGCTCAACACCGGCATCGGCCTCGCGCTGATGATCGGCACCATCTGGCTCGGGCACCGGACCCTGAGGGGAGCGGTACCGGTCCTCTACGGCATCTCGGTCGTGCTCGTCCTCGCGGTGCTCACCCCGCTGGGTGCGACCGTCAACGGCGCGCACGCCTGGATCCTCCTGCCCGGCGGGTTCTCGCTCCAGCCGTCCGAGTTCACCAAGATCACGATCATCCTCGGCATGGCGATGCTGCTCGCCGCCCGCGTCGACGCCGGCGACCAGCAGCACCCCGACCACCGGACCGTCGCCAAGGCCCTCGGGCTGGCCGTCATCCCGATGGCGATCGTCATGCTGATGCCCGACCTCGGCTCCGTCATGGTCATGGCCGTCATCGTGCTCGGCGTGCTGCTGGCCTCCGGGGCGTCCAACCGCTGGATCTTCGGACTCCTCGGGGCGGGCACCGCGGGTGCTCTCGCCGTCTGGCAGCTCGGGGTCCTCGACGACTACCAGATCGCCCGCTTCGCTGCCTTCGCCAACCCGGCGCTCGACCCGGCCGGCGTCGGCTACAACACCAACCAGGCCCGCATCGCCATCGGCTCCGGCGGACTCACGGGCACCGGGCTCTTCAACGGCTCGCAGACGACCGGGCAGTTCGTCCCCGAGCAGCAGACCGACTTCGTCTTCACCGTCGCGGGTGAGGAGCTCGGCTTCCTCGGGGCCGGACTGATCATCGTCCTGCTCGGCGTCGTCCTGTGGCGCGCCTGCCGGATCGCCCGGGGCACGACCGAGCTGTACGGCACGATCGTGGCCGCCGGCATCATCGCCTGGTTCGCCTTCCAGTCCTTCGAGAACATCGGGATGACCCTCGGGATCATGCCGGTGGCCGGGCTCCCGCTGCCGTTCGTGTCGTACGGAGGCTCGTCGATGTTCGCGGTCTGGGTGGCGATCGGGCTGCTCCAGTCGATCAAGGTGCAGAGGCCGATGTCGGCCTGACCACTTCGCTCCGCCCTGCATATCCGCGCGCATGACGGAAAGATTCGTCCTATGGCGGACTCCAAGCGTGAGGTCGAGCGGAAGTACGAAGCGACTCCCGAAACCCGGCTGCCGGACCTGACCCGTGCGGCCGGGGTCTCGGACGTCGTCCACCGGGGCCTCGCCGAGCTCGACGCCGTCTACTACGACACCGAGGACTTCCGGCTGGCAGCGGACTCCCTCACCCTGCGCCGCAGAACGGGCGGTGCGGACGCCGGCTGGCACCTCAAGCTCCCCGTCTCCGCCGATGTCCGCGACGAGATCCGGGCCCCGCTCTCCGACGTCCTGCCGCCCGACCTCGGCGAGCTGCTCCGCTCCCGGGTGCGGCACGCCCCGGTGATCCCCGTCGTGCGGATCCTCTCCTCCCGGGACGTCCACCACCTCCTCGACGAGGACGGTGCCCTGCTCGCCGAGCTGAGCATCGACGAGGTCCTCGCGGAGCGCCTCACCGAGGAGGGCCACGGCACCACCTCCGCATGGACCGAGCTTGAGGTCGAGCTGGCCGACGACGGCGACCCGAAGCTCCTCGACGCCGTCGAGCGGCGGCTGCGCAAGGCCGGTGTCCGGCCTTCGGCCGCGCCCTCCAAGCTGAGCAGGGCTCTGGCGGAGACCGCCCCGAAGAAACGGCGGCGGACCGGGAAGCCGCCCTCCCCGCGCACCGCGGGCGACCACGTACTCGCCTACGTGCGCCGCCAGGTCACGGCCCTCGTCGCGCTGGACCCCGCCGTACGCCGCGACCTGCCGGACAGCGTGCACCGCATGCGGGTCGCCACCCGGCGGCTGCGCAGCGCGTTCAGGACGTACCGCGGAGCGCTCGACCGCGCCGTCACCGACCCGCTCCGTGAGGAGCTGAAGTGGCTGGCCGCCGAGCTCGGGGTCGACCGCGACCAGGAGGTCCTCGACGAACGGCTCCGCCGCGATGTCGCCGCGCTGCCGGCGACCCTGATCCTGGGCCCCGTGAGCGCCCGGCTGCAGCTCGCCTCCGTCGCCGGGCGCACCGGTTCGCGGCGCCGTGTGGCCTCCGTGCTCGACGCGGAGCGCTACCTGGCCCTGCTGGACTCCCTGGACGCCCTCCTCGCGGACCCGCCCCTGCTCCCCGCCGCCGCCGGGGCGCCGCGGGACGTCCTGCCGCGCGCCGTGCTCAAGGACCACGACCGCCTGGCCACCCGGATCGGGCACGCCCTGCAACAGCGGCCGGGGGAGGAGCGTGACGTGGCCATGCACGAGGCGCGCAAGGCCGCCAAACGCGTCCGCTACGCCGCCGAGGCCGCGAAGCCCGCCCTGGGGAAGCCGGCCAAGAGGTTCGCCGAACGGATGAAGTCCGTCCAGTCGGTCCTCGGCGACCACCAGGACAGCGTGGTGGCCCGGGACGCCCTGCGCACCCTGGCCGTCCAGGCCCACGACGCGGGGGAGTCCGCCTTCACCTGGGGACTCCTGTACGGCCGGGAGGAGGCCGCGGCGGACGCACGGGAACGCGAACTCCCCGAGGTCTGGGCCCGGGCGTCGCGCCCCGGTCCCCGGGCGGCGCTGAAAGGCTGAGCACCGGGTTACGCTTGATGGTCACCCCTGCCAGCTACGAAGGTCCACAGATGTCTGCCGAGTCGGTCTTCCCGCAGCTCGAAGCTCTGCTCCCGCATGTGCAGAAGCCCATCCAGTACGTCGGCGGTGAGCTGAACTCCACCGTCAAACCGTGGGACGAGTGCGACGTCCGCTGGGCGCTCATGTACCCCGACGCCTACGAGGTCGGACTCCCCAACCAGGGCGTCATGATCCTCTACGAGGTGCTCAACGAGCGTGAGGGCGTCCTCGCCGAGCGCACCTACAGCGTGTGGCCCGACCTCGAGGAGCTGATGCGCGAGCACAAGGTGCCGCAGTTCACCGTGGACAGCCACCGCCCCGTCGGAGCCTTCGACGTGTTCGGCCTGAGCTTCTCCACCGAGCTCGGCTACACCAACATGCTCACGGCCCTGGATCTCGCGGGTATCCCGCTGGAGTCCAAGGACCGCACCGTCGACCACCCCATCGTGCTGGCGGGCGGCCACGCCGCGTTCAACCCCGAGCCCATCGCGGACTTCATCGACTGCGCGGTCATCGGCGACGGCGAGCAGGCCGTGCTGGAGATCACCGAGATCATCCGCGCCTGGAAGGCCGAGGGCCGGCCCGGCGGGCGCGAAGAGGTGCTGTTCCGCCTCGCGCGGACCGGCGGCGTCTACGTCCCCGGTTTCTACGACGTCGAGTACCTCCCCGACGGCCGTATCGGCCGTGTCGTGCCCAACAAGTCCGGTGTCCCGTGGCGCGTGTCCAAGCACACCGTCATGGACCTCGACGAATGGCCGTACCCGAAGCAGCCGCTCGTCCCCCTCGCCGAGACCGTCCACGAGCGGATGTCCGTCGAGATCTTCCGCGGCTGCACCCGCGGCTGCCGTTTCTGCCAAGCCGGCATGATCACGCGCCCCGTGCGGGAGCGAAGCATCACCGGCATCGGCGAGATGGTGGAGAAGGGGCTCAAGGCCACGGGCTTCGAGGAGGTCGGCCTCCTGTCGCTGTCCTCCGCGGACCACACGGAGATCGGTGAGATCGCCAAGGGCCTCGCCGACCGTTACACCGAAGACAAGATCGGGCTCTCGCTGCCCTCCACCCGCGTCGACGCGTTCAACGTGGACCTGGCCAACGAGCTGACCCGCAACGGCCGCAGGTCGGGCCTCACCTTCGCCCCCGAGGGCGGCTCCGAGCGCATGCGCAAGGTCATCAACAAGATGGTCTCGGAGGAGGACCTGATCCGCACGGTCTCCACCGCGTACGGCAACGGCTGGCGCCAGGTGAAGCTGTACTTCATGTGCGGCCTGCCCACCGAGACCGACGAGGACGTCCTCCAGATCGGTGACATGGCGGTCAACGTGATCGCCAAGGGCCGCGAGGTCTCCGGGCAGAACGACATCCGCTGCACCGTCTCCATCGGCGGTTTCGTGCCCAAGCCCCACACCCCGTTCCAGTGGGCCCCGCAGCTCAGCGCCGAGGACACCGACGCCCGGCTGAAGAAGCTCCGGGACAAGATCCGGGACGACAAGAAGTACGGCCGTTCCATCGGCTTCCGCTACCACGACGGCAAGCCCGGGATCGTCGAGGGCCTGCTCTCCCGCGGTGACCGCCGCGTCGGCTCCGTCATCCGCGAGGTCTACGAGTCCGGCGGCCGCTTCGACGGCTGGCGCGAGCACTTCAGCTACGACCTGTGGATGAAGAGCGCCGAGAAGGCGCTCCCCGTGTTCGGCGTCGACGTCGACTGGTACACCACCCGAGAGCGGACGTACGAGGAGGTCCTGCCCTGGGACCACCTGGACTCCGGCCTCGACAAGGACTGGCTCTGGGAGGACTGGCAGGACTCGCTCGACGAGACCGAGGTCGAGGACTGCCGCTGGACGCCGTGCTTCGACTGCGGCGTCTGCCCGCAGCTCGACCTCGACATCCAGATCGGCCCCACCGGCAAGAAGCTCCTGCCGCTGACGGTCGTGAAGTAGACCCTCCGGGTGACAGCCCGGTGACGAACGCCCGGCCCGGGAAACCCTGGGCCGGGCGTTCGCGTCTTCCCGGGCATGGACCTCGACAAGCACAGCACCGCCGCGCCGTACGAGGGCGGGGAGGGCTGTCTGACCATCTTCGTCCGGATTCCGGTGCGGATCGTGGTGCTGGTGCTCGTCCTGCCGGTCCGCATGCTCTGGGACCTGCTCGTCGCGGGCGGCCGCCTCCTCGGCCGGGTGCTGCTGCGGCCCCTGGGCCGGGCGCTCGAGTGGCTCCACGACGAGGTGCTCACCCCGGTCGGGAAGGCTCTGGCATGGCTCGCCCTGATCCTCCTCGTACGGCCCTGGGTGGGGCTGTGGCGGTATGTCGTCGTCCCGGTCGTCCGGTACGGGGTCGTCGTCCCGCTGGTGTGGCTCCACGCGGCCGTGCTCACCCCCGTCGGACACGGGCTGCGGTGGGTGTACACCGAGCTGCTGGTCCCGGCGGTGACCGCGCTCGTCACCGTTCTGCTGGTGTGGCCGGCGGTGGGGGTGTGGCGGTACCTCCTCAGGCCGCTCGGCATCGGGGGCGCGTGGCTGGTGGCGACGCTGGTCGTGCTGCCCCTCGTGTGGGTCTACCGGAGCGTGCTGACGCCGCTGGGGCACGGCGTCGCGTGGGCGCTGGTCATGACGGGACGGGGTCTGGCGTTCCTCGGGCGGGGGCTGTGGACCGGCCTCGCGTGGCTGGTCACGAACCTGCTCGTGGTGCCCGTCGTGTGGGTGGTCACGAACCTGCTCGTGGTGCCGGTCGTGTGGGTGTACCGGAGGGTCCTCACCCCCGTCGGTCGCGAGATCGTGGCGGCGGTCGTCGTCGCCTGGCGGATCGCCGGGTTCGTCTCGCGCGCCGTCGGCCGCGCGCTGGCCTGGCTGGCGTGGCATCTGGTCGGAGCGCCGGTGGCCTGGGCCTACCGCACGGTGTGCATCCCGGTGGGGCACTTCCTGCGGGACGTGGCCTGGGCGCCCGTGAAGCGGGCCGCGCTGGAGGCGGGACGAGCGGCCCGCGCCGCCCTGGCCTCGGCCCGCGTGACCCTGCGCGCGGCGCGCCGGGACGCGTGGCGCGCGCTGGTCGGAGCGCCCCAGGTCACGGACGTGCGGGAACTCGAGGGGTCCGCTGCGCGTACCCTGGGTAGGACAACGACTGTCCCCAGCGCGGCGCCCGCGTCCGAGATCTCCCTGCTCGCCGAGAAAACCGTCGAGCGGGGGTGAGCCGGAGCGGCACCCCGGGGCACCCTGTACTTCGTGGGCGGCACGCCACCGCGGCCGCCCCGCACCGAGGAGAAGAACCACTGGGCAAGCGACAGCCCGAAGGCCCGCCGCCCGCACCGGCGGTGCAGCGCATCCGACTGCGCTACACCAAGCGGGGCCGCCTCCGGTTCACCAGTCACAGAGACTTCCAGCGCGCGTTCGAGCGGGCGCTGCGCCGCTCCGAGGTGCCCATGGCCTACTCGGCGGGCTTCACCCCGCACCCGAAGGTGTCGTACGCCAACGCCGCCCCCACCGGTACGGGCAGCGAGGCGGAGTTCCTGGAGATCGCCCTCACCGAGGCGCGGGATCCGGAGACCCTGCGCAGGCTGCTCGACGCGTCGATGCCCGACGGGCTCGACGTCATCGACGCGGTGGAGGCACGCACCTCCGGCCTCGCCGACCGGCTGACCGCCTCCGTATGGGAGATGCGGCTGGACGGGGTGGCCGTGCAGGACGCGGAGAAGGCCGTCGCCGCCTTCCTGGCCGCCGGGACCGTCGAGGTCCAGCGCCGTGCGAAGAACGGCGTGCGCACCTTCGACGCCCGTGCGGCCGTCGCCGGTCTGCAGGCGCTTGATCCACAGCCTGATAGGTCTGGGGACGGGCCCTGTGCGATACTGCGGCTGGTAGTGCGGCACGTGACACCTGCCGTACGACCCGACGACGTCCTGTCCGGTCTCCGAGCTGTGGCCGACCTAACGCCGCCGGTCCCCGCTGCGGTGACCAGGCTGGCGCAGGGGCTCTTCGACGAGGAGTCCGGCACGGTGACCGACCCGCTCGCGCCCGACCGCGAGGCAGCCCCGGCCGTTTCCACGGCCGATCCGGCCGCCGCCGCGACGGCGCCGGAAGGTGCAGGTTCCGCGTAAGGCGGTCGTTGTAGCGCAGCCCTTGGACTCGGGAGCCACCTGGGTCGGGCCGCGCACCGCCCCATAAGACTTTCGCCAGGCCGTGCGTCACGCGTACGGAACCGGCGAGCCAGACATCAGCTCCCGTGCGGCGCCCGCGCCCCGGACGGCGGTAGCGCGCACATCGCGCGCATCGCGTCGGACCGGAATCAGGCGTGGCGCCCGGGAGCGCGACGGGAGAACCGCCCGCATGCACGAGCCGATCGATTCCGGTATCACCGGAAACACAGAAGACAGCAACGCCCCCGGGGACAAGCTGCCGCCGCGCCGCAGGCGCCGCGCGGCGTCCCGGCCCGCCGGCCCGCCGTCGGGCGCGCCGGGTGCGGCCGCCGCCGAGGACGTCACGCCGGCCGTACCGGCCGCTGCCACCGAGACCCCCGAGCCCGTCGCCGAGGCCGCGCCCCCGGCGCGCCCCCGTCGCCGTGCCGTCCGCAAGGCGACCGCCCCGGGTGGCGCGCCGCAGACCGGCGAGGCCGTGGAGACCGTGGCGGAGACCCCGGTCCCCGAGCCCGTCGCTGCCGAGCCCGCCGAGTCGGCGGAGTCCGCTCCGCCGGCGCGTGCGCGTCGCCGTGCCGTCCGCAAGGCGACCGCTCCGGCGGGTGCGCCGCAGGCGGCCGAGGTCGTGGAGCCGGTCGTGGAGACCGCCCCGGCCGAGGAGGACGAAGAGGCAGCCGAGGCCCCCGCCGCGGAGTCCGCTCCGCCGGCGCGTGCGCGTCGCCGCGCCACCCGTAAGGCGACCGCTCCGGCGGGCGCCGCGCAGGCGGCCGAGCCCGTCGTCCAGGACACCGCCGCGGCCGAGCCGGTGCAGGCCCCCGAGCCCGCTCCGGTCGCCGAGCCCGAAGAGACCGCCGCGCCGCGCGGCCGTGCCAGGCGCCGTGCGTCGGCACCGGCAGGTGCGCCGCAGGCCGCGCAGACCACCGAGGCCCCGGCCGAACCGGTCGCCGAGCCGGTCGTCGAGCCCGCCCGCGCGGAAGAGGCCGACCAGGCCGCGCCCCCGGCACGCTCCCGCCGCCGCGCCTCCCGCAAGGCCAGCGCCCCGGCCGGCAGCCCGCAGCCCGTCGAGGAGGTCGCCGAGGCGACCGCCGAGCAGGCGGAGAGCCTCCCCGCCGCTGTCGCCGAGGAACTGGCCGCCGAGACCGATCAGGTCGAGGAGGCCGCGCCCCGAGGCCGTCAGCGCCGTCGCGCCACCGCCGCGGCGGGCCGTCCCGAATTCACCGGCAAGGCGGAGGAGCCGGCCCGCAAGGGCCGTCGCGCCACGCGCCCCGCCGTGGCCGTGTTCCAGGCCCCGGTCTTCGCCGAGCCGATGTTCCAGACCCCGGAGACCGCGGCCGCCGCAGCTGCCGCCGCGGGTTCCACCCCGGCGTACGACGAGAGCGACGACGTCGAGGAGCAGAAGCCCCAGGAGCGGGCGCCGCGCAAGGCCGAGGCCAAGCAGCAGCCCGCCCCGGCCGCAGCGCCCGCCGAGCCCGCAGAGGCCGCCGAGGCCGCGCCCCAGGGCGGTTCGCGTCGCCGCCGTCGCCGTCGTGGCGAGGCCGTCGAGACCGAGCCGGCCACGACCCCGGTCACCCTTCCGGCCGAGGAGGCCCCCGCCGCCTCCACCGCCGTCGAGGACGAGCACGAGGCCGAGCCCGAGACGGACGCCGAGCACGAGGGCGACGAGTCGGACGAGTACGGGGACCGCCCCTCACGCCGTCGCCGTCGTGGCGGCCGTCGCCGCCGTCGCGGTGAGGCCAACGACACGGACGACGCGGAGCAGCAGGACGACTCCGAGGACGAGCAGCACGCGCAGGACGAGGAGGACGACGAGCACGAGTCCTCCTCCAGCAGCCGTCGTCGCCGCCGTCGTCGCCGCCGCAGCGGGGACGCCTCCGGCGAGGACACCGGTTCGGGCACGGACGACCCGGAGCGCACGGTCGTCAAGGTCCGCGAGCCGCGTGAACGGCGTGCGAAGGAAACGGTCGAGCGCGAGCCCGGCACCGGCTTCGACGAGGTCCAGTCCATCAAGGGCTCGACCCGTATGGAGGCCAAGAAGCAGCGTCGCCGCGAGGGGCGTGAGCAGGGCCGCCGCCGCGTCCCGATCATCACGGAGGCCGAGTTCCTGGCCCGCCGTGAGGCCGTCGAGCGCGTCATGGTCGTCCGCCAGAGCGGTGAGCGCACCCAGATCGGTGTCCTCGAGGACAACGTGCTCGTCGAGCACTACGTCAACAAGGAGCAGGCCACCAGCTACGTCGGCAACGTCTACCTGGGCAAGGTGCAGAACGTACTGCCGTCCATGGAGGCCGCCTTCGTCGACATCGGCAAGGGCCGCAACGCCGTCCTCTACGCGGGCGAGGTCAACTTCGAGGCGCTCGGCATGGCCCACGGGCCGCGCCGCATCGAGACCGCGCTGAAGTCCGGCCAGTCCGTCCTCGTCCAGGTGACGAAGGACCCCATCGGCCACAAGGGCGCCCGCCTGACCAGCCAGGTCTCGCTGCCCGGCCGTTACCTGGTCTACGTGCCCGAGGGCTCGATGACCGGGATCAGCCGCAAGCTGCCCGACACCGAGCGCGCCCGGCTGAAGACCATCCTCAAGAAGATCGTCCCCGAGGACGCGGGCGTCATCGTGCGCACCGCGGCCGAGGGTGCGAGCGAGGACGAGCTGCGCCGCGACGTCGAGCGGCTGCAGGGCCAGTGGGAAGAGATCCAGAAGAAGTCGAAGAGCACCAGCAGCAGCAATGCGCCGACGCTGCTCTACGGCGAGCCGGACATGACCGTCCGGGTCGTCCGGGACATCTTCAACGAGGACTTCTCGAAGGTGATCGTCAGCGGTGACGATGCCTGGGAGACCATCCACGGCTATGTCTCGCACGTGGCACCCGACCTGACGGACCGGCTCTCGCGCTGGACCTCCGAGGTCGACGTGTTCGCGACGTACCGCATCGACGAGCAGCTGATGAAGGCACTGGACCGCAAGGTCTACCTGCCGAGCGGCGGCTCGCTGGTGATCGACAAGACCGAGGCGATGGTCGTCGTCGACGTCAACACCGGCAAGTTCACCGGGCAGGGCGGAAACCTCGAGGAGACCGTCACCAAGAACAACCTGGAGGCGGCCGAGGAGATCGTGCGGCAGCTGCGCCTGCGCGACCTCGGAGGCATCGTCGTCGTCGACTTCATCGACATGGTGCTGGAGTCCAACCGGGACCTGGTGCTGCGCCGGCTGCTGGAGTGCCTGGGACGCGACCGTACGAAGCACCAGGTCGCCGAGGTCACGTCGCTGGGCCTGGTCCAGATGACCCGTAAGCGGGTGGGCCAGGGTCTGCTGGAGTCCTTCTCCGAGACCTGTGTCCACTGCAACGGGCGCGGCGTGATCGTCCACATGGAGCAGCCCACGGCCGCCGGTGGTGGCGGTGGCAAGCGGTCCAAGAAGCGCGGCCGCGGCGGGGCCGGTCACGAGCACGAGCACGGGCAGGAGCACGAGCACGCCGAGCAGCCGTCCGAGGGCGAGACCGAGGCCGAGGTGGCTGCCGAGGTCGCCGCTCCGGTGGCGCTGCCCGAGCCGGAGTTCGTCGCCGACGAGGAGCTGTACAGCAGCCCGGCCGAGGCCGAGGCGGCGGCGTCGCGCGGCCGTGGCCGCCGGCGTGCGACCCGCAAGGTCACGGCCCCGGCCGGCACGCCCGCCCCGGTGGCCGAGACCGCTCCCGCGGCCGAGACCGCCCCGGCGGCCCCGGTCGCCGAGGAGGAGCCGCAGCCCGAGCCGGTCGCCGAGTCCCCGGTGGCGGCATCCGCCCCCGAGGCCGAGGCCGCACCTCCGGCCCGTACGCGTCGCAGGGCGACCCGGAAGGCGACCGCCCCGGCGGGATCGCCCAAGCAGGCCGACGTGACGCCGCCGGTCCAGCCGGCCGAGCCCGCGGCGGAGCCCGTCGCGGTCGAGGACCCGGTCGTCGAGGCCCCCGCGGCTCCGCAGCCCGCTCCCTCGGAGCAGGCGACGGCGCCCGAGGCTCCCGCCGCCGGCGAGGAGTCCGCCCCGGCGGCCCCGCCGCGTGCCCGTCGCCGGGTGACCCGCAAGGTCACCGCCCCGGCCGGTTCGCCGGCCGGTGCCGAAGAGGCAGCGGCCGTCGTGGTCACCGCAACCGACTCCGACACGGCCGGTGCCCCCGGCACCGAAGAGACGGAGTCGGAGGCCCCGGTCAAGAAGACCGCGGCGCGGAAGACCGCGAAGAAGGCCACGGCGAAGAAGGCGGCCCCCAAGAAGACCGCCGCCAAGACGGTCGCGAAGAAGACCGCCGCGAAGAAGACGACGACGAAGAAGGCGGCGTCGAAGAAGACCGTCGCGGCCGAGCAGTCGTCGCCGTCCGCGGCAGCCTCCGCGCGTACCGGTGACGGTGAGTCGTCGGGTCACTGATGACCGCGTGACGTTCGTCCGCACGTGTCCCGCCCCGAGCACTTCGGGGCGGGACACGTGCGTTGTGGCGGCTGCCGTGCCCCGGACGGCCGAGGAGCCTCACTCCTGCGCACATATGTCCGGTGTGTCATGATTCGATGCACCCCTGGTGTGGCAGGCCGAGGAGCGCGCGATCGGCGCACTCGTCAAGGAGGCGTCGATGACGAGCATCAGCGAGCAGCCGGTTCCCGCCGCCGGCCCCTTCATCGGAGAGGCCGAGATCGCGGCCGTGGTCCGTGTGATGCGCAGCGGTCGCGTCGTGCAGGGCCCCGAGGTCGCCGCCTTCGAGGAGGACTTCTCCGGCCTGGTGGGCGGGCGGCACTGCGTCGCGGTCAACTCCGGCACCTCGGCCCTGCACCTGCTCCTCCTCGCCCTGGGCATCGGCCGGGGAGACGAGGTGATCGTCCCCTCGTTCTCCTTCGCGGCGTCCGCCAACGCGGTACGGCTGACCGGCGCGGACGTGGTCTTCGCGGACATCGAGCCGGAGAGCTTCGCTCTCGACCCGGCGGCGGTGGAAGCCGCGATCACGCCGCGCACCGCCGCGGTCATGCCGGTGCACCTCTACGGTCATCCGGCGGCGATGGACCGGCTCATGCGCGTCGCCGACAGGCACCGGATCGCCGTGGTCGAAGACGCCTGCCAGGCGCACGCCGCGGCGCTGAACGGGACCCCGGTCGGCGCGTTCGGCGCGGGCGGCGCCTTCAGCTTCTACCCGACCAAGAACATGCACTCCCTCGAGGGCGGCATGGTCACCACGGCCGACGCCGGGCTGGCCCGCACGCTGCGGCTGCTGCGCAACCAGGGCATGGAGCAGCGCTACGCCAACGAGATCATCGGTGCCAACATGCGGATGACGGACGTCTCCGCCGCGGTCGGCCGCGTGCAGCTCGGCAGGATCGGGGCCTGGACGGAACAGCGCCGGGCCAACGCCGCCTTCCTCGACTCGCACATCACCGTGCCGGGCGTCACCACGCCGCCGGTCGCCGAGGGGGCCCGGCACGTCTACCACCAGTACACCGTGCGCGTCCCCGGTGCCCGGGACGCCGCGACGGCGTCCCTCGGCGAGGCGGGCATCGGCCACGCGGTCTACTACCCGACGCCGATCCACCGGCTCAAGCCCTACTGGGAGCCGGACCAGAAGGCCGGCCGGATCTGGGACCTCCCCGAGACCGAACGGGCCGCCGCCGAGGTCGTCTCGCTCCCCGTGCACCCGTCCCTGACGCCGGAGGACCTGAAGCGCGTGGCCGCCGCCGTCAACGCTCTGGAGGTGATCCTGTGAACGCAGGACTGCGGGCCGGCCTGATAGGCCTCGGCTCCATGGGCCGCCACCACGCCCGTGTTCTCGTAGCCCTGGAGGGTGTCGAGCTGGTCGGTGTCGTCGACCCGCTGGGCGACAAGAACGGCTGGGCCCAGGGAGCACCCGTCATGCCGGGTGTCGAGGACCTCCTGGCGCTGGGCATCGACTACGCCGTCGTGGCCTGCCCGACGGGACTGCACGAGGAGGTCGGCCTGCAACTGGCCGCGGCCGGGGTCTGCGTGCTCGTCGAGAAGCCGCTCGCGGACACCGTCGAGGGCGCCCTGCGTCTCGTGCACGCCTTCGAGTCACAGGACCTGGTCGCGGGCGTCGGTCACATCGAGCGGTGCAACCCCGCCCTGCGTTCGCTCCGCAGCCGCCTGGAGGCGGGCGAACTCGGCGACGTCTACCAGGTGGTGACCCGGCGCCAGGGTCCCTACCCGCACCGCATCGCCGACGTCGGCGTGGTCAAGGACCTGGCCACCCACGACATCGACCTGACGGCCTGGACGACCGGCCGGTGCTACGTGTCCATCGCGGCCCACACCGTGTCGAAGTCGGGCCGCCCGTACGAGGACATGGTGAGCGCGGTGGGCCGGCTCTCCGACGGGACGATGGTCAACCACCTCGTCAACTGGCTGAGTCCGCTCAAGGAGCGGTTCACCTCGGTCACCGGTGAGCGGGGCTGCCTCGTCGCCGACACCCTGACCGCCGACCTGACGTTCTACTCGAACGCCTCGGTCGCCACCGAGTGGGAGGCCCTGCGCGCGTTCCGCGGGGTCTCCGAGGGCGACATGGTCCGCTACGCGATACCCAAGCGTGAGCCACTGCTCGTCGAACACGAACTCTTCCGGGACGCCGTGCAGGGGATCTCCTCCGACATCTGCACGCTGCGCCAGGGACTGCGCACCGTGGAGGTGGCCGCCTCCCTGCTCGACTCGGCCCGGAGCGGCCGCACGGTGGTCTTCGAGGCGCAGGAGGAGGCCGGCCATGGTGCCTGACACTCCGGCCGAGGAGCCCCGCGCCCGCCGCGGGAAGATCGTCATGCTGGTCGAGAACGGCGTGAAGGGCGACTCCCGGGTGCAGAAGGAGGCCCGGTCCGCCGCGGCGGCCGGCTGGGACGTGGTGCTCCTGGGCAAATCGCCCGACAGGAAGGCGAGGAGCTGGCGGCTGGGGGAGGCCCGGGTGCGTCTGCTGCCGGTCCCCACGCCCCTGCACCGGCGCCGCCACGAGTACCGAAGGGCGGTGCTCCGCGCGCCGCTCGCCTACCCGCCGGGTCCACTGGCCGAGTACCGCAAGCAGCGGATGAAGGCGTGGCGCGCCGAGCTCAACCTCCAGGTCATCGAGACCGGGCGGAGCGGGTCCGCCCTCGCACGCACCCGGCTGCTGCCGACGCGGCTGCTGTCGCGGGGCATGGGCAAGTGGGTCCGGCTCCGGGCCCGGCACACCGCCGCGCTGGAGCGTCGCCGCAAGGACATGGACACCCCGCTCGACCGGTTCACCACGGCCTTCTGGGTCCGGGCGATGGGGGAGAGGGCCTGGCGCCGGCTCGACCCCGGTCTGTGGGACCTGGAGCTCGCCTACGGGAAGGTCATCGACCGCCTCGAACCCGACCTGATCCACGCGAACGACTTCCGGATGCTCGGTGTGGGCGCTCGTGCCAAGCTACGGGCCGAGGCCAGGGGCCGCACCGTGAGGCTGGTGTGGGACGCGCACGAGTACCTCCCCGGCATCAAACCCTGGAACCCGCATCCCCGCTGGCACGTCGCCCAGTGCGCCCACGAGCGGGAACACGCGAAGTACGCGGACGCCGTCACGACGGTGTCGGCCACCCTCGCGCAGATGCTGGCCGAGCACCACGGGCTGGGCACCCTGCCGGAGGTGGTGCTCAACGCCCCCGACGCCCTGGTTCCCGAGGACCGGGCGGCCGAGCCCGTCCCCGACCTGCGGGCGCTGTGCGGCATCGGTCCCGAGGTGCCGCTGGCGGTCTACAGCGGCTCCGCGGCTCCGCAGCGGGGGCTCGACATCATGGTCGAGGCCCTGCCGCACCTCCCGGGCACACACGTCGCGTTCGTCGTCCCGCGCGGCGATTCGCCCTACATGCACGCACTCAGGGCGCGAGCGGCCGCACTCGCCGTGGCGGACCGTGTGCACGTCCTGCCGTACGTGCCCCACGACCAGGTGGTCCGCCACCTCGCCGCGGCGGACGTCGGCGTCATCCCGATCCACCACTGGCCGAACCACGAGATCGCCCTGATCACCAAGTTCTTCGAGTACTCGCACGCGCGGCTCCCCCTCGTCGTCAGCGACGTCCGGACCATGGGCGCGACGGTCGCCACCACGGGACAGGGCGAGGTCTTCACGGCCGAGGACGTCGCGGACTACGCGCGGGCGGTGACAGCGGTCCTCGCCGACCGGCAGCGGTACCGGGACGCCTACGACCGGCCGGGCATGCTCACGGAATGGACCTGGGAGGCGCAGGCGGCGGTCCTCGACGGCGTGTACTCCCGGCTCGTCGAGGGTGTGCGCACCCCGGTGGGCGGACGGATGGCCCCGGTGACGTCATGACGGCGTGCCCCGACGTCACCGTGATAGTGGCCGTGTACAACACGATGCCCTACCTGACCGAGTGCCTGAACTCCCTGATGGGGCAGAGCATCGGGCTGGAACGCCTCGAAGTGATCGCGGTCGACGACGGCTCCACGGACGGCAGCGCCGGCGAACTCGACCGGTTCGCCGAGCGGTACCCGGGCGTGGTGACGGTGCTGCGCCAGCCCAACTCGGGCGGCCCCGCCGCCCCCAGCAACCGCGCGCTCGACAGGGCCACCGGGCGCTTCGTCTACTTCGTCGGCTCCGACGACTACCTCGGCGAAGAGGCCCTGGAGCGGCTGGTCGCCTACGCGGACACGCACGAGTCGGACGTCGTCGCGGGCAGGATGGTCGGCGTCAACGGACGGTACGTGCACCAGAAGCTGTACACGGAGAACGCCCCCGACATCAGCCTCTACCACTCACCTCTGCCCTTCACGCTGGCGAACACCAAGCTGTTCAGACGTGAGCTGGTGGAGAAGCACCACCTGCGCTTCCCGGAGGACCTGCCGGTCGGCAGCGACCAGCCGTTCACCATCGAGGCGTGCGTGCGGGCCCGAAGGATCTCGGTGCTCGCCGACTACACCTGCTACTACGCGGTGAAGCGAGGCGACGCGAGCAACATCACCTACCGTGCCGACCACCTGGCACGGCTGCGCTGCACCACGCGGATCATGGACCACGCCGCGGGCCTCGTCCCGCCCGGCCCGCGACGGGACGCGCTCTTCGCACGCCACTTCGCCTGGGAACTCTCCAAGCTCCTGCTGACGGACTTCCCCGCACTCGGCGTCGAGACCCGCCGGCAGCTGTGCGCCGGGCTCTCCGTGCTGCTCGACGCGTACTACACCGATGCGCTGCGCGACAGTACGGGAGTGAGACGCCGGGTCCGCTTCGGTCTGGCCCGGCGCGGGGCCGTGGAGGCCCTGAGCAGGGCCATCACGGACGAGGCCGAACACGGAGCCCCGCCCTTCCTGCTGGAGGGCGACCGGGCCTTCGCCGCCTACCCGGGCTTCCGGGACCCCGCGGTGGGGCTGGACGACCGCTACTACGAGGTCCTCGGCGAGACGGTCGCCGGCCGGCTCGCGGCGGGTACGCGATTCGAGTCGGCCGACTGGGAGCAGCTGGGGGCGGACCTCCTGCTCACCGTGCGGCTGCGGCTCGGTGTCACCGGGGACGTGTCCTCGGCGGCGGTCGCCCTGGTGCAGGGGGCCATGCCGCCGAGCGCGGACCGGCCGGGCGCCCGCAGGCTGCGGGGGGAGGACGGGCGCCCTCCGGCACCCGGCGACCTCACCGCGGTGGCGGCCGCCGACGGGCACGGCACGCAGGTGCGCGCCCGCGTCCCGGTCCCCGCCGTCCGGGCCACGAAGGGAGTCCGCGTCTACGTCGACGTCGCCGGGTCGGCCTACGAGATCCCCGTACGGACCGAGGGGCGGCCCATGCCGCTGGCCCGACGGTGGGGCGAGGCCGATCCCTACCGCGTCGCCGCGCGTCCGAACACCAAGGGCCGGCTCGTGATCACGACAGCTCCGCTGGTGGAGCCCCGGCACGGACCGGGTACCAGGCTCCGGAGGCTGTTGAGACCGAAGAGGAAGCGAAGCCGATGAACATCTGCGTAGTCGCACTGGGCAAGATCGGGCTCCCGCTGGCCGTGCAGTTCGCCGCCAAGGGCCACACCGTCATCGGCGCGGACGTCGACGAGAGGGTCGTCGGCCTGGTGAACGCCGCCGCCGAGCCGTTCCCGGGCGAGCACGACCTGGCCGCCGAGCTCAAGGAGGCGGTCGGCGCGGGCCTGCTCTCCGCGACGACGGACACCACGGCCGCGGTCGCGGCGTCCGACGCCGTCGTGATCGTCGTCCCGCTCTTCGTGGACGGCGAGGGCACCCCGGACTTCGGCTGGATGGACGCCGCGACGAAGGCCGTCGCCGCCGGTCTGCGCCCCGGCACCCTGGTCAGCTACGAGACCACCCTGCCGGTCGGCACCACCCGCACCCGCTGGGCGCCGATGCTCGCGGAAGGTTCCGGTCTCGCACCGGGGCGCGACTTCGCCCTCGTCTTCTCCCCGGAGCGGGTCCTGACCGGGCGCGTCTTCGCCGACCTGCGCCGCTACCCCAAGCTGGTCGGCGGCATCGACGAGGCGTCGACGCTGCGCGGCGTCGAGTTCTACGAGGCCGTGCTCGACTTCGACGAGCGCGACGACCTGCCCCGCCCCAACGGCGTCTGGGACCTCGGTACGGCGGAGGCCTCCGAGATGGCGAAGCTCGCCGAGACCACCTACCGGGACGTCAACATCGGTCTGGCCAACCAGTTCGCCCGCTTCGCCGACCTGCACGACATCGACGTCGAGCAGGTCATCGACGCCTGCAACAGCCAGCCCTACAGCCACATCCACCGGCCCGGCATCGCCGTCGGCGGCCACTGCATCCCGGTCTACCCGCGGATGTACCTGTGGAACGACCCCGAGGCGACCGTCGTCCGGGCGGCCCGCGAGGCCAACGCCGCGATGCCCCGTTACGCCGTCGACCTGCTTGCCGCCGCCTACGGCGACCTGCACGACGTCGGGGTCCTCGTGCTGGGCGCCGCCTACCGCGGCGGCGTCAAGGAGACCGCGTTCTCCGGTGTCTTCGGCGTGGTCGAGGCGCTCCGGGAGCGCGGCGCGGTGCCCTTCGTCTCCGACCCCCTGTACGGCCCCGAGGAGCTGAGGTCCCAGGGGCTGGTCCCGCACGAGAACCAGGCCGTCACCGCGGCCATCCTGCAGACCGACCACCCCGAGTACCGCGAGCTGTCCGCGGACAGCCTGCCGGACGTCCGCGTCCTCGTCGACGGCCGCCGTACGACGGACCCGGCCCGGTGGGCGGGCGTGCGCCGGGTGGTCATCGGCGGCTGACCCGCCGGCCGGAGGGCCGGGGCGCCGGCCGGGATCAGCCGTGCCGGGGAGTGAGCGCCGTGGGCCTCCCGCGCGTCAGAGCGCCAGGGAGGCCCGCTCCGTGAGCACCCCGCCGGACTCGTCGTACAGCGCGCCGGTCCGCGGGCACTCCCAGACCCCCGGTTCGTCCGCCCGCGCGACGAGCTTGACGCCACTGCGCCCCACCCAGCCGATCCGACGGGCCGGCACCCCCACGACCAGGCCGAAGTCGGGGACGTCCCCGGTCACCACGGCCCCCGCCGCGACCATGGCCCAGCGGCCGATCCGTACGGGTGCGACACACACGGACCGTGCGCCGAGCGAGGCGCCCTCGGCCACCTTCACGCCCACGGCCTCCCAGTCCCCGCCCCGCTTCTGCCTGCCCTCCGGGTCGACGGAGCGCGGGTTGCGGTCGTTGGTGAGGACCACGGCGGGGCCGACGAAGACACCGTCGCCGAGTTCGGCCGGTTCGTAGACCAGGGCGTAGTTCTGCACCTTGACGTTGTCGCCGATCCGCACGTCCGTGCCCACGTAGGCGCCGCGGCCGATCACGCAGCCCTCGCCGAGCCGGGCGCCCTCACGGATCTGGGCGAGCTCCCAGACGCTGGTGCCGTCCCCGATCTCGGCACTCGCGTCGACCTGTGCGGTGGGCTGGACCCTGTAGTTCACCTGTGGCACCTTTCGGGGAGCGGACCGGGACAAAAGCGTACGGTCGCCCGCCCGTGAGCTCCGTGACCGGCCGCCGTGCGGGCGGAACGAGTCCCTCCGGGTGCCGTGGAATTCCGGGCCGGAGCGACGGTCCGGCGCGAAGCCCGGGGCGCGCGTCGGGGTGGAGGCGGCGGGGGGAGACCCGGTTTGACCCCCTGCGGTCCGCCCCGTAGCCTTGACCCTCGGCGTGGTTCTGTGCGCCTACCCCTGAGCACATCCCTCCCGGTGATTCGTCCCCGGGGGAGGCCGCTCATCCTTCCGGACTGTCGTGGGCCCCGGCCCGCGCGGGCGGCTGGCTTCAGGGGATCCGTTCCGAGTGAGAGAGAGATCCGCGTGTACGCCATCGTGCGCAGCGGTGGTCGCCAGCACAAGGTTGCTGTCGGCGACATCGTTGAGGTTGACAAGATTTCCACCGCCAAGGTTGGCGACACGGTCGAGCTCTCGACCCTGCTCGTTGTCGACGGCGACGCCGTGACCAGCGACCCGTGGGTGCTGGACGGCATCAAGGTCCAGGCCGAGATCGTGGACCACCACAAGGGCGCGAAGATCGACATCCTTCGCTACAAGAACAAGACGGGTTACCGCCGTCGCCAGGGTCACCGCCAGCAGTACACGGCGATCAAGGTCACCGGTATCCCCGCGGCTGCGAAGTAAGGGACTGAGGAGACATGGCACATAAGAAGGGCGCATCCTCCACTCGGAACGGGCGCGATTCCAATGCTCAGCGGCTCGGCGTGAAGCGCTTCGGCGGTCAGGCCGTCAACGCCGGTGAGATCCTGGTCCGCCAGCGCGGTACCCACTTCCACCCGGGCACGGGCGTCGGCCGTGGCGGCGACGACACGCTGTTCGCGCTGACCGCCGGTGCGGTGGAGTTCGGTACGCACCGTGGCCGCAAGGTCGTGAACATCGTTCCCGTCGCTGCCTGAGTCAGGCAACGGCTGAACGACACAGCACCTTCCGAGGGCGGATCTCAGCTTTCCCGGTAAACGGGGAAGCGGGTCCGCCCTCGGCGCGTTACGTCAAGAGACATTCCCGTATTTTTCCGCAGTACCTGGAGGCACCCACCCATGACCACCTTCGTGGACCGCGTCGAGCTGCATGCCGCCGCGGGTAACGGAGGCCACGGCGTGGCCTCCGTACACCGTGAGAAGTTCAAGCCGCTGGGCGGCCCCGACGGGGGCAACGGCGGACGCGGCGGCGATGTCATTCTCGTCGTCGAGCAGGCCGTGACCACGCTGCTGGACTACCACCACCACCCTCACCGCAAGGCCACGAACGGCCAGCCCGGCGCCGGTGACAACCGTTCCGGCAAGGACGGCCAGGACCTGGTGCTGCCGGTCCCGGACGGCACCGTCGTGCTCGACAAGGCCGGAAACGTCCTCGCGGACCTCGTCGGCCAGGGCACCACCTTCGTCGCGGGCCAGGGCGGCCGCGGCGGCCTCGGCAACGCCGCGCTGGCCTCGGCCCGCCGCAAGGCCCCCGGCTTCGCGCTGCTCGGCGAGCCGGGTGAGAGCCGGGACATCGTCCTGGAGCTCAAGACCGTCGCCGACGTCGCGCTCGTCGGCTACCCGAGCGCCGGGAAGTCCTCGCTGATCTCCGTGCTCTCCGCGGCCAAGCCGAAGATCGCGGACTACCCGTTCACGACGCTCGTCCCCAACCTCGGCGTCGTCACCGCGGGCTCGACCGTCTACACCATCGCGGACGTCCCCGGCCTCATCCCGGGTGCCAGCCAGGGCAAGGGCCTCGGCCTGGAGTTCCTGCGGCACGTCGAGCGCTGCTCCGTCCTCGTGCACGTCCTGGACACCGCGACGCTCGAGTCGGACCGCGACCCCGTCTCCGACCTCGACATGATCGAGGAGGAGCTGCGGCTGTACGGCGGCCTCGAGAACCGCCCGCGCATCGTCGCCCTCAACAAGGTCGACATCCCGGACGGCCAGGACCTCGCCGACATGATCCGCCCGGACCTGGAGGCGCGCGGCTACCGCGTCTTCGAGGTCTCGGCCATCGCGCACAAGGGCCTCAACGAGCTCTCGTACGCCCTCGCCGGGATCATCGCCGAGGCGCGTGCGAGCAAGCCGAAGGAGGAGTCGACCCGGGTCGTCATCCGCCCGAAGGCCGTCGACGACGCGGGCTTCACGGTCAACAGGGACGACGAGGGCATCTACCGCGTGCGCGGCGAGAAGCCCGAGCGCTGGATCCGCCAGACCGACTTCAACAACGACGAGGCCGTCGGCTACCTCGCCGACCGGCTCAACCGCCTCGGAGTCGAGGACGCGCTCCGCAAGGCGGGCGCCCAGGCCGGCGACGGCGTGGCCATCGGCCCCGAGGACAACGCGGTCGTCTTCGACTGGGAGCCGACCATGGCCGCCGGTGCCGAGATGCTGGGCCGCCGTGGTGAGGACCACCGCATGGAGGCTCCCCGCCCTGCCGCGCAGCGCCGCCGTGAGCGTGATTCCGAGCGTGACGACGCGCAGCGCGAGTACGACGAGTTCGACCCCTTCTAGGGCCGGTCTCCCGGGCGCCCCCGCACCGCGGGGGCGCCCCTTTCTTCAGGGGAGAACTGCCAGGTGGCGAGCCTGCTGCGGCCGCTCATGTGGAGATTGCGTCACACATCTGTGGAGTCCGTCACTGCGGGTCGCGGCCCCGCGGAGGCCAATCTGCCTGGCCAGGCGGTGAACTGCGGGTTTCCCAGGGGCGAGCGCCGGTAAACGTCCGCCTTGCGAGACGGTCGCGGAGAGTGCGACCATCACACTGTTCCCCCCTGTCATCGCAAGGTAGGTCGTCTGTGTCTGTGCCGCATGAAGCCAAGCCCCGGACCACAGCGGTCGTGCTCGCCGGTGGGACCGGCCAACGTGTGGGCCTGTCGATCCCCAAGCAGCTGCTGAAGATCGCCGGTAAGGCAGTCATCGAGCACACGCTGACCATCTTCCAGAACGCCGAGGGCATCGACGATGTCATCGTGCTCATGGCGCCGGGCTTCGTGCCCGACATCGAGAAGATCGTCGCCAAGGCCGGGCTGACCAAGGTCACCAAGGTCATCGAGGGTGGCAGCACCCGGAACGAGACCACCGAGCGTGCCATCTCGGCCCTCGGGGAGGGACTCGCCGAGGGCGAGGACCGCAACGTCCTCTTCCACGACGCGGTCCGCCCGCTCCTGTCGCAGCGTGTCATCAAGGACTGCGTCGACGCCCTCGACCGCTACCAGGCGGTCGACGTCGCCATCCCGTCCGCCGACACGATCATCGTGACCCGCACCCACGGCGAGGACGGCGAGTTCATCACCGACGTCCCGGACCGGTCCCGGCTGCGCCGCGGCCAGACCCCGCAGGCGTTCAAGCTGTCCACGATCCGCAAGGCGTACGAGGTCGCGGCCGGCGACCCGAACTTCCAGGCCACCGACGACTGCTCGGTCGTCCTGCGGTACCTCCCCGACGTGCCGATCTACGTGGTCGCGGGCGACGAGTACAACATGAAGGTGACCCAGCCGGTCGACGTCTTCATCACCGACAAGCTCTTCCAGCTGGCCTCCACCGCGGCGCCCCGCCAGGCCGACGAGGCCGCCTACCGCGAGCTGCTCTCGGGCAAGACCCTGGTCGTCTTCGGCGGTTCGTACGGCATCGGCGCCGACATCGCCACGCTGGCCGAGCAGTACGGCGCGAGCGTCTACGCGCTGGGCCGCTCCACCACGGGTACGCACGTGGAGAACCCGGAGCACATCGACGACGCGCTGTCCAAGGCCTACGCCGAGACCGGCCGCATCGACTACGTCATCAACACCGCGGGCGTGCTGCGCATCGGCAAGCTGGCGGAGACGGACACCGCGACGATCCAGGAAGCGCTGAACGTCAACTACCTGGCGCCGGTGCAGATCGCCCGCGCCTCGTACAAGTACCTGGCCGAGACCCAGGGCCAGTTGCTGCTGTACACCTCCAGCAGCTACACCCGGGGCCGTGCCGAGTACAGCCTCTACTCCTCCACCAAGGCCGCGATGGTGAACCTCACCCAGGCGCTGGCCGACGAGTGGGCGGGCGAGGGCGTCAGGGTCAACTGTGTGAACCCGGAGCGCACCGCGACCCCCATGCGGACGAAGGCGTTCGGCCAGGAGCCGGACGGCTCGCTGCTCTCCTCCGAGGCCGTGGCGCGCACCTCGCTCGACGTCCTCCTGTCCGCGATGACGGGCCACGTCATCGACGTGCGGCAGCAGGACCCCACGCGTGATGTCACCGAGGCCTCGGGATTCGAGCAGGCCCTGGCCTCGGTGCTGGACCGTCAAGAAGATGTGTAATAATTCTTGACAAATGTTCTTTTGCGGGCCTCTGTAATCACTGAAAGGTGATTGCGGAGGCCCGTTATGCGTGAAGCCGCATCTTCACATTTCCCTCAATACGTGAATCAACCGGCACCCCCTGGAGCAGGTTCTTCGTGATCTCGACAGCCATCCGCCTGGCCCGTGTGGGCAGTCGGTCAGAATTGGCGGCAGCGATACTGATGATGCTGGGTTATCCCTGCGTCATGATCGCCGCTCTTCTCCCCGATATCTGGTTCTTCGCGGCGGCCACGGCTGTCACGTACATCGCGGACTGGTACCTGCACCAGCGCGGCAGCTATCTGGTCAACCGGCTCGGAAAGGTGCGGGCGGGACTCTCCATCCGCTTCCTGCTCCGCCAGCTGATGATCATCCTGCTCCTGGCCCGGCTGGACCTCGCCCAGGAGCCGCTCTTCTTCGCGGCCGTCGCGTGCTTCCTCCTCTTCTACGGCCTGCAGGCTCCGCACGGCGCGCTGACGACGCTGATCCGGCTCCGCCGCAGCCTGCCGATCGTCACCCGGAACGTGGACCTGCACTCCGTCCGCATCCCGGACGGCCCGCCGCGCGCGCTGCTGCACCGGGCCAGCGAGAAGATGCTCCACCTCGACCTCCCCGCGGTTGCGGGCGTCCTGATCGCCGCGGGCACGGGCGAGGACCTCTTCGGGTACATCGGCGCCGCCGTGACGCTGCTGCTGGCCCTCGGTTACAACGCCCTGCTCGTCCCGTACCTGCGCCGGAACCGGCAGGCGCCCTCGGCCCCCGCCGTGCTGAAGGCCCTGGACACCTGGCTCGGCGAGTACCAGCCGACCGTCGTGCTCTACTTCTCCGGCTCCAGCGAGTCCGCCTACCAGGGCAACATGTGGCTGGACACGATGGCGGCCGTCGAAGGGCGCCCGCTCATCGTCATGCGCGAGCGCAACCTGGTGTCGCAGCTCGCGGACACGTCCGTGCCCGTCGTCTGCGTGCCGGCCGGCACCCACCTGATGAACCTGGACCTCTCCACCGTCCGCGTGTGCCTGTATCCGGCCAACGTCGGCAAGAACATCCACATGCTGCGCGTCCCGACCATGAAGCACGTCTTCATCGGCCACGGCGACAGCGACAAGCTGGCCAGCGTCAACCCGTACTCCAAGGTCTACGACGAGGTGTGGACGGCCGGGCGCGCGGGCCGTGACCGCTACGCCCTGGCCGATGTCGGTGTCCGCGACGAGGACATCGTCGAGGTCGGCCGGCCGCAGCTGGCGCCGATCAGGAGCTGGGCCGGAGCCACGAAGAACCCCGTCCCGACGGTGCTGTACGCCCCCACCTGGGAGGGCTGGGACGACAACCCCGGCAACACCTCGCTGCTCCTGGCCGGTGAGAACATCGTCCGCCGTCTGCTGA
Source organism: Streptomyces sp. NPDC057287 (assembly GCF_042667905.1). Lineage (NCBI taxonomy): Bacteria > Bacillati > Actinomycetota > Actinomycetes > Kitasatosporales > Streptomycetaceae > Streptomyces > Streptomyces sp. NPDC057287. The sequence goes on along the minus strand of NZ_JBHUYV010000001.1, from coordinate 228,066 downwards.
CGGCGGACAGCCCGGTCCGGGTCATCTACAAGCCGCACCCCTTCACCGGTATCCGCAGCGCCAAGGCCAAGGCCGTCAACGCGAAGATCAAGAGCCTGATCGCCGCCGCCGCGCAGGCGCGCGCCGCCGACCCCCGATGGGTGAAGGAGGCCGCCGCCGCCGCTGCCGGGCAGAGTGCGGCGAAGGCGGAGCTGGTCCGCATCGAGGCCCGTCTGGCGGAGCTTGCGAAGCCCGGCCGTGCCGGGAGCGACGAGTCGGAGGAGTCCCGGCTCTCGCTCGCAGATCCGGCCCGCCAGGCCGAGATCGACACCCTGCGGGCCGAGTGGAACGACGCCTACTGGCGTTCCTTCGGCTGGTGGGAGCACATCACGGTGACCGGCTCGCAGCCGAAGCTGTACGACTGCTTCAACGAGTCCGACGCCATGGTCTCGGACATCTCCAGTGTGGTGTCCGACTTCATCGCGAGCGGGAAGCCGTACGCGGTCACGGACTCGGCCGGGCTCGGCGCGGAGGAGTTCAAGCGCCACAACACCGCCGTGAGGGCGGCCGTCATCCTCTCCAACGGCGCCGCGGAGATCGACGAGCTGCTGGGAGCCGTCGCCGATCCGGCGGCGGACCCGCTGGCCGAGGCGCGCCACGAGCTGAAGACGTATCTGCTGGGTCCGGACGAGCCGACCTCCATGGAGCAGTTCAACGCCGCGGTCCTGGCGCTCACGGCCAAGGCCGAGATCCGCAACGCGGGCGTCGCGCAGCGTGTGGGCGGCCAGCAGCCCCCCGCGCCCCTGCCCGACGCCGAGGCGGAGACCAGCGGTGCGGGCGACGGCACGGCCGAGATCATCGCCGAGGCGGACGCCGCGGTCGACCCGGACGTGCCCGACGCGCCCGACGCCGATGCGGAGATCGGCGCCGGCCCCTCGGCCATCCGCTGAGCGCGCTGTGACCGGCAGACAGCCGACGTGACCGGACCGACCGGATGCGGAGATGACGAGCAGGTGTGATCCAGCCGTCTTCCCGTTGTTCGAAATTCGTCCGAATCGCGACGCAACCCACCGAACGGCCCGTCCGTCTCCTCCTGAGGGAGGGGAACGTACGGGCCGTTCGGCGTGCCTGTGCCCGGAGCGGGGGGCATCCCACGGTTCCGTCATTTCTCCCGATTAGTACGCTTATGTGTGAACTGGGGAGAGATGGGCACCACCACCGCACCAGACGTGACCGTGATCATCGGCGCCTACGAGGCGATGCCGTACCTGATCCGCTGCCTGGAGTCCGTAGAGGCGCAGACGCTTCCGGCCGGGCGCATGGAGATCGTGGCCGTCGACGACGGGTCGACCGACGGCACGGGGGAGTACCTGGAGGAGTTCGCGGCCCGGACCGCCATCGAGATGCGCGTCGTCCGCCAGGAGAACTCCGGCGGCCCCAGCGGCCCCCGCAACGTCGGCCTGGGCCTCGCGCGCGGCCGGTACGTCTTCTTCCTCGACGCGGACGACTACTTCGGCGAAGAGGCCCTGGAGCGAATGGTCGCGATGGGCGACCGAGCCGGCACCGATGTGGTGCTCGGCAAGGTGGTCGGCGTCAACAGGGGGGCGCCCAAGTCGATGTGGGGACGGACCGAGGAGCGCGTCGACGTGCACCGGTCCAAGGTCATCTACACGCTCAGCGCACAGAAGCTCTTCCGCCGTGAACTGCTGGAGCGCATCGGCCTGCGCTTCGACGAGGGGCTCGAGACGGGGGAGGACGCCCTCTTCACGATGGAGGCGTACCTGCGCGGTGCGGGCGTCTCCGTGATCGCCGACTACACCTGCTACCACCTCGTGGGACGCGACGACGGCAAGCACGCCACCAAGCGGGGCAGTTACACCCTGCGCTTCGACGCGATGGAAGCGATGATGGCGCTCATACACAGGCTGGAGCCGGCCGGCTCCAAGCGCGACAGCCTCATGGTGAGGCCCTTCACGGTCGGAATGCTCCAGCAGTTCGGCCCCGGTCTCCTGAAGCAGTCGGCGGACGAGCAGCGGCACAAGATGGAGCTCGCGGCTCCTCTGATGCGGAGCTACTGGACGAACGGCGTGGCCCGCCGGATCAAGGTGGCCGAGCGGCTGAGACTCGCCTGCGTCGCACACGGCCGCCTCGACCTGCTGGTGGACGTGCTGACGTTCCTCCGGGCCAAGAAGGTCCCCGACCTGGTCCGCTCGGACAGGGGCGACAAGCTCTTCCTCGCCTACCCCCACTTCCGGGACGGGGCCGCCGGACTCCCGGACGCGGACTACCAGGTCACCGTGCCCGACTGGCACGGCGCGGACCGGGTCATGAGGCCGAAGGCCGCGGCGAAGGCGGCGCGGCAGCAGTCGTCCACGACGAGACGCGCCGCGCGGTGGCTGCGCAGGAGCGCCCGTGGCTGGCGCGCCCGCCTGAGCGTCGGCTGAGACCCGGGCCGCCGTACACCGGAGGGGCTGTTCGCGGGCGCTGCGGGCGCCTGGTGACGGGGCGTCGGGATGCGCGGGGATAAACTCGCACAATATATTCAAGTTCTCTCACACGACCGGCATATCATCGGAGCAGGATCAACGTGAAGGCTCTCGTACTCTCCGGTGGGGCGGGCACCCGCCTTCGCCCCATCACGCACACGTCGGCCAAGCAGCTGGTTCCGGTGGCGAACAAGCCGGTCCTCTTCTACGGCCTCGAAGCCATCGCCGAGGCCGGGATCACCGACGTCGGCATCATCGTCGGGGACACCGCGCCGGAGATCCGGGAGGCGGTCGGTGACGGCTCCGCCCTCGGCATCGACGTCACGTACATCCCGCAGGACGAGCCCCGGGGCCTCGCCCACGCGGTGCTCATCGCACGCGACTTCCTGGGGGACGACGACTTCGTCATGTACCTCGGTGACAACTTCATCGTCGGAGGTATCGCCGGGCTGGTCGAGGAGTTCCGCCAGGACCGCCCCGAGGCCCAGATCCTGCTGACGAAGGTGCCCAACCCCACGGCCTTCGGTGTCGCGGAACTCGACGCCGAGGGCCGGGTGGCCTCCCTCGAGGAGAAGCCGAAGGAACCGAAGAGCGACCTGGCGCTCGTCGGCGTCTACCTCTTCACCCCGGCCGTCCACGAGGCCGTGCGCTCGATCGAGCCGTCCTGGCGCGGCGAGCTGGAGATCACCCACGCGATCCAGTGGCTGATCGACCAGCGGCGCGACGTCCGCTCCACGACCATCTCCGGGTACTGGAAGGACACCGGCAACGTCACCGACATGCTGGAGGTCAACCGCTCCGTCCTGGAGACCCTGAAGCCCTCCACGGAGGGAACGGTCGACGAGAGCAGCGAGATCATCGGACGGGTGCGGATCGAGGCGGGGGCACGCGTCACCAGCAGCCGCATCGTCGGCCCGGTGATCATCGGAGCCGACGCGGTCATCAGCGACTCCTACGTCGGCCCGTTCACCTCGGTCTCGGAGGGGTGCCGGATCGAGGACAGCGAGATCGAGTACTCCATCGTCCTGCGCGGCGCGTCCATCTCCGGAGTGCGCCGGGTCGAGGCCTCGCTCATCGGCCGGGACGTCGAGGTGACCCCCGCGCCCCGCAACCCCTCCGCCCACCGACTCGTGCTCGGCGACCACAGCAAGGTGCAGATCTCTTCATGACGACCAACATCCTGGTGACCGGCGGGGCCGGATTCATCGGCTCCCACTACGTCCGTACCGTGCTGGGCCCCCAGGGGCCGGGCGACGTCGCGGTCACGGTCCTCGACAAGCTCACGTACGCGGGCAACCCCGCCAACCTCGACGAGGTCCGTGACCACCCGGGCTTCGCCTTCGTGCAGGGTGGCATCTGTGACGCCGAGCTGGTCGGCAAGCTGATGGCCGAGCACGACCAGGTGGTGCACTTCGCGGCCGAGTCCCACGTGGACCGCTCCATCGACGGCGGCGCCGAGTTCGTCCGTACGAACGTCGTGGGCACGCACACCCTGATCCACGCCGCGCACCTGGCCGGCGTCAGGACCTTCGTGCACATCTCGACCGACGAGGTCTACGGGTCGATCGACGAGGGCTCCTGGCCCGAGACGCACCCGCTGGAACCCAACTCGCCGTATTCCTCGGCCAAGGCCTCCAGCGACCTGATCGCCCTCTCGTACCACCGCACGCACGGTCTCGACGTGCGGGTGACCCGCTGCTCCAACAACTACGGGCACCACCACTTCCCCGAGAAGGTCATCCCGCTCTTCGTCACCAACCTCCTGGACGGCGGGACCGTGCCGCTGTACGGCGACGGCGCCAACGTGCGCGACTGGCTGCACATCGACGACCACGTGCAGGGCATCGAGCTCGTCCGCACGAAGGGCCGCGCGGGCGAGGTCTACAACATCGGCGGTGGCACCGAGCTCTCCAACAAGGAGCTGACCGGGCTGCTCCTGGAAGCCTGCGGCGCCGACTGGGAGACCAGCGTCACCTACGTCGAGGACCGCAAGGGCCACGACCGCCGCTACTCGGTCGACTGCACGAAGATCCGCGAGGAGCTCGGCTACGAACCCCGCAAGGACTTCGCCACCGGCCTCGCCGAGACCGTGCAGTGGTACCGCGACAACCGTGCCTGGTGGGAACCGCTGAAGAGCCGGGCCGCGCTGTGAGCGCGGTCTGGCTCGTCACCGGAGCCGGCGGGATGCTGGGCCAGGACGTCCTGGCCCGTCTCGCAGGCGCGGGCATCCCCGCCGTGGCCGCGGGCCGTGACGCCGTGGACATCGCCGACCGGGCCTCGGTCCTCGCCGCCTTCGAACAGCACCGCCCCGCGGTGGTCGTCAACTGCGCCGCCTGGACGGCCGTCGACGACGCCGAGACGGACGAGGAAGCCGCGCTGCGCGTCAACGGCACGGGTCCCGCGGTCCTCGCCGGAGCGTGCCGGGAGTACGGCGCCGTGCTCCTGCAGGTCTCCACGGACTACGTCTTCGCCGGCGACGCCGGACAGCCCTACCCGGAGGACGCCCCCACAGGGCCGCGCAGCGCGTACGGCCGGACCAAGCTGGCCGGGGAGCGCGCGGTGCTCGGCACCCTGCCGGACAGCGGATACGTCGTCCGGACGGCCTGGCTCTACGGCGCGGGCGGCGGGAACTTCGTCCGGACGATGATCAAGCTGGAGGGGGTCAAGGACACCCTCGACGTGGTGGACGACCAGCGCGGGCAACCGACCTGGACCACGGACCTCGCCGACCGGCTGGTCCTGCTCGGACAGGGCGCTCTCGCCGGTACCGCTCCCGCCGGTGTCTACCACGGCACCAGCGCCGGCGACACGACCTGGTTCGGGCTCACCAGGGAGATCTTCCGGCTGCTGGGCGCCGACCCGGAGCGGGTCCGCCCCACGACCAGCGAAGCCTTCGTGCGGCCCGCCCGCCGGCCCTCGTTCAGCGTGCTGGGGCACGACCGCTGGAAGGAGGCCGGGATCGAGCCGGTCCGCGACTGGCGTTCCGCGCTCGGCGAGGCCTTCCCGGCGCTGCTCGCCGCGGAACGGCCCTGAGCCTCCGCGGTGGCGACAGCGGCGACGGCCGGGGCCTTCCCACGAGGGGAAGGCCCCGGCCGTCGCCGTACCCGGACGTCATCTTCCGTACCCCGGGGAGCTGTCGCGCGGAAAGGCTCCCGTGCGACACATTGATGGGATAGCTTGCTCGAAAACCTGGCCAGATGGTCCCTGTCGAAGGGCTGCTCCACGTGAACCGCCATGAGTTCCTCCGGTCTCTGCACCGTGTCTACCGTCCCCGGAACTACCTGGAGATCGGAGTCAACGACGGCCGGAGCCTGGCCCTCTCCAGGGTGCCCTCCGTCGCCATCGACCCGGCCTTCCGCGTGGTGACGGACATCAGCTGCGACGTCCACCTCGTGCGGGCGACGAGTGACGACTTCTTCGCCCGCAAGGACCCGCTGCTGCACCTGCGCAACGGCCGGAACCCGTTCCGTGCTCTCGCCCGGCGGGATCCGCTGAACCTCCTCGGCGCGGACCCCAAGCTGGAACTCTCCTTCATCGACGGCATGCACCTCTTCGAGTACGCCCTGCGCGACTTCATGAACGTCGAGCGGCACTCCCGCTGGTCGAGCGTGATCGTCCTGGACGACATGCTCCCGCGGGACGTCGACGAGGCCGCCAGGGACCGCCACACCCAGTTCTGGACCGGGGACGTCTACAAGGTGGCCCAGGTGCTGCGCCGCTTCCGCCCCGACCTGCTGGTCATCGAGGTGGACACCGAGCCCACCGGCGTCCTGGTGGTCCTCGGCGCCGACCCCGAGAGCCGGGTCCTGAAGAACGCCTACGACAAGATCCTCGAGGAGTACGTCGTACCGGACCCGCAGAACGTGCCGGACGAGGTGCTCGTCCGCAAGAACGCGGTCAAGCCCGAGGTGCTCCTCGGCTCGGACATCTGGCCGGCCCTCGCGCGGGCGCGCAACCTCCGGCGCCCCCGCTCCGCGTTCGCCCCGCTGCGCAGGAGCGTGGAGAGGGTCACGGCCTGATCCGGCACCGCCCACGTGAAAGCCCCTGACCGTCGAGGACGGTCAGGGGCTTCGTGCTCGGACCCGCGGGCTCAGCCGCGGGCGCTCAGCTCGGCGTAGTGAGCCAGGCAGTCCTCGTAGGAGGGCAGGAGGCCCTGCGCCTCGGCCTCGGCCAGGGTGGGAGCCGCCGCGTCCTTGTCGGAGAGCAGCGGGGCGACGTCGGCGGGCCACTCGATGCCCAGCTCCGGGTCGAGCGGGTTGATGCCGTGCTCGCGGCCGGGGGAGTAGCCCTCCGAGCAGAGGTAGACGACGGTCGCGTCGTCCGTCAGCGCCATGAAGGCGTGGCCGAGGCCCTCCGCGAGGTACACCGACCGGTGGTCGACGTCGTCGAGCCGCACCGCTTCCCACTGCTTGTACGTCGGTGAACCGACGCGGATGTCCACGATGACGTCGAGCACGGCGCCGCGGACGCATTTGACGTACTTGGCCTGGCTCGGCGGTACGTCGGCGAAGTGGATCCCGCGCAGCGTGCCGAGGCTGGACACGCTGCAGTTGGCCTGTTCGAGCCGCAGCCGGTGTCCGGCGCCCTCGGCGAAGGACGGGGCCTGGAACCACTCGTGGAAACTGCCGCGGCTGTCCGGGAAGACCTTCGGTTCGTGGACCAGGGCCCCGGCGATGGAGAGCTGCCGCATGTCGATCACGTCCTTGTACTGGTGATGGTGCTGGTTCTCTGGCTCGGGCGCGAGATCAGCCGACGATCCGTGCGGCGAGTCGGCGTGCGCGCTTGCGCGCCCCGCTGGGCAGCCTGCGGGCGATCGGACCGCCGACCCGGCGCAGCGCACGGCGGATGATCGTCTTCCGCTGCTGTGCGGACACCCTGCGGGTGAGCTCCGGGTCGGCCTCGGGCAGCCCGGTCGGCAGCGTGATCCGTCCGCGCGGGCCGACGGTGACGTCGAAGAGGGCGAGCGGGGCGTTCTTCGCCCCGTCCAGGTGGACGGAGAGCTTCCAGGAGCCGGACGGTACCTTCGGCGCCTCGGTGGGCAGAGGCAGGTGGGCGCGCCCCTCCAGGGGCCGCAGCACCGCGGGCAGGGTGTGCGACGCGGAGGACGAGCTCAGCGTCAGCTGCACCGTCGAGGGGGCGGTGCCCTCGCCCGTGAGGAGGTCCAGCCTGAGTTCGGGCCGGCCGGACGGGACCAGCAGGACGGGCCGCGTCTCGAGGTAGGTGGCCAGCTTCTTGCTGCGACGGGCGACGTCGAGCGTGAGGTTGCCGTGCGGCTCGGTGAAGTAGGGGATCACGGATCGGGCCGGGGACCCCAGCGAGGCGGGCAGGCAGGCCGCGTCCACCTGCTCGCCGCGGTCGGCACCGAGCCGGGCCTTGCGCACCAGCCCGAGGCCCCGCAGCGGGACCCACACGTCCCAGAAGCCGCGCGACACGGGGCCGCGCCCCTTGACGCGCTCCGAGGAGACGGTGCCGGAGCCGCGCAGGACGACCTCGCAGACACCGTCGCCGAGGTCCTCGACCTCGGCCGTGAACTTCGAGGGGCACGGCCATTCGACGGCCGTCTCCCGGTTGCGCAGCGAGATCTCCGCCGTGTAGCCGCCGATGTCGTCGGTGACGTCCAGGAGCTCGCCCTCGGGCATCAGCCCGTCCGTGAAGTCGGGGTGGAGGTAGTAGCGGCCCTCGCGGCTGAGCAGCCGCAGCGGCGCCTTGTCGTCACCGTGCACGAGGCGGCCGCTGACGGCCACGGCGATCCGGCCGTCCGGCTGCCAGGCGAATTCCTCCAGCCGCGCGGCCGCCTTGACGGACGCGGCGAACCGGGCGAGGCGCAGGAGCCCCTGCCGGTCGTCGTTGCGCAGAAGCGTCGACCGCAGCCGCTGGACCGGGCCGAGACCGTCGTGGACACCGTCGTCCATGAAGTCCTTGGCCACGTCCTCGACGGCGTCGCACATCTCGTCGAGGAACTCGGGCGTGTACTTGAGGACGGCGGGTTCGCTGAGACGGCTCAGCATCTCCACGCGGTAGAAACGGCGGAGGAGGAGGTCGCGGAACTCCCCGGGCTCGGTGTTCTCGACGACCACGTCGAGCACTTCACGGAGATTCCCGTAGTAACCGGACGGGACGATCCTCGCCGATCCGGCGTTCTTCCCGTCGTCGCGCTTCGAGTAGTGGTAACAGGTGTAATTGCCGAGGATGGAGACGACCTTCGCGGGGAAGTAGGCCTGCATCATGTAGAGCTGGTCCTCGAGACGCCGCTTCCCCTCCGGGTAGGCGATCCCGTTCTCGCGGAGGAACTCCGTGCGGAACATCTTGTGCGGGGTCAGGCTGTCGTACAGCGGGGCGTCGCGCAGGGTGCATTTCTCGCGCGACTTCTTGAAGACGCCGTGCGGGACGCCGCGGAAGTTGCTGGCCACCTTGCCGATGACGATGTCCGAGCCGTTCCGGTGGCCCATCGCGTACAGGCGCTGCAGCGCCTCGGGGGCGAGGTAGTCGTCCTGGTCCACGAACTGCACGTACTCGCCGGCGGCCTCCGCGACCCCGATGTTGCGAGGCTTTCCGGGCCATCCCGAATTCGGAATGGTGATCACCCGGAAATGGGAGTGCTGGGTGGCCAGCTTCTCCAGCCGATCGCGGGTGTCGTCCGTCGACCCGTCGTTCACGAAGACGACTTCGAACTCGTCCGCGGGGAGGGTCTGGCAGAGCAGGGAATCGATGCAAGGATCGATGTATTTGCCCGGGTTGTAGACCGGGATAACGACACTCACTTTGACTGACACGACTGTGCCCCATCTCTGAGAACCATGGACGACAAGGTGGGGGTTGGGACCGGCGGCCGACTTCGAACACGGGGGGCTGCCGCCCGCATGCACTCTAGCGCTTGCACGGGATCGAACAGTTCGGATCCGGGTCTGGCGGTAGGGTGCCTTGGGCCGACCGGCCGGGGCGGATGGCCGATCGCTTCCGGCCACCGGCAGGGCCTCCCGGCCCCTCGACATCCCGATACGCATGACCAGCGGGTTACGGCACGTGCTGCCCGTCCGATTCAGGGAGCCTCCTATTCCTTGGCGCAATATGAGCGGTCCAGGTGATGTGCGCTGGTCGCACGGCACGGTCGCCGAACTCTTCTCCGGCAGGAACAACAGTCTGGGTTTCCTGCGGCTGTCCCTGGCCTCCGCGGTCGTGGTCTCCCATGCCCGGATTCTCGGATTCGGGGAAAAGGAGTTCGGGCACCACTTCAGTCACGGCCAGACCGACCTCGGTAAAATGTCGGTCTACGGCTTCTTCGTCCTGTCGGGAATCCTCGTCACCCGCAGCGGGAAGAGGCTGCCCCTCGGGCGCTTCCTGTGGCACCGGGCACTGAGGCTGCTGCCGGGGCTGTGGGTCTGCCTCGCGGTGACCGCTTTCGTGGTCACCCCGTTCCTGTACTGGAGGCAGCAGGGCGCCCTGGACGGCTTCTGGAGCCATTCCGAGGGGCCGTGGAGCTACATGGCGTCCAACTGGGCGGTCGCCCCCCGGCAGAACGACGTGTCCGGCGTGGTGGCCACCGCCGGCGAGTCGGGCCTCGCGCACAGCCCGAGCATCGACGCGGCTCTGTGGTCACTGCGCTACGAGGTGCTCTGCTACATCGGGGTGGCCGTGCTCGCCACGACGGGTGTGCTCGTGCGGGCCCGCCGGGTCGTGCTGGTCGTCGTCGGGGTCATGGGCCTGCTGATCGTCCGGGACGCGATGGACGTGCCGTTCTGGTCGGGCTTCGACGACTCCGACTACCACGCGAGCATCGAGTTCTTCCAGGTCACCGGACGTTTCGACCCGGACGTCGTGCTCTACCTCGGTTTCGCCTTCGCTCTCGGAGCCGCGATCGAGCTCTACCGCGAACGCGTTCCGGTCAGCGACGTCCTGGGCGTGGCGTCGGGACTGGTGCTCCTCGGCAGCCTCCGCTTCGGATACTTCTTCGTCGCCGGGCTGCCCGCCTTCGCCTACCTGCTGCTGTGGCTCGCCATCCGCCTGCCCGCGCCGTTCCGGCGCATCGGCGCCCGGCACGACTACTCGTACGGCATGTACATCTACGGCTTCGTCGTCCAGCAGTCCCTGGTGGCGGTCGGATTCGCCCGCTGGGGTTTCTGGCCGTACCTCGCGATGTCCCTCGTGGGTGCCCTGACCGTGGCGGTGCTCTCGTGGCATCTGGTGGAGCGTCCCTCGATGCGCCTGAAGGATCTCGGATCGGCCCGTACGGTCCGGCGGGGCGAGGTGGGCGCGGGCGGCACGGCAGGCGCGGGCCACGCGGAGGGAGCGGGCGGTGCGGACCGGTCGGCGGTCTCCGGCCCGCACGGCGTCGGGTCCCCTCCGGCCGGCCTGGCTCCCGGAGGCGCTGACGCGGCCCGCGTCGAGGGCGCGGGCGAGAGGGTGTGAGGCGGTAGCGGGTCTACGGATCCGGCCCGCCCGCCGCTCTGCTGCGCCGTGGGGGCGCGGGCGACGGACGGGCCGGACGCAGTGACGGGCGGGTCCGCCCGTCACTGCTCCGGGCGCAGCAGCCTCCGGACCGGGCGCCCCACCACGCGCCGGGCGCGCCGGTAGGCGGACGGCCACGCGGGAGCTGCGTCACTGCCCTGGAGCTTGATGCTGATCGGCCGGCCGGCCTTCCCCTCGAGCTGGCTGAGCAGAAGGGCGTTCTGTTCGGTGAGCTCCTCGATCCGGCTCTGCATGAAGCCGAAACGGCTGCTGAGCGAATCGGGGTCGGTCTCCGTCCACGGGCGGACGGCGGCCGGCAGGGCGCGCTTGGAGAGCAGCGCGTCGAACGCCTTGCCGCTGTCGCCGTGGTGGAAGGTGTTCTCCAGGCCGTTCTTTTCCATGAAGCCGGTGAAGCGGAGGAACCGTTCCTTGTGGCCGTTCACCAGGTCACCGAAGTCGGCCGCCTCGTAGAGCTCGGCGGGATCGATGTTCCTGGGCGTCTCGGAGATCTTGCGGTGCGGGATGCCGAAGTACCGGCAGAGCTCCAGGGTCCGCGAGTCGCTGCAGAGCACGGTGCTCGGGACTCCGGCGAGCAGTGCCGCGATGTTGCCGTGGATGCGGGAGCCGAACGAGAAGTCGAACGCGCGTAGCTCCTCGATCCACGTGGCCGGGTCGATGTAGAGACGGACCTTGCCCTCGCGGTACATCGGGTGGGACGGGTGGGTCGGCATCGAGGTCTGGGCGCCGATCGGGTTCGACGTCTCCCGCCAGTGGAGCAGCTGGGCCTCGAGCAAATTCTGCCCGACGAACCGGAGGTGCGGATAGCGCTCGTGGGCCTGCCGGATGATGGCGTCGAGCCCGTGGGACCGTACGGCGCTGTGCGAGCCGTTCACCGAGATGCGGGATTCCGCGGTGAGCGACTCGGACCGCTTCTGGAGCGTGAACGTCTCGCCGTTCATGAACATGGACGGGCAGCCGATGACCTCGACGTCCCGGAAGCCCATGTTCTTCAGGTACTGCTCGGTGAACTCCCCCCGCACGCCGATGGACGCACTGCGGTTGAGCACCTCTGTGACGAATTCCCTGACCGTCGGCTCCATCGGCTTCAGCCGGGCCGCGTCGTACTTGAGGTCGGCCTGTGCGCCGACACCCAGGACGACGACGGGAATGCGCAGCTTCTTGATCAGCTGCGTCATCCGCTTCAGGGGCCGCTCGAAAGTCGGACGGAACGCGTTCGCCAGAGGCACGACGAACGCGTCGAACTCCTCGTTTATGCGGTCGGCGGCCGACGGGTCCGTGCGGATGCCGTTGGAGAAGACCTCGGCCCGCGGAGTCGTCAGAATCTTGTGCGCCGCGTCGCTGAAGATCAGGTTGCCGGCGTTGGTCGCGAAGACGTCTCTGTGGAGGGACTGTTCCAGCGAAGCCACGTCGAAGGGGCTTTTGCCTGATCTGAGGAGAATGCGCTTCTGGCGGGTCGGTTCATCTGTCACGTAAAAGAGGGTAGCCCGATGAACGGCACGTGGAGATTACGTAAATGACTCCATTCGGGCGCATGTCGGTCAGCGGCCCACCGTGCCCCTCCCGCGTACGGGGAGGGTGCCGGGCCCCGCTGTGACAGCAGTTGAGACGGCCCCGGTGCCCGCATGCCGCCTCGCGTAGATTGAGAGGACCGAGCAGAACGACGTGATGTGGGGACGGGCGTACGTGTCAGGGGCAAGGGAATCTCAAGGCGCGGCAGGTGAATCCGAGGGCGCGCTCCGCACGCCGTCCGGCGGCGGCACGGAGCACAGACCGGGTGTGACCGCTGCCCGCAGGATCGTCGTCAAGGTCGGCTCGTCCTCCCTCACCACCGCCGCGGGAGGGCTCGACGCCGACCGGGTCGACGCGCTGGTCGACGCGCTCGCCAAGGTCAGGAGCGGCGGCGAGCGTGAGATCGTCCTCGTCTCCAGCGGTGCCATCGCGGCGGGTCTCGCGCCCCTCGGGCTCGTCCGGAGGCCCAAGGACCTGGCCCGGCAGCAGGCCGCCGCCAGTGTCGGACAGGGCCTGCTCGTGGCGCGCTACACCGCCTCCTTCGCGCGGTACGGCGTACGGGTCGGGCAGGTGCTGCTCACCTCCGACGACACCAGCCGGCGCGCCCACTACCGCAACGCCTACAGCACGCTCGACCAGCTGCTCGAAATGGGCGCGTTCCCCGTGGTCAACGAGAACGACACGGTGGCCACCGACGAGATCCGCTTCGGGGACAACGACCGGCTCGCCGCGCTCGTCGCCCATCTGGTCCATGCCGACCTCCTGGTGCTCCTGTCCGACGTCGACGGCCTCTACGACGGCGACCCGAGCACACCGGGCACCTCGCGCATCGCGGAGGTGAGCGGACCGGCCGATCTGGAAGGCGTCACCATCGGCAGTGCGGGGAAGGCGGGCGTCGGCACCGGGGGCATGGTCACCAAGGTCGAGGCGGCACGGATCGCCACCGCCGCGGGGATCCCGGTCGTCCTCACCTCGGCGAGTCACGTCGCCGACGCCCTCGCCGGGCGGGACACCGGCACGTACTTCCACCGAACGGGGCGCCGCTCCGCGGACCGGCTGCTCTGGCTGGCCCACGCCTCGACGCCCCAGGGCGCTCTTACTCTCGACGACGGAGCCGTGCGGGCGGTCGTGGAGCGCCGCACCTCCCTGCTGCCCGCCGGGATCTCCGCGGTCGAGGGCGAGTTCTCCGCGGGGGACCCGGTGGAGCTCCGGGACACCGCCGGCCGGGCCGTCGCCCGCGGGCTCGTCAACTTCGACGCCAAGGAGATCCCGCAGCTCCTCGGCCGGTCCACGCGTGACCTCGCACGCGAGCTTGGCCCCGCCTACGAACGGGAAGTCGTACACAGGGACGATCTCGTCGTCCTCACCCCCCGCACGGCCCCCTGAAACGGCTGAAAGTCCAGCCTTCGGGCGGAGACCTTCACGAAAACCGCCCCACACCGGGCCCCGGGCTGGTCAACTTTGTCACGGGGACACAAAGGGGTCAGCACAGCTACGCATTCACAGGAGGCCGCCGGTGAGACGAGCGCGCCCGGGGGCGCTGCCCCGCGGAACGGGCAGCCGCGCCCTGACCAGTGTCGGAGCGGGGGCCGACTACGTCGGTGCGCCCACCGACCAGACCCTCGAGCAGGAACCGGTGGTGACGGACGAGGAACTGACCCGCTCCAAGCTGTGGCACATCACCCTCAGCGTCTCCGGCGGCGAGACACCGCTGAAGGAGGTCAGGCGCGGGCTGGAGCAGCTGGCGCACGATCACCCCTTCCTCCTGACCAGCAGGTACGCCAACGACCACGCGGAGATCCGCTACTGGGAAGAGGCCCGCGACCTCCACGACGCCGCGGCGGTGGCGCTGCGGCTGTGGGGTGAGCACCGCTCCAGCGCGAAGCTTCCGCCCTGGGAGATCGTCGGCCTGGAGGTCATCGACCGGGAGACCTACCACCTGCGCATCGCCGAGGGCTACGGCCCGCCACCGGCGGCCCCGGTCGGGGTGCACCCGTACTGACCGGGTGTGGCGGACCGGGTGCACAGGCGCCGATACGCCTGTCTCGCATCACGGGATACGTGACGGATGCCCGCAGCGTGCGCACTACCCTGCGGGCATGACCACGCTCTCGCCGTACGACAACATGTCCCCGGTCGCCCAGGCCGCCTACCGGGCACGCGCCGCCGCCGACGACATCGCGCCACTCCCGCGTGCGGCGAAGGACGACGCCCTGCTGGCGATCGCGGACGCGCTCGAGGTACGCACCAGCGAGATCGTCGAGGCCAACGCCGAGGACGTCGAGAAGGCCAGGGCGGCGGGGACGAGCGAATCGGTCGTCGACCGGCTCACGCTCACCCCCGAACGGATCCGCGCGATCGCCGCGGACACCCGTGACGTGGCCGCACTCCCCGACCCGGTGGGCGAAGTGGTCCGCGGCTCCACCCTCCCCAACGGCATCGACCTGCGCCAGGTACGGGTGCCGCTCGGAGTGGTCGGCATCATCTACGAGGCGCGGCCCAACGTGACCGTCGACGCCGCCGCACTCTGCCTGAAATCGGGCAACGCGGTGCTGCTGCGGGGGTCCTCCTCGGCCTACGCCTCGAACACCGCACTCGTGAGGGTCCTCCGGGATGCCGTGGGCGGGTCCGGCCTCCCCGCGGACGCGGTGCAGCTCGTCCCGGGCGAGAACCGCGACTCGGTGCGCGAACTGATGCGGGCCCGCGGCCTCGTCGACGTGCTGATCCCGCGTGGTGGCGCCTCCCTGATCCGTACGGTCGTGGAGGAGTCGACGGTCCCCGTCATCGAGACCGGCACCGGCAACTGCCACGTGTACGTCGACGCGCAGACCGACCTCGGCATGGCCGTCGACATCCTGGTCAACTCCAAGGCCCAGCGCCCCAGCGTCTGCAACGCCGCCGAGACCCTGCTGGTCCACAAGGACGTCGCGGCGGACTTCCTGCCGCTGGCCCTGGACGCGCTGGCCGAGGCCGGCGTGACGGTGCACGGCGACGAGCGGGTGCTCGCGCACGCCGAGGGGTCCAAGGCCACCGTGGTGGCGGCGACTCCGGAGGACTGGGAGACCGAATACCTCTCGTACGACATCGCGGCGGCGGTCGTGGAGTCGCTGGAGGCCGCTGTGGCGCACATCCGGCTCTGGTCCTCCGGCCACACCGAGGCGATCGTCACCACCTCGCAGGCGGCGGCCCGCCGGTTCACCCAGTTGGTGGATTCCACGACGGTCGCCGTGAACGCGTCCACGCGCTTCACGGACGGCGGCCAGTTCGGGTTCGGTGCCGAGATCGGCATCTCCACGCAGAAGCTGCACGCCCGCGGGCCGATGGGGCTTCCGGAGCTGACGTCCACCAAGTACATCGTCACCGGCGACGGCCACATCCGTTAGAGCGGTGCTCCGGCGAGGCGGGGTGAATTCGTGGACTCTCTGCCCAAAACGCCCCGCCGGGGCTACGCTGAGGCTGTGCCGGACGACGTGGGGGGCAAGCCGTTCCCGGACGGCTGGGAGCCCGACGACGACCGCGGGGGCGCGGACGAGGACTTCGCCTCCGTGGTGTTCGACGAGGACTTCGTCCGGTCCGCCGAGATCCACGAACCGACCGCGGTCGAGCGGATGCTCGCCGCCGCGCAGGCGCGCGCCGACGCCGAGGCGACCAGGGCGCGCTCCGGCGCAGGATCCCTGGACGACGACCTCCACGACGAGGGCTACGGGTCCGACGGCCTGTACGGGCGCGAGAGGGCCTTCGGCGGCTCCTTCGACCCTGATGACCCCGACGGTGCCTACGAGGACGACAACGGCCCGTACGGGCCGCACGGTGGTTCCCTGCGCCCGTACCGAGGGGCCGTCCGCTGGCACCGCCCGGTCGCGTGGCTGCTCGCCCTGCTGATGGGGATCGGGATGGTGGCGCTGGCCTTCAGCGCCGTCTACCGGGGTGCGGCCGACAACCAGGAGGACCAGGTTCCGCCGCCGGTGACGAGCGGCGTCGACAAGCCGGGCGCGGCCCCCTCGGTCCCCTCCGCCTCGGCCGAGTACTCGCGCCCCGCGTTCTCCGCCGTCCCCCGCACGCCGTGAGGGTTGCCGCGCCGGCTGCGGGGCTTCCAGGGACTTCCAGCGGGTGACGGCCCGGCCGGCGCCGAGCGTGCCCCCGGGTGAACCGGTCCGGCCGTGCGGGAGCCCCGTGGTGTGACCAGCCCGGTGCGCGGCGCTCCCGGCCCGGCGCCGACACGGGCCGCGCCTCGCGGCAGCCCCTCCCGGACGCGCTCCACCTGCGCTCCCACCTGCGGGGCGTTTACCGTGATGACGATCGACCCAATCTGAAGGTATGACCCCGTGACCCCTCCTCCCGTCCCCGTCCCCGGGGTGAGGGCCAGCCACTTGTCCCTGTGTCGAACCCGTGACGGACAGGTCCGCCCGACGCCGAGCGGCTGAGGCGGATCCCGGTGCCACCCCCCGCCGGTGGCGCGGAGATCGGGAGAAGTCATGACAGGCCGCGGAGAACCGCCGGAAGGGCCGCCCGAGAACGCCTCGGGCGGGGAGGACGAGTACCGCTCCCTCGTCTTCGACGAATCGTTCGTGCGCGCTGCCCGGCTGCAGGAGTTCTCGGCCCAGGAGCGCATGGGTGAGCACGCGCGCGCCGTACGCTCGCTCCCCGGACGCGGCACCCGCCGGCATCGCTCCAGAGCGGGGATCACTCTCGTCGTGCTGATCGTGCTGGCCTTCGCCACCGCCGTCTACATAGGCTTCCGCAACCCCTACCCGACGCCCGTCGGCAGACGTGCCGAACCACTCCAGACCACGGTGGTCCCCCTTGCCCCGCGGGGTGCCGTACCCGGAGGGACCGCCGCGTCGCTCCTCGCCGAGGGCCCGGCAACGGGACACCGCACCGGAGCCTCGGGCATCAACCTGCCTTCGGTCCGGCGGACGAAGAACTTCTCGGACAGCCAGGTGACCATGGCCCTGACCACGGTCAAGGACTACCTGGTGAACTCCTCCCTCGACCCCGACGTACTCACCGGCGGGGTCGTCCGGCCGGTGGGACGGCTGCTCGACCCGGACCAGACGGCGCAGTTCGACCGGAGCGTGGACCCGCCTGCTGACGGCGGCGAGCAGAGCGTCACCGGCTGGCTGGTGCGCTTCGACCCCGCCGAGGTGGAACTGGCCGCCCCCGACATCCGGGTCCAGGGCACCCTCGCCTACACGGAGGCGGGGGCGGACACCTTGGAAGTGGTGTCCGACCACACCTTCACCTACGCACTGAGGCCCGCTGTGCCGGGGCCCCACCGGGCGGACGGAGCCTCGCTGTTCACCGTGCGCCGAGTCCTGCATTTCCTGCTCGACCGCGAAGACATCCGGCTGCACCGGCTGGAGATCCGCACCGCCTACGTCCAGGCCGGTCCGCAGTCGTGCTCCGCCGGAGCCACGGGTGCTCTGCGCCCTCTGCTCGCCGGAGAGCGGGCGGACACCCGGGGCCCGGCCGGGACCGATCCGTACGCCACGGGCGTACCCACGGCGGCGCTCTGCGGCACGCTGGCCGTCAGCTCCCCGATTCCGGGCTCTCCCCGGGCTCAGGGCGCCGCCAAGTCCCCTCGGAGCCGTCCGTAGCGTCAGGGGCGGGTGCGCCGTCCTTGCCCGTACCCCCGGCGCCGGTGCTGCCGCCGCCCGCGCCGGTGAACCTGTCCCGGAGCTTGCCGCCCAGGTCGCCCGCACCGCCGGCGATGTCACCGACGAGCTTCATCAGCGGGTCCTTGCTGGTGCGGACCGTGTCGGCGTAGTGCGCCGCGGACTCACGGAAGGAGTCCGTCACCGACGTGTCCTTGTCCTCTTCCCGCTTCGGGTAGTGGCCGTCCATGATGCGCTGGAAGTCCCGGGTCTCCGACCACTTCTTCAGCTCCGCAGCCCGGACCGTCGTGAACGGGTGGGTGCGCGGCAGCACGTTGAGGATCTTGAGCACGGAGTCGCGGAGGTCGCCGCCCTTCTCGTACTCGTCCGCCTGGGCGAGGAAGGCGTCCACATTCATCTCGTGGAGATGGTTGCCACCGGCGATCTTCATCAGTCCTCGCATCGAGGCACGCAGATCCTGCCCCACCAGGAGTCCGGCCCTGTCGGCCGACAGCTCCGACTTGCGGAACCACTCGCGCAGCGCCGTCACGATCGCCATGATCGCGACGTTGCCGAGCGGAATCCACGCCACCTTGAGCGCGAGGTTGGTGAGGAAGAGCAATATCGTGCGGTACACCGCGTGACCGGAGAGCGCGTGACCCACCTCGTGGCCCACGACGGCCCGCATCTCCTCCTCGTCGAGCAGCTCCACCAGCCCGGTCGTCACCACGATGATCGGCTCGTCGAGCCCGATGCACATGGCGTTGGGCTGCGGGTCCTGGTTCACGTACATCGGCGGGACCTTCTTCAGGTCCAGGATGTAACAGGCGTCCCGCAGCATGTCGTTGAGATGGGCGAACTGGGCGTCGCTCACCCGGACGGAGTCCGACAGGAAGAGCAGCCGCAGACTGCGCTCGGGAAGCAGGCCGCTCAGCGCCTTGAACACGGTGTCGAAACCGCTCAGCCTGCGCAGGGCCACCAGGGCCGAGCGGTCCGCCGGGTGTTCGTAGGCCCGGGAGGAGATGCCCGGGAATCGCTTGCGGTGCCTGCTCGGCACGCTCTCGTGACTGGCGTCGGTCATGGATGGCCCCCTGTTCGTACGAGACGTCGCTCGTCCCCCTGACAAAAGCCAGCGTATGTGCTGGCGCTACGGTGTGCGGGGGGCTGTGGATAACTTTGAGGAGCGCCCGGAATGCCGCATACCGCCGTCATGCTCGCCGCCGTGTCCGAGGACCAGGGGCCGGGCGACACGCTTCGCATCGTGCTGCTCGTCTCACTCGTCGGAGCCGCCGTGCTCGCCTGGTTCCTGCTTCGCGGATACCGCAACGACGACAACAACGACTGAGTCGGCGTGAGCGTGCCCATGGCGCCCGCATACGATGTGCGCGACGTCTCCCTCCTGATTCCCGATGGATAGGTCCTGCAGAAGATGAGCCTCTCGAGCACCGCGCACCAGCTGGTCACCCTCGCCGCCGAAGGCGAGCAGGGTGGCAACCACGAAAGCCTCAGCCCGTACCTCACCGGTGGCGGCGCGTTCGTCGCGCTGCTGCTCCTGCTGTGGATCACCACCCGCTTCAACCGAGACCGCTGAAGCAGAGGCGAACAGCTGTGCCAGTAGGGTCTGCACGCATGGGAGAGCAGGAAGTGCCTACCGGCCGCACCAAGCGCCGACTCGGTGTGATGGGCGGGACCTTCGACCCCATCCACCACGGACACCTGGTGGCGGCCAGTGAAGTGGCCGCCCACTTCCACCTCGACGAGGTCGTCTTCGTCCCGACCGGGCAGCCGTGGCAGAAGAGCCACAAGCAGGTGTCCCCGGCCGAGGACCGCTATCTGATGACGGTCATCGCCACCGCGTCCAACCCGCAGTTCTCGGTGAGCCGGAGCGACATCGACCGTGGCGGTCCGACCTACACGATCGATACGCTGCGGGACCTGCGTACGGCGCACGGCGACGCGGACCTCTTCTTCATCACCGGCGCCGACGCGCTGTCCCAGATCCTGACCTGGCGTGACGCCGAGGAGCTTTTCTCGCTCTCCCACTTCATCGGTGTGACCCGGCCGGGTCATGTACTGACGGACGACGGGCTGCCCGAGGGCGGGGTCTCGCTGGTGGAGGTGCCCGCGCTGGCGATCTCGTCCACGGACTGCCGCGCCAGAGTCGCGCAGGGAGAGCCGGTCTGGTACCTGGTGCCGGACGGCGTCGTCCGCTACATCGACAAGCGCCAGCTGTACCGCGGCGAATGAGCCACGCAGAGGGGCACCTGTGAACGACCGACAGAACCCGTACGACCCGTACCAGCAGCAGCCGCAGATCGTCGGCTACGACGAGTACGGGCAGCCGGTCTATCAGCAGCAGGGGCAGCAGCAGTACGACCCGTACGCCCAGCAGCCCCAGCAGGACGTGCAGCCCCAGCAGGGCTACGGCTACGACCCGTACGCCGGTGCGCAGCAGCAGTACGACCCGTACGCCGCCCAGCACACTCATCAGCAGGCGCCGCCGACGCAGCAGGGGTACGGGTACGACGACGGCGGTCAGCAGACGTACGGCGCCTACGGCACGTACGGCCAGGACACCGTTGGCGGGACCGCCGTGGACGGTTCCACCCAGCAGTGGAACGCGCCCCAGGCCCCCGCCGCGCCCCAGGCCCCCGCCGCGCCCCAGGCCCCCGCCGCGCCGCCGGTGCCGGAGCCGCGCCGCGAACCCGAGCCGGCGGCCGACGCCGCCATGCCCGGACAGCGCCGCGCCGACCACGTCCACGGCACCGAGCAGTTCTCCTTCATCGAGGAGCCCGACGAGGACTCCGAAGACGTCATCGACTGGCTGAAATTCACCGAGAGCCGCAGTGAGCGGCGCGAGGAGGCACGCCGGCGCGGGCGCAACCGCATGGTCGCGCTGATAGTCGTCGTGGCTCTCGTGGTCGTCGGCGGAGCGGGCTACCTCTGGTTCGCCGGAAAGATCCCGGGGGTCTCGGGGCAGGACGAGCAGGGCACCACGGCGACCGGCCCGCAGAAGCGGGACGTCATCGTGGTCCATCTGCACAACACCAAGAAGGGCGGCACCTCCACGGCGCTGCTCGTCGACAACGTCACCACCGGGCAGGGGACCACCGTCCTGCTCCCCAACTCGCTGGCAGTGGCCGCGGACGACGGTTCCACCACCACACTCGGCAAGTCGGTCGACGACGACGGTTCCACCGGCACCCGTGAGTCGATCGACACCCTCCTCGGCACCAGCATCAGCGGTACCTGGCGCCTGGACACCCCGTATCTCGAGAACCTCGTCGAGCTCGTCGGCAACATCGAGGTGGACACCGACACGGACGTGCCCGACGCGAAGAAGGGCGCATCGCCGCTCGTGCGCAAGGGCGAGGGGCAGACACTGAGCGGCCAGATGGCCGTCGCGTACGCCACCTACCAGGGCACGGGCGAACCGGAGACCAAGCAGCTGGAGCGCTTCGGGCAGGTGATGCGCAGCGTGCTGCGCAAGCTGTCGGAGGACCCCAAGGCCGCGACCGTCACCATCGAGACCCTCGCGCAGATCCTCGACCCGTCCCTTCCGGAGCAGGATCTCGGTGCCTCCCTGGCGAAGCTCGCCGGACACGCCAAGGTGGGCGCCTACAAGACGGAGCTGCTCCCGGTCCAGAGCGACGGGACCCTCACCGACAAGGCCACCGAGAGCGTCGTCAAGGACGTCCTGGGCGGCAAGGTGAAGGCCCCGGAGCAGGGTGCGGCTGTACGCGTCGGCATCAGGAACGCCACGGGGAACACCAAGGGCACGGAGCATGCCAGGGTTCAGCTGGTCAACGGCGGCTACGCCTTCGTCGACAGCGGCAAGGCGGACGCCGCGGTGTCGTCCGAGGTGGTCTACGGGGCCGCGGAGGACAAGGCGAAGGCGGTCGAGGTCGCCAAGACCCTGGGCCTGCCGGAGAGCGCCGTGAAGAAGGGCGAGCCCGCCGCGAACGCCGACGTTTCCGTGGTCCTCGGGCAGAACTACGAGATCTCCGGGCAGACGTCGTAAGGGCTGTCGGCGGTCCGTGAGACCCTAGAGGTTGATCTGACCGCCGACGAAAGCCTGCATGTGACCGCCACGGACCGCTCCATCGAGCTCATCAACGCCGCCGCCCAGGCGGCGGCCGACCGGCTCGCGCACGACATCATCGCCTACGACGTCAGCGATGTGCTGTCGATCACCGACGCCTTCCTGCTGGCCTCGGCTCCCAACGACCGCCAGGTCAAGTCGATCGTCGACGAGATCGAGGAGCGGCTGCAGAAGGAGCTCGGCGCCAAGCCGGTACGCCGCGAAGGTGACCGCGACGCCCGCTGGATCCTTCTCGACTACGTCGACATCGTGATCCACGTCCAGCACAGCGAGGAGCGTGTGTTCTACGCGCTCGAGCGGCTGTGGAAGGACTGCCCCGAGATCGCCCTCCCCGAGGACGCCCTCAAGACCCGGGGCAAGGCCGAGGAGCACGCCCAGCTCAACGGCGGCACGGAAGGTGACCAGAGCTGAACGGCAGCGGCAGCGGCAGGGGCCGCAAGATCGTCCTCTGGCGGCACGGCCAGACGGCGTGGAACCTCGAGCGCCGATTCCAGGGCTCCACCGACATCGAGCTGACCGACACCGGAGTCGGCCAGGCGCGTCGTGCCGCCAGACTGCTCGCCTCGCTGCAGCCGGACGCGATCGTTGCGTCCGACCTGCGGCGGGCAGCGGCCACGGCTGCCGAGCTCGCCGCGGTGACCGGTCTCGACGTCGCGCACGATTCCGCGCTGCGTGAGACGTACGCCGGTGCCTGGCAGGGCCTCACGCACGAGGAGATCGTCGGGCAGTACGGCGATCAGTACGCCGCGTGGAAGCGCGGTGAGCCGGTCCGCAGGGGCGGCGGCGAGCTGGAGACCGAGGTCGCCGACCGGGCCGCCCCGGTCGTTCTGGAGCACGCCGGCAAGCTGCCGGACGCGGGCACGCTGGTCGTCGTGAGCCACGGCGGCACGATCCGGACGACCATCGGCCGTCTGCTGGGACTCGAGGCCCACCACTGGGAGGGGCTCGGCGGGCTCTCCAACTGCTGCTGGTCCGTGCTGGGCGAGGGCGCGCGCGGCTGGCGCCTGCTCGAACACAACGCGGGGACGCTCCCCGAACCGGTGCTCGGGGACGACGATTAGCGGGTGCCCGGAGGCCCTCTCCGGGCGGCGGGGGCCGGATTTCACTTTCCGGCTCGTCGCAGGCTAAAGTTCTTCTTGTTCGCAGCGCGGAAACGCAGGGAAACACAGCGGACAGCGGGGCTATAGCTCAGTTGGTAGAGCGCCTGCATGGCATGCAGGAGGTCAGGAGTTCAATTCTCCTTAGCTCCACAGTCAAGATCCCGTCCCCGGCAGGGGGCGGGATCTTTTTTTGCCGGTCGCGCGGATCCTCGCGGTGACCGGTGCCGACAGCGCCTCAACTGCCCTGGCCCGCCTGGGACAAGGGCCGTCGGGGTGCCCCGGGGGTGTCTTCGCAGGTACGCCGGGTGGTCCCGTGCCTCTGCTTCAGGACAAAGGCGGGCCGCGGGGCGCTCGTCGGGCTGACCCCCTTGCGGCGCCATGGCAGAATCGGAGCGCCGGAGGGGGCGACGGACCGATCGGGAGGGAGCGCGATGCCTGCGAGCCGCGTACGGGCCCCGGGCCCGCCCCTTACCCCCACGGCGACCCACAGCTGCACCGGCGTTCACGTCCCCACCGCGACCCAGGCCCTCGGCACCTCGCGAGAGTGCTCCTTCGCGTGCACGGCCTGCGGCCACCCTCGGAGCTGACCGGATGGGTGCACACAGGCGGAAGTGCGACTGGTGCGGCAGCGGTACGCCCATCGTCAGGGACATGGACCCCGTCAACGCGGAGTTCCAGTACTGGTGTGAGGAGTGCGCGCGGGCGCTGATCATAAAAGGCGACCCCATCGAGACGTACCGGGAGCTCGAGGGGGAGCCCATCTACGGCCGGCTCCTGGAGGAGCACTGCACCCTGAAGCGGTTCTACTCCTTCGCCACGGCCTGACGCGGCACCTCGTGCCGGTCGCTCGCGAACAGAGCAACCGCTGGTCAGAGCGGCGCCCGCCGGTGATTTCCGGACAGACCGGAAACGATTTTTGATGGGCCGGGGGGACCGTGTAATGTTCTCGATGTCGCCAGGGAAACCGGGCGGCGAGCAGCACGGGGCTATAGCTCAGTTGGTAGAGCGCCTGCATGGCATGCAGGAGGTCAGGAGTTCAATTCTCCTTAGCTCCACAGTGAAGAAGCGGGGCAACCCAAAACGTTTTGGCCCGTCTTTTAGTTTTGGTAAAAACCGGGCGGGACCCCCCCCGG
>NZ_JBHUYV010000001.1:0-203687 GCF_042667905.1 Streptomyces sp. NPDC057287 | reverse complement strand
TGCGCGCCTGCTTGGATCCCTTTTTGTCAGTTTTAAATTTCCATTACCCACCACAGTGAAGAAGCGGCTCATCCGAATCGGATGAGCCGCTTCTTGTCGTTTGCGTCACACCGGGCCGGTCCGCCCCGGTGCGGCCACGCGTGTCAGCCGCGTCCGCTGCCCAGGGCCCTGCGTTGGGCGCTCGGGAGTGCGGGACGCTCGGCAGGTGCCTGTTCGATACGGAGGGCCAGGGCCGGGCATCGCCGTACGGCACGCTGGGCCCGGCCCCGCAGATGAACCGGAACTGCGGCGTCCGCGAGTGCCGGATACCCGTCGGGCCCCAGCCTGATCAGTTCGGGGACGATGTCCGCGCAGAGGCCGTGCCCCTGGCAGAGGGTCCAGTCCACCGCCAGCTTCTCGCCGCTCGGGATGGACTCCTCCAGGTCCTCGTAGCCGGCCGAGGGCAACGGCAGCACCCCGAGCGTCTCCCTTCCGCAGCCGCCGTCGAGCACGTGCGCGGCGAGGTCGTCCGTGAACGCCGAGAGTGTGGATGCCAGGAAGCGGGCGGATCCGTCCGGGTGCTTGCACGCCCCGCGGCCCTTCACGGCCTGGGTCACCTCGCGGAGCGCCTCCAGGGCGGCGGGACCGCCTCCGTTCAGCACGTCGGAGAGGCCGCCGGCGGCGGCCGGGAGACCCAGCTTGCACGGACCGCACTGGCCCGCGGTCTCGGCGGCCAGCCAGTTCGCGATCCTCAGCGACTCACCGATCGGGCAGGTCTCCGGCCCGATCGGCAGGATGGCGCCGGCGCCGAGCGCGCCGCCCGCCGCGGCCAGGGACGCTCTGGAGACCACGGCGTCGTGCGCGGCGATCGCGTCGATCCAGTTGCCGTGGTAGCCGCCGGTGAGCACACCCTGGGGCAGCGGCGGGGAGCCGGCCAGTTGCAGGACGTAACGCAGGGGCACTCCGGTGGGCACCTCGATCACCATCGGGCGCGCGACGGCCCCGGAGACGGTGAGCAGGACCGTGCCGGGCTCGTCGGACAGGCCCGTGTGGCCGTAGCGCCGTGAGCCGAGCCGTGCGGCGACGGCGAGCTGTGCGTAGGTCTCCGCGTTCGACAGGAGGGTCGGGGCGCCGGCGACGCCGGACTCCGCGGCACGTTCGCGTCGGCCCGGTGGCAGGGCGGGACCGCCGTTCACCGCTCGTATGACCGCCGATGCCTCCCCGGAGACCATGCGCTCCGGCGTCCGCACGACGCGGGCGCGCAGATGCTGGCCGCGGCGGTCGGAGAGACCGCGTTCGGCGAGAGCGGTCCGTACGGAGATCTCCGTGGAGTTGCGCGTGACGGCCACGACCAGCGTGCGTGCGCCGAGCGCCTCGGCGGCGAGCAGGGCGCCGTCAAGGATGAGGTGCGGGGCGCGGTTGAGCAGCACGGTGTCCTTGCGGCAGGCCGGCTCGCCCTCGCTGCCGTTGATCACGACGACGGGCCGGACCCCGCGGCGTATGGAGGCCTTCGCGACCGCGCGCAGCTTCTTCCCGAAGGGGAATCCCGCGCCCCCGCGGCCGCGCAGGGAGACGGACTCGGCGAGTTCGGCCAGTCGCTCACCCGTCATCGGTTCGAGGGGGCCGTGCACCTTCAGGTGCATGGCGAGGTCGAGGCGTTCCACCAGGTCGAAGCCGGTGGTCAGCTGGGGGAGTCCGACGACGCGGACCTCCGGCACATCGGGGAGGGGGACGTTCACGGTCGGTCTCCTGCTGGTGCGTGCCAGGGTTCTCCCGCCGAGGGCGGGTAGAGCGGCCCCGGGAGCTGTTCGGTCTCCTGCTCGGAGGCGGGGTTCGGGGCGGAGGGCGGGTACGGGGTGTGGGCGGCCCGGAGCGTCTGCGCGGGAGGCGCGGGGGACGGCGTGGGCCAGCGGCCGTCCGCTGTCTCGGCCGGCCGCGCGGCCGGGCGGGCGACGGCCCGGTACGCCGCGGATATCCCCGCCCGGTAACCCGCGGACGGTGCCGGGGCGGGCGGCGGGACGTGCTCCGGAGCCAGCCGGTCGGAACTGCGCGGCGGAGGCTCGTACGGCGGGGGTCCGTACGACGGCTGCGACCCGTACGCCAGTGGTTCGTACGCGGGCGGAGCCGGAGCGGCCAGTGTCCGGGGGCGGACCGGGGTGCCGCGTACGCCGCGGTCGTCGTCGCCCCAGCCGGGCGCCTCGGGCGGGAGACCCCGGCCGGGCGGCGGGGGAACGTGTCCCGGGTCGGGGAGCGGGGCGGAGCGTATGACCGGGTCGGAGGCGGACGGAGGGGTTCCCGGGCCGAACAGGCCGGCGGCCAGACCGGTGAGCAGGTGTTTGGCCGGGCCGGGCAGCAGGCGCAGGCCGAGCGCGGCGGCCACCGCCGTCAGGCAGAGCATGTACATCACGACGACCCAGGTCGCGGGCTGCCGGCCCGCGTACAGTCCGTGCACCAGTGCGAAACACCAGGCCGGGTAGGCCAGCGCGTGGAGCGCGCGCCAGCGCCCGGCGATCCTGCCGGGGGTGGCGAAGGCGCTGCGCATGGCACCGGTCGCCGCGGTGGTGATCATCAGCAGCCCGGCCAGTGAGCCGAAGCCGATGAGGCCTGCGGTGCCGCTCAGGCCCGTGCTGAACGGTATGAGGGCGCCGAGCAGACTCACGTGCCCGAGGGCGATCTTCACGGTGCCGTGCAGCAGGAGGAGACCGAGCGAGCTCACGGCGGCCGCCCGGTGGATGCCCTGGCAGATCAGCCGCTGACGGGTCGAGAGGAACACGCGGTCGGTGGCCAGCAGGCCCCAGGCGACCGCCGCGGTGAGGGAGACCAGCGCAAGGACGCCGGTGGTGAAGTCGAACGCGGCACGCATGTCGTCGCTCCCGGCGACGGCGAGGAGAGGGATGAGTACGAGCGCGGCGACGGTCAGCCCGCCCTGCACCGGGCGGCTCATTCCTTGGTCGGCGCTCAGGGCGGGGGAGGAGCGGATCCTGCGATGAGGGTTCATGGGGGGCGACTCCGAATGGTTCGGCAAAGCGGTCCCGTTGCCGCATGCTAGGTCGCCGTATACCGGCCGGTACGAGGTTTGAGTTGTTGCCCCGATAGGGGGCAGTACGCGGAGTAACCTCCGGAGTGTGTGGGTCGTGTGGAAGGTTCGCGCGGGTCACGTGCCCGCCGGCCTCGGGGTCGAGAGGCGTGCGCGGCTTTTCTGACGGCATATGTGCCGGGCCGGACGCCGGACCCGTGCGGTACCCTGACGCCATGCGTGCCGTACGCCTTCTGCTCAGCGAGCCGCGCTGATCACTACCGACCGGTGAGAATGCCTGGTCGGACTCGGCGCGGCGTCCCCTCCTGTGCGAGGGGATTTTTCGTTTCCGTAGACGTGTGTCCGTAGACGTGGGCGCCGGCAGATGACGATCGATGGAGCTTTGAGGATCATGAGCGAGACGAACACCGCGGCCGAGGTGGCCGCGCCGCACCGCTACACGGCAGCGATGGCCGCCGACATCGAGGCACGCTGGCAGGACTTCTGGGACGCCGAGGGGACGTACGAGGCGCCGAACCCGACCGGTGACCTGACGGACGGCACCGGGCTGGCGGCCAAGCCCAAGAAGTTCATCATGGACATGTTCCCGTACCCCTCGGGCGCGGGTCTGCATGTCGGCCACCCGCTGGGCTACATCGCCACCGACGTCTACGCCCGCCACCAGCGGATGACCGGGCACAACGTCCTGCACACCCTGGGCTTCGACGCCTTCGGCCTGCCGGCCGAGCAGTACGCCGTGCAGACGGGCACGCACCCGCGTGCCTCCACCGAGGCCAACATGGAGAACATGAAGGTCCAGCTGCGCCGGCTGGGCCTGGGCCACGACAAGCGCCGTTCCTTCGCCACGATCGACGCCGACTACTACAAGTGGACCCAGTGGATCTTCCTGCAGATCTTCAACTCCTGGTACGACACCGAGGCCGACCGGGCGCGCCCGATCGCCGAGCTGGTCGCCCAGTTCGAGAGCGCTGAGCGCGAGGTGCCCGGCGGTCGCGAGTGGGGCACGCTGAGCGCCGCCGACCGGGCCGACGTCCTGGGGCAGTACCGCCTGGCGTACGCCTCGGACGCCCCCGTCAACTGGTCGCCGGGCCTGGGCACCGTGCTGGCCAACGAAGAGGTGACGGCCGACGGCCGCTCCGAGCGCGGCAACTTCCCGGTCTTCAAGGCCAAGCTGCGCCAGTGGAACATGCGCATCACCTCGTACGCCGACCGCCTGCTGAACGACCTGGACGGCCTGGACTGGCCCGAGGCCATCAAGCTGCAGCAGCGCAACTGGATCGGTCGTTCCGAGGGTGCGCGGGTCGGTTTCCCGGTCGACGGAGCCGGTGACATCACTGTCTTCACCACACGCCAGGACACCCTGTTCGGTGCCACCTACATGGTGCTGGCCCCCGAGCACGAGCTGGTCGAGCGGATCATCCCCGCCGCCTGGCCCGAAGGCACCCACCCGGTGTGGACCGGCGGTCACGCGAACCCCGCGGAGGCCGTAACGGCGTACCGCAAGCAGGCGGCCGCCAAGTCGGACGTGGAGCGCCAGGCGGAGGCCAAGGACAAGACCGGTGTGTTCACCGGCGCCTACGCGACCAACCCGGTCAGCGGCGAGAAGGTCCCCGTCTTCATCGCCGACTACGTCCTGATGGGCTACGGCACCGGCGCGATCATGGCCGTACCGGCGCACGACGCACGCGACTTCGCCTTCGCGCGCGCCTTCGAGCTGCCGATGCGCTGCGTCGTCGAGCCGTCGGACGGCCGGGGCCTGGACCCCTCGACGTGGGACGACGCCTTCGGCTCGTACGAGGCGAAGCTGGTCAACTCCGCCAACGACGAGATCTCGCTGGACGGCCTGGGCGTCGTCGAGGCCAAGGCGCGGATCACCGAGTGGCTGCGGGAGCAGGGCGTCGGCGAGGGCACCGTCAACTTCCGCCTGCGCGACTGGCTGTTCAGCCGCCAGCGCTACTGGGGCGAGCCCTTCCCGATCGTCTACGACGAGGACGGCATCGCCCACCCGCTGCCCGAGTCGATGCTGCCGCTGGAGCTGCCCGAGGTCGAGGACTACTCGCCGCGCACCTTCGACCCGGAGGACGCCGACACCCAGCCCGAGACCCCGCTGTCCCGGAACGCCGACTGGGTCAACGTCACCCTGGACCTGGGCGACGGCGCCGGCCCGCGGAAGTACCGGCGCGAGACCAACACCATGCCGAACTGGGCGGGTTCCTGCTGGTACGAGCTGCGCTACCTGGACCCGAACAACGACCAGCGGCTGGTCGACCCGGCGATCGAGCAGTACTGGATGGGGCCGCGCGAGGGGCAGCCGACGGGTGGTGTCGACCTGTACGTCGGCGGTGCCGAGCACGCGGTGCTGCACCTGCTGTACGCCCGTTTCTGGTCCAAGGTGCTGCACGACCTGGGGCACATCTCGTCCGCCGAGCCGTTCCACAAGCTGTACAACCAGGGCATGATCCAGGCCTTCGTCTACCGGGACAGCCGTGGTATCGCGGTCCCGGCGACCGAGGTCGAGGAGCGCGACGGGGCCTACTTCCACGGTGGCGAGAAGGTCAGCCGTGTCCTGGGCAAGATGGGCAAGTCGCTGAAGAACGCGGTGACGCCCGACGAGATCTGCGGCGAGTACGGTGCCGACACCCTGCGGCTGTACGAGATGGCCATGGGGCCGCTGGACGTCTCGCGCCCGTGGGACACCCGGGCCGTGGTCGGTCAGTACCGGCTGCTGCAGCGGCTGTGGCGCAACGTCGTCGACGAGGAGACCGGTGAGGTCACCGTCGTCGACACCGAGCCCGACGAGGGCACGCTGCGGGCCCTGCACAAGGCCATCGACGGTGTCGGCCAGGACATGGCCGGGATGCGCTTCAACACCGCCATCGCCAAGGTCACCGAGCTGAACAACCATCTGACCAAGGCGGGCGGCCCGCTGCCCCGGTCGGTCGCCGAGCGGCTGGTGCTGCTGATCGCACCGCTGGCGCCGCACGTGGCGGAGGAACTGTG
This sequence comes from Streptomyces sp. NPDC057287, assembly GCF_042667905.1. Classification (NCBI taxonomy): domain Bacteria; kingdom Bacillati; phylum Actinomycetota; class Actinomycetes; order Kitasatosporales; family Streptomycetaceae; genus Streptomyces; species Streptomyces sp. NPDC057287. Next base: position 197,671 of record NZ_JBHUYV010000001.1, on the reverse strand, counting down.
GCGCCGGCTGGGCCACACCGGGTCCGTCGTGCACCAGGACTTCCCGGTCGCGGACCCGGCGTACGTCGTCGACGAGACCGTGACCTGCGTGGTGCAGATCAAGGGCAAGGTCAGGGCACGCCTGGAGATCTCCCCGTCGATCACGGACGAGGAGCTGGAGGCACTGGCCCTGGCCGACGCGAACGTCGTCGCCGCACTGGGCGGGGCGGGAATCCGCAAGGTGATCGTGCGGGCGCCGAAGCTGGTCAACATCGTTCCCGCATAACGGCCGCCGGGCGGTGCGTGCTGTGCGTGCTTTCGCGGCGTGAACGATGTGCGGGCGGTGCGCACCCGTCACGGCGTGCCCGGTACGCGCCGTCGCGCCGGGTCGACCGGTGCGACGGCGCGTACCGGGCCGGCCGGTGCGCGCCGTCCCACCAGGTCCGGTAGGAGCCGTCGTGCCGTGGCAGGTGCCGGGGGTCGTCCGCACCGCTCCTGTGCCGCGGTCGCCCCGGGACGGTCCGTCCGGCGGCGGGCCAGGGCTTTCCCCTACGGGCAGGTTGGGGGTTCCGATGGAACCCCTGGCCTGCCCGTTCCGTTTACGGTAGAAGGGGCGGCCGCACGCGGGCGGCCGATCCGACAACCGAGGGGCGTTCATGGAAGCCGTGATCCTGATCCTGACGCTGCTGTTCGTCGCGTTCATGGCGCTCGGCGTGTACGCCGGCGTCAAGACGGTGCGCGCGGCCAAGCGCGGTGTGGACCGGACCATCACGCAGGCCCGCCGTTCCGTGGAGGACACCGCGCTGCGTGCCAAGAGCTACGGTCAGCCGGGCGTGCCGGGCGAACTCGCGCAGCTGAGACTCGCACTGCGCACATCGATGCGTGCCACCCAGGAGGCGCTGAACGCCCGGGCCGCCGAGGATGCCTCCCTCTCCGAGTCGCTGGGGCTCTTCCAGCGCCTCAGCGCGCACGGACGTGAGCTCGACAGCGACCTCAAGCGCCTGGAACGCGAGCCCGACAGGGCGACGGTGGCCACACTGCTCCCTGGCCTGAGGGAGCGCACGGAGCGCATCACGCACTCGGCGGAATCACTGCGCTGGGCGGCGCGGGACCGGGCGAGGCAGTTCGCCGACGACGACCTGGCCGCGCTCAACGCGCAGATCGACCTGGAGGCCGGGGCGCTGCGGCACTGGACGACCTCGACCGAGGAGCCCGCCGCACAGCGCGAGACGGCCGGGCACAACTGGAGCGAGCCTGCCCATGAGGAGCCGCCGTCCCTCACCCCTCCGGACCCGCGGCTGAGCACGGGCTATCCGTGGGAGAAGTCCGCCAGGCCCGAGACCACGAACTGACGCGCACCGGCCGCGGAGACACCGCCCGCTGCGCGGGGAGCAGACTGTGGCAGCGGCGGACACGGGATGTGTCCCTGACGCCCGGAAGGGTTTCGCGGAGTCCGAGGTGCGTCATCGACGGACGCCGGACCGACCGGAAATGATCAGCAGGGTGGTCCCGGGCTGCCGCGCCCCCGCCGCGGACGGTAATCTCCGGCTCATGTCCCGCCATGTCGCGATCGTCACCGATTCAACGGCCTACCTGCCACCCCGGACGATGGAACGGCACGGCATCACCGCGGTGCCGCTGACCGTCGTCCTGGGCGATCAGGCCCTGGAGGAAGGCACGGAGATCTCGGCGCGGTCGCTGGCGCAGGCTCTTCAGAAGCGCCGCTCCGTGACCACGTCGCGACCCAGCCCCGAAGTCTTCGCCGCCACGTACCGCGCCGTGGCCGAGCGGGGCGCCACCCACATCGTCTCCCTCCATCTGTCGGCCGAGTTCTCCGGGACGTACGACGCCGCCGTGCTCGCCGCGAAGGGCGCACCCGTGCCGGTGCAGGTGGTCGACACCGGCATGGTCGCCATGGCCCTGGGTTTCTGCGCGCTCTCGGCGGCCGAGGCCGCAGAGGGGGGCGGCGGGCCGGACGAGGCGGTCGCGGCGGCACAGAAGCGGGCGGCGGGCACATCGGCGTTCTTCTACGTCGACACACTGGACTACCTGCGCCGAGGCGGGCGTATCGGCGCCGCCCAGGCGCTGCTGGGATCGGCCCTGGCCGTGAAGCCGCTGCTCCAACTCGACGGCGGCCGCATCGAGATGCTGGAGAAGGTGCGGACGGCGTCCAAGGCGATCGCGCGGCTCGAGGAGATCGTGGCCGCGCGGGCGGGCGCGGGAGCCGTGGACATCGCCGTCCATCATCTGGCCGCCCCGGAAGGGGCCGAGCGGCTCGCGGAGCGACTGCGGGGACGGGTTCCCGGGCTCGTCGATCTCCATGTGAGCGAGGTCGGTGCGGTGATCGGGGCGCACACCGGGCCGGGACTGCTGGGGGCAGTGGTCTCACCACGCTGAACGCCACTCCGCCGGGTGACGCGGTTATCCACAACTGGAGAGTTATCCACTGTAATTGGTGCAGGTCGGCGGATTTGCGCGGAAGTCTCTAGCGTCATGTGGCATGACCTTCCCACCACTTCCCCCATCGAGCAGCGCGACCGACCGGCAGTGGCTGACCGGTGATGGTGGAGACCCGCCCGCTCACCGGCTCGCGGATCTGCCCGCACACGCGGCGATGGACCCGCCCACGCGCAGGGCCACGCACCGCGGCGCCCATCGTGTGCCCCGCGGGACCGGGCCCGCCGGGCGGGCCCGGCCGGGTCCCGGTGTCCGCCCCGGCGGGACCGCCGGTACCTCGCCCGGGGCGGCATACGGCGCCCGGCACGGGCGCGGCTGGCGTACCGGGCGCGGGCCGGCTGCCGAGATCGCGGCGGCCTCCCGCCTCCGCGCGGAAGCCCTGCTGGCCGGCGAGCGCTCGGCGGGCGTGCCCCCCACCGCCACCGTGCCGAGGGCCGGGGCACCTGCCGCGGTGGAGCCTGATGCCGTGGCAGGTGGGGCTGCGGGTCCGCCGTGCGGGCCGGGGCCCTCCCGTGCGACACCCTCCTGGGCTGCCGTCCAACCGGTGCGCCCGGCACAGGGTGTGGGTGCCGCAGGGGGTCTGGCACAGGGTGTGGGTGCCGCAGCGGCACCGTCGGCCGGGCCGCCCCTCCCACCGCGTCCGGTCACGCCCGACGGCATCGCCGGGCGGTCGCGGTGGTGGCGCGAGGTCCTGCCCGCCCTGCGGGACCGCTTACCCCTGTGGGCGCAGCCGCGATGCGGCCTGGAGCCACGCGCGCTCGCCGCGCTCGCCGTCGTCCTGGTCGGGGCCGCGGTGTTCGCGACGGCACACTTCTGGTCCGCCCGCCCCGAGTCCGTACGCGCTCCTGACAGGGTCACGGAGGCCGCCGCGGTCCAGGCGGGTGGTTCGGAGTCCCCGCACGCTCAGCTGCCCGGCAGCACGCCCGGACCGGCCGGGGAACCGCAGACCGGCGCCGCGCCCGGCGGGCAGATCGTCGTCGACGTGAGCGGAAAGGTCCGTCGGCCGGGTGTCCGGCACCTTCCAGCCGGCTCCCGCGTCGCGGACGCCCTGCGGGCCGCGGGAGGAGTCCGCGAAGGCGCGGATGTCAGCCTGCTCAACCGCGCGCGTGTGCTGACGGACGGCGAGCAGGTGGCGGTGGGCATGCCCGGGGCTCCGCCTCCCGACTACGGATCAGCGGCAGCCGGGGGCCCCGGGGCGGGGCGGACGGGACCGACGGCGCCGCTGAGCCTGGGCACGGCCACGGTCGAGCAGCTCGAGACACTGCCCGGTGTAGGGCCGGTGCTCGCCCAGCACATCGTCGACTACCGCACCGAGCACGGGGGATACCGCTCGGTCGACGAGCTCCGTGAGGTCGACGGCATCGGCGACCGCCGGTTCGCGGACCTGCGACCGCTGGTCCGGCTGTGAACACGCCTGACGTCCATGCGGATTCGGGGCGGCGGCTGGGCGCTGCCGACCCCCGCCAGGAGGCTCCGGCCGATCTGCGGCTGGTTCCTCCCGCGCTGGCGGCCTGGGCGGCAGCGGCCCTGGCCTGGAAGGACCGGGAGAGTGGGTGGCGGCCGTGGTCGTTCTCTGCGCATGCACCGGTCTGGTGCTCGTCGTCGTCCCCCGGATCGCGGGGCGGGTGGTATCGCGAGCCGGGACCAGTCAGAGGGGAGCGGCGCCGACACGGATGACGGGGCCGCCGGCCGGGGCGGCGGAGCATGTCGGGCCTGCCGGGCGCACGGCGGCCCGCACGACGGTCGTTGCCGGGGTGCTGCTCTGCGCGGCGGCAGGGGCGGCGGCGGGCGGTCTCCACGGCGCGGACGCGCGCACCGGCCCCGTCGCCGGACTGGCCGAGACATACGCGTGGGTCGAGGCGGAGGTGACCGTCACGTCCGATCCCCGGCAGACGCGGCCTCGGGTACGGGGCGACCACAGCAAACCCGTGTCCCTGCTCCTGGATGCCGAGATCGACCGGCTGACCGCACCTGACGGCACGGTCACCAGGCTCCGCACCCCTGTCCTCGTGATGGTCGCCCCGGGGGAGGCGGCGACGCGGTGGATGCGGCTCCTGCCCTCGACCGGTCTCCGCGTAAGCGGCCGGCTCGCTCCGCCCCGTCACGAGGGGGAGCGGATCGCCGCCGTGCTCGGTACCGGTGCGGACCACCCGCCCCAGGTCGTTTCGGAGCCCACTTTTCTGCAGCGCACCGCGGGGCACCTGCGGTTCAGCCTCCGGGAGGCCACGGACGGGCTCGACGCCGACGCGCGGGCACTTCTGCCGGGGCTGGTCGTCGGCGACACCTCACGGGTGCCGCCCGACCTTCACGATGCCTTCAAGGCCACCGACCTGACCCATCTGCTCGCGGTTTCCGGCGCGAACCTGTCGATCCTGCTGTTCCTCCTCATCGGCCCACCGGGCACCGCATCGCGGAGCGAACGCCGCGGCCTGGCACCCAGGCTGGGCCTCTCCCTTCGCGTGACCGCCCTGACCGGTGGTGGGATCGCGCTCGCCTTCGTGATCGTCTGCCGTCCCGAACCGAGCGTCCTGCGCGCGGCGGCCTGCGGCCTGATCACCCTGCTCGCCATCGGGACGGGCCGGCGCAGGTCCCTTCTCCCCGCGCTGGCCGCGGCTGTTCTGCTGCTGGTGCTGTACGACCCGTGGCTGGCGCGCAGCTACGGGTTCCTGCTGTCCGTACTCGCCACCGGGGCACTTCTCGTCCTGGCCCCGAGATGGAGCGCCGCGCTACAGCGCCACGGGGTCCCGGCGCGGCTCGCCGAGGTGCTCGCCGCCGCGGGTGCCGCTCAGGCGGTCTGCGCGCCCGTGGTCGTGGTTCTCGCGTCGAGGGTGAGCCTGGTCGCGATCCCGTGCAATCTGCTCGCCGAGTTCGCGGTGGCGCCCGCGACGGTGCTGGGGTTCGCCGCGCTCGCCGTGGCCCCCGCGTCCATGGCGGTGGCGGAGCTGCTGGCCGAGGCCGCAGGCTGGCCCGTCGGATGGATCGCGTCCGTGGCCCGCACCGGGGCCGCCCTTCCCGGGGCGGAGGCCGACTGGCCGGGCGGGTGGCGCGGTGCGGCCCTCCTGGCCGTCCTCACCACCCTGCTGGTGCTGTCCGCCCGCCGCCTGGCCCGTCACCCCTGGGTGTGCTCCGCCGCCGCGCTCCTGCTGGTGCTCGCCGTGCTGAGACCCGTGCCGCTCACCCGGTTCATGACCGGATGGCCGCCGCCGGGCTGGGCCTTCGCACTGTGCGACGTGGGGCAGGGGGACGCCATGGTGCTCGCCGCGGGAGACGGTACGGGGGTGGTCGTGGACGCCGGCCCCGAACCCCGGCTCGTGGACCGGTGCCTGCGGGACCTCGGCATCACCCGCGTGCCCCTTCTGCTGCTGACCCACTTCCACGCCGACCACGTACGCGGGTTGCCGGGTGTGCTGCGGGGGCGGGAGGTCGGTGCCGTCCAGACGACGAGCCTCGACGAACCGCCGGAGCAGGCGGCGTTCGTGAAGAGGACGGCCGCAGCGGCACACGTCCCGGTGGTCCGGGCCGTACCGGGGGAGCGACGCCGGGCGGGCCGGCTCGACTGGCAGGTGCTCTGGCCCGCCCCCGGGGTGCCCGGGGCATCGCCGGCCTACGTGACCGAGGAGCCCAACGATTCCAGCGTCACCCTCCTTGTCCGGTCCGGCGGGCTGACCCTGCTCCTCCTGGGAGATCTCGAACCGCCCGCCCAGCAGGGGGTGTTGCGCAGCCATCCCGCACTGCCTGAGGTGGACGTGCTCAAGGTCGCGCACCATGGCTCCGCCCATCAGGACCCCGCACTCCTGCGCAGCGTCCGCCCGAGGCTCGCGCTGATCAGCTGCGGTGAGGACAATCCGTACGGCCATCCGGCGGCTCGTACGCTCGAAGCGCTCGAAGCGACGGGAGCGAAGGTGCTGCGCACGGACATCCACGGGGCGATCGCGGTGTCGGGCGTCGGCGCGGGCCTGCGTGCGGCAGGCCGCTCATGAACGAGGCCCACGCCCGTGATCACACCGCGACGCCGAGCCGGCCCCCGATGCCGAGCCGCCCCCGACGCAAGGCCCGTACGATCCGTCGGGCGGGCGCTCGCTGTCAGGCCGGTGTCCAACGTCAGACCTGTGCCCACTGTCGTGCCGACGCCATCTGCCCGGCCACCCCCCCCACTGTCCGGCCACCCCTCCCACTGTCCGGACGACGTCCACTGTCCGGCCGACGCCCGCCGTCAGGCCGACGCCCGCTGTCCGGCCGACGCCCGCCGTCAGGTCTGCCAGGCGCCGTCGAGCATCAGGTCCCGTCCCGCCAGTTCGTTCACCTCGCGCCAGGCCTTGACGGTGTACGGCGTGATGCGCAGGTACACCCAGGCGGGACGCCCGCGCACGTCCCAGTCGAGCTTCCGGGCGAACGCGTCGCCCGAGTCGGCGGGGAGGTCGGCCCCCTCCACGACCTCGGCCGTTCCCTCGATCAGCACCACGTCGCGGGTGTGCCCCAGGGTGACCCTGACCTGCCCGGACGGTGTCACGTTGACCGCGGTCGGATTGGTGCGCCGGGTGGCCAGCAGCAGCGTGTCCCGGTCCCACACGAACGACAGCGGAACCAGGCACGGCACGCCGTCGGGCGTCGCCGTGGCCACCCAGACGTCCTCGTCCTTCTCCAGGCGACCGAGTACGTCCTGCTTGCGCTGTTCCAGGCCGCGGGCCGGCTCTCGTTCCGTCATGGCCCACACGCTAGCCAGCGGCACACGCCACCACATCCGCCGCCGGTCCTAGGCCCAGGGCCTGATGGCGCCGCCCGGCGTACCGCGACAGACTTCCGGCATGAACGAGGAACTCCCGCAGCCGGCCCGCCCGCCCGCCCCCGCCCGGGTGGACGCCTACCTGCAACGCATCGGTGCGGCCCGACCCGTCCGCGCAGACGCCGAGGCCCTGCGCGAGCTGCAGCTCCGGCACCTGGCGACCGTTCCCTTCGAGAACCTCTCGATCCACCTCGGACAGGACATCGTCCTGGAGGAGGAGAGGCTCGTCGACAAGATCGTGACGGACCGCCGCGGCGGCTTCTGCTACGAACTCAACGGCGCCTTCGCCTCACTGCTGCGAGGCCTCGGATTCCGGGTCACCCTCCTCCAGGCGCGGGTCTTCGGCGACGGCGGGCGCCTCGGTATCCCGTACGACCACGTGGCACTGCGCGTGGAGACCGACGACGGTACGGGGCCGTGGCTCGCCGATGTCGGGTTCGGCGACCACGCGCTGCACCCGCTCCAGCTGGATGTCCGCACCGAACAGGACGATCCCAGCGGCAGGTTCCGTCTCCGGGAGGCCCCGCAGGGCGACCTCGATCTGCTGCGCGACGGTTCGAGACAGTTCCGCCTGGATCTGCGGCCGCGTGTGCTGGCGGACTTCCGGGTGGGGTCGTGGTACCACCGCACCTCGCCGGACTCCCACTTCACCCGGTCCCTCATCTGCTCCCGGCGCACCGAGGACGGCCGGGTCACCCTGCGCAACCGCACTCTGATCAGCACCGTGCGGGGCGAGCGGCACGAGACGGAGCTGGGAGACGACGCCGAGGTGCTCGCCGCCTACCGCGACTACTTCGGGTTCGTGCTCGACCAATCGCCCGCAGTGCGACCGGCCCTGACTCCGTGACGGGCGCGGGGTGTGCGCAGGAGCCGGGGGCGCGGAGCGATGGGTGCGCACCGGAACCGGGCCGCTGAGGCAATACGGACCTTCGGTCACACCTGTGTACAGCGGCACACAGCTGGGCACAGGTCGGCACAACCCCTTCTGAGCTGCGGCGTTTGCCTCGAACGTAGCAACGGTGATCGAATGCGTATTCGTCGGCGGGCCGCTGTTCCGGCAACGACGTCCGGCTGTCAGGCCCGAGGTGAGAACCACCCCTGGGGAGTACGCACATGTTCGGCCGTCGGCGAGGCAACAGAGCGAAATCCGGTACCGCACAGAGCAGTACCGCCATAGGCCTCTCCATGCCGCACAACGCCGGAATGCTGAGCTGCCGAGTGCTGGATCCCGTCACCGAGGCCGTGCGTCAGGCCGACTTCGTCGTCACCGACAGCGTGGGCCGCAAGGTGGTCGGAGGGGAGACGGACCCGTTCGGGAACCTGGTAGCCACCGTCCCGGCGGGCGACTACCGCCTGGGTGTCACGGCCGAGGGCTTCACCCCCTTCCACGGCTCGGTCACCGTGGCCGAAGGGGGCCACGCGAGCCTCGGCGACGTCTCCCTCCAGGTGGCCCAGCCGCCGCAGCTCCCCGATCCGGGTGAATGGGAGATCGAGCCGGCACACACCCAGATCGGTTTCACCGCCCGTCACATCGGGATGGCCCGTATCCACGGAAGGTTCAACACCTTCGCCGGCGCCGTGCGGATCGCGGACCGCATGGAGGACTCCGCCATGCACGTCGTCATCGACGCCTCGTCGATCGACACGAACGTCCGGATGCGCGACGACCACCTGCGGTCCGGTGACTTCCTCGATGTCGAGCGCTACCCGACCCTCGAGTTCTACAGCGAGCGTTTCGTCCACCGCGGCGGAACGCGCTGGGGCGTCACGGGAGCGCTCACCCTGCACGGTGTGAGCCGCACCATCACCCTGGACACCCAGTACCTCGGTCTGGGCAACGGTCTGGAGGGCGAGACCCGGGCCGCATGCCGGGCCACCACCGAACTGCACCGCGAGGACTTCACGCTCACCTGGCAGACGATGCTGGCGCGCGGCATCGCCGTGGTCGGACCGAGCATCAACATCGAGATGGACATCCAGATCATCCCCACGACGAGCTGACTGCGCCGGCAGGCCGACGCACAGCCCCGAGGCACCTGGCAGGCCGACGCACGGCCCCGAGGCCCCGACATGCCGACGCACAGCCCCGAGGCTCCCCGACGCGCCGGCGTACAGCCCTGAAGCCACCGACGGGCAGATGCGCGCGGAACCGCGGCCCTGGAGCCCAGCACTCAGGCACGTGCAGAGCCGACATCTCCGGTGCACCGGTCCACGGCCACACCTCTCCGGGGCTCCGCGGGCTCTCCGGGGCTCTACGGGGCTTCGAGCCATCCCTCGTACTCCGCGGCGAACGCGTCGAGCGCCGCGGAGTCCAGACGTGCGGCCGGGTCCTCCACCACCACCAGCCACTGGGCGTCCTCGGCGTCGTCCTCGCCGGCCAGGGCGTCCCGGACCAGCTGCGGCTCCTCGCTGACCCCGAACCGGTCGTGGAGTTCTCCCGCGACCTCCTCGGCCGTGTCCCGGTCGGGCAGCACCAGCACATGTCTCACATCGCTCACCCGCTCATTCTCCGGCACGCCCGGGCGTGCCGGAGCGCCGGGGCGGCTGCCCCGCGGAGTTGTCACAGGGGCGTGGGATGCTGGACCGCGATGGCCACCAGACGCAGTTCCACCGATGATCCGCTCGCCCCCGTCACACTCGCCGTGGGCCAGGAGGACCTGCTCCTGGACCGTGCCGTGCAGTACGTGGTGGCCGCCGCGCGTGCCTCCGACGCAGACACGGACGTCCGCGACCTCACTCCGGACCAGCTCCAGCCCGGCACGCTCGCGGAGCTCACCAGCCCGTCCCTCTTCGCGGAGCGCAAGGTGGTGGTCGTGCGCAACGCGCAGGACCTCTCCGCCGACACCGTCAAGGACGTCAAGGCGTACCTGGGCGCCCCGGCCGAGGAGATCACCCTCGTGCTCCTGCACGCGGGCGGAGCCAAGGGCAAGAGCCTCCTGGACGCGGTGCGGAAGGCCGGGGCGCGTGAGGTGGCGTGCCCCAAGACCACCAAGCCGGCCGAGAGGCTGTCCTTCGTACGGTCGGAGTTCCGGGCGATCGGGCGCTCCGCGACACCCGAGGCGTGCCAGGCCCTGGTGGACTCCATCGGCAGCGACCTGCGGGAGCTGGCGAGCGCCGTCTCGCAGCTCGCCGCGGATGTCGAAGGCACCATCGACGAGGCCGTCGTCGGCCGCTACTACACGGGCCGGGCGGAGGCGTCCTCCTTCACCGTCGCCGACCGGGCCGTCGAGGGCCGGGCGGCGGAAGCGCTGGAGGCGCTGCGGTGGTCGCTGTCCACCGGTGTCGCTCCCGTCCTCATCACGAGCGCCCTCGCGCAGGGTGTGCGGGCGATCGGGAAGCTCTCCTCGGCCCGGGGCGGACGTCCGGCGGACCTGGCCCGTGAGCTCGGCATGCCGCCCTGGAAGATCGACCGGGTCCGCCAGCAGATGCGGGGATGGACACCGGACGGAGTCGCGGCGGCGCTGATCGCGGTCGCGGCGGCAGACGCGGGCGTCAAGGGCGGCGGGGACGACCCCGAGTACGCCCTGGAGAAGGCCGTGGTCGCCGTCGCCCGCGCGGCACGTTCCGGCGGTCGCTGAGCCGCCACCTTCTGGCAGCTGATGGCGGCCGCCGAGGCGAGACGCCCGCCAGCTGAGGCGCCACGCCCGCCCGCCGAGGCGCGCCACCCCCTGAAGCTGAGGCGCCACGCCCGGCCGGCGCCGGGGCGTACGCGGCGCCGAGGCGTACGCGGGTCGGGCCCGGGGCCGGACATGGTCCCCGCACGCACGAAGGCCCCGGCCGTCGTCCTGGGGAGGACATCGGCCGGGGCCTTCGGGTGACACATGGTGCGCCGCACCCGCGTGGCGAACGCAGGTTCGGTGTGCGGCGCGGGGTGCCGGTCAGGAGCGGGAGAGAGGGCCCGCTGCGTCCGTTCCGGCGATCACATCAGTAGCTCAGCCCTGGAGGGCGGCAACCTTGAGCGCCAGCGCCGACTTCTTGTTGGCGGCGGCGTTCTTGTGGATGACACCCTTCGAGACAGCCTTGTCGAGCTGGCGGGAGGCGTCACGGACGGCCACAGTGGCCTTCTCGACGTCACCGGCAGCGGCAGCCTCGCGGGCCTTGCGGATCGAGGTCTTGAGCGAGGACTTGACGGCCTTGTTGCGCAGGCGCGCCTTCTCGTTCGTCTTGTTCCGCTTGATCTGGGACTTGATGTTCGCCACGAAAGAGCCTTTTCAGGTTCGTTGGATCTCCTATGTGCGCCACGCCGCTTCTGAGGGCCACGAGGCACAGCTGCCCACGGTAGCAGTCACCCTCGGACCGGCCCAAACCGGTCCTGGCCCCGCAGGCGTGGGACCATGGAGGCTACGTATCGATCCGTCCGACCCGACTTCGACCCGAGACACGGCGTCCGGCGTCTCAAGAATCAGGACCCTGCGTGCCCGCGACTCCTACCAACGTGCCCGAGCCGAGCCGTACCGACCCGGCGCTGATCCGCAATTTCTGCATCATCGCGCACATCGACCACGGCAAGTCGACTCTTGCCGACCGGATGCTTCAGCTGACGGGAGTGGTCGATCAGCGGCAGATGCGCGCCCAGTACCTCGACCGGATGGACATCGAGCGCGAGCGCGGCATCACCATCAAGTCCCAGGCGGTCCGTCTGCCGTGGGCGCCCACCGACGGTGAGGACAAGGGCGCGACCCACATCCTCAACATGATCGACACCCCGGGCCACGTGGACTTCACCTACGAGGTCTCCCGCTCCCTGGCGGCGTGCGAGGGCACCGTCCTGCTGGTCGACGCGGCCCAGGGCATCGAGGCGCAGACGCTGGCCAACCTCTACCTGGCGATGGAGAACGACCTCACCATCGTCCCGGTGCTCAACAAGATCGACCTGCCCGCCGCGCAGCCCGAGAAGTTCTCCGAGGAGCTGGCCAACCTCATCGGCTGCCAGCCCGAGGACGTGCTCAAGGTCTCCGCGAAGACCGGCGTCGGTGTGGACGCGCTGCTCGACCGGGTCGTCCGCGACGTCCCGGCCCCGGTCGGCCGGGCGGACGCCCCCGCCCGGGCGATGATCTTCGACTCGGTCTACGACGCGTACCGCGGTGTCGTCACCTACGTCAGGGTCGTGGACGGTCAGCTGAGCAAGCGCGAGCGCATCAAGATGATGTCGACGGGCGCCACCCACGAGCTGCTGGAGATCGGTGTCTCCTCCCCGGAGATGACCCCGGCCGACGGCATCGGCGTGGGTGAGGTCGGCTACATCATCACCGGCGTGAAGGACGTCCGGCAGTCCAAGGTCGGTGACACCATCACCTCCCTGAACAAGGGGGCGACCGAGGCGCTGGGCGGCTACAAGGACCCCAAGCCGATGGTGTTCTCGGGGCTCTACCCCCTGGACGGATCCGACTACCCGGACCTGCGCGAGGCCCTCGACAAGCTTCAGCTCAACGACGCCGCACTGGTGTACGAGCCGGAGACCTCGGCCGCGCTCGGTTTCGGCTTCCGCGTGGGCTTCCTCGGCCTGCTGCACCTCGACGTCGTCCGTGAGCGCCTGGAGCGCGAGTTCGGTCTGGAGCTCATCGCCACCGCCCCCAACGTGGTCTACCGCGTGGAGATGGAGGACGGCTCCGAGCACATCGTGACCAACCCGAGCGAGTTCCCCGAGGGCAAGATCGACAAGGTGCACGAGCCGGTCGTGCGGGCCACGGTCCTGGCGCCCAGCGAGTTCATCGGCGCCATCATGGAGCTCTGCCAGAACCGGCGCGGCACCCTTCTCGGCATGGACTACCTCTCCGAGGACCGGGTCGAGATCCGCTACACCCTGCCGCTCGCCGAGATCGTCTTCGACTTCTTCGACCAGCTGAAGTCCAAGACCCGCGGCTACGCCTCGCTCGACTACGAGCCCACGGGCGAGCAGTCCGCCCAGCTCGTCAAGGTCGACATCCTGCTGCACGGCGACAAGGTGGACGCCTTCTCGGCGGTCACGCACAAGGACAAGGCGTACGCGTACGGTGTCCGCCTCGTCGCCAAGCTGCAGAAGCTCATCCCCCGGCAGAACTTCGAGGTGCCGATCCAGGCGGCCATCGGCTCCCGGGTCATCGCCCGTGAGACCGTCCGCGCCATCCGCAAGGACGTCCTCGCCAAGTGCTACGGCGGTGACATCTCCCGTAAGCGGAAGCTGCTGGAGAAGCAGAAGGAAGGCAAGAAGCGGATGAAGATGGTCGGCAACGTGGAGGTGCCGCAGGACGCGTTCATCTCCGTCCTGTCGACCGACGAGTCTGCCGGTGAGGCCAAGGCGAAGAAGTAGCGCCGGCCCCGTCCTGCCCGGACCGCCCGGGAGTACGTTTCCGGACGTACCCGGGAGTAGCCCAACTGGCCCCTGTGCCGCGGACATCCGCCGCACAGGGGCCCGGTTCGTTATCAAGCGGCTGCCTGTTGCCTCTTACGTGACGGTCCCGGGCGCTCTACTCTGATCACCACCCGTTAGTTACTCGCCAGTTAAACAAGCAGGCCGAGCGGGAACGAGAAGCAGGACATACAAGCAGCAGCACCCATAAGCCGGTCGTAGCAATGCCGCAGGCCCGGAGGACGTCGTGAGCGACACACAGACCTTGATCGATAGCCGACCGCCCTCCGTGGCGACCCTCTTCATCGACCGCGTGAAGGCCACCCCGGACGGCGAGGCGTACCGCTTCCCCGTGCCGGCCGCCTCGGGCCAGGGTCCGGACGAATGGAAGTCGCTGACCTGGGCGCAGGCCGCCGAGAGGGTCGACGCCATCGCGGCCGGTCTGATCAGCCTGGGTGTCCGGCCGGAGGAGCGTGTCGCACTCGCCTCCTCCACCCGGGTCGAGTGGATCCTCGCCGACCTCGGCGTGATGTGCGCGGGCGCCGCGACGACGACGGTCTACCCGTCGACGAACACCGAGGAGTCCGCCTTCATCCTGGCCGACTCCGACAGCCGTGTGCTGATCGCCGAGGACGCCGCACAGCTGGCGAAGGCCCGCGAGAGCCGGGCGTCGCTGCCGGACCTGGCCCATGTCGTCGTCATCGACCCGGCCGGCGCCGGGCAGGTGGAGGGCGATCCCGAGGGGTGGGTCCTCACGCTGGCCGAGCTCGAGGCCCGGGGTGTCGAGTACCTGGTGAAGAACCCCGACGCGATCACCGAGCGGGTCGCCGCCATCACGGCGGACCAGCTGGCGACGCTGATCTACACCTCGGGCACCACCGGCCGTCCCAAGGGTGTGCGGCTGCCGCACGACAACTGGTCGTACATGGCCAAGGCGACCGTCTCCACCGGGATGATCAATTCAGACGACGTCCAGTACCTCTGGCTGCCGCTCGCCCACGTGTTCGGCAAGGTCCTCACGTCCGGCCAGATCGAGGTCGGTCACGTCACCGCGGTCGACGGCCGCGTGGACAAGATCATCGAGAACCTCCCGGTGGTCCGGCCGACCTACATGGCGGCCGTGCCCCGCATCTTCGAGAAGGTCTACAACGGGGTCGCCGCCAAGGCGCGCGCGGGCGGCGGTGCCAAGTACAAGATCTTCCAGTGGGCGGCGGAGGTCGCCCGCGAGCACGCGAAGGTGTCGCAGGACAACTTCCGCCGGACCGGCAAGGCCTCCGTCCCCTTCGGCCTCGGAGCCAAGCACAAGGTCGCCGACACCCTCGTCTTCGCGAAGATCAGGGAAGCCTTCGGAGGCCGGCTCCGGGCCTGCATCTCCGGCTCCGCCGCGCTCGCCCCCGACATCGGCCTCTTCTTCGCGGGCGCGGGCATCCACATCCTGGAGGGCTACGGCCTCACCGAGTCCAGCGCCGCCTCGTTCGTCAACCCGGGCGAGGCCTACCGCACCGGAACGGTCGGCAAGCCGCTCCCCGGCACCGAGGTCCGCATCGCGGACGACGGCGAGATCCTGCTGCGCGGCCCCGGGCTCATGGAGGGGTACCACCGGCTGCCCGAGAAGACCGCCGAGGTGCTGGAGTCCGACGGCTGGTTCCACACCGGCGACATCGGCGAGCTCTCCCAGGACGGCTACCTGCGGATCACCGACCGCAAGAAGGACCTGATCAAGACGTCCGGAGGCAAGTACATCGCCCCTGCGGAGGTCGAGGGCCAGTTCAAGGCGGTCTGCCCGTTCGTCTCGAACATCCTGGTGCACGGCGCGGACCGTAACTTCTGCACCGCCCTCATCGCGCTCGACGAGCCGACGATCCTCGGCTGGGCCGAGGAGAACGGCATGGGCGGCAAGCCGTATGCCGACGTGGTCGCCTCCCCGCAGGCCGTGGAGCTCATCGAGGGCTATGTGAAGCGGCTCAACGAGGGTCTCCAGCGCTGGCAGACCATCAAGAAGTTCCGGCTGCTCCCGCGCGACCTCGACATCGAGCACGGCGAGCTGACGCCCAGCCTCAAGCTGAAGAGGCCGGTCGTGGAGCGCGAGTACAGGGGCCTCATCGACGACATGTACGCGGGTTCCCGCGAGGCGTAGCAAGCCGAGGAGTTCGTCCGGCCGGGGCCGGTGGGTGCGGGAGCGCCCACCGGCCCCGGCCCCGTTCCTGCTCCGACTCCCGCCACTTGCGTCACTCGCCGCTTATGGGCACGCCCGGTCTGTCACTCTGTCGGGATACGTCAGCGGCGTTTCGCGAGACCGTCAGGAGCCGCACCGTGGGGCCCATTCCCTTGCAGCGGGACATCGTTCAGCGTCCCGGCACTGTCATCGCAGGTCAGGGCGGGGACGCGCGTCCGGTCGCGCGTACGAGCCTGCCCGGAATCCCGCAGGCGTCGGCCGCCGCCCGCAGATTCGTCCGGGCGGCGCTCGGCGACTGGACGGGGCTCGGCCTGCCGTCCACCGGCGAGTTCGGTGAACGGCTCACCGACGACGCGCTGACCGTGGCCAGCGAGCTGGTCACCAACGCGGTCGTGCACGCCGGTACGACGGTCGAGCTCCTCCTCCGGCTGGAGGACTCGGCCGGACCCGAGCCGGCCGCGCTGGTGCTGGAGATCACCGACCACCACCCCGCCCGGTCGGTACGCGACGGCCGTGCCGAGCGGCCCGACCCCGCCGAGTACGGCCGGGGGCTTCAGCTCGTCGCCACGCTCGCCGAATCGTGGGGCATCACCTACCGCACCGGACTCAAGACCGTCTGGGCCCGGCTCCTGGGCGACGACCGCTACGGAATGCCCGATGCCCCGCCGGCCGACGGCGCCTCCCGCGGGCGCGTGCCGCGCGTCGGCGGGGCCCTCGCCCCCGCGGCCGGGCACGCCGCACGCGACGACGCGGGGTGGGCCGGGCGCGGCGGGCTCTCCTTCCTGGCCGAGGCCTCCGGCCTGCTCGCGGGCCAGCTCGACGAGGACCTGGTGGCCTCGATCGCGGGCCCGCTCCTGGTGCCCCGGCTCGCCGACTGGTGTGCGATATGGCTGGAGAGCGAGAGCGGCGGCCCGGCGGCGGTGCCCCGGCTCGCGGGGGTCTGGCACAGCGACGAGGCGCGGACCGCGCTGCTGCGTCCCGCACTGGAGAAGGAGCCGCTCCGCTTACCCGGAAGCGTCGGTACGGGCCCCGTTCCCATGCCCTGGCCCGGAGGGGCCACCGCGGAGCGCGGGGACGGCACGGGGGCCGCTCTGGCCCACCGCATCATCTCCGGCGGACGGACGCTCGGCGCCGTCCTCGTGGGCCGCGAGGGCACCGACCACATCCCCGACGAGGTCGCCGCCCTCCTCGCGGACTTCGTACGGCGGGTCGGCCTCGCGGTGGGGGCTGCCCGCGCCTACACCCGCCAGGCCACGATCAGCCGGATCCTGCAGCGCGGCCTGCTGCCCAGCAAGGTCGCCGAGATACCGGGGGTCACCAGCGCGCTGGTATACGAGCCCGGTGACGACGGCGTGGTCGGCGGCGACTTCTACGACCTGTTCCCGTGCCCCGGCGGCCGCTGGTGCTTCGTCCTCGGAGACGTCCAGGGCAGCGGCCCCGAGGCCGCCGTCGTCACGGGCCTCGCCCGCCCCTGGCTGCGCCTGCTGTCCAGGGAGGGCTTCCGCGTCGGCGAGGTCCTCGACCGCCTCAACCGGCTTCTCCTGGACGACGCCATGGAAGCGGCGGAGGCCGCGGCCCTCATGGTCGCGGCGGCGGGCGGCCAGCAGATCCAGGACGGCGGACAGATGCAGGACGGTTCCCAGTCCCGCTTCCTGTCCCTCCTGTACGGCGACCTCGTGCCGCTCCCGGACGGTGGCGTGCGCTGCACCGTGGCGAGCGCCGGCCACCCCCTCCCGCTGCTGCTGCGCCCCGACGGTTCCGTACGCCCGGCCGCGGAGTCACAGGTGCTGCTCGGAGTCGTCGAGGACGTCGCGTACGGGAGCCAGAGCTTCGACCTGGAACCGGGCGACAGCCTGCTCTGTGTCACCGACGGGGTGACGGAGCGGCGCTCGGGGCGGCTGATGTTCGACGACGACGACGGCCTCGCGCGGGTCCTGGCCGGCTGCGCGGGGCTTCCTGCCGCCGGGATAGCGGACCGGATCAAGCAGGCCGTCCACACCTTCGCCGAGCGTCCGCCCGACGACGACCTGGCCCTGCTCGTGATCCAGGTCGACGAGGAACGGCGCACGTCTGTCAGGGGCAGCTCCGGCGGCGAGTGACAATGGACGGTATGCCTTCCGTACTGCCCGATGGTGAGCCCGTGCCCGACGACGGGGCGCTGCCCCGCCACGCCCTGGAAGGCGCCGCCGGCCGGCCGCTCGGCTTCTACCTGCACGTGCCCTACTGCGCCACCCGCTGCGGCTACTGCGACTTCAACACCTACACCGCGACCGAGCTGCGCGGTTCCGGCGGCGCCCTCGCGTCCCGGGACAACTACGCGGCCCATCTGGTCGAGGAGGTGCGCCAGGCCCGCAAGGTGCTGGGCGACGACCCCCGGCCGGTCCGCACGGTCTTCGTCGGAGGCGGTACGCCCACGCTGCTGCCCGCCGCCGACCTCGTCCGGATGCTCGCGGCGATCCGTGAGGAGTTCGGGCTGGCCGAGGACGCCGAGATCACCACGGAGGCCAACCCGGAGTCCGTGGATCCGGCGTACCTCGCGGCGCTGAGGGAGGGCGGCTTCAACCGGGTCTCCTTCGGCATGCAGAGCGCCCGGCAGCACGTCCTGAAGGTCCTGGACCGCACCCATACGCCCGGCAGGCCCGAGGCCTGTGTCGCCGAGGCCCGCGCGGCGGGATTCGAGCACGTCAACCTCGACCTGATCTACGGGACGCCCGGCGAGTCCGACGACGACTGGCGGGCCTCCCTGGACGCGGCGATCGGCGCAGGACCCGACCACGTGTCGGCGTACGCGCTGATCGTCGAGGAGGGGACCCAGCTGGCCCGCCGCATCCGCCGCGGCGAGGTCCCGATGACGGACGACGACGTCCACGCGGACCGGTACCTGATCGCGGACGAGGCGATGGCGGCGGCGGGATTCTCCTGGTACGAGGTGTCGAACTGGGCCCGTACGCCGGAGGGCCGCTGCCTGCACAACGAGCTGTACTGGCGCGGGGCCGACTGGTGGGGTGCCGGGCCCGGGGCGCACAGCCACGTCGGCGGGGTGCGCTGGTGGAACGTCAAGCACCCCGGCGCCTACGCGCAGGCCCTGGCCGAGGGCCGCTCGCCCGGAGCCGGCCGTGAGGTGCTCGGCGACGAGGACCGGCGGGTCGAGCGCATCCTGCTGGAGCTGCGCCTCGTCGAGGGCTGCCCGCTCTCGCTGCTCGCCCCCGCCGGGCTCGCGGCGGCCGGGCGTGCGGTGGAGGACGGGCTGCTGGAACCCGGGCCGTACGGTGAGGGCCGGGCGGTCCTCACCCTGCGCGGCCGCCTGCTGGCCGACGCCGTCGTGCGGGACCTGGTGGACTGACCGGGGCCCGCGTCCCGACAGGCCCGGGAGAGGGCAGGAGCCCCGGACCCGGGCTCAGGAGCCACGGACCGGGGACGGAGCCCCGGACCCGGGCAGCGGAGACGGCGAGCGGCAGGGGCTTCCGGGAGCCCCCTACGGCACCGGGCAGTCCGCGCGGGTGAGCGGAGTCCGGTCACCCGCCGCCCGGCCGCACACGAGACGGCTCTGCGCGTCCGGGCCCGGCCGTGTCACCTCGACGATGTTCAGGCCGTGCACCTTCTGGTCGGCGTACGGAATCGTCCCCCGGAAGGTGATGGTCCCGGTCGGCATGTCGTGCAGGGCCACCGAGTAGAGCGTCGCCCAGGTCTCCGCCGCGCTCTGCGGGGTGTCGCCGCGGGTCGCGGCCGCGTAGAGGGCGGCCGTCGCCTGGTAGGAGATGACGGTCTGCCCGCTGGCGAACAGCATGTCCTCGTACGGGCGCTCCTTCGGCAGCGTGGGCAGCTGCCGACCCGCGGGGAGCAGCGACTGCAGGGCCTTGCGGGAGTCCGCGTAGAACGACCGGCCGCCGCCCCGGCTCATGGGCGCGAGGGCGCCGTAGTAGAGCGTGACCTTGTCGGCGAGCTTCGTCGCGTCGTCGAAGCGCGCCTTGGCCAGGTCGTCCCCGGTGAAGACCGTGATGGCCTTGTCCGAGCAGCCGGCGGTCTGCCCGAGGCCGGACATCAGCGTATTGACGTCCTCGACCCGGCCGGCGAAGTACAGGGCGTCGGGCACGCGCTCCGCACCGCAGATCGCGTGCAGGGGCGCGTCGAGATTGGCGGAGCCGCCGTTCCTGGACAGGGAGTACTGGGTGTCGGCGGCCAGGGTGAAGCCCGTCCGCTTCAGCATCTCCAGACCCACCCTGCGCTGTTCGGTGGTGTAGCGGTCCTTGTCCTCGTTGGCCACCTTCCTGGACAGGACGACCGCCTGTGGATCGTCCAGCCTGTCCGCCAGCTGGCCGGCGACCAGCCCGACGGCGTCCGCCTGCTCCTCGTCGGTCGCGGCGAGGCCGAAGTAGTTCGGGTACTCGCGGGCCAGGTCGCTGCCGGAGTTCGTGGTGTCCACCAGGGGCAGCCCGGCGCGCTGGAGGAGCCCGGTGGCGGCCGCGTTCTCGGTGGTGTTGCGGCCGAGGCCCACCACACCCACGACAGTGGGGTCCCGCCGGGCGACCTCGACGATCTTCCTGACCGCCGTCGTCTGCCGCAGCATGTCCTGGCCGCCGTTGGCCGTCAGCACCCGGAGTTTGACGGAACGATTCGCCGTGTCGTTGACGAACCGCTGGTGGAGGTAGACACCGGTCAGCTCCTCCAGCCCCTTGCGGGTGTCCTCCCTGTTCGCGTCGGTGCCGGTGAGCGGGCCCGCGTAGACGACGGTGACACGCGGTTCGTCCGCGCCGATGCCGGCGTTCTGCTCCCTTATCGCCTGCTCGATCCGCTCGAAGGTGACGCCCTCGCCCACCCCGTTCAGCTGCAGGGTGTTGCCCGCGGCGAACCGCACCTCCGAAGCCGTCGCCACCCCTATGCACTCCTTGGTGCCGCTCGGGCCTGCCACTCTGACCGCGTCCGTGCTGCGTCCGGCGAGCGGGCCGTAGCAGTACGTCTCCTTCCAGTGCTCGCTCCACAGGAAGGTCCCCAACAGGGCGCAGACCAGCACCAGGGCCGTCGTCTTCCCCGACATCACCCACCACGCCCAGGTGCGTCGCACGCGGTGCGTGACGAGCTGGGCGTGTGCGTGCTCATGGGTCAGCTGCCCGGTGGACAGGGGGAGCCGCAGTACCCACGCCAGCCTGACGGCCGCCGCGGGCGCCTGGCCGACGCTCAGGTCGTCGACCCAGGTCTCGTACCGCGCGCGGGCTCCCGACCGGGCAGGGCTGTTGGCGGGCGGCTCCGGGGGCAGCGGCGGGGTGTGCCGCATGATGCGGTCGGCCGGCAGGGAGGCCAGGAGCAGCAGCGGGTCCACCTCGCTGCGCCGCGAGCGGACGTTGTTGATGGCGTTGATCAGCAGGATGCCGCCGTTGTCCTGGGTGGCGGTGGGCAGGAAGACCACCGGCGGGACCGTGCGCTTGCTGCGCCGCCAGTCCGGGGCGTGCGGCCGGTAGCAGTCCAGGAGGTCCTCCAGCAGCGCCTGGACCCGCAGCTCCAGATGGAACTGGCGCGCGTGCTCGTCGCCCGCCCCCGCGTCGGCGACCCGCTCGGCGACGGCGGCGGCGCGCGCCCGGATCACCCGCCAGGATCCGCTCGGGGAGAACCTCGACCAGCCGTCCGAGGGATACCCGGTGCTGGACGCGGCCAGTGACGACGTGGTCGCCAGCCACCTGCTGGCCGGGCGCAGCCACAGCAGCGGCGGCGCCGCCCTGGTCAGCAGCCGTACGACCGCCAGGCCGAGCAGGGCCGCGGCGGCGACCACGGCGGTGAGCAGCCAGCCGATCTCACCCAGCAGGACGCTGAGCACGGCGATGAAGACGGCCCCCAGGAACGTCTCGGGCCGGACCGATGCGCGCAGCGAGTCCCACCAGGTGCGCCCCGACCGGTTGGCCCGCCAGCGCAGGCTGCCCAGCTGTTCGAGGATCCGCTCGTCGCGTTCACGGGCGGAGCCCCGGTCCGGCTGCGCGACGACCGCGGCGGTGGCCTGCTCGATGGCGGCGAGCAGCCGGGAACGGGGAAAGGCGAAGGGCTTGTACTGCGAGGTGCCCCGGGTCTCCCAGGGCCGCTCGCTGAGCGTGCGGACCATGGAGAGCGCCGCGTCGTACGGGGTGACGCCGCTGCCGTCGACCAGCTTCACCGGGACCCGGCGCAGCTGGTTCGCCCGGTGGACCTGGTGGACGATCTGCTGGACCCGCCCGTCGATCTCCTGGCCGGCGGAGGCGTCCTCCGCCTGCGCCACGACCAGGGGCATCACCGGCCGGTTGACCCGGTACTGGTCGATCAGTTCCTGCATGAGGTGGAAGACGGCGGAGGCCGCCTCGTTCTCCGCACTGTCCCGCCACACTTCGCGCGTCATCCGCCCCCGTGCCTTCCCACCGCCCTGCCGTGCAGTCACCCCTCAATAACGGATGGTGCGCGGGCGGCGCAGGTGTTCACGGGGATCGGTACCGGATCCTCCTCAACCCTTTCCGGACATCAGGAAGGAAGAGTGACGAAGTCGATCAATTCCTCCACGCGGCCCAGGAGTTGAGGCTCCAGGTCCTTGTACGAGCCGACCTTGGAGAGAATGTGCTGCCAGGCCGCACCGGTGTTCTCCGGCCAGCCCAGGGCCCGGCACACGCCCGTCTTCCAGTCCTGGCCGCGCGGCACCGCCGGCCACCCGGGGATGCCCACGGACGACGGCTTCACCGCCTCCCAGACGTCGATGTACGGGTGCCCCACCACCAGCACGTGCCCGTCGGTGACCTGAGCGGCGATCCGGGACTCCTTGGACCCGGGCACCAGATGGTCGACCAGGACGCCCAGCCGGGCGTCCGGGCCGGGCGCGAACTCCCGCACGATCGCCGGGAGGTCGTCGATCCCCTCCAGGTACTCCACCACCACGCCCTCGATGCGCAGGTCGTCGCCCCACACCCGCTCGACGAGCTCGGCGTCGTGCCGCCCCTCCACGTAGATCCGGCCGGTCCGCGCCACCCGTGCCCGGGCCCCGGGCACCGCCACCGACCCGGAGGCCGTGCGCGACGGACGGACAGGACCGCCGGCCGACGGGCGTACGAGGGTGACCACCTTCCCCTCCAGCAGGAAACCGCGCGGCTCCATGGGGAACACCCGCTGCTTGCCGAAGCGGTCCTCGAGCGTGACCACCGGCCCCTCGGCGGTCTTCTCGCACCGGATCACCGCCCCGCAGAAGCCGGTGGCGGCCTCCTCGACGACCAGGTCGGGCTCGGCGGGGACCTCGGGGACGGGGGCGGACTTCTTCCACGGCGGAGTCAGGTCCGGCTGGTAGCTGCGCATGGCACGACGATAGACGCGGGCCCTTTCACGACACGCCGAAGCGGGAGGCCAGCTGTTCGCGCTGCGCCCGCACGAAAGCCGCGTCCACCACCGCCCCGTGCCCCGGCACGTACAGCGCGTCCTCGCCGCCCAGCTCCAGCAGGCGGTCCAGCGCGGCCGGCCAGTGCGAGGGGACGGCGTCACGGCCCGCCTGCGGTTCGCCGGACTCCTCGACCAGGTCGCCGCAGAGCACCACGACGGGGGAGCCCGGCACCAGCACCGCGAGATCGTGGCCGCTGTGACCGGGCCCCACGTTGGCCAGCAGCACCTGGAGTCCGCCGCCGAGATCGAGCGTCCACTCGCCGCTCACCTGGTGCCGCGGTGCCACCAGGGCGTCCGCGGCCGCCGTGGCGTCGGCCTCGCTCATCCCGTGCCGCAGCGCGTCCGCGCGCAGCTCCTCGGCGCCTCGCCCCAGCAGTTCCGCCGTGCCGACCGCCCCGTACACCTCCGCCCCGGAGAAGGCCGCGGTGCCCAGCACGTGGTCGAAGTGCGGATGGCTCAGTGCGATATGCGTCACCCTCCGGCCCAGCAGGCCCTCCGCCTGGGTCCGCAACTCGACGCCTTCCCGGAGCGTCGAACCGGTGTCGTAGAGCAGCACGCCGTCCGCGCCCGCCACCAGCGCGACGGTCGCGTCCCACCCGGGGAGGCGGCGCCGCCCCGTACCGTTGCCCAACCGCTCCCAGCCGAACTCTTCCCAACAGACGTCCATGAGGCGACGCTATCGGCAACGACCTGCGCGGTCCGGCGACGGCGTGGCCGGTCGCCCTTGCCCCGGGCCCACCCTCCCCCCGTACACTGACCGGGGGGATTGCTGGCACTCGAACGCACAGAGTGCCAGGCAGAAGCCGAAGAACCACAGCTGGAGGTGTGCGCGGTGCTCAGCGAACGCAGACTCGAAGTGCTGCGCGCCATCGTCCAGGACTATGTCGGCACCGAGGAGCCCGTCGGCTCCAAGGCGCTCACGGAGCGGCACAGCCTCGGGGTCTCCCCGGCGACCGTGCGCAACGACATGGCGGTGCTGGAGGACGAGGGCTTCATCGCCCAGCCGCACACGAGTGCGGGGCGCATCCCGACGGACAAGGGCTACCGTCTCTTCGTCGACAGGCTCGCGGGCGTCAAGCCCCTGTCGTCGCCGGAGCGCCGGGCCATCCAGAATTTCCTCGACAGCGCGGTCGACCTCGACGACGTCGTGAGCCGCACGGTCCGGCTGCTCGCACAGCTGACCAGACAGGTCGCCGTCGTGCAGTACCCCTCGCTGACCCGGTCGACCGTCCGTCACGTGGAGCTGCTGTCGCTGGCCCCGGCCAGGCTGATGCTCGTGCTGATCACGGACACGGGCCGGGTGGAACAGCGTATGATCGACTGCCCTGCACCGTTCGGTGACATGTCACTGGCCGATCTCCGGGCCCGGCTCAACAGCCGGGTCGTCGGACGACGCTTCGCGGACGTCCCGCAGCTGGTGCAGGACCTGCCGGAGTCCTTCGAGGCCGAGGACCGGGGAACCGTATCCACGGTGCTCTCCGTCCTTCTCGAGACTCTGGTCGAAGAGACGGAGGAGCGGCTGATCATCGGCGGCACCTCCAACCTCACCCGCTTCGGACACGACTTCCCTGTGATGATCCGGCCGGTGCTGGAAGCACTGGAGGAGCAGGTCGTGCTGCTGAAGCTGCTGGGTGAGGCGACGGATTCGGGCATGACCGTACGGATCGGGCACGAGAACGCCCACGAGGGCCTCAACTCCACGTCCGTCGTCGCGGTCGGCTACGGTTCGGGCGACGAGGCAGTCGCCAAACTCGGCGTGGTCGGACCGACCCGCATGGACTACCCCGGAACGATGGGAGCGGTACGCGCAGTGGCACGTTACGTCGGACAGATCCTGGCGGAGTCGTAAGTGGCCACGGACTACTACGCCGTACTAGGCGTGCGCCGCGATGCTTCCCAGGACGAGATCAAGAAGGCATTCCGCAGACTCGCCCGCGAGCTGCACCCGGATGTCAACCCGGATCCGAAGACCCAGGAGCGGTTCAAGGAGATCAACGCCGCTTACGAGGTGCTGTCGGACCCGCAGAAGAAGCAGGTCTACGACCTCGGCGGCGACCCGCTGTCCGCCTCCGGAGGCGGTGGCGCGGGCGGTTTCGGACAAGGTGGCTTCGGCAACTTCTCCGACATCATGGACGCGTTCTTCGGTACGGCGTCGCAGCGCGGACCCCGTTCGCGCACCCGGCGCGGCCAGGACGCGATGATCCGTCTGGAGATCGACCTCTCCGAGGCGGCCTTCGGCACGACCAAGGACATCCAGGTCGACACGGCGGTCGTCTGTACGACCTGCAGTGGCGAGGGCGCCGCACCCGGCACCTCCGCGCAGACCTGTGACATGTGCCGCGGCCGCGGCGAGGTCTCCCAGGTCACCAGGTCCTTCCTCGGCCAGGTCATGACCTCGCGGCCGTGCCCGCAGTGCCAGGGCTTCGGCACGGTCGTGCCGACCCCGTGCCCCGAGTGCGCCGGTGACGGCCGCATCCGCTCGCGGCGCACCCTCACCGTGAAGATCCCCGCCGGTGTCGACAACGGCACCCGGATCCAGCTGGCGGGCGAGGGCGAGGTCGGCCCCGGCGGCGGTCCCGCCGGCGACCTGTACGTCGAGATCCACGAGCTCGCGCACGCCGTGTTCCAGCGGCGCGGCGACGATCTCCACTGCACGGTCACCATCCCGATGACGGCAGCGGCGCTCGGCACCCAGGTGCCGCTGGAGACGCTCGACGGCCTGGAGGAGATCGACATCAGGCCGGGCACCCAGTCCGGACAGTCGGTCCCGCTGCACGGGCGGGGCATCACGCACCTGCGCGGCGGCGGGCGCGGTGACCTGATCGTGCACGTCGAGGTCATGACCCCGACGAAGATGGACCCCGAGCAGGAGCGCCTCCTGCGGGAGCTGGCCAAGCTGCGCGGCGAGGAGCGGCCCACGGGCCAGTTCCAGCCGGGTCAGCAGGGCCTCTTCTCCCGCCTCAAGGACGCCTTCAACGGGCGCTGAGCCCGCCGCGGCACCGCCCGCGAACCCTGTCACCGCACCGCCCGCCGGCCTGCTACCGGCGGGCGGTGCGCTGTGTCCGGCGGCCCGTCCGCCGTGTGAAAGGGCTGATTCGGCACGATCCGCCGGACGTGGCACGATGCGGTCATGTCCTTGGCGCTGACCGGTCTCTGCCGCTACCCGATCGTGCAGGCCCCGATGGCGGGCGGCGCGTCGAGGCCGGAGCTGGCCGCGGCCGTCGGGGAGGCCGGAGGGATCGGCTTCCTCGCCGCCGGGTACAAGACCGCGGACGGCATGTACAACGAGGTGAAGCAGGTCCGGCGGGAGACCGGCCGGCCCTTCGGCGTCAACCTCTTCATGCCGCAGCCGCTGGTCGCCGACCCGAGCGCCGTCGAGGTCTACCGCCACCAGCTCGCGGGCGAGGCCACCTGGTACGAGACCCCCCTCGGCGACCCGGACGCCGGCGGGGACGACGGCTACGAGGCCAAGGTCGCGATCCTGCTGGAGGACCCCGTACCTCTGGTCTCCTTCACTTTCGGCTGCCCCACCCGTGAGGTCCTCGACGCGTTCGCCGCCGCGGGCACGCTCACCGTCGTCACGGTCACCTCGGCCCAGGAGGCACGGAACGCCCAGTGGGCGGGTGCGGGCGCCCTCTGTGTCCAGGGGACCGAGGCGGGCGGCCACCAGTCCACGCACCGCGACGACCCGCAGGCGGGCCTCACCGGCACCGGGCTGCTCGCCCTGGTCGCCGAGGTCCGCGCCTCCGTGAGCCTCCCGGTGATCGCGGCGGGCGGACTGATGCTCGGCTCCCAGATCACGGCCGTCCTGGCGGCCGGTGCCGACGCGGCGCAGCTGGGCACGGCGTTCCTGCCCTGCCCCGAGTCGGGCGCCCACCCGCTGCACAAGCAGGCCCTGACCAACCCGCTGTTCGTGACCACGACCCTGACCCGGGCGTTCTCCGGCCGCCCCGCGCGCGCACTGGTCAACCGGTTCGTGCGGGAGCACGGACCGTACGCCCCGGCCGCCTATCCGCAGGTGCACCAGATGACCAGCGGTCTGCGCAAGGCGGCCGCCAAGGCCGGGGACGCCCAGGGCATGGCCCTGTGGGCGGGGCAGGGCCACCGGCTGGCGCGCGAGCTGCCCGCCGGGGAACTCGTCGGCCTGCTCGCCGCCGAGACGGAAGCCGCGCGTGCGGCAGTGAGTGTGAGGAGTGCCCAGTGACGGCACCGGTCTTCGTCGTCGAACAGCTGCCGGGAGGACCGGAGTTCGTCCTGGACGGACCCGAGGGGCGGCACGCCGTCTCGGTGAAGCGGCTGAACCCCGGTGAGGACGTCGTCCTCACCGACGGGCGGGGCCGCTGGGCGGAAGGCGTCGTGAGGGCGGCGGAGGGCAAGGACCGCCTCCTCGTCACCGGCCTGGAGCCGGTGCACGAGGAGCCGGCTCCCGCCCCTTTCATCACCGTCGTCCAGGCGCTCCCCAAGGGCGACCGCGGGGAGCTCGCCGTGGAGACGATGACCGAGACGGGCGTCGACGCGATCGTGCCCTGGCAGGCCGCACGCTGCATCACGCAGTGGAAGGGCGACCGTGGGCTCAAGTCCCTGGCCAAGTGGCGCAGCACCGCGCGCGAGGCGGGGAAGCAGTCCCGCCGGGTGCGCTTCCCCGAGGTGGCGGAGGCCATGACGACCAAGCAGGTCGCGGCGCTGCTGGCCGGGGCGGACTTCGCGGGCGTCCTGCACGAGGACCGGGACACCGCCGGTGAGCCGCTCGCGACCGCCGGGCTCCCCGCCGCCGGCACGATCGTGCTCGTCGTGGGCCCGGAGGGCGGGGTGTCCCCCCAGGAGCTGGCGGCCTTCGCCGGGGCGGGAGCGCCGCCGTACAGGCTCGGCCCCAGTGTGCTGCGCACCTCGACCGCGGGCACGGCCGCGGTCGCCCTGCTGATGGGGCGCACCGGGCGCTGGAGCTGAGGGCCGCCCGCCCCGCACCGGCCGCCGGAGCCCGCGACAGCGCTCCGGCCGGATAGCATGCCGGAGTACTGATCACGAGGACCGAACGACCGAGGAGGCCGGGCCATGGCGGGAGAGCCGCAGACCGACTGCCTGTTCTGCAAGATCGTTACCGGGGACATCCCGGCGACCGTCGTCCGCGAGAGCGAGACGACCGTCGCCTTCCGCGACATAAACCCCCAGGCCCCGACCCACGTCCTGGTCATCCCCAAGGCGCACTACCCGGACGCCGCCTCGCTCGCCGCCGCCGAACCGCGGATCGCCGCGGACGTGCTGCGTGAGGCCGGTCTGGTCGCCGACGACGAGAAGATCACCGAGAGCGGCTACCGCATCGTCCTCAACACCGGTGCGGGCGCCGGGCAGACCGTGTTCCACGCACACGCCCACGTCCTGGGCGGCCGCGGGATGCAGTGGCCCCCCGGCTAGGCAGGCCGCACCCGTGTCCGTACGAGAACTCGTGGTCCTCGGCACCGCCAGCCAGGTGCCGACCCGCCACCGCAACCACAACGGCTACCTGCTGCGGTGGGACGGTGAGGGCATCCTCTTCGATCCCGGCGAGGGGACCCAGCGCCAGATGCTGAGGGCGGGCGTCGCCGCGCACGACATCAACCGCATCTGCGTCACCCACTTCCACGGCGACCACGCGCTGGGCCTGGCCGGCGTGATCCAGCGGATCAACCTCGACCAGGTCCCGCACCCCGTCACCGCCCACTTCCCGGCGAGCGGACAGCGCTTCTTCGACCGGCTGCGGTACGCGACCGCCTACCGCGAGTCCGTCGAGCTCACCGAGGCCCCGGTCACCGCCGACGGCGTCCTCGCCACCACCGGGGCGTACACCCTCGACAGCCACCGCCTCTCGCACCCCGTCGAGTCCTACGGCTACCGCCTCACCGAGCCCGACCGGCTGCGCATGCTGCCCGCGAGACTGGCCGAGCACGGCATCGGCGGACCCGACGTCGGGCGGATCCAGCGGGACGGCGCCCTGCGCGGCATCCCGCTGGAGGAGGTCTCCGAGACCCGCCGCGGACAGCGCTTCGCCTTCGTCATGGACACCCGGCTCTGCGACGGCGCGTTCGCGCTCGCCGAGGGATGCGACATGCTGGTCATCGAGTCGACCTTCCTCGACGAGGACGGCGGGCTCGCCGCCGACCACGGCCACCTCACCGCCGGCCAGGCGGCCCGGGTGGCGAAGGAGTCGGGCGTGCGGCACCTCGTGCTGACGCACTTCTCCCAGCGCTACAGCGACCCGGAAGTCTTCGAGCAGCAGGCCAGGGCGGCCGGCTTCGAAGGCGAACTGACCATCGCCCAGGACCTGATCAGGGTCCCGGTCCCCACCCGCCACACGTAACGAGAACCCCGTGCACCTCCCCAAAGCCGAACTCCACCTCCACATCGAGGGGACCCTCGAACCCGAGCTGGCCTTCGCCCTCGCCGCACGCAACGGCGTGGACCTGCCCTACGCGGACACCGAAGAGCTGCGCAAGGCCTACCTGTTCGAGGACCTCCAGAGCTTCCTCGACCTGTACTACGCCCTGATGGCGGTGCTGCGCACCGAGGAGGACTTCGCCGAGCTGGCCGACGCCTACCTCGCCCGCGCCGCCGCCCAGGGCGTCCGGCACGCGGAGATCTTCTTCGACCCGCAGGCCCACACCGACCGCGGCGTCCCGATCGGCACCGTCGTCGAAGGGCTCGGCAGGGCGCTGGACCGCAGCGAGGAGACGCACGGCATCTCCACCCAGCTCATCATGTGCTTCCTGCGCGACAAGTCCGCCGAGTCGGCCCTGGAGACGCTGGAGGCCGCGAAGCCGTACCTGCGCCGCATCAGCGGCATCGGCCTCGACTCCGCGGAGGTCGGCCACCCGCCCGCGAAGTTCCGCGAGGTCTACGCGGCGGCCACGGCCCTCGGCCTGCGCAAGGTCGCCCACGCCGGCGAGGAGGGCCCCCCGGAGTACATCCGGGAGGCCCTGGACGTCCTCGGCGTCGAACGGATCGACCACGGCCTGCGCTGCATGGAGGACCCGG
This sequence comes from Streptomyces sp. NPDC057287, assembly GCF_042667905.1. Classification (NCBI taxonomy): domain Bacteria; kingdom Bacillati; phylum Actinomycetota; class Actinomycetes; order Kitasatosporales; family Streptomycetaceae; genus Streptomyces; species Streptomyces sp. NPDC057287. Next base: position 167,563 of record NZ_JBHUYV010000001.1, on the reverse strand, counting down.
AGCTGGTGGACCGGCTGGTCTCCGAGCGGATCCCGCTGACGCTGTGCCCGCTCTCCAACGTGCGGCTGCGGGCCATCGACGTCCTGGAGCAGCACCCGCTGCGGTCGATGATGGACGCGGGCCTGCTCTGCACGGTGAACTCCGACGACCCGGCCTACTTCGGCGGATACGTCGGAGACACCTTCCACGCCGTGCACGAGGCGCTCGGTCTGGACCGCGAGCAGCTGCGCACCCTGGCCCGCAACTCCTTCGAGGCGGCCTTCCTCGACCACGACGAGGAGCGCAGGGCGCGCTACCTCTCCGAGGTCGAGGCGTACGCGTTCGACTGACCGGCCTCTCCGGCCGGTCCCGCGGTCCGGATCGCACTCCGCACCAGCCTCCTGCGCCGCAGCGCCGGGACGCTGATCTCGGCCACCGCCTGCTCCGGCGCGCCCAGCTTGGGAACGGCGCCGGACAGGCTGTTGGTCGTGGCGGCGAGCAGTGCGGCAGGGGCGCCGCCCCTGCGCCGGACGGAGCCCGGAACCAGCGGGCGTCCGCCGGTGTGCAGTGCCACGGCGGTGACGGGGGCCGCGACCAGGAGCGTGGCGGCCCCCAGGATCAGGCCCATCACCGCGTAGCCGGCCTGCTCGGAGAGCACGCTGCCGAGCAGGGGGCCGCAGGCCGTACCGACGGAGGACGCCGAGCCGGCGAGGACCGCCCAGCGGCCGCGCACGTCCAGCGACGCCGCCAGGCCGATCAGGTAGGACAGGACCACCGGGTAGAAGGTGTTCCACGCGATCTCACCGGTCGCGAACGACCCCAGGTCGTCGGCGGAGGAGCTGAGCACGATGCTCCCGGCGATGATCATCGTGCCGAGACCGATCGGCACGGCACGCCCGAGCCGGGCACCGAGCATCCCGGCGCCCATGACGCCCAGCAGTCCCGCTCCCAGTGCGGCGGCGAACACGGCGCCGATGGTCACCTCGGAGAGGCCGACCTGGACGGCGCCGATGCTGCTGCTCACACCCCACAGGGCGTTCTGCGCCATGGACCAGACGAGCATTCCGCCCGCCAGCACCAGACCCGACCGCCGGTGCGGCAGCCGTCCCTGCACCGACGACGTCCCGCTGACGGGTGCGGAGCCCCCCAGCCGGGAGGTGGCGGGCCAGACGAGCAGGGCGACCAGCGCGATGGAGGCGAACGGCAGTCGGTGGCCACCGCTCAGGTGAGGGATCGTCAGGTAGAGGGCGCCCGCCGTCGCCGAGACGCTCAGCAGCCCGAGCGACGAGGTCCGGTGCGGATCGTGCTGGGCCGCGATGCCCGACGCCGCGACGGCGGTCGCCGCGCCGGAGCCGAAGCCGCCGACCACGACGCCCGCGACGACCAGCGGCACCGAGGTGGTCAGCGCCGCACAGCCGTAGCCGAGGGCGGCGAGCAGCAGTCCCGCGCGCGCCGGTCTCCGCGAGCCGTATCTCTCGACGCGTCCGGCCAGCGCGAAGCCGGCCGACGCCGAGCTGAGGAGGAGGGCGCTGCCGACCAGACCGGCCTGGGCCGAGCTGAGCCCCAGATAGGTGGTGAGGCGGCCGACGATGGTGGGGAGCAGATAGGCGGCGAGGTAACCGGCGGTGAACACGGCGACCAGGGGCCACGCGGCGCGGGGGCGCGAGGACATGGGCGTTCCTGAAGACATGCCTGAGGAGGCAGAAGAAGGCAGGGGAGGGCAGAGCGGGGTTGGGGCAGGGGAGGGTACGGCGAATGGAGGCAGGGGAGGGTACAGCGAGGAAAGCGGGGAAACGCGGGAGAAGCGGCACTCGTCGTCCACTGTCCCGAACGGTGCTCGCGGGGCAATTTGTATCAAGCGCGCGCAGGCGACGGAAAGCCGACCCGATGTGATCTGGGTCACGTATGTGTTTATGCAGGATCAGGCCGGGTAGCAGCGCATGTTTATGCAGGTGGGAGTGAGTTTGGGTGGTGCGGCGCGGACCCTCCGGATGCGGGGGTGAATCCGGCACACTGGCCGGAACTCGCGAGGTTCAGAATCTGCCGAGGCCGGGGAGCGCACGGTGAGTACAGCTAATCCAGGCATCGATCCGCTGCTCGGGCTGCGCGCCCCGCAGGACCCGGCCTGCGATGTCTTCCTGACCGGCACGGTATTCCTGGACATCATCTTCACCGGGCTGGACAGCGCCCCGGTCCGCGGGACGGAGTCCTGGGCCCGGGGGATGGGTTCCAGCCCCGGGGGCGTCGCCAACATGGCGACCGCGCTCGCCCGGCTCGGCCTGCACACCTCGCTGGCCGCGGCGTTCGGTGACGACCACTACGGCGAGTACTGCTGGGACGCCCTCGAACAGGGCGAGGGCATCGACCTGTCGATGTCGCGCACGGTCCCGGGCTGGCACTCGCCCGTCACCGTCTCCATGGCCTACGAGGGCGAGCGGACCATGGTCTCGCACGGCCACGAGGCCCCGGCCCCCGCCCCCTCCGCGGTGCCCGGCCGCACCCTCCCGCACTGTCCGCCGCGCGCCCGCGCCGCCGTCGCCTCGCTGACCCCGGGCCGCAGCGAGCCCTGGGTCGCCGGGGCGGCCCGGAACGGCGCGATGGTCTTCGCCGACGTCGGCTGGGACGAGACCGGCCGCTGGGACCTGGACGCCCTGCCCGACCTCGGGCACTGCCTGGCCTTCCTGCCCAACGCCGAGGAGGCCATGCGCTACACCCGCACCGACTGCCCGCGAGCCGCCGCCCACGCCCTGGCCGAGCGCGTGCCCCTGGCCGTCGTCACCCTGGGTGCGGAGGGTGCCTACGCGGTGGACCGGGCGACCGGGACGGCCGCCGAGGTGCCCGCCATCGAGGTGGAGGCCCTGGACCCCACCGGAGCGGGCGACGTCTTCGTCGCCGGATTCGTCACCGGGACACTGGCCGGCTGGCCGCTCGCCGACCGCCTCGCGTTCGCCGGGCTCACCGCCGCCCTGTCCGTGCAGGAGTTCGGCGGATCACTGTCCGCACCCGGATGGGCGGAGATCGCGGGCTGGTGGCAGCAGGTGCGCACCTGCGCCGACCAGGACCCGGCGGCGCTGGAGCGCTACGCCTTCCTGGAGGAGCTGCTGCCCGCGACGAGCAGGGACTGGCCCCTGCGCCGGGCCGTCCCGACCATCGGCTTCCGGCAGTGAAGGGCTGATGATCACCGGGTAAAACCCCTCGGCGTTGTCGGTGGGGAGTCGTACGCTGGTACTCCAGAGGCGGTCGAGCAGCGACAGCCCTGCAACGGGAGGTATGCGCAGGCCCGAGGGCCGGCCCATGACTCAGTCACCTACACATCCGCAGGCGCGGGCCCGGATCAGCATTCCGGCCGCACACCCCATGGTGATGCTCCTGGGGTCGGGCGATTCCCTGCTGCGCGTGATCGAAACGGCGTTCCCGGCCGTCGACATCCATGTCCGGGGCAACGAGATAAGCGCGACTGGAAGCGCGGCGGACACCGCGCTGATCCAGCGCCTTTTCGACGAGATGGTGCTGGTGCTCCGCACCGGGCAGCCGATGACGGAGGACGCTGTGGAACGCTCGATCGCCATGCTCAGGGCGGCCGGCACCGGCGACGGGGACGGTGCCGAGACCCCCGCCGAGGTGCTCACCCAGAACATCCTCTCCAGCCGCGGCCGCACGATCCGCCCCAAGACGCTGAACCAGAAGCGGTACGTCGACGCGATCGACAAGCACACCATCGTCTTCGGCATCGGTCCCGCAGGCACCGGGAAGACCTATCTCGCCATGGCCAAGGCGGTCCAGGCCCTGCAGTCCAAGCAGGTCAGCCGGATCATCCTGACCAGGCCCGCCGTCGAGGCGGGGGAGCGGCTCGGCTTCCTGCCCGGCACGCTCTTCGACAAGATCGACCCGTATCTGCGCCCGCTCTACGACGCCCTGCACGACATGCTCGACCCCGACTCCATCCCCCGGCTCATGGCCGCGGGCACGATCGAGGTCGCGCCGCTGGCCTATATGCGCGGCAGGACTCTGAACGACGCGTTCATCATTCTGGACGAGGCACAGAACACCAGCGCCGAGCAGATGAAGATGTTCCTCACCCGCCTCGGCTTCGACTCGAAGATCGTCGTCACCGGTGACGTCACCCAGGTGGACCTGCCCACCGGCACCAAGAGCGGTCTCCGTCAGGTCCAGGAGATCCTCGACGGCGTCCAGGACGTCCACTTCTCCAGGCTCACCTCCGAGGATGTCGTCCGGCACAAGCTCGTCGGCCGTATCGTCGACGCGTACGAGAAGTACGACAACGCAGAGGGCCGCACCGGCCGCAACGGGAAGTAGTCGCAGCGCACCATGTCGATCGACGTCAACAACGAGTCCGGAACCGAGGTCGACGAGCAGGCGATCCTCGACATCGCCCGCTACGCTCTCGCCCGGATGCGGATCCACCCGCTGTCCGAACTCTCGGTGATCGTGGTGGACACCGCCGCCATGGAGCAGCTCCACATCCAGTGGATGGATCTCCCCGGCCCGACGGACGTCATGTCCTTCCCGATGGACGAGCTGCGTCCCCCGGCCAAGGACGAGGAGGAGCCCCCGCAGGGGCTCCTCGGTGACATCGTGCTCTGCCCGGAGGTCGCGAAGAAGCAGGGCGAGGACGCCGAGACGCAGCACTCCATGGACGAGGAGCTGCAGCTCCTCACCGTCCACGGGGTGCTGCACCTCCTCGGGTACGACCACGAGGAGCCGGACGAGAAGGCCGAGATGTTCGGCCTCCAGGCGGCCATCGTCGACGGCTGGCGCGGTGAGCGCGGTCTGACCGGCCCGTCCCCCGCCCCCACCGTCTCGTGAGCGTCCCCCTCGTCTCCGGCGCCGTCCTGCTGATCGTCGTGGGCTGGCTCGCGGCCTGCGCCGAGGCCGGAATCGCGCGTACGTCGAGCTTCCGCGCGGCCGAGGCCGTGCGGGCGGGACGCCGGGGGAGCGCCAAGCTGGAACAGGTCGCCGCCGACCCGACCCGCTACCTCAACGTGGCCCTGCTGGTCCGGGTGGCATGCGAGATGTCGGCCGGCGTGCTCGTCACGTACGCCTGCCTCAAGGAACTGCGGGAGACCTGGCAGGCGCTGGCCCTCGCCATGGGGGTCATGGTCCTCGTCAGCTACGTCGCCATCGGCGTCTCGCCGCGCACCATCGGTCGCCAGCACCCGCTGAACACCGCCACGGCCGCGGCGTACGTCCTGCTGCCGCTGGCCAGGATCATGGGGCCGGTCCCGCAGCTGCTGATCCTCCTGGGCAACGCGCTGACCCCGGGCAAGGGCTTCCGCAAGGGCCCCTTCGCCAGCGAGGCCGAACTGCGGGCGATGGTCGACCTCGCCGAGCAGGAGTCGCTCATCGAGGACGACGAACGCCGCATGGTGCACTCGGTCTTCGAGCTCGGCGACACCCTCGTGCGCGAGGTCATGGTGCCCCGCACCGACCTGGTCTGCATCGAGCGCTACAAGACGGTCCGGCAGGCACTGACCCTCGCGCTGCGCTCCGGCTTCTCCCGCATCCCGGTCACCGGGGAGAACGAGGACGACATCGTCGGGATCGTCTACCTCAAGGACCTGGTCCGCAAGACCCACATCAACCGGGAGGCGGAGGCCGACCTGGTCTCCACGGCGATGCGTCCCGCCGCGTTCGTCCCCGACACGAAGAACGCGGGAGACCTGCTGCGCGAGATGCAGCAGGACCGCAGCCATGTCGCCGTCGTCATCGACGAGTACGGCGGCACGGCCGGCATCGTCACCATCGAGGACATCCTCGAGGAGATCGTCGGCGAGATCACCGACGAGTACGACCGCGAACTCCCGCCGGTCACGGAGCTGGAGAACGGCTGCTTCCGGGTGACCGCCCGGCTCGACATCGGAGACCTCGGGGAGCTGTTCGGCCTCGACGCCTACGACGACGAGGACGTGGAGACCGTCGGAGGTCTGCTGGCGAAGGCGCTCGGGAGGGTCCCCATCTCCGGTGCCTCCTCGATCGTCGACCTCCCCGACGGGCGCAAGCTCCGGCTCACCGCGGAATCCCCGGCGGGCCGCAGGAACAAGATCGTCACGGTGCTGGTCGAACCGGAGGGAATGGAAGCGGCATGACACCCCAGGAGCTGCGCGCGTTCTGCCTGGAGTTCAACGCGAGCACGGAGGAGTTCCCCTTCGGGCCCGAGGCCTCGGTCTTCAAGGTCCTGGGCAAGGTGTTCGCCCTCAGCGCGCTCGACGCGCCGCTCCTGAAGGTCAGCCTCAAGTGCGATCCGGACGAGGCGCTGCGGCTCCGCAAGGAGCACGCCGGGATCGTCCCCGGCTGGCACCTCAACAAGCGGCACTGGAACACCGTGACGCTCGCCGAGCTCCCGGACCGCATGGTCCGGGAGCTCGTGGAGGACAGCTACGACCTGGTGGTGGCCGGGCTCCCCAAGGCGGAACGGCTGCGCCTGGACCGGCCGTAGCCGCCGGCATGAGCCTGTGGGAGGGCACTCAGGAGGCCCGCCGCAGGCCCGCCCCCACGACGAGGCCCGTCGCGACGAGGATCACCGCCGCGGCGGTCACCACCAGCCGCACGCCGTCGAACAACGAACCCTGCGTGGTCGCGAGGACCCCCAGCAGCGGGATGCCGATCGTGATGCCGACCTGCTGGGTCGTGGTGACCAGACCGGTGGCCAGGCCCTGCTCCTCGTCGGGGACGCCGGAGGTCACCGTCAGCCCGTAGGCGATGATGGCGCCCAGGTGGCAGGCGCTCGCCAGCGACACCGCCACGGTGGCCAGCCAGACACCCGAGTCCTCGCCGAGGCCGAGCAGAGCCCCGATGAACAGGCCCTGGCCGAGCAGGGAGAGCACCAGCACCCGGCGCGCGCCGAACCGGCCGATCACCTTCGGGGCGAAGACCCCGGCGGCGACCGATGCCAGGCCCTGGACCCCGAAGACGAGCCCCGTGCCGAAGGCCGAGAGGTCCAGCAGGTCCTGGAGGTAGAGGGTCAGGACGAAGACGATGGTGCTCATCATCGAGAACGTCACCAGGCCGCCCAGGTTGCCGAACGCGACCGTACGGCGCCGCAGCATCGGCAGGGAGACCAGCGGTGCCGCCGAGCGGGACTCGACGACGACGAACGCGGCCAGCAGGGCCACGCCCAGGGCGAGGGTGATCCGCACGTCCGTACCACCGAAGCCGCGCTCGGCCGCCGTCGACAGCGAGTAGATCAGCGCGAGGAGACCGCCGGTGACGGCGACGGCGCCGGGCACGTCGAGCTTCGGCCGGTCCGGGGTGCGCGACTCGGTCAGCAGCTTCGGCGCCAGGACCAGGACGATCACCGCGGCGAGGCTCAGCAGGCCCATCGTGGAGCGCCAGCCCAGCGTGTCGGTGAGCACACCGCCCGCCACCATGCCGGTGGTGAAGCCGAGGGAGAGCAGCGTGCCGCTGATGCCCAGGGCACGGTCCCGCAGCGGGCCCTCCGGGAAGGTGGTGGTCAGCAGGGACATGCCGGTCGGCACGATGACGGCCGCTCCGAGCCCCTGCAGCGCCCGCCCCGCCAGGAAGGACGCGGGGTCCCAGGCCATCGTCGCCAGGAGCGACGACGCCCCGAAGACGGCGAGGCCGGAGAGGAACAGCCTGCGCCTGCCGTAGAGATCGGCGATCCGGCCGAAGAGCAGCAGGAAGCCGCCGGAGGGCAGCGCGAACGCGGTGACGGCCCACTGGAGCCCGGACCGGCTCAGCCCCAGGTCCTCACCGAGGACGGGCAGCGCGACGTTCAGCACGGAGAAGTCGAGCGCCACCATGAACTGGGCGGCGCAGAGCACGAAGAGCACCAGCCGTGCCCGGCCGGAGAGCGTGGGCGGAGCCGGGACAGCAGCGGGGTCGGCGGTGCCGACGGACACGGGAGTTGGGGTTTCGATCGCCATGTCCCACAGACTGGATGCACCGGAATAACCGTGGGGAGCCGCCACTTATCCTGTTGGCCGTACCACCAGGCAGCCACGCTCACGCACACCGGGCAGCCCGGCACACGGACACCAGGCAGGCACGCACACGCACACCAGGGGGAGTACGTGGCTTCACCGGCCCAGAACACCGGAGCGGTCCGGACCACCACGGCCCGGACCGGCACCGACGAGAAAGCGCACCGCCTCGGCGAACTGCGCGAGTTCCTGATGAGCCGACGGGCCAGGGTCACCCCGGCCGAGGCGGGGCTGCCGGACGGCGGGGCGCGCCGGCGCACGCCCGGGCTCCGCCGGGAGGAGGTCGCCGTCCTCGCGGGGGTCGGCGTCTCCTGGTACCAGTGGCTGGAGCAGGGCCGCGACATCACCGTCTCGCCGCAGGTCCTGGACTCCGTCGCCCGGGTGCTGCGGCTCAGCAGCGCGGAGCGCCGCCACCTCTACGTGCTGGCCGGCCTCAACCCGCCCGCCCTGGAGGTCGACCCGGCGCACACGGACATGTGCGAGGGCCTGAGCAGGCTCATCGACGCCTGGATGCCCTTCCCGGCCCACATCATGGACCGCTACTGGAACACCGTGCTCTACAACGACGCGGCGTCGGCGGTCCTCGGCATGCGCCCCGGGATCGTGCAGAACTGCATGATCGCCTTCTTCACCGACCCGGTGTACCGGGCCCGGTCGAAGCACTGGGAGACCATCGCCTCCCAGGTCGTCGCCCAGTACAGGGCCGCCTGCTCGGACTCCCCCGAGGACGAGGGCTTCCGCGCCGTGGTCGAGGAGACCAGGGAGCTCAGCCCCGAGTTCGCCGCCCTCTGGGACCGCCGCGACGTCGTCCCGGGCGGACAGGTCCGCAAGGAGCTCCAGCACCCGCTCGTCGGCACGCTGACGGTGGAGTCCACCCAGCTGCGGGTGCCCGCCCGCCCGGACCTGGTGATCGTCCTGCACACCCCGCTGCCCGACACCGGCACGGAGGCCAAGCTCCAGTGGCTGGACTCGCCCGAGGGCCGACGCGGCTCGATGTACCCCGTCCCCGGATGAGCGGACCCCGTCGTGCGGCAGGTGCCCGCCCTCTTCGTATGCTCAGCACATGACTGAGAGCACCGACCTCGGCCCCGAGGACCGCAAGATCGTCACGCTGGCGCGCAGCGTCCGCGCCCGCAACGCGGTGCCGGAGGGCGCTGCGGTACGGGACGAGACGGGGCGTACGTACGCCGCCGGCACCGTCGCGCTGGAGTCGCTGAAGCTCAGCGCGCTGCAGACCGCCGTCGCGATGGCGGTGGCCAGCGGCGCCACGTCCCTGGAGGCGGCGGCCGTCGTCTCCGAGTCCGCCACCGCCTCGGACGCCGACCGCGCCGCCGTGCGTGACCTGGGCGGGCCGGACACGCCCGTGCTGCTAGCGGGGCCCGACGGCACGCTCCGGTCGAGGGTCGCCGCGGGCTGATTCGGGGCGGCTGCGCCCTGCTGTGCAACGCCGCCCCCCGGATCGGGGAGAATGGGCGCCATGAGCGCTCGACCGAACACAGAAGCTGCTGCGCAGCAGGCTGAGAACACCGCCCCCCACCGGGCCGGCTTCGCCTGCTTCGTGGGCCGCCCCAACGCGGGCAAGTCCACCCTCACGAACGCTCTGGTCGGTCAGAAGGTGGCGATCACCTCCAACCGCCCCCAGACCACCCGGCACACGGTGCGGGGGATCGTGCACCGCGACGACGCCCAGCTGATCCTGGTGGACACGCCCGGCCTCCACAAGCCGCGCACACTGCTCGGGGAGCGGCTGAACGACGTCGTGCGGACCACCTGGGCCGAGGTCGACGTCATCGGCTTCTGCCTGCCCGCCGACCAGAAGCTCGGCCCCGGCGACAAGTTCATCATCAAGGAACTCGCCGGGATCAAGAGGACCCCGAAGATCGCGATCATCACCAAGACGGACCTGGTCGAGTCCAAGGCGCTCGCCGAGCAGCTGCTCGCCGTCTCCGCGCTGGCGGACGAACTCGGCTTCGAGTGGGCCGAGATCGTGCCGGTCTCGGCGGTCAAGGACCAGCAGGTGAGCCTGCTCGCCGACCTCATCGCGCCGCTCCTGCCCGAGAGCCCCCCGCTCTACCCGGAGGGCGACCTCACCGACGAGCCCGAGATGGTCATGGTCGCCGAGCTCATCCGTGAGGCCGCGCTCGAAGGTGTGCGGGACGAGCTGCCGCACTCCATCGCGGTCGTCGTCGAGGAGATGCTGCCGCGCGAGGACCGGCCGGCCGACAAGCCGCTGCTGGACATCCACGCGAACGTCTACATCGAGCGGCCCAGCCAGAAGGGCATCATCATCGGCCCGAAGGGGCAGCGGCTCAAGGACGTCGGCACGAAGTCGCGCAAGCACATCGAAGCGCTGCTGGGCACGCCGGTCTTCCTGGACCTGCACGTGAAGGTCGCCAAGGACTGGCAGCGAGACCCGAAGCAGCTGCGCAAGCTGGGCTTCTAGAGACCGGGCTCCCGGGTCCGGCCGCCCGGAGGGCGCCGAAGTGCCCGGGACCACGCGCCTGCGGGGACGTGGGATCACGCGCCTCCGAGGACCCGGGACCACGCGCTTGCGGGGACCCGGGTCTACGCGCCCTCTTTCAGGACCCGGGAGATCAGCGTCCGCTGCGCCTCGGTCAGCCGGGGGTCCGCGCAGTCGACCGTCCGGTCGCCCACCGTGATCCGGTAGCGAAAGCCGTCCGGCACTCCCGCGGGCGGGCCGCCCCGGCCGGCGGCGAGTGCCGTCTCGGCCAGGGACTCCCACTCCGCGGCGTCGGGCCGGCCCGAGGTCTCGACCTCGCCGCGGCGTGCGATGCCGGCGAACCCGCCGGTCCGGCTCACCTGAATGCGCATGCCTACCGGCTCCTGCCTGACACCCTGACCCCGCTCGGACGGTTCCGCGTCGTATCTACCCGGTCAGCGGGTCGGCACGCCCACCTCCGACCACGCCTTCAGGACCGCCTCGGCCTCGTCGCCCTCCCCGAACCTGTGCTGCGCGGCCGCGACCGTGAGCTTGGCGAAGTCCGTGAACGAGGCGTCCTGGGACAGCTCGCCACCGGTCAGCACGTCGAACCAGATCCGGCCGGCCCGCTCCCAGGCGTTACCGCCGAGCGCGGTGGCCAGCAGGTAGAAGGCGCGGTTCGGGATGCCGGAGTTGATGTGGACCCCGCCGTTGTCGTCGTCCGTCTCGACGTAGTCGTCCATCGACGCGGGCTGCGGGTCCTTGCCGAGCACGTCGTCGTCGTACGCCGTGCCCGGAGCCTTCATCGAGCGCAGGGCGACGCCGCTGACCCGGGGGGCGAGCAGCCCCGCGCCGATCAGCCAGTCGCCCTGGTCCGCGCTCTGGCCCAGCGAGTACTGCTTGACCAGGGAGCCGAAGACGTCCGACACGGACTCGTTGAGCGCGCCCGACTGGCCCTGGTACGCCAGGTTGGCGGTGTACTGGGTGAGCCCATGGGCCAGTTCGTGGGCGATCACGTCGATGGCGACGGTGAAGTCGAGGAAGATCTCCCCGTCGCCGTCCCCGAAGACCATCTGCTCGCCGTCGAAGAACGCGTTGTTGTACTTCTCGTCGTAGTGCACGGAGCCGATGAGCGGCAGCCCCTTGCCGTCGATCGAGCTGCGGCCGTACTCCGTGAGCAGCAGGTCGAAGGTGGCGCCGAGCCCGGCGTAGGCACGGTTGACGCTGGCGTCCTGGGTGGGCTCGTCGCCCTCGTCGCGGACCTTGCGGCCCGGCAGGTACGTGCGCTGCCCGCAGTCGTACAGGGTGCGGTGGGGCTTGCTGGGCACCGGGGCGGAGGTGCCGGCGGCCTGGGGTGTCCAGGCCAGCGCGGTCACCCGCCGGTGGTGGCGCCGGGCCGCGTCGGCCTCCAGGGTCCGCCGTGCGGGATCGGCCAGGAGCGGGTCGTCGGCCTGGGACAGCTTGTCGAGGACGTGGGGCGGCACGATGGTGCAGAAGACGGGCTGGAGCCCGTTGTTCGGTCGAGGCTGCATGCAAATGACTGTGGCACTCCGTCACCACGCTGTCACTGGTTGCGATCGTGATTGACGAAATAGAGTGATGTATCACCGTTCTGCCTTCACGCCGGCCCGATCCCGCATACTGATACGGACCGACGTATCAGGCGTCCCTCGGTTAGTGTTGCCGCATCATGCGTTTCGGGCTGCTCCTTCTTAGCTGCCGCGGCGAGGGCCTGTAGTCGTAGGCCGGCTCCCTCCCCGCGGAGTTCGCTGTTGCAGCGACACAGTCGGCCGCCCCTGCTGGACCTCAGAGGAGCCGTACGCCATGACCGCAGTGAATCCCCCCGCGCACACCGATGCCGTCACCACCCCCGTCGGTGGCCCCACGCCGGTGACGAACGCGAAGCGGCTGCAGAAGCCTTCCGGAATGCCGGTCCACAAGTACCGCGGCTACGACGCCGTGGACATCTCCGACCGCACCTGGCCGGACAACCGCGTCACGCAGGCCCCCCGCTGGCTGTCCACCGACCTGCGCGACGGCAACCAGGCCCTGATCGACCCCATGTCGCCGGCCCGCAAGCGCGAGATGTTCGACCTGCTCGTACGCATGGGCTACAAGGAGATCGAGGTCGGCTTCCCGTCCTCCGGTGAGACCGACTTCGCCTTCGTGCGCTCGATCATCGAAGAGGGCGCGATCCCCGAGGACGTGACGATCTCCGTCCTGACGCAGGCCCGCGAGGAACTGATCGAGCGGACCGTCGAGTCCCTGGTCGGCGCACGGCGTGCCACCGTCCACCTGTACAACGCCACGGCCCCCACCTTCCGCCGCGTGGTCTTCCGCGGCTCGAAGGAGGAGGTCAAGCAGATCGCCGTGGACGGTACCCGCCTGGTCATGGAGTACGCGGACAAGATCCTGGGCGACGAGACGATCTTCGGCTACCAGTACAGCCCGGAGATCTTCACCGACACCGAGCTGGACTTCGCCCTGGAGGTCTGCGAGGCGGTCTGCGACGTCTGGCAGCCCGAGGAGGGCCGCGAGATCATCCTGAATCTGCCCGCCACCGTGGAGCGTTCGACGCCGTCCACCCACGCGGACCGCTTTGAGTGGATGTCGCGCCACCTGACCCGCCGCGAGTACGTCTGCCTGTCGGTCCACCCGCACAACGACCGGGGCACCGCCGTCGCCGCCGCCGAGCTGGCGATCATGGCGGGCGCCGACCGCATCGAGGGCTGCCTGTTCGGCCAGGGCGAGCGCACCGGCAACGTCGACCTGGTCACCCTGGGCATGAACCTCTTCTCGCAGGGCGTCGACCCGCAGATCGACTTCTCGCAGATCGACGAGATCCGCCGCACCAGCGAGTACTGCAACCAGATGGAGGTCCACCCGCGCCACCCCTACGCGGGCGACCTGGTCTACACGTCCTTCTCCGGCTCCCACCAGGACGCCATCAAGAAGGGCTTCGACGCCATGGAGGCCGACGCGGCCGCCCAGGGGAAGACCGTCGACGACATCGAGTGGGCGGTGCCGTACCTGCCGATCGACCCGAAGGACGTCGGCCGCTCCTACGAGGCCGTCATCCGGGTCAACTCGCAGTCCGGCAAGGGCGGAATCGCCTACGTCCTGAAGAACGACCACAAGCTGGACCTGCCGCGCCGGATGCAGATCGAGTTCTCCCGGATCATTCAGGCCAAGACCGACGCCGAGGGCGGCGAGGTCACGCCGGCGCAGATCTGGTCGGCCTTCGCGGACGAGTACCTGCCGAACCCCGAGAACGCCTGGGGGCGGCTCCAGATCCGCTCGGGCCAGACGACGACCGGTTCCGACGGGCAGGACACGATCACCGTCGAGGCCACCGTCGACGGCGCCGACACGGTGCTGACCGGCACGGGCAACGGCCCGATCTCGGCGTTCTTCGAAGCGCTGCAGGCCATCGGCATCGACGCCCGCCTGCTGGACTACACCGAGCACACGATGAGCGAGGGCGCGAGCGCGCAGGCCGCCTCCTACATCGAGTGCGCGATCGACGGCAAGGTGCTGTGGGGCATCGGTATCGACGCCAACACCACGCGTGCCTCGCTGAAGGCGGTCGTCTCCGCGGTCAACCGGGCGACCCGCTGACACCGCCGCACGGCATGGCGGACAAACGTCCGATACGCCGCTGAACCGCACGGTCCGAGAGCCCCGTTCACCCGTCCAGGGTGGGCGGGGTTCGGCCATATCCCGGTGTTGTGACATCAGGAATACTGACGCCGCAACACGCATGTGGCTAACATCACGTCCAACGCGGCAATGTTGCCGTGGCGTTACGGAGGTGTGCGACGTGCGGACAGCCAAAGGACAACGCGCCATAAGACTGCGCATCTACGGCATCCGCACCGTCTGGGACACCGTGGGTGACGGCGAGTTCTTCTGCCCGTGCTGCGGGGGCGACCGCAACTACCGGCGCCTCGACGGCCGCCACCGCCTCACCGTCCTCGGTCTGCCGTTGCTGGCCCGGGGCAGTGCGGGGCCCGTCGTCGAATGTGCCGCCTGCGGCACGCACTTCGCGCCGGACGCACTCGACCACCCCACCACCACGCGCTTCTCCTCGATGCTGCGGGAGGCCGTGCACACCGTCACGCTGGCCGTGCTCGCCGCGGGCGGCACCACCTCCCGGACGGTCCTGGAGACCGCCGCGGCCACCGTCCGTGACGCGGGGCTCGACGACTGCAGCCAGGAGCAGCTCTTCACCATCGTGGAGGTGCTGGCCGCCGACACCGGACCCGGTGGCGGGAGCGGCCCGGCGGCCGAGGCGTGCGGCGCCGCCCTCGCGATCGAGCTCCACGAGGTCCTGGAGCCCCTCGCCCCGCACCTGGCCGTCGCCGGCCGTGAGGCGGTGCTGCTGCGGGGCGCGAGGATCGCGCTCGCCGACGGCCCGTACAGCCAGGCGGAGCGCGAGGTGCTGACCACGGTGGGCGGCGCGCTCCAGCTCTGCCCCGCCGACACCGCGAAGCTGCTCGAGGCGGCGCGTACGCCTTCGTAGCCCTCCGTCCGCCCGGGAGGCCCGCGTACGCCTTCGCAGCCCGCCGCGGGCCTCCCGGGCGGGCGGCTGCGCCCCGTGCCCCACACGGGGCCTGGAGCCCCTTCCCGGCCCGGTGCCCCGGTACGCGACAATGGGCGCATGAGCTTGTTCCGGGACGACGGCGTCGTGCTGCGTACGCAGAAGCTGGGCGAGGCCGACCGGATCATCACGATCCTGACCCGCGGCCACGGGCGGGTGCGTGCCGTGGCGCGCGGGGTGCGCCGCACCAAGTCCAAGTTCGGGGCGCGGCTCGAACCCTTCTCCCACGTGGACGTGCAGTTCTTCGCACGCGGCAGCGAGCTCGTCGGCCGCGGTCTCCCCCTGTGCACCCAGAGCGAGACGATCGCCCCGTACGGCGGCGGGATCGTCTCCGACTACGCCCGCTACACCGCGGGCACCGCGATGCTGGAGACCGCCGAGCGGTTCACCGACCACGAGGGCGAGCCCGCGGTCCAGCAGTACCTCCTGCTCGTCGGCGGACTGCGCACCCTCGCCCGAGCCGAACACGCGCCGAATCTCATCCTGGACGCGTTCCTGCTGCGCTCCCTCGCCGTCAACGGCTACGCCCCCAGCTTCGACGACTGCGCCAGGTGCGGAATGCCCGGACCGAACCGGTTCTTCTCCGTCGCGGCGGGCGGCGTCATATGCGGCGACTGCCGGGTACCCGGCAGCGTCGTACCCTCGGCGGAGGCCGTCGAACTGCTGAGCGCCCTGCTCACCGGTGACTGGGAGACGGCGGACGCGTCCGAGGCGCGTCATGTCAGGGAGGGGAGCGGGCTGGTGTCCGCCTACCTCCACTGGCATCTGGAGCGCGGCCTGCGCTCGCTGCGGTACGTAGAGAAGTGACAGAGGGAGACGAGAGAAGCCCATGGCAGTACGCGGGATGCTCGGCGGCCGGAACAGGCGTGAGTACAAGAACCCCGAGCCGCACCCCTCCGGCGCCACCCCGCCGAAGATCCCCGGTGAGCTCGTGCCCAAGCACGTCGCCGTCGTGATGGACGGGAACGGCCGCTGGGCCAAGGAGCGGGGCCTCCCGCGCACCGAGGGCCACAAGGTCGGCGAGGGCGTCGTCATGGACGTCCTCAAGGGCTGCATCGAGATGGGCGTCAAGAGCCTCTCGCTGTACGCGTTCTCCACGGAGAACTGGAAGCGCTCGCCGGACGAGGTGAAGTTCCTCATGAACTTCAACCGGGACGTCATCCGGCGCCGCCGCGACGAGATGGACGAGCTCGGCATCCGTATCCGCTGGGTCGGCCGCATGCCGAAGCTGTGGAAGTCCGTCGTCCAGGAGCTCCAGGTCGCCCAGGAGCAGACCAAGGACAACGACAAGCTGACGCTGTACTTCTGCGTCAACTACGGCGGCCGGGCCGAGATCGCGGACGCGGCGCAGCGCATCGCGGAGGACGTGGCGGCCGGGAAGCTCGACCCCTCGAAGGTCAACGAGAAGACGTTCGCGAAGTACACCTACTACCCGGACATGCCGGACGTGGACCTCTTCGTGCGCCCCAGCGGCGAGCAGCGCACGTCCAACTACCTGATCTGGCAGAGCGCGTACGCCGAGATGGTCTTCCAGGACGTCCTGTGGCCGGACTTCGACCGCCGCGACCTCTGGAACGCCTGCCTGGAGTTCGCCCGCCGCGACCGGCGCTTCGGCGGCGCCGAGGAGATCACGAAGGGCTGAAACCGCGCGGAGGGGGTGGTCGCGCCGGGCGCGGCCACCCCCTCCCGGGCCGGGCGCACCGGCCCGGGGGTCAGTCCCCGGCGCCCGCGCAGTCCGAGCAGGTCCCGAAGATCTCCACGGTGTGGGCCACGTTCACGTAGCCGTGCTGCGAGGCGATGGTCTCGGCCCACTGCTCCACGGCCGGCCCTTCGACCTCGACGGCCTTGCCGCAGACGCGGCAGACCAGGTGGTGATGGTGGTCACCGGTGGAGCAGCGCCGGTAGACGGCTTCGCCGTCGGTCGTGCGCAGGACGTCGACCTCGCCGGCGTCGGCGAGTGACTGGAGCGTGCGGTAGACCGTGGTCAGTCCGACGGAGTCGCCCCGGTGCTTGAGCACGTCGTGCAGGTCCTGGGCGCTGCGGAACTCGTCGACCTCGTCGAGCGCCGCCGCGACCGCCGCCCGCTGCCGGGTGGACCGGCCGCGTACCGGAGCCGCGTTCGTGCCACTGATCGGCGCCGTCGCCACAGCTGCCTCCTCGTGTCGCCCGTACGTATGTCGGGCCATTGTGCCAGCCCTGCCGGGGGGCACGGTCACACCCGCACGTCGTCCGGGGCCGGGCGGGCCGCCGGTACCTCAAGGGTGCACCGGTCGTCCTCGTCCGTCCGCTCCCTGGAGCGCCTGCGGGCCAGCGGCGTGGCGAGCGCGGTCAGCAGGACGAACGCGGCGATGGCCAGCAGCACGATCGTCGCCCCGGGCGGCACGTCCTGGTAGTACGAGGTCACGGTGCCGGCCAGGGTGACGGCCGTACCGATGACGACAGCCAGGACGAACGTCACCTTGAAGGACTTCGCGATCTGCTGGGCGGCGGCGACGGGCACCACCATCAGTGCGCTGACCAGAAGCAGGCCGACGACCCGCATCGCCACGGTGACGGTGATCGCGGCCGTGACGGCGACCAGCAGGTTGAGCACGCGCACCGGCAGCCCGGTGACCCGGGCGAACTCCTCGTCCTGGCTGACCGCGAACAGCTGCCGCCGCAGCCCCACGGTGACCAGGACGACGAAGGCGGCCAGCGCGACGATCGCGACGACGTCCTCCTCGGAGACCGTCGAGAGGGAGCCGAAGAGGTACGAGGTCAGGTTGGCGTTGGAGCCGGTGTCCGAGAGGTTGATCAGCATCACCCCGCCCGCCATGCCGCCGTAGAAGAGCATGGCCAGGGCGATGTCGCCCCGGGTGCGTCCGTACCAGCGGATCAGTTCCATCACGACGGAACCGGCCACGGCGACGAGCGTCGCCATCCAGACGGGGTTGGTGGAGAGCAGGAAGCCGAGGCCGACACCGGTCATCGCGACGTGGCCGATGCCGTCGCCCATCAGGGCCTGGCGGCGCTGGACCAGGTAGATGCCGATGGCGGGCGCGGTGATGCCGACCAGGACGGCCGCGATCAGGGCCCGCTGCATGAAGGGGGGGTTCAGGAATTCCAGCATGATCAGCTCAGCAGTCCCGTCCGGACGGGCTCGGAGGCCGCGTGGGGGTGTACGTGGTCGTGGCCGGGCAGCGCGTGCTGTCCCATGGCCTCGGGGGGCGGTCCGTCGTGCATGACGCAGCCGTCGCGCAGGACGATCGCCCGGTCGATCAGGGGCTCCAGGGCGCCGAGCTCGTGCAGGACGAGCAGCACCGTCGCCCCGCCCGCGACCTGCTCGCGGAGCGTCGTGGCGAGGATCTCCTGGCTGGCCAGGTCGACGCCGGCCATGGGCTCGTCCATGATCAGCACCTCGGGCTCGGCGACGAGCGCGCGGGCGATCAGCACCCTCTGGTGCTGGCCGCCGGAGAGGGCGCTCACGGAGTCCCCGGCCCGGTCGGAGAGGCCGACGAGCTCGATCGCCCGGTCCACGGCCGCCCGGTCCGCCCTGCCCGGAAGCCTGAACTTCGTACGTGAGAGCCGCCCGGACGCGACGACCTCGCGGATCGTGGCGGGGACGCCCCCGGCCGCCGTGGTGCGCTGCGGTACGTAACCGACGCGGGACCACGTGCGGAAGCGGCGCAGCGGTGTGCCGAACAGTTCGACGGTGCCGCCGGTGAGGGGCACCTGCCCGATGACGGAGCGGACGGCGGTGGACTTGCCGGAGCCGTTGGCCCCGAGCAGGGCCACGACCTCGCCGCGGTGGACGGTGAGGTCGACACCGCGCAGCACCGGGCGCGAGCCGAGCGTCGCCGTGGCTCCGCGCATCCTGATCACGGGTTCTGGCGTACTGGGCTCGGGCACGATCGCCTCCGGTGCTGCTGCGGCTGGTTCGGGTGCTGCGGGGGTCACTTCGCGCCGAGGGCTTTCTGCAGCGCGGTGAGGTTGGACTTCATGACTTCGAGGTAGTCAGCGCCCGCGGACCTGTCGGTGATTCCCTCCAGCGGGTCCAGGACTCCGGTCCTCAGACCGAGGTCCTTCGCCAGGGTCCTGGCGGTCCTGTCGCTGGCGAGCGTCTCGAAGAACACGGTGGTGGCCCCGGTCTCCTCGGCGACGTGGTGGATCTCGTCGATCCGGGCGGGGCTGGGCTCGGCCTCGGGGTCGATGCCGGCGATGCCCTCCTGGGTGAGGCCGTAGCGCTCCGCGAGGTACCCGAAGGCGGAGTGCGTGGTGATGAACGTCTTGGTCGCGGTGGACTTCAGCCCGGTCCGGTACGCCGAGTCCAGCGCGTTCAGCTCGCCGACCAGGGTGTCCGTGTTCTTGCGGTAGTCCGCGGCGTGGTCGGGGTCGGCCTTCTCCAGGGACTTCCCGACGCCTTCGGCGACCTCGGCGTACTTCACGGGGTCGAGCCAGATGTGGGGGTCGAGGCCTGCTTCCTGCTCCTCGTGCTCGTGTTCCCCGCCCTCTTCCTCGCCGTGGTCGTGGCCGACCTCGGAGCCGTGGCTCTCCAGCGTGGTGAGCTTCGCCGCGTCCACGGTGTGCTCGACGCCGGCCTGGGCGACCGCGTCGTCGACGGCGGGCTGGACGCCCTTGAGGAACAGGATGTAGTCGGCGTCGCTCAGACCGCCGATCTGCCGGGGCGAGAGCTCCAGGTCGTGCGGTTCGGCGCCGGGCTTCGTCAGGGTGGTGACGGAGACGTGCGGCCCGCCGATCTCCTCGGCCAGGAACTGCATCGGGTAGAAGGACGCCACCACGTCCAGCTTGCCGTCGCTCCCGCCCTCGGCCGCGTCGGAGGATGAGCATGCGGAGAGCGCGGTGAGGCCGAGGGCGACTGCTCCGGCGACGGCGGCGGTGGGTATGAGGCGGCGTACGTTCATGACAGTCATTTTCAACAAAAGTGGAAACGATTGTCAACAAGGCTGATGAGATGCCCGGATCGCAGCGCCGGGCCCGCTATGTGTCCCACCGATTTGATCCAAGGGGTGCGCCCGCCGGTAATCTGAGGTATTCGCCCGCCCGTCTCCTGATCATCACCCCCACCGAGGCGCCGCGCGCCGTCCCTGTCCCATTTCGCCGTCGTAATGAAGAGAGCACCGTGGCCGCCGACAAGATCGACACCATCGTCAGCCTGAGCAAGCGCCGTGGCTTCGTCTACCCCTCCAGTGAGATCTACGGCGGCCAGCGGGCCGCCTGGGACTACGGGCCGCTGGGCGTCGAGCTGAAGGAGAACCTCAAGCGTCAGTGGTGGCGCTACATGGTCACCGCGCGCGAGGACGTGGTCGGTCTCGACTCGTCGGTCATCCTTGCCCCCGAGGTCTGGTCCGCCTCCGGCCACGTCGCCACCTTCTCCGACCCGCTCACCGAGTGCACCTCCTGTCACAAGCGCTACCGCGCCGACCACCTGGAGGAGGCGTACGAGGAGAAGCACGGCAAGCCGCCCGTGAACGGCCTGGCCGACCTCAACTGCCCCAACTGCGGGAACAAGGGCACCTTCACCGAGCCCAAGGCGTTCTCGGGACTCCTCTCCACCCACCTCGGCCCCACCCAGGACACCGGCTCGGTCGCCTACCTGCGCCCCGAGACCGCCCAGGGCATCTTCACCAACTTCGGCCAGGTGCAGCAGACCTCGCGCAAGAAGCCGCCGTTCGGCATCGCGCAGATGGGCAAGTCCTTCCGGAACGAGATCACTCCGGGCAACTTCATCTTCCGCACGCGCGAGTTCGAGCAGATGGAGATGGAGTTCTTCGTCAAGCCGGGCGAGGACGAGCAGTGGCAGGAGTACTGGATGGAGCAGCGCTGGAACTGGTACACCGGTCTCGGCCTGCGCGAGGAGAACATGCGGTGGTTCGAGCACCCGCAGGAGAAGCTCTCCCACTACTCCAAGCGCACCGCTGACATCGAGTACCGCTTCCGCTTCGGCGGCAGCGAGTGGGGCGAGCTCGAGGGCGTCGCGAACCGCACCGACTACGACCTCAAGGCGCACTCCAAGGCCTCCGGCACGGACCTCTTCTACTTCGACCAGGAGAAGGGCGAGCGCTACACGCCGTACGTCATCGAGCCCGCGGCCGGTGTCGGCCGTTCGATGCTGGCGTTCCTCCTCGACGCGTACAACGAGGACGAGGCGCCCAACGCCAAGGGCGTCATGGAGAAGCGCGCCGTGATGCGTCTCGACCCGCGCCTCGCGCCGGTCAAGGTCGCGGTCCTGCCGCTGTCCCGCAACCCGCAGCTGTCGCCGAAGGCCAAGGGCCTCGCCACCGACCTGCGGCAGAACTGGAACATCGAGTTCGACGACGCGGGCGCCATCGGCCGCCGCTACCGCCGCCAGGACGAGATCGGTACGCCGTTCTGCGTCACCGTCGACTTCGACACCCTGGACGACAACGCGGTGACCGTGCGCGAGCGCGACACGATGAAGCAGGAGCGCGTCTCCCTGGACCAGATCCAGAGCTACCTCGGCTCCCGCCTGCTGGGCTGCTGACCGCGACCCGTCTGCATAACGAAGGTCCCACGAAGCCCCCGGTTCCGGCGCACGGAGCCGGGGGCGTCGTGCACACTGGGCCCACTCGTCCACAGGGGAGGCCCGGATGCCGTCCATGACCACGAGCAAGGTCAGCAGATGGGACCAGCACGGCCGTGAACACGTCGTCCACGTACGGAAGTCGGGGATGCAGCGGCAGCTGACCTGCGACACCTGCGGGTGGCGCAAGGGGGCGCAGTTCCTGCCCTGGCTCAAGGCGGAGGAGCACCTGACCGAGGCCCACCAGGCCACGGTCGACCCGACGGCCTGAGCCCGGACCGGTGCGCGGCCCGGAAAACCGGATGAGTCGTCCGGCCGGTCGGGGTACCTTCTCTGCCATGTATTCGTTCTTCCAGATCTACGAGTGAGCGCGCGACGGGCCCGACCGCCCGTCGCCCATCGGATCGATACACGACACGTCATCCTCACTTCCTCACCGCGAATGGGAGAACCCCGTGGCCAAGAGCCGCAACAACCTCCTCGGCGTGGGCGGACAGCGCAAGAAGCTGTCCCGCGCCGAACAGCAGGGCGCGAACCCCGCGCGCAACGACGACCGCAAGGCCGCCGAGGACAAGAAGCAGGAGCTGGTGCGCAAGATGCGTGAGCGCGCCGCCACCGCCCAGGCCGCGCCCGCGCAGGACGCCCCGGCCGACAGCTGACGTCCTCGCACCACCCGTACGGACAGGGGCCCGGATCACCTCGGTGATCCGGGCCCTCATCCGTCCCCCCGTCACCTCACCGTGCGCGGCAGCCGGAGGCTCAGCAGGACCGTCAGGACGACGGCCGCCAGCTGCACCAGCAGCGTCACGATCAGCGCGTCCCGCATCCCCGCACCCGGAGTCAGCGACAGGAACAGAGTCCCGATCGTGGCCACCCCGAGCGCCAGGGCGGACTGCTGGGTCGTCGTCATCACGCCGCTGCCCACCCCGGCCCGCTCGGCGGGTACGTCGGACAGCACGATGCGGATGAGGACGGGCAGTTGCAGACCCTGCCCCAGACCCGCGACGGCGACCCCGGGCAGCAGCCCCAGCATCCCGAGGTCCGGCCAGCCGCGCCACACGGTCAGCGCCAGGACCGTGACGCCGACGCCCTGGATCAGGCCGCCCGCCGTCACGACCCGGCTGCCGAAGCGCCGTACCAGCCGTGGACCGGCCAGCGAGGCCGCGAAGAAGGCCGCGGCCATCGGTGCCAGCGACAGCCCCGCCGCGGCCGGGCCCATCGCCAGTCCCTGCTGGAGGGCGACGGCGATCACGAACATGAAACCGCCGAAGCCGACCGAGAACGGCACCACCAGTGCGAGTCCGCGCCGCAGCGACTCCAGCCGCAGCAGGCTCGGCGGCACCAGCGGTGTCCGCCCCCGCGCGTCGGCCCGCCGCTCCACGCGGTAGAAGGCCGCCGCGGCGAACGGGAACAGGCCCAGGGACACCCACGTCCACAGGGGCCACCCCGCGGCGCGTCCCTCGGTGAGCGGTGCCAGCAGCGTCACCAGGGAGAGGGCCAGCAGCAGCGTGCCCGGCACGTCCACGGGGGCGGGCCGGTCCGAGCGGCTCTCCGGGATTGTGCGGGCGGCCAGGAACAGGCCCACCACCGCCACCGGGACGTTCACGAGGAACACCGACCGCCAGCCCGCGCTCTCGCCGAACACCGAGGACAGCGGGGCCGCGGCGACCAGGACGCCGCCGAGGATCTGGCCGGCGACCATGGAGAGCCCGGCCGTCGCCCCGTACAGGCTCATGGCCCGTGCCCTGCGGTGCCCGGAGGTGGCCGACTGGATGGTGGCGAGCACCTGCGGCAGCATCAGCGCGGCTGCGGCGCCCTGCGCCACCCTCGCCCCCACGAGGGTCCAGGCGTCCGGGGCCAGTCCGCAGGCGAGCGAGGTGAGGCCGAACGCGGCCATCCCTACGAGGAAGAGCCTGCGCCGGCCGGCCATGTCGCCGAGGCGGCCGCCGAGCACGAGCAGCACGGCGTACGCGAGGCCGTAGCCCGCGACGACCAGTTCGAGCAGGGCGGGGCCCGCGGCCAGGTCGTGGTCGATGGTGGGCAGGGCGACGTTGACGATGAAGAAGTCGATGAGGGGCAGCGCCGCGCCGAGCAGCACCGTGAACAGCCCGAGCGCGCCGAGTACCGGTACGGGGTGGTCGTGCCGCTTCACCGGGGTGCCGGCGGCGGATGCGTTCGTCAGTACAGAGGATTCACTCACGACACCGACGATGGACCGCCGGCCAGCCTGGTACCAGAGTCTCTTCATCCTGGTACCGGCAGCACCTGGAAATACGTCCGGGCATTCGGCACCCTGGGAGCATGACGACCGTGGTGACAGAGGTATCCGAGGCGGACGTCCGGCGGCACGAGCTCGCCGGCTTCCTCCGCAGCCGTCGTGAGCGGATCACCCCCGAGCAGGTCGGCCTGGTCCGCGGCCGCCGCAGGCGGACCCCCGGCCTGCGGCGCGAGGAGGTCGCCCAGCTCTCGGCCGTCGGCGTCACCTGGTACACGTGGCTTGAGCAGGCGCGTGACATCCAGGTCTCGCCACAGGTCCTCGACTCGCTGGCCCGCGCCCTGCTGCTCGACCGCAGCGAGCGCACCCACCTGTTCTCCCTTGCCGGTTCCGTCGACCCGGCGCCGGGTTCGGACTGCACCGGCATCGACCCGGCCTACCGGGAGATGCTCACACGCCTGGAGCCCTTCCCGGCCTGTATCCAGAACAGCCGGTACGACATCCTCGCCTACAACCGCACCTACGCCCGGCTCCTGTGCGACCTGGACGCCGTGGCCCCCGAGGACCGCAACTGCATGCTGCTGGCGTACCTCAACGAGGACTGGCGTGCCTCCGTCGCCGACCTGCCCGGCGCCAACCGGGTCATGGCCGCCAAATTCCGGGCGTCGATGGCGGAACACCTGGCCGAGCCCGCCTGGAAGTCCCTCCTGGGGCGGCTGGAGGCGGCCTCGCCCGAATTCCGCGAGATCTGGGCCCGGCACGAGGTCGTCGGCCCCGCGAACCGCACCAAGATCTTCCGCAACGCCCGGGTGGGCATGCTCAGCCTCGAACACACCGATCTGTGGCTGGGCCCCTCGGCGGGTCCGCGCCTGGTGACGTACGTCCCCTCCGACGAGGAGTCCCGGCAGGGGCTGGAGCGGCTCATGGCCTCCGTCCTCGCCTGAGGGCGGTCCCGGGGTCCCGTGGTCCCGGGCGGTCCCGGCGGGGTCCCGTGGTCCAGAGGGTCCCGGCACCGCCCGTGGTCCCGGGGGGTCCCGGGTGGTGGTCCGGGCCGATCCGGTCGGAGGACCACGGTCCCGGACGGGCGGCATCCGCACCGCTGCCCGCGTACGGGACAATGGGTGCCATGACCACGCTCGCCCCCTCCCTCCCGCTGCTCCGGATCGGCCCGCACACCGTGCAGCCGCCGGTCGTGCTCGCTCCCATGGCCGGCATCACCAACGCGCCCTTCCGCACCCTGTGCCGTGAGTTCTCCGGCGGCAAGGGCCTGTTCGTCAGCGAGATGATCACCACGCGGGCGCTGGTCGAGCGCAACGAGAAGACCATGCAGCTCATCCACTTCGACGCGAGCGAGACCCCGCGCTCCATCCAGCTCTACGGGGTGGACCCGGTCACCGTCGGCAAGGCGGTCCGCATGATCGTCGACGAGGACCTCGCCGACCACATCGACCTGAACTTCGGCTGCCCGGTCCCCAAGGTCACCCGCAAGGGCGGCGGCTCCGCGCTCCCGTACAAGCGGCCCCTGCTCCGCGCGATCCTCCGTGAGGCGGTCGCGCAGGCGGGCGACCTCCCGGTCACCATCAAGATGCGCAAGGGCATCGACGACGACCACACCACCTACCTCGACGCCGGCCGGATCGCCGTCGAGGAGGGCGTCACGGCCGTCGCGCTGCACGGCAGGACCACCGCCCAGCACTACGGCGGCACGGCCGACTGGGACGCCATCGCACGCCTCAAGGAGCACGTCCCCGAGATCCCCGTCCTCGGCAACGGCGACATCTGGAGCGCCGACGACGCCCTGCGGATGATGCGTGAGACGGGCTGTGACGGCGTCGTCGTCGGCCGCGGCTGCCTGGGCCGCCCCTGGCTCTTCGGGGACCTGGTGAGCGCGTTCGAAGGCACGGGGACACGGCAGGCGCCCGCCCTGCGGCAGGTCGCGGACGTGATGCTGCGCCACGCGACGCTGCTGGGGGAGTGGATCGGCGACGAGAGCCGGGGCGTGATCGACTTCCGCAAGCACGTGGCGTGGTACCTCAAGGGCTTCGCGGTCGGCTCGGACATGCGCAGGAGGCTCGCGGTCACCTCGTCGCTGGAGGAGCTGGGCGGACAGCTCCAGGAGCTCGACCTGGACCAGCCCTGGCCGGACGGCGCGGACGGCCCGCGCGGGCGTACCTCCGGGAACAACAGGGTCGCGCTGCCGGACGGCTGGCTCAAGGACCCGTACGACTGCGCGGGCGTGAGCGCCGACGCGGAGCTGGACACCTCGGGCGGCTGAGCGACCTCGCTGTACCGGGGCACCGGGTGCCCCACGAAGAGCCCGCTCGGATGAGCGGGCTTTTTCTTCGGGATCCGGCTCGATCGGTCGCGATTGCCGGGCGGGCGTGTGGGGCCGCTCTCCTTCCGGGAGGCCCTGATCACCATCCGTAGCGTGGATGTAGCTCAGAGGTGAGCAACTGCCGGCGCGCAGGGGTCCGGATGGTGACATCTGAGCGCGAGGTGAGGCGTGATTCTCGCCACCCCTGAGGGGTTCATTGCTCAGATGAGCGCAGCATCGGATGCTGTACTTCTCAAATGGCGGCACTGGGTGCCAGCTGGGTTTACTTTGATCGATCAAAGCATTCGCTACTGTGTGTGCATGAAATCGACAACCGGTCGCACTCTTCGTCATATTGACTTCAAGAAGTGAACGACTCCCCCCGTTGGGTGGCGCCGGCGCGTTACTTTCGATCTGCTGGCGGACGGGTGGTTGAGACCTCGTGACGCGCAAGTGGCCGTACCCAGACACCTTCGATCTGGGTATGTTCCTCGCCGTCAGGGCAGCCACCGCGTCCTCGAGGAGTCGAGACCCGTGTCGGAAAACAAAGATCCCCAGAAGTTCGTCTACGACTTCACCGAGGGCAACAAGGATCTGAAAGATCTTCTGGGCGGCAAGGGTGCCAACCTCGCCGAGATGACCAACCTCGGGCTGCCCGTCCCTCCGGGCTTCACCATCACCACCGAGGCCTGCAAGGTCTACCTCGACAGCGGTGACTCGCCGGCCGAGCTGCGCGACGAGGTCAGCGCGCACCTCACGGCGCTCGAACAGCGCATGGGCAAGAACCTCGGCCAGGCGGACGACCCGCTGCTGGTCTCCGTCCGCTCCGGTGCCAAGTTCTCGATGCCCGGGATGATGGACACGGTCCTCAACATCGGTCTCTCCGACGCCTCGGTCGTCGGCCTCGCCGCGCAGGCCGGTGACGAGCGCTTCGCCTGGGACTCCTACCGCCGCCTCATCCAGATGTTCGGCAAGACGGTGCTCGGGGTCGACGGCGACCTCTTCGAGGAGGCCCTGGAGGCCGCGAAGGAGGCCAAGGGCGTCACGGTCGACGTCGACCTCGACGCGGCCGACCTGAAGAAGCTGGTCGAGGAGTTCAAGAAGATCGTCACCCGGGACGCCGGGCGGGACTTCCCGCAGGACCCGCGCCAGCAGATGGACCTGGCCATAAACGCGGTCTTCGACTCGTGGAACACCGACCGGGCCAAGCTCTACCGCCGCCAGGAGCGCATCCCCGGCGACCTCGGCACGGCCGTCAACATCTGTTCGATGGTCTTCGGCAACCTCGGCCCGGACTCCGGCACGGGCGTCGCGTTCACCCGTGACCCGGCCAGCGGCCACCAGGGCGTCTACGGCGACTACCTCCAGAACGCGCAGGGCGAGGACGTCGTCGCGGGCATCCGCAACACCGTGCCGCTCGCCGAGCTGGAGTCGATCGACAAGACGTCGTACGACCAGCTGATGAAGATCATGGAGACGCTGGAGACCCACTACAAGGATCTCTGCGACATCGAGTTCACCATCGAGCGCGGTCAGCTCTGGATGCTCCAGACCCGGGTCGGCAAGCGCACCGCCGGTGCCGCCTTCCGCATCGCCACCCAGCTCGTCGACCAGGGGCTCATCGACGAGGCCGAGGCGCTCCAGCGGGTCAACGGCGCCCAGCTCGCGCAGCTGATGTTCCCGCGCTTCGACCACGGCGCCGCCAGTGTGCTGCTGGGCCGGGGTATCGCCGCATCCCCGGGCGCGGCCGTGGGCAAGGCCGTCTTCGACTCCTACACCGCCGTCAAGTGGTCGCGGTCGGGCGAGAAGGTCATCCTCATCCGCCGGGAGACCAACCCCGACGACCTCGACGGCATGATCGCCGCCGAGGGCATCCTGACCTCGCGCGGCGGCAAGACCTCGCACGCCGCCGTCGTCGCACGCGGCATGGGCAAGACCTGCGTCTGCGGTGCCGAGGAGATCGAGGTCGACACCAAGCGCCGCCGGCTCACGGTCGGGGACACCGTCGTGGAGGAGGGCGACCTCGTCTCCGTCGACGGCTCCACGGGCAAGGTGTACCTCGGTGAGGTGCCCGTCGTCCCCTCCCCGGTCGTCGAGTACTTCGAGGGCCGCATGCACGCGGGCGCCGACGACGCCGACGAGCTCGTCGCCGCCGTGCACCGGATCATGGCCTACGCCGACCGCGTACGCCGCCTGCGGGTACGGGCGAACGCGGACAACGCCGAGGACGCCTCCAGGGCCCGTCGCTTCGGTGCCCAGGGCATCGGCCTGTGCCGCACCGAGCACATGTTCCTCGGTGAGCGCCGCGAGATGGTCGAGAAGCTGATCCTCGCGGACACCGACGACGAGCGTGAGGCGGCGCTGGAGGCGCTCCTGCCGCTCCAGAAGGCCGACTTCATCGAGCTGCTCGAGTCGATGGACGGCCTGCCCGTCACCGTCCGGCTGCTCGACCCGCCGCTGCACGAGTTCCTGCCCGACATCACCGAGCTCTCCGTGCGGGTGGCGCTCGCCGAGTCCCGCAAGGACGCCAACGAGAACGACCTGCGCCTGCTGCAGGCCGTGCACAAGCTCCACGAGCAGAACCCGATGCTGGGGCTGCGCGGGGTCCGGCTCGGCCTGGTCATCCCCGGTCTGTTCGCCATGCAGGTCCGCGCGATCGCGGAGGCCGCGGCGCAGCGCAAGAACGCCAAGGGCGACCCGCGCGCCGAGATCATGATCCCGCTCGTCGGCACGGTCCAGGAGCTGGAGATCGTCCGCGAGGAGGCCGACCGCGTGATCGCGGAGGTCGAGGAGGCCACCGGCACCGAGCTGAAGCTCTCCATCGGCACGATGATCGAGCTGCCCCGTGCCGCGCTGACCGCCGGTCAGATCGCCGAGGCGGCACAGTTCTTCTCCTTCGGCACGAACGACCTCACGCAGACGGTGTGGGGCTTCTCCCGCGACGACGTGGAGGCCTCGTTCTTCACCGCGTACCTGGAGAAGGGCATCTTCGGGGTGTCGCCGTTCGAGACGATCGACAAGGACGGCGTGGGCGCCCTCGTGCGCAGCGCCGTGGAGGCGGGCCGGGCCACCCGTCCGGACCTCAAGCTCGGTATCTGCGGCGAGCACGGCGGCGACCCCGAGTCGGTGCACTTCTTCCACGAGGTGGGCCTGGACTACGTCTCCTGCTCGCCGTTCCGCATTCCGGTCGCCCGGCTGGAAGCGGGCCGGGCGGCAGCCGAATCGCGGGGCAGCGACAGCCGCTGAGACCCGGCCCTCACGACTCCGGACACCGCCGGCGGATCACAGGGACCCTCACCGGTCCGACGGCGGAGCCGGATTACCAGGAAGCGGCGGCACCCTGTGCGGGGGTGCCGCCGCTTCGTCATTTGAACGGCGAACCATACGAGTGGTTGGCTTTTCACCATTCGGTGCGCAAAGCCGGGACGTGCCGCCGGGGTGCGGTCCGGGGATCCCCACCCCCGGACCGCACCCGCTTACCCCTGCCGGGTACGGAGCCGCACCGTCGTTCACCGCCGCCGAACGCGCAAGGCCCCCCACGGCCCTCACCCGCTCTTTCGGTGACGCCGGATGCGTACCCGACGTCGTACAGCCTTTCGGGTGGCGTGGATTCGGGCGAGACATTTCAACTGTGGCCGAAACCCCGTGGTGACCTCCTGTGACGCCGTGCATACGCTACGGCGGGGGCAATTGCGGGTGCAACAGGTGGGGGTTCGGTGCTGCGTATCCATGTGTCCGGAGTGGACCTTTCGCGCGTGCGGATGGCCACGAGGCCGGACGCGATGTGGGAGACCGTTCTCAGTTTTCACCGACTGAGGGACCGGCGGGGTTCCACGGTCTTCGGGAAATGGCGGAAGGAATCCCGCAACCGGTTGAATGGTGAAACGCGTCTGCTGTCCGCGGTCGTTCCGCCCCGGGGCTATTTCCCCGACTTCCTGACGCCTTCCGGGGGAGCCGCCGAGCCATTCGGGCTCGAAGCCGGAATGGAGGCGCTGCGCGACACCCCCGCGGACCGCATCCGCGGGGAGATCGGGCTGCTGTCCGGTGACGGTGCCTCCGCGCGGCGGCCGTCCGGCGGTCATGCGCCCGGCGCGCTGCCGGAGGCTCTCGCCGAGGGGCGCACCGAGCCGCTGGGACGCCTCATCTCCGCCCTGCGCGCCTATCACCGGGCCGCGGTCGAGCCGTACTGGTCGCACATCAGGGCGAGCGTCGAGGCCGACCGGGCCGTCCGGGGCCGCGCCCTGCTCGACGGCGGGGCCGACGAGCTGCTGGCCACCCTCCCGCCGATGATCCGCTGGCGTGCCCCCGTGCTGGAGGCCGACTACCCCGTCGACCGGGACCTCCGCCTCGACGGGCGGGG
Source organism: Streptomyces sp. NPDC057287 (assembly GCF_042667905.1). Lineage (NCBI taxonomy): Bacteria > Bacillati > Actinomycetota > Actinomycetes > Kitasatosporales > Streptomycetaceae > Streptomyces > Streptomyces sp. NPDC057287. The sequence goes on along the minus strand of NZ_JBHUYV010000001.1, from coordinate 137,153 downwards.
CCTGCTCCTCCAGCCGTCGTTCTTCTGCCGGGGCACTCCCGTCGTCTACCGCGACCCACGTCTGCCACCGGTCCTCGTCTATCCGGTCACCCACCCCGGAGCGCCGGCCTTCGCGGAGCCCGGGCCCTGGCTCGGGCGTCTCGTGGGCCACACCCGCTCCGCGGTCCTGAGGTCCATAGACAACGGCTGCACGACGAGCGAACTGGCCCGCAGGACCGGGGTGTCCCTCGCGTCGGCGAGCCAGCACGCCTGCGTGCTGCGCGAGGCCGGCCTGGTGCGGACCCTGCGACACGGCAGCTCGGTCCTGCACACTCTGACTCCGCTGGGGGCCGCCCTGCTCCGGGGCGGTGCCCCGCTGCCGGTGCCCTGACGGCCGGGCCGGCGGCGTGGCGCAGCCGTCCGGCCGGGAAGCGATGAGTTTCCGCGGAGGCGGCCGTCTACCTCTTGTGAGCGCTCGTACGGAGTGCGCGGGAGCACCTCAGGGTGCCGGACGGAAGAGTGGGACCACCATGCCTCAGCCTCAGATGATCTTCGTGAACCTGCCGGTCAAGGACCTGGAGACGACGAAGAACTTCTTCGGGAAGCTCGGCTTCGGTTTCAACCCGCAGTTCAGCGACGAGACGACCGCCTGTCTCGTCATCAGCGACACCATCTTCGCCATGCTCATCAGTGAGCCCCGCTTCAAGGAGTTCACCAAGAAGGAGATCGCCGACTCCTCCAGAACGACCGAGGTCCTCGTCGCCCTGAGCGCGGAGAGCCGCGAGAAGGTCGACGAGCTTGCCGACGCCGCGCTCGCCAACGGCGGGTCGCCCGCCAACGACCCCATGGACGAGGGCTTCATGTACGGCCGGTCCTTCCAGGACCCCGACCACCACATCTGGGAGGTCGTCTGGATGGACCCGTCCGCCGTCGAGGGACAGGGCTGACACGGGGGAGGCAGCGGCCGCGGCTCCGCGCCCGCTGCCTCCCCCTCCGGGTGTCAGGAGCGGAAGGGCCCCGTCACCTCGTAGGTGATGCCGCCCGACGAACTGCCGCTCGTGCCGCGCTGCGAGGAGAAGTACAGCCGCCGTCCGTCCGGGGAGAAGGCCGGGCCGGTGATCTCCGACCCGGACTGGCCGCTGACCCTCAGGAACGGGGCGACGGTGTCGTCCGGGGTGATCAGGCAGATCTCCAGGTTCCCGCCGTCCTCGGCGACGTACAGGTCACCGGAGGCGGCGCGGGTGACGTTGTCCACCCCGGTCAGCGGGGCGGTGCCGCCCGTGACGAGCGAGTCGTCGTAGGCGAGCGAGAGGGACGAGGCGTTCGCGTCGTACGCCCACACCCGGTTGTCGCCCTTGGTCGTGAACCAGCAGGTGCCCGCCGCGTAGAAGCAGCCCTCGCCGCCGTTGAAGACCTTCGCGCCGGAGACCTGGTAGCGGGTCTGGGTGGGGGAGCCGTCCGGGTCGGGGACCGTCGTCCAGGTGACCGGGCCCGAGGTGCCGGTTCCCGCGACCAGTACCTGGAGCGTGCCGGACGACAGGTTCCCCCAGGTGGTGGGACGGAAGCGGTAGAAGCGCCCGTCCGTCTCGTCCTCGGTGAGGTAGACGTAGCCGTGGTCGGGGTCCGCTGCTGCCGCCTCGTGCTTGAACCGGCCCATCGCGGGACGCTGCACGGCGGCGTTCACCCCCCACGGGTCGGTCTCGTACACGAAGCCGCGGGTGACCTCCTCGCAGGAGAGCCAGGTGTTCCACGGCGTCCTGCCGCCCGCGCAGTTGGTGTTCGTGCCGGACAGGATGCGGTACGCCGAGGTGACGGTCCCCGAGGCGTTGAAGCGCACCGCGCTCGCCCCGCCGCCGCTGCCCGAGGAGACCTCGGCGTTGGAGACGTAGATCCAGCCGCTGCCGTCGGTGAAGGTGGCGCCGCCGTCGGGCGCGCTGTGCCAGGTGTACGAGGTGCCGGGGACGGTCTGCCCCGAGCGGGCGATGATCCTGCTGGTGAAGCCGCTCGGCAGCAGGATGCCGTTGCTGTTGGCCGCCTGAAGTGCCCCGTAGGGGCCGGTGGCCGGCTGGGCCGGATCCGCGAAGGCGGCACCCCGCCAGAGGGTGCCGCCGAAGGCCGCCGCCGATGAGCCGACGACCGCTGTGCGCAAGAAGGTCCGACGTTCCACGATCACTCCACGGGTGACGTGCTGGCCCGCCGGCCCGGTCGGCCCGGCGGGTCGAACGTCAGGACAGTAGAGGCGCCCGGTGGCCGGAGCTCCAACGTGTCATGAACGGGGCGGGTTCAGTCCGCGCGGACCGGGAAGACCGGCACGGTCACGTCGTCGTCGTCCAGGCAGGCGCCCGTCTCCAGGTCGAAGCGCTGCTTCAGCAGCGGCGACGCGACGAACGGCCGCCCACCGTCGGAGCCGATCAGGCCGCGGGAGAGGACGTAGGCGCCGGTGAACGGGTCCCGGTTGTCGATCGCGTACGCCCGCCCCGCGCGGTCCACGAACAGCGCGACCTGCCGGCCGTCCGGGAGGAGCGCCGCCACCCCGCGCCCCGGGGTCAGCAGCGAGCGGTCGCAGACCGTGAGCCAGCCGTCCCCGTCCGCGAGCTGGATCGTCCTGGTGTCCTGCGCCGTTTCCGTCATCTGGGTCGTCATCAGGAGGGGGTCCCTTCAAGAGTACGGATGGCGAGCACCGGGCCCGCGAGGATGTCCAGGTCGGGCTTGACCTGGTCGCGCTCCGGGACGAACTTGACCGAGGGGTCGGGGGCGTCGGGGGCGTTGACGAAGGTGACGAAGCGGCGGAGCCGCTCCGGGTCGTTGATGGTCTCGGCCCACTCGTCGCGGTAGCCGCGGACGTGGTCGGCCATCAGCCGCTCCAGCTCGTCGCAGAGGCCCAGCGAGTCGTGGACGACGACGTCCCGTACGTGGTCCAGGCCGCCCTCGATGCGGTCCAGCCAGGTCGAGGTGCGCTCCAGCCGGTCCGCCGTGCGGATGTAGAACATGAGGAACCGGTCGATGAGACGGACCAGTTCGGCGTCGGAGAGGTCCTGGGCGAGCAGGTCCGCGTGGCGCGGGGTGGCGCCGCCGTTGCCGCCGACGTAGAGGTTCCAGCCCTGCGCCGTGGCGATGATCCCGAAGTCCTTGCCGCGGGCCTCCGCGCACTCGCGGGCGCAGCCCGAGACCGCCGACTTCAGCTTGTGCGGGGAGCGCAGGCCCCGGTAGCGCAGCTCCAGGTCGATGGCCATCTTCACCGAGTCCTGGACGCCGTAGCGGCACCAGGTCTGCCCCACACAGGACTTGACCGTGCGCAGCGACTTCCCGTAGGCGTGCCCGGACTCGAAGCCGGCGTCCACGAGACGGGCCCAGATCAGTGGGAGCTGGTCGACGCGGGCGCCGAAGAGGTCGATCCGCTGGCCACCGGTGATCTTGGTGTAGAGGCCGAAGTCCCGGGCCACCTCGCCGATCACGATCAGCTTCTCCGGGGTGATCTCACCGCCGGGGATGCGCGGCACGATCGAGTACGAGCCGTTGCGCTGGAGGTTGGCGAGGAAGTGGTCGTTGGTGTCCTGCAGGGCCGCCTGCTCGCCGTCCAGGACGTAACCGCTCGCGCCGACCGTCGGGGCGAGCGAGGCGATGACCGACCCGACCGTGGGCTTGCAGACCTCGCAGCCGTCACCGCCGCGGGCCGCCTCACGGCCGTGCGAGTCGAGGAGGGCGGCGTACGTCGTGACGCCGAGGGTGCGGACGATCTCGTACAGCTCGCTGCGGGTGTACTCGAAGCAGCCGCACAGCCCCTGGTCCTCGGGCTGGGGGAGCAGCTGCCCGATGACCTTGACGCAGCTGCCGCAGCCGGTGCCCGCCTTGGTGCACTTCTTCACCTCGGGGAGCGTGGTGTGCTCGCAGATCGCCCCCTTGGTGACGTTGTGGCAGGAGCAGATCACGGCCTCGTCGGGCAGCGAGGACGGGCCGAGCGTGACCGGGCCGCCCGCTCCGGCCGGCAGCACCAGCTGCTCCGGGGCGACCGGCAGGACCGTGCCCGTCATGGGGCGCAGCGTGCCGTACTGGTCGGCGTCGCCCACCAGGACGCCGCCGAGCAGCGTGCCGTCCCGGCCGATCACCAGCTTCTTGTAGACACCCGAGCGGGAGTCCGCGTACACGACGTCGAGGCAGCCCTCGGCCGCACCGTGCGCGTCACCGAAGGAGGCGACGTCCACACCGAGCAGCTTCAGCTTCGTCGAGAGGTCGGCCCCGGTGAAGGAGGCCGTGTTGCCCGCGATCACCTCGGCGACCGCCACCGCCATCTCGTAACCCGGCGCCACCAGACCGTAGACCCGGCCGTCCGAGGCCAGCGCGCACTCGCCGATCGCGAAGACGTCGCTGTCCGAGGTGCGGCACTCCTCGTCGACGATGATGCCGCCGCGCGGGCCGACGGCCAGGCCGCAGTCGCGGGCCAGCTGGTCCCGGGGGCGTACACCGGCGGAGAAGACGACGAGGTCGGTGGCGAGCGAGGAGCCGTCCGACAGCGACATGCCGTCGACCCGGCCGTCCTCGCCCGCGGTGACCTCCTGGGTGCCCACAGCCGTGTGGACCGAGAGGCCCATGTTCTCGATGGTGCGCAGCAGCGCGGCGCCGCCGCCGTCGTCGACCTGGACCGGCATCAGCCGGGGCGCGAACTCCACGACGTGCGTGTTGAGTCCGAGCCCCTTCAGCGCGCCCGCGGCCTCCAGGCCGAGCAGACCGCCGCCGACCACCGCGCCGGTCGTCGCGGTCTTCGCGTACTCCTCGATCGCGAGGAGGTCCTCGATGGTGCGGTAGACGAAACAGCCCTCGGTGTCCTTGCCGGGGACCGGCGGCACGAAGGGGTACGAGCCGGTGGCCAGCACCAGCGTGTCGTAGGAGAAGGTCTCCCCGGAGCGCGCGGTGACGGTGCGCGCCTCGCGGTCGACGCCCACCGCCGGGTCGCCGACGCGCAGCTCGATGCCGTGGCGCTCCATGAAGTCCGGCTCGACGAGGGAGAGGTCCTCCGGGGTCTTTCCGGAGAAGTACGAGGTCAGCTGCACCCGGTCGTAGGCCGGGCGAGGCTCCTCGCAGAGGACGACGACCCGGGCGGTGCCCGCGGCGGCCGTCAGCCCGCGGTCGGCGAGCGCTTCCAGGAACCGCTGGCCGACCATGCCGTGCCCGACGACCACGATCGTCGGCACGCCTGCGGTGGGGGCGGTCGGGGGAGTGGACACCGGCATCAGAAGCCTCCGTCGTTGGTGAGCAGGTGGAGCAGGGACATGTCGGCGGGGAGGGGCTCGTCGTCCTGCCAGGTCCGGGCGAGGGCGCCGACCGCGGCGAGGTCGCCGAAGAGCACCCCGCCCGCCAGCCGGTCGCCCCGGACGACGACCGTGCGGTACGCGCCCCGGGTGGCGTCCGCCAGCCTGACCACGTCGTCGCCGGGCATCGGGCGGGAGTCGCCGAAGGCGGCCAGGTCGAGGCTCCCGGCGGCCCCGGCCGCCCCGTCGGCGACGGGGGCGGCGGCGGGCGAGCGCAGGGTGAGCCGGGTCAGGGCCCGGGTCCCCCCGTAGCGCGCGGGACGCCCGGCCAGCACCTCGGTCAGTACGTCGGCCTGTTCGAGCGCGGCGCCCGCCAGCCCGTACACCGTCCCCGCGTGCTCGGCGCAGTCGCCGACGGCGTGGATGTACGGGTCCGAGGTCCGCAGCTCGTCGTCGACGACGACGCCCTTGCGGACGTCGAGCCCGGCGGCCCGGGCCAGCCCGGTCCTGGGTCGGACTCCGCAGGCCAGGACGGTGATCTCGGCCTCCAGCTCGTAACCGTCGGCGAGCTCCACGGCCCGCACGGCGGGTGTCTCCCCATCGGTGCAGCGCAGCCCGCGTACCCGGCACTCGGTGTGCACCTCGACGCCGAGGGCCTCCAGGTGACGGCGCAGCATCCCCGCCGCCTCGAAGTCCAGCTGCCGTTCCATGAGGTGCTCGCCCTGCTGGGCCAGCACCACCTGGGCGCCGCACTCGGCCAGTGCGCGGGCGGCCGACACCCCGAGCAGTCCGCCGCCGATGACGACGGCTCGCACGCCGGGACGTACGGCGGCGCGCAGCGCCAGGCAGTCGTCCAGGGTGCGGAAGGGATGCACCCCGTCCGGCAGCGTGTTGCCGAGGCCCCGCAGCGGCGGCAGCACCGGGTTGGAGCCGGTGGCCAGCACCAGGCGGTCGTAGCCGACGACGCTGCCGTCGTCGCAGAGCACCTGGCGCTCCGCCCGGTCGATCCGGACGACGCGCACCCCGCGCCGCACCTCGGCGGGCGGCAGCGCGATGACGTCCGACTCGTACCGGCCGGCGAGCACCTCGGCCAGCAGCACCCTGTTGTACGGTGCGTGGGCCTCCTCACCGATGACGGTGACACCGGGGACCCGGGCGGCGAGCCGTGCGCCCGCCATCCCGGCGCCGATCACCACCACCCGCGCCGCGTTCTCCGTCCGTGTCCTCATACCGACGAGAGTGCGCGGCGGGTGTTACCCGACCGCATCCCTCCTGTTTCCCTGGAGGAACCTTGCGCTCAGCGCGTGACGAGGCGCTCTGTGAGGGCGCGGCCGCCCGGTTGGACGGTGTACCCACCACCTGCTTAAGGTCGCGAGCATGCCTGAGACAACCCTCACCACCCTGGTATTCCTCTGTCTGGCCGCCGCGGCGGCCGGCTGGATCGACGCGGTGGTGGGCGGGGGCGGGCTGCTCCTCCTGCCCGCCCTTCTGCTGGGGCTCCCGCACGTCTCGGCCGCGCACGTCCTCGGCACCAACAAGGCCGTGTCCATCGTCGGTACGTCGGGCGCCGCCGTCACCTACGCGCGCAAGGCGCCGGTCCGGGTGGGCACCGCCGTGCGGATCGGGCTCATGGCGCTGGCGGGATCGATGACCGGTGCCTTCTTCGCCGCCGGGATCAGCAGCGACGTGCTGCGCCCGGTGATCATGGTGGTGCTGCTCGCCGTCGCCGCCTTCGTGATGCTGCGGCCGTCCTTCGGCTCGGCGGCCGGCGGCGGCCCGGACAGGAAGGTCACCCGGGCCCGTGCGGCCACCGCGATCGTGCTGGTCGGCGGTGGCATCGGCTTCTACGACGGGCTGTTCGGGCCCGGCACCGGCACGTTCCTGGTGCTGGCGCTCACCGCCGTGCTCCACCTGGACCTGGTCACCGCCTCGGCCACCGCCAAGATCGTGAACGTCTGCACCAACGCCGGCGCGCTGGCGATGTTCTCCTACCAGGGGACCGTGCTGTGGCAGTTGGCCGCGCTGATGGCCGTATTCAATCTGGCGGGCGGGATGGTCGGTGCGCGGATGGCGCTCAGGAAGGGCAGCGACTTCGTCCGCGGGGTTCTGCTGGTGGTGGTGTTCTCGTTGGTCGCCAAGCTCGGCTTCGACCAGTGGACGGCCTGATCAGCGCACCTCGGTGAGGTGGGCGTACGCCACCACGTTGCCCAGGTAGCCCGTCTCGCGGGTGAATCCGCCGCCGCAGGTGATCAGTCGGAGCGAGGCGTGCCCGGTGGCGCCGTACACCCGCTTGTCCGGGAATTCGTCCTTCTCGTAGACCTCGACCGCGTCGACCGAGAAGACGGCGGTGCGGCCGTCCCCGCGGTCGATCTCGACCACGGCCCCCTTCTTCAGGGACCCGAGGCCGTAGAAGACCGAGGGTCCCTCCGCGTTGTCGACGTGCCCGGCCACTATCGCGGTGCCCCTCGCTCCGGGCGGTGTCCCGTCCTCGTACCAGCCCGCGAGGTTGCGGTTCCCGGCGGGCGGCGCGTCGAGGCTGCCGTCCGCGCCGAGCCCGAGACCCGTCATGGGCGCGTCCACACCGATGCCCGGGATGCGGATCCTGACCGGTGCGGACGAGCGCAGCGGTTCGGCGACCGGTGTCCCCGGCCGCACCTCGGGCCCTGCGGCGAAGGCCTCGGCGGTCGACGGCTGGGGCGCGACCGTCCGGACAGCCGCGCCGTTGTGGACCAGCCACACCCCGCACAGCGCGGCGATGCCCACCAGCCAGGCCCGTGCCTTCAGTGCCGTCCTGTCCACGTCCCGTCCTCCGCCGGTCGCCCTCAGCGGTACATGCCGCCCGGGCGGCGCCGGCGCACCAGCAGGGCGCCGGCGGCGGCTGCCGCCGCGACGAGGCCGGCGCCCGCGGCGATCTGTGCGGTGTCGGGGGCGGCGCTGCCGCCGACACCCGTCCCGACGTGCCCGGAGGGCCGGCTGGGGCCGGGCGAGGTCGTGGGCCGGTGGCCGGGCGGCCTCGCGGAGCCGGGGTCGGCCGGCGGGGTCACCGGTTCGGGGCGGTTCCCGGGCGCCGTGCCCGTGCCGGTCCCGGAGGGCAGGACCGTCGCGGCCTCGTCCCCGGTCCCCGCCTCGTCCTCGTCCGTCTCCGGCCAGTCGGGTTCCGCGACCGCCGCCGGTTCCCCGGCGGGGTCCAGGCCGTCGAGCGGCGCCGGCTCCTCGGCCATCAGGTCCTCGGCGGGCTCCGGGGCGTCGGCCGCTCCCGGGTCCGCGGGCGCCGCCCCGCCGCTGTCGCAGGCCGCCGCGTCCGCGCCGGCCGTGCCCTCCGGTCCGCAGTCCGCCGCACCTGGGGCGGCGTACACGGCGATGGACTCCGGTCTGCCGGGTCCGGCCGCGTGGGCGGACGGGGCGGCGAGGCCCAGCGCGGCGGCGGTGAGGGCCGCGGCGGCGGTACCGGTCACGAGGCGGGCGGGGCTGCGCATGGGAATCCTCCGGGCAGACGGATGTGTCCTGCCTCCGAGGTAACGTGCCGCGCCCGCCGCCCGCACGCTGACGGATGGTCAGCTTTCACCCGCCCGGCCCCGGGAGGCGCGTCCGCCCGTCCGGCCAGGCGCAGGTCGCGGCGGTGCTGGGAGCCGCCGGGGTGGTCCGGTGCCGAACGGGTGACCACCCCCGTTCGGCGAGTGTGATACACGTCACATGAATGGACCTCGATCGACCGGGAACACGCCCCCTACCCCCCCCCACGGGACGGCAGCCCCCCGCCGGCCCCATGGCAACCGCCCTCTCCGGCCCACCCCCCCGGGACCGGTGAGGGCGGTGTCATGTCCGCCCGGGCCTCAGGTGCCGTGCGCGCCGCTCCCGCCCGTCGCGGACCAGGTGATGTCCGGCGGGCGGACGCGCGCGCACCGGGGCTGCCCCCTGCCGTCGGTCAGCCGCAGCCGCGCGGTGAGGTGCCCGGTCCTCGCGGCGGCCTCCAGGACCCCGGGGTCGATGTCGCTCATCATCAGCTTGGCGCGCCGGAACATCGTGAAGACGCCGGAGCCGTCCACGGTGCCCCAGGACAGGTGGACGAAGCGCCCGCCGAGCCGGTTCTGGATGTACGGGCCCGAGACCTCGACGCCCTCCGGGGTGGGCGTGGCGGTGCAGTCCAGGGTCCAGGAGGCGTGCGCCGCGTCGCCGGGATGTATGCCGAGGAGCTCCCCGGGCCGGTCCTTGCGCTGCACGCCGACGTGGATGTTGTCGAAACCGGCGAAGTCGGTGTCGGGACCGCAGGTGCGGCCCGGGAGTTCCGAGGCTTCGATATGGATCTGCATGGCCCCATGGTCCCGCATGCCGGGGAGGTCAGACGCTCCCGCGAGGCGCATCCTCGTACACCTGGCCGAGCAGCCGCATCAGGTTCTCGTCGACGGCGAAGGGGGTGTCGTCGATCCGGTGGACCGGTGCGATGCCCTGCGAGTTGCTGACGAACGCCGCCCGGTACGCGCCCAGGCCGTCCGGCGTCACCCCGCGCCGTACCGGGGGCCGGCCCGCCCTCGTCAGGCCGCTCTCCAGCAGCGCCATGGTGATGCCCGTCAGTGCCGGGGCGTCCGGCCAGACCACCGAGGTGCCGTCCCAGAAGCCGATGTTGGTGATCGCCCCCTCGGTCACCATGCCGCTGGGCGACGTCAGCAGCGCCTCGTCGAAACCCGCCCGCCGGGCCTGCTGCCCGTAGTAGGCCTGGGCGAACTCGCCGGGACGCTTGATGTGCGGCACGGCGCGCGCGAACGGGACCGACATCAGGCTCCGGGGCGCACCGTCGGTCCGGGCGGGCTCCCGCACCGTCACCATCGTCACCGTCGCGGCGCTGTCCGGCGGCATGAAGGCGTGTACGCGGACCGACGCGTCCCGCTTCCCGGCGCCGTCGAGCGCGTGGCCGATGAGTGCCCGCACGCGCTCCCCGGCCAGGGGCAGTCCGAACAGCTCCCGGTTCGCGGAGTCCAGCCGGTCGAGATGCAGGGCGAGGCCGCGTACCGTACGGTCCCTGACCTGCATCGCCGTGAAGTGGCCGTAGCCGGCGAAAGCGGGGATCCGCAGATCCTCCTCGGTGGCGGGCCGGCCGTCGAACTCGGCGTACAGGTCGGACAGGGAGGGCGTCATGGTCCTCAGCGTAGGTGTCGGTCCGGCGGCGCTTGACCTCAATCTTGGTTGAGGTGTGAGGCTGCTCGGCATGGACCTCACCGCACCTCTTCCCACCTCGTCCGACGCCCCGCTGAAGGTGGCCGTCATCCTCGGCAGCAACCGCGAAGGCCGGTTCGGGCCCGTGGTCGCCGAATGGTTCCTCGGACGGGCCGCCGGCCACCCGGACATCGAGACCGAGCTGATCGACGTCGCCGAGACCGAACCGCCCGCCACCGGGGCCGCCCTGGCGACGCCGCGGCTGGCCCGCGCCGACGCGTTCGTCGTGCTGACCCCCGAGTACAACCACTCCTACCCCGCCCCGCTGAAGAACCTCATCGACCGGCACTTCGCCGAATGGCAGGCCAAGCCCGTCGCGTTCGTCTCGTACGGCGGGATCTCCGGCGGCCTGCGGGCCGTCGAGCACCTGCGCCAGGTCTTCGCCGAGCTGCACGCCGTCACCGTGCGCGACACCGTCTCCTTCCACAACGCCGGTGCCCTCTTCGACGACCGGGGCGTGCCCACGGACCCGGCCGGCACCGACGGGGCGGCCAAGAGGATGCTCGACCAGCTGGTCTGGTGGGGCCGCGCCCTGCGCGAGGCCAGGACCCGGCACCCGTACGGCGGCTGACGGCACGGAGGCCGACAATCGAGGGGCCCACCGACGCCGGGAGACAAGGAGATCCGGGAATGACCGAGCCCGCATGGCTGACGGTGCTGACCACGACGGACAGCGAGGAGAAGGCCCAGGCCCTGGCCCGGGGCGCCGTGGACGCGCGACTCGCGGCCTGCGCCCAGATCCCGGCGCCCGTCACCTCCGTCTACCGGTGGCAGGGCGCCGTCGAGTCCGGTCAGGAGTGGCAGGTGCTCTTCAAGACGACGGGGCAGCGGTACGACGAGCTGGAGGCGTACCTCCTCGCGGCGCACGACTACGGGACGCCGGAGATCATCGCGGTGCCCGTCGTGCGCGGCAGCGACCGCTATCTCGCCTGGGTCTCCGCGGAGACGGCGCCCGTGGCTGGCCTGTGACGGACGGCCGGCTGCCGTTCTTCGTCTACGGGACGCTCCTCCCCGGAGAGGCCAACCACGACCGGTTCCTCCGGGGCCGCACACACGAGGAACGGCCGGCCGTGCTGCCGGGCGCCCTCCTCTACGAGGGGCCCGGCTATCCGTACGTCGTCGACGGCCCGGGCACCGTCCACGGCACCCTGGTCACCGCGGCCCCCGGGGCCTACGCGGAACTGCTCGGGCTCCTGGACGACCTGGAGCAGTACCTGGGCCCGGACCACCCCCGCAACCTGTACGAGCGGGTGGCACGCAGCGCCCGTCCGGTCCCGAGGGCGGCCGACGGCACCGTCCCGGGCAGACAGGGCTGCTTCCCGGCCGAGGCCGAGGCCGGGATCGACCGGGCCGGGACCGACCGGGCCGGAACCGACCGGGACGGGACCGTGCTCGCCTGGGTCTACCTCGCGGCCGCCCCGGTGGCCCGCTCCCTGCGCACCGGCGGCACGCCCGTGCCGGGCGGCGACTGGCTCAGCCGGCGGCCTCCACCCGCACGGCGCACACCTTGAACTCCGGCATCCGCGACACCGGGTCGAGCGCCGGGTTCGTCAGGGAGTTGGCACGGCCCTCGTCCGGCCAGTGGAACGGCATGAACACGGTGTCCTGCCGGATCGCCACCGTGATCCGGGCCGGTGCCACCGCCCGTCCACGCCGCGAGGTGACCGCCACCCTCTCGCCCTCGGCCACCCCGATCCGCTCGGCGAGCCGTGGGTGCAGCTCCACGAACGGCCCCGGTGCGGCGGCGTTCAGCTCGGCCACCCGGCGGGTCTGCGCCCCCGACTGGTACTGGGACACGACCCGCCCCGTCGTCAGCACCACCGGGTACTCCGCGTCCGTCTCCTCGGCGGCGGGCCGGTGCGTGACCGGGACGAACCTGGCCCGCCCGTCGTCCGTCGCGAACCGCTCCAGGAACAGCCGGGGCGTCCCGGCGTGCTCCTCGTCCGGGCAGGGCCAGAACACCCCGTCCTCCGCCTCGATGCGGGCGTAGGTGATGCCCGCGTAGTCGGCGGGGCCGCCCGCCGAGGCCCGCCGCAGCTCGTCGAAGACCTGCTCCGGATCGGCGGGGAAGCCCTTGCCGTGCCCCAGGAGACCCGCCAGCGCGTTCAGCACCTCCAGGTCGCTGCGTACGCCCTCCGGAGGTGCGACCGCACGCTGCCGCAGCAGCACCCTGCCCTCCAGACTGGTCGTGGTCCCGCTCTCCTCCGCCCACTGCGTCACCGGCAGCACCACATCGGCCAGTGCCGCCGTCTCCGACAGCACCACGTCCGCGACCGCCAGGAAGTCCAGCGACCGCAGCCGCTCCTCGACGTGCCCCGCCCGCGGTGCGGACACGACCGGATTCGACCCCATGACCAGCAGCGACCGCACATCCTGCCCCAGCGCGTCGAGCAGCTCGTAGGCACTGCGCCCCGGCCCCGGCAGCGAGTCCGGGTCCACGCCCCACACCCCGGCCACATGGCGCCGCGCCGCGGGGTCGGTGAGCTTGCGGTAACCGGGCAGCTGGTCGGCCTTCTGGCCGTGCTCCCGGCCGCCCTGGCCGTTGCCCTGGCCGGTCAGGCAGCCGTAGCCGGACAGCGGACGGCCCGCCCGGCCGGTGGCCAGGCAGAAGTTGATCCAGGCGCCCACCGTGTCCGTGCCCTTGGCCTGCTGCTCGGGCCCCCGCGCGGTGAGCACCATCCCGCTCTCCGCGCCGCAGAACATCTCCACGGCCTCGCGCAGCTGCGGCACGGGCACTCCGGTGAGGCGCTCCACCAGCTCCGGCCAGTGCGCCATCGCGCCCGCCCTCGCCCCGTCCCAGCCGCTGGTCCGGGTGCGGACGAACTCCTCGTCCACCCGCCCGTCCGCCACGGCCAGATGCAGCATGCCGAGCGCGAGGGCCAGGTCGGTGCCCGGACGGGGCGCCAGGTGCAGATCCGCCTGCTCGGCGGTCCTGGTCCGGCGCGGATCGATCACGATCAGTCGGCCGCCGTTCTCCTTCAGCTCGGTCAGGTAGCGCAGCGCGGGGGGCATGGTCTCCGCGAGGTTCGAGCCGACCAGGATCACGCACCCGGTCCGGGGGATGTCCTCCAGCGGGAAGGGCAGCCCGCGGTCGAGGCCGAACGCCCGCTGGTGGGCGGCGGCCGCCGACGACATGCAGAAACGGCCGTTGTAGTCGATCTGCGAGGTGCCGAGCACCACCCGGGCGAACTTCCCGAGGGCGTACGCCTTCTCGTTGGTGAGCCCGCCGCCGCCGAAGACGCCCACGGCGTCCGCGCCGTGCTCCGCCCGGGTCGCGCGCAGCCTGTCCGCGATCCGCTCCAGCGCCTCGTCCCAGCTCGCCGGCGCCAGCTCGCCGCCGGCGTCGCGCACCAGGGGTCCCGTCAGCCGCACACCGGCGGCGAGCACGGCGGGGGCGGTGCGTCCCTTGCCGCACAGGGCTCCCCGGTTGACGGGGAACTCGGTACGCTCGACGACCTCGACCACCCCGCCGTCGGTGACCGGTCGCAGCTTCATCCCGCACTGGAGCGCGCAGTACGGGCAGTGGGTGGACGTCTCGGTGCGGGCCATGCGCCCAGCGTGCGAGGCCGGTATTACGAGGACCGGTGCGTCCGGTTACGCGCCCGGTACGCGCGCCTCAGTCCGCCCCGCCCGCCGCCGTGAGGTCGTCGGCGAGTGCCTCCGTCACCCCGGGCTCCTGCGGACCCAGGAAGTGCGGATCCGGCTCGAACACCACGTCGAGGAGGGCCTTGCCCGCCGCGAACACCTCCCGCGCCCCGCCGTAGTACCAGGTCACATCGTGTACGGCGTCGACCCCCACCCCGTACGCGTCGATCCCGGCGGACCGGCAGAGGGCGATCGCCCGCCGTATGTGGAAGCCCTGGCTCACCAGGACGGCCCGGTCGACCCCGAATATCCTCTTCGCCCGGACGCAGGAGTCCCAGGTGTCGAAGCCCGCGTAGTCGCTGACGATCCGCGCGTCCGGCACCCCCCGCCCGGTGAGATACGTGCGCATGGCATCCGGTTCGTCGTACTCCACGCGGCTGTTGTCCCCGGTGACGAGCACGACCCGGACCCTGCCCGTCCTGTACAGCTCGGCGGCGGCGTCCAGCCGGTTCGCGAGGTACGGCGACGGCAGGCCCTCCCGCAGCCCCGCCCCGAACACCACGGCGACCTGCTGCGCCGGTGCGTCCGCCGTCGTCCTCACCCGGGCGTCTGCCGTGGTGTGCAGCCACGCGGCGGGCGCCAGCGCCACCACGCAGGCGACCATCAGCGCCTGCAGCAGCCGCCGCTGCCCCCGCCGGGTGCGTGGCGGCCGCAGCCGCGCGGCCTGCCGTCGCAGGGCCCTGGGCCGCACACGGCGGAGCCCCCTCGTTGTCCTCAGCCGCATGCGGCGCCCCCCGCGCTCGTACCGGTTCCTGGAGAATGGGACGAACGACGGGGACGAAAGGTTCGCGGGCCGGTGTGAACAGGTACTGACACCGCGGGAACCCCGTCCGTGAGGCAGAGGCAAACACCCGTCACCGGTGCGAAACGGCCCGGCAACGTCCGCCCGGCACGATCGGTGCATGACGGAGACGGCACCGGAACACCCACGTGAGTCCCTGCCCCTCGACAGCACGGCGCAACTCCTGACCCGCATCACCTCGCAGCTCGGAAACCAGCTCAGCCTCGTCTCCCTGAACGGAACCCGCAGGCCCATGCACCGCATCCGGAGATCCGCCCCCACCCTGGTCGCCGTCGCCCACGGCAGCCGGGACCCGCAGGCCCTGCGCACCGTCCTGGAGCTCCTGGAGGGGGTACGGGAGCTGCGGCCGGGCCTCGACGTCCGGCTCGGCCACATCGAGCTGAACGAACCGCTGCTGCCGGACACCCTGGACGGCATCGGGCGGGGTGACGCCGTGCTCGTACCGCTGCTGCTCGGCCGCGGCCACCACGTCCGCCACGACCTGCCCCTCGCCGCGGCGGCCGCGAGCCACCTGCGGACCAGGGTCGCCGCCCCGCTCGGACCGCACCCGCTGCTCGTCGAGGCACTGTACGAGCGTCTCGTCGAGGCCGGGTGGCGGGACGAGGACGGCACGAGCCGCAGCGCCGCCGTCGTGCTCGCCGCCGCCGGGTCGCGCGACCCCGACTCCGACGTCGACGCGCGCCGCACCGCCGCCCTGCTCAGCGACCGCCTCGGCGGCGTGCCCGTGGTGCCCGCGTACGCCTCGGCGGCCACGCCCACCGTGCCGGCCGCCCTGCGGGCACTCGCCGCCCGGGGCCGCCACCGCACCGCCGTCGCGTCGTACTTCACGGCACCCGGCCGCTTCGCGACCGTCTCGGCAGCCGCCGCTCCCGGCATCGCCGCCGCACCGCTCGGCGCCCACCCGGCGATGGCACGCCTCGTGCTGCACCGCTACGACCGGGCCGTGGCCGGTGCGCCGTCGGCCCACGGCGCCCTGACGCATCCCCACCTCCTCGCCTCCGCCTGACCCTTCCTGTCAGCCCGCCGGTCTAATGTCGAAGACATGGACGGTACGCACGACCCCAGGGACACGCCCTACGGCATCGCTGACACCGAGCGCTGGGACACCGAGCCGGACAAACGGCCCGGCCGCACCGCGTTCCAGCGCGACCGTGCGCGGGTACTCCACTCCGCCGCCCTGCGCAGGCTCGCCGGCAAGACCCAGGTCGTCACCCCCGGCACCCGGGGCCAGGCCTGGGACGCCAGTCCCCGCACCCGCCTCACCCACTCCCTGGAGTGCGCCCAGGTCGGCCGGGAGCTCGGCGCCGTCCTCGGCTGCGACCCCGACCTCGTGGAGGCGGCCTGCCTCTCCCACGACATGGGCCACCCGCCCTTCGGGCACAACGGCGAACAGGCCCTCAACGACTTCGCGTCGGACTGCGGCGGCTTCGAGGGCAACGCCCAGTCGCTGCGCCTGCTGACCCGCCTCGAACCGAAGCGCTTCGTCCGCGACCCCCGCAGCGGGGAGCTCGTCAGCGTGGGGCTCAACCTCACCCGGGCCGCCCTGGACGCCGCCACCAAGTACCCCTGGGCCCGGGGGGCGCACCCCACGGACCCCGGCTCACCGAAGTTCGGGGTGTACGAGGACGACCTGCCGGTCTTCGCCTGGGTCCGCAAGGGCGCTCCGCAGGACCGCAAGTGCTTCGAGGCGCAGGTCATGGACTGGTCCGACGACGTCGCCTACTCCGTGCACGACTTCGAGGACGGACTGCACGCCGGGCACATCGACCCGGGCTGCCTCTTCTCCGGGCCGGAGCGCGCGGAGATCTGGGACGTCGCCGTCGGGCGGTACGTCCCCGCGGACACCGACCCCCAGGAGCTCGCCGACGCCCTGGACCGGCTCACCGCCCAGGAGTGGTGGCCGCACGGCTACGACGGCACCGCGGTCGCCCAGGCCCGGCTGAAGGACGCGACGAGCCAGCTCATCGGCAGGTTCTGCCTCGCCGCCGAGTCCGCGACCCACGCGGCGTACGGCCCCGGACGGCTCAGCAGATACGGTGCCGAGCTCATCGTCCCGCGCGAGGTGCGCAACGAATGCGCCGTCCTCAAGGCCGTCGCGGACCGCTACGTCATGCAGCGCGCCGAGCAGGAGGTCATCCGTGCGGGCCAGCGGATCGTCATCGCGGAGCTGGCCGCGGCCCTCACCGCCCGTGCGCCCGAGGGCCTCGAACCGCAGTTCCGCGCCCTCCACGAGGCGGCCGAGGACGACCGGGCGCGCAAGCGGGTCCTCGTCGACCAGATCGCCGCACTGACGGACGCTTCCGCGCGTTCCCTTCACGGGACGCTCATGGGCGCCCGGCAGACTGGACCATGACCGGGCCACATGCCAGCGGCTGTGACCTGATCGGGGTACACCCTCTTTCGCCATCACGCCGCGTGCGGGACGCTCGCAGGTGATGGCGCCGCGCAGCACAGTACCGAGGAGGCATCAAGTGGTCGACGCACATCGGACGTTCGTCATCATCGGCGGAGGACTCGCCGGCGCGAAGGCGGCCGAGACCCTCCGGGCGGAGGGCTTCAGCGGCCGGGTGATCCTCATCGGGGACGAGCGCGACCATCCGTACGAACGGCCTCCCCTCTCCAAGGGGTACCTGCTGGGCAAGGAGGAGCGGGACTCCGTCCTCGTCCACGAGACCGCCTGGTACGCAGGCGCCGACATCGAGCTCCACCTCGGCCAGGTGGTCACCTCCATCGACCGGGCCGGCCGGTCCGTGCAGCTCGGCGACAACACCGTCGTCCACTACGACAAGCTGCTGCTCGCCACCGGCGCCGAGCCCCGGCGTCTCGACATCCCCGGCACCGGGCTGGTCGGCGTCCACCACCTGCGCCGCCTCGCCCACTCAGACCGGCTGCGGGGCGTCCTCGCCGCCCTCGGCCGGGACAACGGCCACCTGGTGGTCGCGGGAGCCGGCTGGATCGGCCTGGAGGTCGCCGCGGCGGCCCGCGGCTACGGCGCCGAGGTCACCGTCGTCGCTCCCTCCGCGACCCCGCTGCACCACGTCGTCGGCCCGGAGGTCGGCCAGATCTTCACCGAGCTGCACGCCGAGCACGGGGTCCGCTTCCACTTCGGGGCCCGCCTCACCGAGATCACCGGAGAGGACGGCCTGGTCCTCGCCGCCCGCACCGACGACGGCGAGGAGCACCCCGCCCACGACGTGCTCGCCGCGATCGGCGCGGCCCCGCGCACCTCGCTCGCCGAGGCCGCCGGGCTCGACATGGCGCAGCGGTCCGAGGGCGGCGGTGTCGCCGTGGACGCCTCCCTGCGCACCTCCGACCCGCACATCTACGCCGCCGGGGACATCGCGTCCGTGGACCACCCGCTGTTCGGCCGCCGGCTGCGCGTGGAGCACTGGGCCAACGCCCTGAACAGCGGACCGGCCGCCGCGAAGGCCATGCTCGGCCAGGACGTGACGTACGACCGCGTGCCGTACTTCTTCTCCGACCAGTACGACCTCGGCCTTGAGTACTCCGGCTGGGCGCCGCCCGGCTCCTACGACCAGGTCGTCCTCCGGGGTGACGCAGGGAAGCGCGAGTTCATCGCCTTCTGGCTCAAGGACCGCCGGGTCCTCGCCGGGATGAACGTGAATGTGTGGGACGTCACCGAGAGCATCCAGAAGCTGGTCAAGGCAGCCCGGCCGGTCGACCCGGACGCCCTGGGCGACCCCTCGGTGCCCCTGGAGTCCCTGCTCTGAGTGATGGCCC
This sequence comes from Streptomyces sp. NPDC057287, assembly GCF_042667905.1. NCBI lineage: Bacteria > Bacillati > Actinomycetota > Actinomycetes > Kitasatosporales > Streptomycetaceae > Streptomyces > Streptomyces sp. NPDC057287. The sequence continues at coordinate 118,529 of NZ_JBHUYV010000001.1, read as the reverse complement.
GGCCGTCCGGGACCGGCAGCCGCGCCCCGGTACGGGCCCCGCCGCCGGCCGGTCCCGGACGGCCGGGCCCACCCGTAGACTTCACTCGTGGCAGGCAGGATCAATGACGACGACGTGAAGGCGGTCCGGGACGCGGTCCCGATCGACGCCGTCGTATCCGAGTACCTCCAGCTGCGCAGCGCGGGCGGCGGCAACCTCAAGGGACTCTGCCCCTTCCACGACGAGAAGTCCCCCTCCTTCCAGGTGAGCCCGGGCAAGGGCCTGTTCCACTGCTTCGGCTGCCAGGAGGGCGGCGACACGATCGCCTTCGTGATGAAGATCGATCACCTCACCTTCTCCGAGACGGTCGAGCGCCTCGCCGCCAAGGCGGGCATCACCCTGCGCTACGAGGAGGGCGGCTACAACCCCTCCCACCAGCGCGGCGAGCGCATCAGGCTGGTCGAGGCGCACAAGATCGCCGCTGATTTCTACCGTGAGCAGCTGGACGGCCCCGAAGCGGAGATCGGACGCGCGTTCCTCGCCGGGCGGGGCTTCGACCAGGACGCGGCCGCACACTTCGGCGTCGGATACAGCCCCGCCGGCTGGGACCACCTCACCCGCTTCCTGCGCGGCAAGGGCTTCAGCGACAAGGAGCTGATCAACTCCGGGCTCTCCCAGGACGGCCGCCGGGGCCCCATCGACCGCTTCCGCGGCCGGCTCATGTGGCCGATCAGCGACACCTCCGGCGAGATCGTCGGCTTCGGCGCCCGCAAGCTGCGCGACGACGACAACGGCCCGAAGTACCTGAACACCCCCGAGACCTCGATCTACAAGAAGTCCCAGGTGCTGTACGGCATCGACCTGGCGAAGAAGGACATCGCCAAGGCGAGCCGTGCCGTCGTCGTCGAGGGCTACACCGACGTCATGGCCTGCCACCTCGCCGGGGTCACCACCGCCATCGCCACCTGCGGCACGGCGTTCGGCAACGACCACATCAAGATCCTCCGACGGCTCCTGATGGACAACGGCAGCGCCCGGGTGATCTTCACCTTCGACGGTGACGCGGCAGGCCAGAAGGCCGCCCTGCGCGCCTTCGAGGACGACCAGAAATTCGCCGCCGAGACCTACATCGCGATCGCCCCGGACAACATGGACCCGTGCGACCTGCGGCTCGCCAAGGGTGACGACGCCGTCCGCGACCTGACCGAACCCCGCACCCCGCTCTTCGAGTTCGCGCTCCGCCAGATCGTCGGCCGCTACGACCTGGAGACCCCCGCGGGGCGCGCCGCCGCGCTCGACGAGGCGGCCGCCGTGGTGGCGAAGATCAAGACGAGCAGTGTGCAACGCGAGGTGGCCGTCCAGCTCGCGGGCTTCGTCGGCATCCTCGACCAGGAATTCGTCGTCCACCGGGTCAACCAGCTCGCCCAGTGGGCCCGGGGCCGGGGCGACCAGCGGGGATCCGCGCCGGGCAAGCCCTCCCGGGGAGGCGCCCCGCAGCACGGCATCCAGGCCCCCGCCGCCCCGTCCGGTCCCGCGCTCAACCTCCGCAGTCCCGCACACCGCACGGAGCGCGAGCTGCTCAAGCTCGCCCTGCAGAAGCCGGCCCTGGTCTCCCCGGCTTTCGACGCCTACGGCATCGACGAGTTCACCGCCCCGCCGTACGCGGCGGTACGCCAGTGCATCGCGGAGGCCGGCGGCGCGGAGCTGGGGGTCGCCGAGACCCGCGAGTACCTGGTCCAGGTGCTCGACGCCACCCCCGACGACACCGTCCGCAAGCTCGTCACCGAGCTCGCGGTCGAGGTCTTCCACGGCAAGTCCATCGACGAGACGTACGCGGGCCAGCACCTGGTCAACGTCCGTCTGCGCGCGGTCGACCGCAGGATCGACGACGTCCAGAGCAGCCTCGCCCGCCTGGGCAGCAACGTCGCGCCGGACCACCTGGCCGCCGCGCAGAACGAGGTCTGGGTCCTCCAGCAGTACGCCCAGTCGCTGCGGAGCCACGGCGCCGACGCCCTCTGACCCGATCAGCACCCCGTCACGCTCCGGACGCAAAAAGTCACCGCACGCCCCTCGTGGCGGTGATGTGTCGTACCCCACACTGGATGGCGGTGCCTGAGTCATCGGAGCGCGGCGGTCCGCCGAGGGCGGACCTCCATCCCCGCGGTCCGGCAGCGATCACCTGGAGGTCGCCCCCGTGCAGACCCGGACCGTGCCGATCACGACCGAGCATGTCCCGGCGATTCCCGCGCAGAACCGGGTCACACGTCACCCGGAGACGGCGGGCACGCCCGAACCGGTGCTGGAGGAACCGGTGGAGCCCCCCGGGCTCCCCGAGCCGCGCAGCCGCCCGGAGGCGGGCGGCCCGTCGTCCGACCTCTTCCGCCAGTACTTACGCGAGATCGGACGGATCCCGCTGCTGAGCGCCGCCGAGGAGGTGGACCTCGCCCGCCGCGTCGAGGCGGGACTCTTCGCCGAGGAACGGCTCGCCCGCACCCCCGACCCGGACTCCCGGCTCGCCTTCGACCTGGACCGCCTGGTGGTCCTGGGACGGATGGCGAAACGCCGGCTCATCGAGGCCAACCTCCGCCTCGTCGTCTCCGTGGCCAAGCGCTACGTCGGCCGGGGCCTGACCATGCTCGACCTGGTCCAGGAGGGGAACCTCGGACTGATCAGGGCGGTCGAGAAGTTCGACTACGCCCGCGGCTACAAGTTCTCCACGTACGCCACCTGGTGGATCCGTCAGGCGATGTCCCGCGCGCTGGCCGACCAGGCCAGGACGATACGGGTCCCGGTCCACGTCGTCGAGCTGATCAACCGGGTCGTACGCGTCCAGCGCCGCATGCTCCAGGAGCGGGGCTACGAACCCACCGCCGAAGAGGTCGCCGCCCAGCTCGACCTCACACCCGAACGCGTCGGCGAGGTCCTGCGCCTCGCCCAGGAGCCCGTCTCCCTGCACGCCCCCGTGGGCGAGGAGGACGACGTCGCCTTCGGCGACCTCATCGAGGACGGCGACGCCGCCTCACCGGTCGAGTCCGCGGCCTTCCTCCTGCTGCGCGAGCATCTGGAAGCGGTGCTCTCCACCCTCGGGGAGCGGGAGCGGAAGGTCGTCCAGCTGCGCTACGGGCTGGACGACGGGCGCCCCCGCACGCTCGAGGAGATCGGGAGGATCTTCGGCGTGACACGCGAACGCATCCGCCAGATCGAGTCCAAGACGCTCGACAAGCTGCGGGACCACGCCTTCGCCGACCAGCTCCGCGGCTATCTGGACTGAGACCGGCCGGCGATCGGGCCGCGCCCGGTCGCCGGCCGGTCCGGATCAGTCGACCTCGGCCAGCGCCTGCGCGAACTGCGCCGCGTACAGCCGGGCGTAGGCCCCCTCGGCCGCCAGCAGCTCGTCGTGCGTGCCCTGTTCGACGATCGAGCCGCTCTCCATCACCAGGATCACGTCCGCGTCCCGGATGGTGGAGAGCCGGTGGGCGATCACGAAGCTCGTACGGCCGTGGGCCAGCCGCGCCATCGCCTTCTGGATCAGCACCTCGGTACGCGTGTCCACCGAGCTGGTGGCCTCGTCGAGGACCAGGATCACCGGGTCGGACAGGAACGCCCGCGCGATGGTGATCAGCTGCTTCTCGCCCGCGCTGACCCCCGCGCCCTCGTCGTCGATCACCGTGTCGTAACCGTCGGGCAGCGTACGGACGAAACGGTCGGCGTGGGCCGCCCGCGCCGCCTCCTCGATCTCCTCCCGGGTCACCTCCCGCGAGGCGCCGTAGGCGATGTTCTCCGCGATCGTGCCGCCGAACAGCCAGGTGTCCTGGAGCACCATGCCTATGCCCGAACGGAGTTCGTCACGCGTCATCCTCGCCGCGTCGACCCCGTCGAGGGTGATCCGGCCGCCCGTCACCTCGTAGAACCGCATGAGCAGATTGACCAGCGTCGTCTTCCCCGCGCCGGTCGGCCCGACGATCGCGACCGTGTGGCCGGGCTCCACGCTCAGCGAGAGATCCTCGATGAGCGGCTTCTCCGGGTCGTAGCGGAAGGACACGTTCTCCAGCGCGACACTGCCGCGCAGCTCCTCCGGCCGCTCGGCCGGATCGGGGTCGGGCCCCTGCTCCTCGGCGTCCAGCAGGCCGAAGACCCGCTCGGCCGACGCGATGCCCGACTGCACCAGGTTCGCCATCGAGGCGACCTGGGTCAGCGGCATCGAGAACTGCCGCGAGTACTGGATGAACGCCTGCACGTCACCGATGGACAGCGAACCCGACGCCACCCGCAGCCCGCCGACGACCGCGACCAGCACGTAGTTCAGGTTGGACACGAACATCATCAGCGGCTGCATGATCCCGCTGTTGAACTGGGCCTTGAAGCCCGCCTCGTACAGCGCGTCGTTCTGCTCGGCGAAGTCCTTCGCGGACTCCTCCTGCCGCCCGAAGACCTTCACCAGGGTGTGGCCGGTGTACATCTCCTCGATGTGGGCGTTGAGCCTGCCCGTCACCTTCCACTGCGCCACGAAGTGCGGCTGCGACCGCTTGCCTACCCGCGTCGCGACGACCACCGACAGCGGGATCGTCACCAGCGCGACCAGGGCGAGCAGCGGCGAGATCCAGAACATCATGATCAGCACACCGACGATGGTCAGCAGCGAGTTGATCAGCTGGCCCATCGTCTGCTGCATCGTCTGCGAGATGTTGTCGATGTCGTTCGTCGCCCGGCTCAGCACCTCGCCGCGCTGCTGCTTGTCGAAGTACGACAGGGGCAGCCGCGCCAGCTTCGTCTGCAGGTCCTCGCGCAGCTGGAAGACGACCCGGTTGATCACCCGGATCGACAGCCGGGTCGACACCAGCATCAGCAGCCCCGCGCCGACGTACACCACCAGCGCCGCGAGCAGGACCTGGCCCACGGCGCCGAAGTCGATGCCGTCACCGGGGGTGAAGTCCACCCCGCCCAGCATGTCGGCCAGTCCGCCGTTGCCCTGCTCGCGCAGGCCGTCGATGGCCTGCTCCTTCGTGGTGCCGTCCGGCATCTGCCGTCCGACGACACCCGCGAAGATCAGGTCCGTCGCCCCGCCGAGGATCTTGGGCCCGACCACGGAGAGCGCCACGCTCAGCGTCCCCGCGCCCAGCATCAGGTACAGCGAGGACCTCTCCTTGCTGAACCTCCGCAGCAGCCGCTTCCCGGACCCCTTGAAGTCCATGGACCGCTCGGTGGGCCCCTGGGCCATCATCCGTCCGCCCGGTCCTGCCATCAGGCGGCCTCCGCTTCCGTCAGCTGGGAGAGCACGATCTCCCGGTAGGTTTCGTTGCCGTCCATCAGCTCGTGATGGCTGCCCGTCCCGACGACCCGGCCCTCGTCGAGCACCAGGATCCGGTCGGCGTCACGGATCGTGGACACCCGCTGCGCCACGATCACCACGGTCGCCCCCGCCGTCTCGTGGGAGAGCGCGCCGCGCAGCGCGGCGTCCGTCGCGTAGTCCAGCGCCGAGAACGAGTCGTCGAAGAGGTAGATCTCCGGCTGCTGCACCAGCGTCCGCGCGATCGCCAGCCGCTGACGCTGCCCACCGGAGACGTTGGTGCCGCCCTGCGCGATCGGTGCGTCCAGGCCGTGTTCCAGCCGCTCCACGAACTCCTTCGCCTGAGCCACCTCCAGGGCGTGCCACAGCTGCTCGTCGGTCGCGTCCGGATTGCCGTAGCGCAGGTTCGTCGCGACCGTCCCCGAGAACAGGTACGGCTTCTGCGGGACCAGGCTCACGGTCTTCGCCAGCAGGACCGGATCCATCGTCCGCACGTCCGTACCGTCGACGAGCACATCGCCGTCCGTCGCGTCGAACAGCCGCGGCACGAGCCCGAGCAGCGTCGACTTCCCGCTGCCGGTCGACCCGATGATCGCGGTCGTCTCCCCGGGCCGCGCCACGAGATCGACGGAACGCAGCACCGGTTCCTCGGCACCCGGGTAGCGGAACTCCGCACCCCGTATCTCCAGGTGGCCGTGTTTGAGCAGCTTCGTGACCGGGGCGGTGGGCGGCACGACGCTCGACTCGGTCTCCAGGACCTCCTGGATGCGCTCGGCGCACACCTCGGCGCGCGGCACCATGATGAACATGAAGGTGGCCATCATCACCGACATGACGATCTGCATCAGATACGCGAGGAACGCCGTCAGCGCCCCGATCTGCATCCCGCCGCTGTCGATGCGGTGCGCCCCGAACCAGACCACCGCGATGGACGACAGGTTCACCACCGTCATCACGGTCGGGAACATGAGGGCCATCAGCCGGCCCGTCGACACCGCGACGTCCGTCAGCTCCCTGTTGGCGCCGCGGAAGCGCTCCTCCTCGTAACCGTCACGGATGAAGGCGCGGATCACACGGTTGCCGGTGATCTGCTCGCGCAGTACGCGGTTCACCGTGTCCAGCCGCACCTGCATCGTGCGGAACAGCGGTCGCATCCGCCTCACGATCAGGCTCACCGAGACACCGAGGACGGGCAGCACGGCCAGCAGCACCGCCGACAGCGGGACGTCCTGGCCGAGCGCCATGATGACGCCGCCGACGCACATGATGGGCGCCGAGACCATCAGGGTGAACGCCATCAGGACGAGCATCTGGACCTGCTGCACGTCGTTGGTCGTGCGGGTGATCAGCGAAGGAGCCCCGAACCGTCCCACCTCGCGGGCGGAGAACGACTGCACGCGGCCGAAGACCGACGCCCGGACGTCGCGCCCGAGGGCGGAAGCGGTCCGGGCGCCGTAGTAGACGGCCCCGATGTTGCAGACGATCTGGATGACGCTGACCGCGATCATCATGGCGCCGTACTGCAGGATGTAACCCGTGTCACCCTGCACGACACCGTTGTCGATGATGTCCGCGTTGAGGCTGGGCAGATAGAGGCTGGCGCAGGTCTGCAGGAGCTGGAGCAGTACCAGCAGCATGATGGGCTGTCTGTACGGACCCAGATAGGTCCGCAGGAGTTTTATGAGCACGCGTGTCTCTCGGTCGGCGACGGGCAGAGGCCGATCCATACTCCGGCACGGCCTGCCCCGGCGGCGAACCCTTTTGCTCAAGCGCGGGTCAAATTCCGGGGGACCCCTCCCCTCAGGCGGTGCCGCCGAACGCCCCGGGGTGGATCTGGTCCCGGGTCGCGCCGTACTGCTGGCGCACCGCGCGCCCGACCGGCAGCTCGTCGCCCGGCTCCAGCACCTGCGCCGCCGCACCCCTCCAGGCCGGGGGAGTACGCGGATCCAGCGTGCCCTGCGAGACACCGAGGGCCCACGCGGCCTGCCGGGCCGCACCCAGCGCCGCGTACTCGGCGGGCTGCGGCACGACGACCTGGGTCCCCAGCACCGCGGGTGCCAGCGCCTGCACGGCCGGCAGCTCGGCCGCTCCGCCCAGCAGGAACACCCGCCGCACCTCCACACCCCGGTCGCGCAGCACGTCCAGCGCGTCGGCCAGCGAGCAGAGCATCCCCTCGAAGGCGGCCCGCGCCAGGTGCTCCGGCTTCATCGACTCGCGCCGCAGCCCGCTCAGCGTCCCCGCGGTGTGCGGCAGATGCGGCGTGCGCTCGCCCTCCAGGTACGGCAGCAGGACGAGCCCGGATGCACCGGGCGTCGACTTGAGGGCCAGCGCGGACAGTTCGTCCAGACCGCCTTCGAGGCCCAGCATCTCGGCGGTGCCACGCAGGGCGCGCACCGCGTTCGACGTGTGGACCACCGGGAGGTGCATCCCGGTCGCGTCGGCGAAGGAGGTGATCATCCCCGTCGGGTCGGCCAGCGCCTCGTGGTGGACGGCCATCACCGAACCGGAGGCCCCCAGCGACACGACGGCATCCCCGACGGCGACGCCCAGACCGAAGGCCGCCGCCATCGTCTCGCCGGTGCCCGCCGAGATCAGCAGCCCCTCCGGTGTCGTCCCGGCGGCGTCGGCCGGGCCGAGGACCTCGGGCAGCGCGGCCTGATGGCCGAGAGCCAGCTCCACGAGATCGGGCCGGTAGGACGCGGAGCCGGCCGACCAGTAGCCGGTTCCCGACGCGGCACCGCGGTCCGTCGTCCGGCGGGCGGGCCGCCCGAGGAGCTGCCACACCAGCCAGTCGTGGGGCTGCAGGACGGCGGCGACGCGCTGTGCGTTCTCCGGCTCGGTCCGCACCATCCAGCGCAGCTTCGCCACCGGCTGCGCGGCCTGCGGTACGGCTCCTACGGCCTCGGCCCAGGGCTGGCGCCCGCCGAGTCCGTCGATCAGGTCGGCCGCGGCGGCCTGCGCCCGCCGGTCGTTGCCGAGCAGCGCCGGACGTACGAGATTGCCCTGGTGGTCCAGCGGCACCAGCCCGTGCTGCTGCGCGGACACACCGATGGCCTGCACGCCTTCGAGCAGCCCTCCTGAGGCCGCCTCACCGAGTGAGAGCAGCCACGCCTGCGGATCCACCTCGGAGGCCTTGGCCTCGATGGGATGCGCGGCGTACCCCTGCCGCAGTACCGCACCGGTGTCCGAGTCGCAGACGACGATGTGCGTGAAGGCGGATGAACTGTCCAAGCCGGCCACTATGCCCATGGACAAGATTCTGCCGCACGCGGGACCGTTCCCGTACCGGGCGGTACCCGGTACGGGAACGGGCCTCAGGTGTTGGTCGTGCCCCAGTCGTCGCTGCCGTTGTGGCCGCTGCGCTCACGCAGCGAGCGCACCCGGTCGGAGACGGACACGGGGACCTTGTCCCCGACCTTCTCGCTCACCGAGTGGTACGCCTTGCCGGCGAAGTCCCGACTGCCGTGCGCGGCGGACTCCGCCGCGTTCCGCACAGCGGGATTCTCGGCCAGCTGCTGCGCCGCCTTCTTCAGCTGCTCGTAACGCTCGCGCCCGGCTCGCGTGCCGAGCACGTAACCGAGGGCCACTCCGGCGATGAACGTGAGCCGGTACCGCATGGCTGCCACCCTTCCTTCGCTCCGTGCGACATGTGCTGCCCGCCTACCCGCAGACACCCGAGATCACCCCGGGAGATACCGATTGGCGGAGCACCCCCCTGCTTGCGCTAATGTATGTGTCGCAGCGAACGCGCGCCGCTCGGCAGCAGCCAGGCAGGTACGATTCGAGGCAACGCAGCAATCCCCTGTAGCTCAATTGGCAGAGCAGCCGGCTGTTAACCGGCAGGTTACTGGTTCGAGTCCAGTCGGGGGAGCGCGATCCCCTGTAGCTCAATTGGCAGAGCATTCGGCTGTTAACCGGAGGGTTACTGGTTCGAGTCCAGTCGGGGGAGCGAACGGAAGAGGGCCCTTCGGGGCCCTTTTTCGTGTGCCCCGCAGAGGTGGTCCGTGACTCTTTCGGGGTGATTCCGCATCGTCTGGAACCGGGCAGCACGCTGCACTGTCTTCATGGTCACGCGAAGCCGACCATCGCCAGCAGGAGATCGTATGACCGGCTATGCTGCGGCAGACGGCGCGTACACGTGTACGCGCCACGCCGTAACGGGGCGGTAGCTCAGCCGGTTAGAGCAGCGGACTCATAATCCGTCGGCCGTGGGTTCGAGTCCCACCCGCCCCACCGAGCATCCCCAGGCAGAATCGTTCTGACCTGGGGAAACGCGTTTTTCGGGGGCGCATTAGGTGTGGCGTTCGCCTCGCAGAGGTGTGGCGGATACGAGTCCTCGCGCATCGAAGATCAGCTCTGAACGGCTTTGACCTGGGATTTTGTAGCGACGCCCCCGTGGGAGCGTCGTGGAGCGGTCCCACGGCTGCCCGGGAAGGTGATGGGGTGCCCTTGCCCCGTCCGGCGCGGGGGAGACTCGTGTACGAGTGCTGTTGTGCCATACGTATCGGCGGGATCGCGTGGCATACTTCGAGTATGGCAACTCGGAAGATCACGATCACAGTGCCGGATGAGCTGGTCGAATCGATCAAGGGGCGGGTGGATGCCCGGGGAGTGTCTGCCTATATCGCGGCAGCTGCGGCGCATCAGGACGCCATGGACCGGCTCCGCGAGCTGACGGGCCGCCTGGAAGCCGAGTACGGCCCGGTTGCGGCCGAGGAAGAGCGGGCGGCGTTGGAGCGCATCGCGGCCATCGATGACTGGCATGACGAGCAGCGCTCGCCCGACGCCGCGGCGTGAGCCGTTCGAAGCGCGCCAGTGTCCCATCTGCGCGTCGGCGCGCCTTCGTTCTCGACTCCCAAGCGTTGTCGATGACAGTCCAGGGCGACCGTCAGGTGATGGCTTTGGTGAAGGCGGCGCCGCGCCTGGACATCGCCGTCGTCACCAGCGCGCTCACCACGCTGGAGGCGTGGCACCCTCAACAAGGTGCGCGCCAAGGGCTGTGGGAGTGGGCGTTGTCCCGGATTGACGTGGAGCACACGGACGACCGGGTGATCTCCCTGGCTCGCGGCATGTTGAAGACCGCTGGGCTGCACGGGCACAAGTACGCCATCGATGCAGTCTTGGCTGCCGTAGCCGTCAGGACTGCGGAGCGCGGCATCGAGGTCACCGTCTTCACCTCGGATGTCGACGACATGGCCAAGTTCCTGGCGGACCATCCCATTCGAGTGGAAAGGGTCTGACCGCAGGCGTCGGCCCCCTCCGCCCCCGGGTATAGCGGGCCGGCCAACTGCGCGTACGGGTTGTTGACGGTTCTCGGCTCGGTACGGACCTGTGCTGCCCTGGCCGTCCGTGCCCCGGGCCGAGCTCTGGCCACGTATGAACTCGCAGCACTCGCCCCAAGCGCCCTGTCGCCCCGCGGCGGAGCAGCTCCAGCATCGCCAGATCGCCTCCGGTCAGTCTTCTGCGCCCGGTATGGGGGACGGCGAGCTGAGACGTCGTAGGCCATCTCGGCGGGGTCGCGTACGGAGTGCCGACTACGCGGCCGGGCACGAGACGTTCTCAGTCGTCAGCGGCCGACGCGTCATTGCAAGGGGCTTCGTGGGCGGTGCGGACGCGGACCAGTAGTGAGCATTTTCAGCGTGGCCACTGATCGGGTGACAATGGCAGGGCGAGGCCCGCAACGGGCAGGGCTCCCGTGCCCTTGAGTTGTGCGGCAGAGGGCTGGGGCTGTTCAGTACTACGGCAATGTGCGGGACCAGCAGATGCCTGGCCGACCACTCGGTGGGTCTTTGGGGGGCGCCCTGGCGGCTTCTGCTGTGGCCCCCAGCAGAAGGACGTTCCGTGAAAGCCCCCCAGGCCAGGGCCACGTGCCGGGCGGTGTCGCGCCCCACGGCGCCGGGGATCATGCCTGGCTCGTCCTGGCCGCGCCGGCCGGTGCACCAGGGGCAGCGGCCGGCGCCGCCCGGCTGACCCGAGCGTGATCCTGCCGCTCGCCGCCTGCCGCCCGCCGCAGGATCACGCCTCGCTCCGAGGAATGTGCACGGCAGGGGAACCTGATCCGAGGTACCGACGTCGAAGGTCGGAAAACGAGAGCCTCACCGCGGGCACGACCGCATTCCCGTGCTGAACGAGGGTGAGGTCACTCGGCAAGGAGGAGGTGCTCCTCTTCTTTGCAGCACCTACTGAGGGGGGACACACATGAGCTGGACCAGGCGATCCGCCGGCTTGCTAGTGGCGGCGGCCATGGTGACGTCAGTAGCCGCGTGTACGGCCGACAGCGGTGGCGGCGGGGCCTCCTGCGTCGCCCAGTACACCTACCAGGACACGACGTACGAAGACGTGGGCAATGTGAAGTTCACCCCCGGGAAGAAGCTCGGAGTCGCCACCGAGCCACCCTGCGAAGACACCGGCGATCAGGGTGGGGGCGAGGAGCCGGCCGGTGTGACGGGGACTGCCTACGAAGTGGAAGGCATCTCTCCCGAGGTCGCCATCGCTGTGGGGGACACACCGGAGACAGCGAAGTTCTTCGCCGTTCCCTCCGGCTCGGAGTTCCCACCCGAGGTGCAGAAGCTGATCGACGGCTCCTGATCTGCATGCGGAGTTCGGTGTGGTCCTAGGCTGACGCCACACCGGGCCCCGCGGCGGACTGGGCAGCCACGTGAAGGCCGTTCGCAGCCTCGCTAGCCGACGTCGGCACGCCCGGCACGCTCACAGCCGCTGTCGCGGGCGTTCGGGTTGCGGATCCGCCACCGGGGCTGCTCGGTGCCTCCGCGCGAAAAAGGTGCCCCGCTCCCTGTTGAGCGGAGCGGGGCACCTTTCAGCGGTCGAATTCCCTCGGAGAGGGCTCAGTTGAGGGCCGCGACCTCGGTGGCCGTCAGGGTGCGCGGGAAGACGTGGACGTCCGCGACGTTGCCGGGGAAGGCGTCGTACGGGGCGGTGGACGAGGCGGAGTTGACGCAGCCGCCGATGGTCAGGGGCAGGCTGGAGTCGTACTGGGGGGCCGTGTTGCGGGTGGAGTCCTGGAGCACGCCGTTCTGGTAGATGCTCATCAGGCCGCTGGTGGAGTCGCCGCTCACCGGTGCCTTGTAGGTCGCGACGATGTGTGCCCAGGTGCCGACCGGTCCGGAGTTGGCGTCACCCTCGACGCTCACCCAGTCGGTGTCGGATTCGTTGGTGGTCGTGGTCTGGAACATCCAGCCCTTGTTGGTGGGGTCGTAGCCGATGTAGAAGGCCTGGTGCTGGGTGGTGCCCTGGCAGATCGCGGTGGCCGCCACCGCCGACTTGATCTTGACCCAGGCCGAGACCGTGTAGTTGCCGTGGGTGTTGACGGCGGCCTGCTTGCTCTTCAGCAGCCCGGTGCTGCCGTTGAAGGAGGCCGAGCCGGTGAGGGTGGTACCGGTGGGCTTGTCGGTGGTCCAGCTCGCGCCGCCGGAGAGGGTGAACGGGTTGAGGCCGGCGGTGTCGGTACCGGCGGTGCTCAGCTTCCACTCGTTCTCGGGCATGCCGGCCGTCCACCCGGTGGGCACGGTGGCGCTGGCCTTGCCGGCCTGGGCGGCGTCCATCGCGTACGGGTAGACGTGGACGTCGGCGACCTTGCCGGGGAAGGCCTTGTACGGCGTGGTCGCGGTGGCCGAGTTGACGCAACCGCCGACGGTCAGGGGCAGGTTGGAGTCGTACTGCGGCGTGAGGTTGGTGGCCCTGCCCTGGTAGCTGCCGTTCTGGTAGAGCGTCATCAGACCGGTGCCGGAGACGCCGCTGACCGGGGCCTTGTAGGTGGCCACCAGGTGCGCCCAGGTGCCCACCGGGCCGGTGCCGGTGCCGCCCTCGGCGGTCACCCAGTCGTTGTTGCCGTCGTTGGTGGTCGTGGTCTGGAACATCCAGCCCTTGTTGGTGGCGTCGTAGCCGAGGTAGAAGGCCTGGTACTGGCTGGTGCCCTGGCAGATCGCGGTGGCCTCCACCGCTGAGTTGATCTTGACCCAGGCCGAGACCGTGTAGTCCTGCGTGGTCTTGACCGCGCTCGCCTTGCTCTTCAGGAACGCGGTGCTGCCGTTGAAGGAGGCGGCTCCGGAGAGGCTGTAGGGCGCGTCGGCGGCCGCGAAGGTGGGCCCGCCGACCGAGGCCAACGGGTTGGTACCGGCCGTGTCGGTGCCGTTGGTCGCGAGCTTCCACGCGTTCTCACCGGCAGGCGTTCCGGGCTGGGTCGACAGCGCCGCCGCATCGAGCTGGATCCGCGGAGTGGTGGTGCCCGAGTAGGTGATGGGCTTGCCCGTGCTCTTCAGGAGCGTCTCCAGCTCGGCCACCGTCTTGGTGGGGAAGGCCTGGTGGAGCACAGCGAACGCGCCCGCGACGTGAGGGGCGGCCATGGAGGTGCCGCTCAGGTTCTCCCAGGCGTTGTCGCGGACCGAGGAAACGATGTCGCTGCCGGGAGCGAAGACGTCCACCAGCGGGCCACGGTTGCTGAAGTAGGAGATTTCGTCCTGCTTGGTGGTGCTGCCCACCGCGATCGCCGACGAGACGCAGGCGGGCGCGGTGACCCCCGTGGCGGAGCCGCCGTTACCGGCAGAGACGACCGTGGCGACGCCGGCGGCGTAGAGCGCGTCGATGGCCGGCTTGCGGATGTCGGTCTGGCAGGCAGCCGTGTACTGGGCGCTTCCCCCGAGGCTCATGTTGGCTGCCACCACGGGCATCCCGGACTGCTTCATGTCCAGAACCATCTCCAGGGCGGAGAGCTGGGCGCTGGGGAAGCTCAGAACGCAGGGTGCGGCATCGAGGCCGCAGTAGGCCTCCGAGTCGATCCGGCTGAAGACCTGGAGGGCGAAGATGCTCGCACCAGGAGCGACACCGGCCGCCGGGGCGTCGGTGACGTTCTTTCCGTTGCCGGCCGCGATACCGGCGACGTGGGTGCCGTGATCACAGTCGAGGGAAGCGCAGGGGCCGGCCTCCGAGTCGGCCGAGCCGGTGCCTTCCTGCTGGTCGGTGCCGTCCGGGCACAGACTGGTGGCGCCGTAGCCGGCGTCGATGGGGGAGAAGCAGGCTTCGGAGGTCACCCGGCCCGTGAGGAAGGGGTGGTGGGTGGCGACGCCGGTGTCCAGGACAGCGACCACGCTGCCTGCGCCGGTCAGGCCGGCTGCCCGGGTCTTGTCACCGCCGATGAGCGGAACGCTCTCTGTCAGCGTCGCGCGCTCCGGCCGGTCCTCGGCCACGCTCACCACGCCTGGCTGGGCGGCCAACTGGTCCAGGTCCGCCTCGTCCACCCGCATGGTGACCACCGGCAACTTGTGCAGCTCGCCCACCACTTCGCCGACCTGGACCGCGTCCGGAAGATCGGCCCTGGTCCGGGTGGTGACGTTCACCCGCACCTTGTGACCATCGGCGACCCGCTCGCGCAGCGCTTTGTCCACCTTCGCGGTCGGCGACGGAGCCGGACCGCTGGAGTCCAGCGGCTCGGCTTGAGCCGGTGCCATGCCGATCGCCACGACCGTCACGGCCATGGCAACCGTGGACCATATGGTTCTTCTCATCTCGCTCCATCTGCAGCGCGGCCCGTCAGGGGCCGCGAGAAAAGCACAGCAATGGCGAAGCCCCCGCCGCGCTGGACGCGGGTGGAGGGCACGCGTCGCGGCATGAACAGGACGCGCCGGGCGTGAGAGCCGTAGAGGTGCGCGGACGGTGCGGAACGCAGGGCCGCGTAAGAAGTCCGTCTCCCTCCCCCAAGGCTTGGATCTTCACCAGACGCACACAGAGGAAACCAGCCTTGAGTGCACGCCGTCAATGAACCGTGATTCTGTGATCCGGAATATCCGGAAAATGCAGCTCATTACGCCCACTTCGGTCACTTAGCCCATCTCGCCCAATTCGCGAGACCGCCCGACTGCGTGGCTGGCGTGTTCCGTGCGGTACGAAATCGGCCGGACACCGCCTCTACCGGGCGCAATGGGAGATGTGTGCCCCCGTGCCGCCGGACTGCGCCATGTCGCCACCCCCGGAAGGTGGCCGAAAAATGGTCGGCCTGAAACGCAGTACCGCAAGTGATCGCTTGAGCACTAGCTTCTTAGCGAATCCAAAAGGATCTTCACATAATACGGACAAACTGGGGGTAGAGAGTGGCTAGGAACAACCGGAGACTCGCGGGCAGAGGGATTGCGGCATTCGCTCTGGCGGCTTCGATCTCGTTCGTCGGCGGCGGGGCGTACGCCGATGGGGGAGGCCTGGACGGACCGCAGGTCTGCCCGCCCGCCACCGGAGACCTGACCGTGAGCACGCTCCCGGCGGGCACGTCGGTGATCAGCTGCCCCGTGGTCGGCCGTGTGGTCACCTTCGGCGGTACCGGCGTGACGGTGCCCGAACCCAACACCGCCGTAGGCGTGGACACGTTGACCACCGACGGCGAGTCGCAGGGCTTCAGCCTGGAGGTGTCGGCCGACGGCGTCGTCTCCTACAACCTGACCGACTCGAGTCCGGACGCGCCCACCGGCATCGACGCCACCGACAGTCTCGGGAACCCCAGCACGACCACGGACGACGTGTCCGACGAGCCGGACAGCGTCGACCCGGATGCGCTCGACTCCTCCTCAGGGGTCGAGCCCGAACTCCCGGACCTGGACTCCCCCAGCGCCACGGGCGCGTGCAGTGACGGCTCCTACTCCACGAACGACCTCAAGGAGTACGGCACCTACAACTGGTACATCGGTGACGGAGGCATGCCGGGCGGTCTCTCCCGCAGCAGCGCCCAGGCCGCCTTCGCCGACGCCGTGAACAACATCACCGGAAGCTACAACAACTGCGGCTACGGCGACTCGGTCTCCGCGAGCTCGCACTACTCGGGCACCACCACCTACGAGGCCGACATCAACAGCAGTTCCTCGTGCACCTCCCGCGACGGTAAGAGCACCTGGGACGCCGGCAACCTCAAGAGCGGTGTCGTCGCCACGACCTGCTGGTGGTCCTGGCCCACCCCGGGAGTCAAGAACGACCTTCGTGAAGCCGACGTCCGGTTCAACACCACCGACTACAACTTCACGAACTCGCCGACCAGTAGCTGCTCGAACCTGTACGACATCCGCTCCGTCGGAACGCACGAGGCCGGGCACGTCTTCGGGATGGGCCACGTCTCCTCGGCTCACTCGAACCTCACGATGACCACCAACTCCATCCGTTGCTCGACGATAGCGAGGACTCTGGGCAAGGGAGACGTTCTCGGCCTTCGCAGCATCTACTGAGCAGGACGCGTCAGTCGAGGAGATGAAGTGAACTGCGCTCGCCGTGCCTCCGGAGTCGCGCTCACGGCGGTCATGCTGATGTCGGTGACCGCGTGTTCCTCGGGCAGCGACAGCGACGGAGGCTCGGCGTCATGTGCCTACCGCGTAGCTTACGAGGGGCGGGTGTACCGGGAAGTCTCGAAGACGGACGGCACGGCAGGGCAGAAGCTCGGCTCCGCGACAGTCCCTCCCTGCGACGAGAACAGCGGTGGTGACAAGGTCGAGCAGGAAGTCGTGACGGTCTACGCGGTCAACGGTGTCTCTTCCGAGATCGCTGTCGCGGTCGGGGACGGTTCCGGCGGGAGAAGGGTTGTCGCCGCGTACTCCGGCATGGAGGTTCCCTCCGAGATCAAGAAGCTGATCGACGACAACTGAGTTCCCGATTCCTTGGGCAGGGCCTTCTGACAGGCCGGGATCACCATCCCGGCCGAAGCTTCACCAGGAGGCCCTGCCTTCGCCTTCGTCCGGCCACTGATCGACGCTGCGGGCTCCCTGGGCGTCGGACATTCTTTAACGGCTCGGTGACGTGAAGATGGATTCGTCGGCCGACCGATGCCGTGCAGGAGTTCAAGGCGACCAGCGGGACAGGAGAGGGCGGCACTCCGGGCGAACCTGCCTCATGTCGAATCCGGGAATCATTGTGAGAACGAATTGACGTGAGAGAGATCGCTCCGGATGTCCCGAAGATGCGGAGGAGGCTTGCCGGTTCTTCTCATCCGCCGTGCATGATCGGTCGTCGTGTTATGCGGGGGTGCCCTGTCGGTCGGTGCCCGGGAAGGGGGGAGCGGTCTTCTCGTGATCGGCATTCGAGGCTGTTGAGGATGGGTGGGCACACCGAGGGAGATCGGCGCGAGATTTCTTTCGCTGGTATGCCGCAATCAAACCGAAAAGCGCTCCCGGAGCGATGAGGACAGCAGTCCACACGGCTATTTTTGGGCCGCCGCCACCCATCGTGATGAGCCAGATTGTCCACGCACTCAGAGCAGTCAGTGCTGCTGCGACTCCCCAGAGAAAAACTCGGACCAAAAGTCGACCTGCTCTGGCCGCGAAACCGATGAATATCGAATTGTCCGGCACCATGAAAGTCCGCCCACCCCTAAGAATCGATACTTCTCAAAGGTAAGGTCCCACCTTCCCGGCAGAGGGCCGGAGTTGAGTGACGTTAGTCACTTCGAATGGCGTGCGATTGAGGCTTGGCGGCCTGCATGGGGGAGAAAAAGGAGTGAGGTTCCCTCCTGTGCCTCCTATGCCTCCGATTCCTCTTACCGAACCTGCGCATGGCCACGGATCCCGCGAGGGGGAAACAGGATTCCCCTCCGGAGCGGAGCCCTCGCGCAGTATGCACGTATCGGGATCGTCCCGCCCGTCCCACCGGGCATCCCCGGGTAGAGTTGTCCTGACCTGGGGAAACCTGTTTTCTGAGGGCATTTTGTGTGTGGCGGACGGCGCACGGAGGCGGGCATTCGTCCTCGACCCCCGAGCGCTGTCCGTGCGGAGGATTTCGGTGGCGAGCGAGGGGACCGTGATGAGCGAACCGATGAAGCCGGAGGTCGAGGTTCCGGAGGGTGATGTGCCCACCGAGCTGACGATCCGGGACCTCGTGGTCGGGGACGGACCCGAGGCGCAACCGGGCAGGGTCGTCCAGGTTCACTACGTGGGGGTCACGTTCGCGTCCGGAAGGGAGTTCGACTCCTCCTGGGAGCGGGACCGGCCCTTCAAGTTCGCTGTGGGCGGTGGCAAAGTCATCAAGGGCTGGGACCGGGGAGTGCGGGGAATGAAGGTCGGCGGCCGACGCGAGATCATCGTTCCCCCGCGTCTCGGCTACGGCAAGCAGTCGCCCTCCACTCTGATCCCGGCGGGCTCGACACTGGTCTTCGTCGTCGACCTGCTCACGGTCGTGGGCGGCCCGCCGGAGCGAGGCCCGGCCTGACCGGCCGGCCGGACCGGGCGCATCCGAGAGGCCCGTCGGTCCACACGTGAGTACGGCATCACGCCGGGAACCTCTCGGCGCGCAGCGGGGACCCGAGCTGAGCGGGGATCACTTCACAGAGGTCGGGGCCCTGTCCGTGGCTGGAGGGGAAGCGTGCTCGGGGCTGCGGGCCGCACCGTGGTGCGGCGCAGGGCAACCCCGCGTCGGCCGGAGTCAGTAGAGCGTCCGCCAAGCGCCGCGCGGCCAGGCCAGTACCGCGAAGACCTGTGCCGCGGCGGCCTGCTCGATGACCTGGGTGGTCCCGCTGTCGTCGAAACGCATCAGGCCGGTGGAGCTGTCCCGTCGCTCGGACCAGATGTGGTCCGCGTAGTCGGCCATCGCCCGCCGGTAGACGGATCCGCCGGTCACCGACTCCAGGAGCAGCAGGTTCTTGAAGAAGATCGAGTTGAAGAAGACGGGCTGGGTGTGCAGCCTGCCCTCGGTCACGTAGTGCGTGTACGCGGCCTCGGCCGTACGCCGGGCCTGGTTCAGGTATGCCCGGTCGTCGGTCGCCCCGTACAGCAGGACGCCTACGCCGACCGGGACGCCCTGGTTGTAGGACCAGATGGTCCGGTCGACCGTGCCCGTCAGGTCGAGGCTGTCGTGGTAGAGGCCCTCGGGGGTCCGCAGATGGGCGTTGGTCCAGTCGTAGAAACGCCTGGAGGACTCCAGGTAGCGGGACCTGCCGGTGATCTGGTGGAGCCGCAGGCCGAGTTGGGCGCCGGGCATGTTGGAGACGGTGTTACGGCTGTGACTCCAGTCGGCCTGGGTCCAGAACACTCCGCCGGGGGCGGGGTGGTCCGGGTCGGTGTCCCAGCCCGACTCGACCAGCGTGAAGATCTCCTTCGCGCGGTGGAGCGCGGCCCGGTCGCCGGTCTGCAGGTGGAGCTGGGCCTTGGCCAGTCCCACCCACTCGTTGTCGTCGTAGAACATGTCGCCACCGCCACCGTGCGGCGCGACCGGGTAGGAGTCGTAGCCGGGGAGGCCGGTGGTGCCGCCCGCCGCGTTCCAGTACAGCTCCTGCGCCCGGGCGCGGACGGCCAGGGCCGGTGCGTAGCGGTGGTCCACGAAGGCCAGGTCGAGGGCGGCCACGTGGACCTGGGAGAGCGGCCATTCGTAGGAGTACGGACGGTCGTCGGGGGCGGCCGGGTACTGCTCGCGTACGAGCCCGGTGCCGTCCGCCGTGTCGAAGTACTCCTTCAGGGCGTCGTAGGTGCTGCGCGCACGCGAGAGGGAGCGGGAAGAGGACGGGGCACCGGCGGGGGCCACTGCGGACGCTTCGGTGGTGGTCGCGGCGGCCAGCGCGGCGAGAGAGGCACCGAGGACCTGACGGCGTGAGGGGGACCAGCGCATACGGGGCTCTCCTGTTCGAGGCGCGGAGTGCGGGACCTGACAACGTTGTCACGAGGGTGCGGAGGCGTCAACGGCCAGGACGGACAAGGGCGGTGAGTGATGTGCATGGCCCCGGCCCGCGCGCCGGTCACCCTCGGCCCGCGCGCCGGTCACCCTCGGCCCGCGCGCCGGTCACCCCGCGGCCCGCGCGCCGGTCACCCCGCGGCCGGGCCCGGTCGGCCGCCCGGTTATCCTGGCCGCCGAACCGGACACGGGGTGCCCCGCAGGGGCTGAGAACACACCCGTCGAACCTGAACCAGTTAGTACTGGCGGAGGGATGTCTTCATGCCGTTGCCGTATACCCCCGACGACCGTGCGGTCGCGAAGCAGGCAGTTCCTGCCCCACGTCCCGCTTTCGGGGGCCGCATGCCCGCAGCCCCCGGCGATCTGCGGATCGAGACGCACGGGATAGCCCCCGTTCCGGAGGACCGGCGTTACGGCCGCGCCGGCAGGCTGTTCACCGTCTGGTTCGCCCCCAACCTCACCATGACGGGTGTCTTCACCGGCACCGTGGGCATCGCCCTGGGCCTGGACTTCGCCACTGCGCTCGTCGCCGTCGTGCTGGGCACGCTCGTGGGGGCGGTGCCCACCGCCTTCCTCGGGACCTGGGGAAGCCGGACCGGGGTCGGTCAACTCCCGCTCGCACGGTTGGCGTTCGGCAGGGGCGTCGTGCTGCCCGGAGCTTTGCAGTGGCTGTCCTCGATCGCCTGGGACGCGCTGATCGGCCTGTTCGGAGGGGACGCGCTGGCCCAGCTGTTCGGCTGGCCCTTCTGGCTCGGCGTGCTGGTCATGATGGCCGCCCAGGGTGCGCTCGGCGTGCTGGGGTACGAGGCGATCCACCGGCTCCAGACGGTGATGACGTTCGCCCTCGCCGCTGCCTTCGCCGTGCTCGCCGTCAAACTGCTGGACGGCGTCCAGCCCACTGCCTCCGGCACCGTGCACGGCGGCGACCGGGCGGGCGCGTTCGTCCTGACGTGCACGATCGCCCTGAGCCTGGCGCTGTCGTGGGCCCCCTACGCCAGCGACTTCAGCCGCTATCTGCCGCCCACCACGTCACGGCCGCGCATGTTCTGGTGCACGCTGCTGGGCATCAGCGTCTCCTTCGTGGCGGTCCAGACGCTCGGCCTGTGGGGCGCGTCCGTCCTCACCGACCAGACCGCGCGCGGGATCGACACCCTTCTGGGCGGGGGAGCGCTCGGGGCGTTCGGTCTGCTCGCCGTGGCGCTCGCCGCGCTGTGCAGCAACGCCATGAACGACTACAGCGGTTCCCTGGCGCTGCAGACGATGGGGGTGCGCCTGCCACGCCCCGTCGCCGCCGCCCTCGCCGCGGCGCTCGGTTTCCCGCTCGTGCTGTGGATGCACGCGGCCGACACCACGGCGCGCTTCCAGAACGTGCTGCTCCTGGTCGGCTACTGGATTCCCGGCTTCGTCGCGATCGTGGCCGTGGACTGGACGGTGCGGGCCAGGGCCCGCGGAGGCGCACCGATCGACCTCGCCGCCGAGAGCGGCCGCGACCGGCCGTGGTGGCCGGCGCTCACCGCCTTCGTGGCCGCCTTTGCCGCGGCGGTGCCGTTCATGAGCACCGGCCTGTACGTGGGCCCGGTGGCGGAGGCCCTGCACGGAGCCGACCTCGCCTATGGGGTGGCGTTCCTCGTGGCCCTGGCGCTCTACGCCCCGCTGCGGCTGCGCCACCGCTCCTGACGGGTTCGCGGCCACCGCTGACGGGGAGCGCGGTCCCAGGCATTCGCGCATGTGGCTGCCCCGGGCGGGCCCCGGAACACGGCCCCGTCCGGATGCCTCCACGTGCTGACGAGGCGTGGAGAGGAGATCGTGGGGCCATGGTCCGCACCGCGGTCGTCCTGGCCGGCCCGACAGCCGAGTTCCGCGCTCCTCCGACGGAGCGCGCACGCCCATCCGGCGGAAGCGGCAGCGGCGGGAGCGGAGGACGCCTGCCGGGGCCGGGAGGCCCTTCGTACGCACGAAGCCCCGGCAGGCTCGGGGAGGCTGCCGGGGCGATCGTCAGAGGGAGAGATGGTCAGTGGTGGCCGTGCGCGGTGTCGGAGGCTCCGCCGAAGAGCCGCGCGACGGCGCGGAAAGGCAGGGTGACGACGGTGGCGATGGCCCCGCCGATGGATCGGAGAACGTCTGCGATCGCCTTCAGCATGTGTTTCCTCCCTCTCGATGCCACCGCGGCGCTGGGAGGCCGCGATGTGCTGTTGACAAGCGCGTGCCCGCTCGTCCCGGGAGGAAACTCATCGCCGTTCACGGGGTCCGTGCACGTCGCCGACGGCGCAGCCGGTACTCCCGGGTGAGGACCACCTGGCGCAGGCACGGGTAGGCGGACGGAACGCCCTGGACACGAGAAGTGAGGAACGCATGGAAATCGGATACAAGCTCGCTGCCGAAGCGTTCGGCCCGGCGGAACTCGTACGGCAGGCGGTCCTCGCAGAGCAGGCGGGCTTCGACTTCGTCGAGATCAGCGATCACTATCACCCCTGGCTCGACAACCAGGGGCATTCACCCTTCGCCTGGACGGTGCTGGGAAGCATCGCGGCCAAGACCTCCAGGATCGGGCTGGCGACCGGTGTCACGTGCCCCACCGTCCGCTACCACCCGGCGATCATCGCTCAGGCGGCGGCAACCCTCGCGCTGCTGTCGGAGGGCCGCTTCGTCCTGGGCGTGGGCTCGGGCGAGCGCCTGAACGAGCACGTCGTCGGGCACGGCTTCCCCGACACGGTCCTCACACGGCACGAGATGCTCAGGGAGGCCCTGGAGATCATCCGGCTGCTCTGGAGCGGTGGATACCGGTCCTACGAGGGCAAGCAACTGCGCCTGGAGGATGCCCGCGTGTTCGACCTTCCCGACGAGCTGCCCCTGATCGCGGTGGCCGCCAGCGGCAAGGTGTCGACACGGATCGCCGCGGAACTGGGCGACGGGCTGTTCGCCACCGAGGACAAGCCGGAGATCGTCCAGGACTACCGTGCCGCGGGTGGTGACGGGCCGCGCTACGCGGAGGTGCCGATGGCCTGGGCCCCCGACGAGCACACCGCGGCGCAGGCCGCCCTGGAGACGTCACGCTGGGCCGTGACCGGGTGGAAGGTCATGAGTGAGCTGCCCAATCCGGTCAACTTCGAGGCGGCGACCACGACGGTCCGCGAGCAGGACATCCTGGAGAAGTTCGCGTGCGGCCCCGACCCCGCCCGCTACACCGAGGTCGCACAGAAGTTCGTCGACGCCGGGTTCGACCGGCTCGTCATGCAGAACGCGGGCCCGGATCCCGATGGCTTCATGGAGTTCTACAGCCGCGACCTCGACGAACGCCTGAGGCGGCTGAGCCCGGACACCGCACACGCCTGAAGCGGGCCGATGCGGGCAGGGCAGGCAGGGCGGGCCGGTCCGTGTCGCGCGATCGGGCCGCCGCCCCGTCGGGCGACAGGTCCGGCGGCCCTGGAGCCGGCCGGCCGCCGGGGACGAAGGACGAGTGCGAAGGAAGGAGGCGAACATGCCAGGCGCAGCGATCTTCGATGTGGACGGCACGCTGACGGACACCAACCACCTGCATGTGGTCGCGTGGTGGGAGGCGTTCCGGCAGGCCGGGCACGCCGTGACCATGGCGGACATCCACCGTGCGATCGGCCTGGGTTCCGGGGATCTGATAGAGCGGCTGCTCGGAGCCCGACGCGACGAGGAACAGGACGCCGCCATCAGCTCCGCACACACGGTGCTCTACGGAACGTACTTCGACCGCCTCCCCGCTTTCGAGGGCGCGGGCGATCTGCTGCGCACCCTGGCCAGGAGCGATTGGCGGGTCGTGCTGGCCACGTCGGCGAGTGGTCCGGAGCTGGAGGCCCTGCGCCGGGCCGTGGACGCGGACGACGCGATCTGGAGAACGGCGAGCTCTGACGACGTCGCCGAGGGCAAGCCCTCCCCGGAACCCGTGAGGCTGGCTTGTGAGCTGGCCGGTGTCGGTCCCGGACAGGCGGTGTTCGTGGGCGACTCCGTGTGGGACATGAAGGCGGCTGCCCGGGCCGGCGTGCGTTCGGTGGCGTTGCTGTCGGGCGGTATTCCCCGCGCCGATCTGGAGCAGGCCGGCGCCGGCCAGGTGTATCAGGACGCGGCCGATCTGCTCGCCCGCCTCCACGACAGCCCCTTCGGGCCGGCGGCCCTCTGACCCGCACGGCGTGCCGGCCGAGCAGCCACCGCCCGGGACGCGACAGGGCGAGTGCCCTGCCGGTGAACCGGGCGGCGGCCGCCGGCGCGGGCGTGCCCTCAGCGTGCCGGCGGCGTCATTCGCCGACGGCGCAGGCGTCCCCGTTGAGCATGAAGCGCGGTGGCGATGAGGCGTCACCGGTGTGGCCGGCGAGATAGCCGAGGGTGACGCTCGCGCCGGGAGCGATCACGGCGTTGTGCGCGGCGTTCGTCGCCGCGATCGTGTTGCTCCCCTGGGTCAGGTCGGTGTTCCAGTCGGAGATGACGGTCTGCCCGAGGGGCAGCGGGAATTCGAGCGTCCAGCCGTTCACGGGCGTGCTGCCCGTGTTGGTGACGGTGAGGTCGACCGTGGTGCCCGTGCCCCAGGCCTTCACGGCACGGTCCACGCGGCAGGTGGGTTCCTCCCTGGTGAACGACACGCGGTGCAGGCCGCCGGGCAGATCGTTGACCACGTAGAACTCCCCGTCGGCGGTCGCACCGATCGACGTCACCTGGGTGGGCATCTCCCCGATCTCGGCCTGTTCGTAGCCGCCGTCGCCGTCGGGACGCAGCGCCCAGACGGTGGACGAGCAGTAGTCGGTGGCGATGTACGTGCCGCCGACCAGGTCCGCGTACTTCTCGCCCCGGTAGACGTGGCCGCCGATGACCGAGCAGCCGCCGGTGTACGGGGAGTAGGTGAAGACGGGCTCGGTGTACGTCGCGCCCGGCACGCAGTCGCCGCCCGCGAACTTCTCCAGGCCCTCGTAGCAGGACCAGCCGAGGTTCAGTCCTCCCCGCCCGGGAGCGAGGTGGTCGACTTCCTCCCAACGGCCCTGCCCGACGTCGCCGATCCACATCGAGCCGTCGGCGCTGTCGAAGGAGAAGCGCCACGGGTTGCGCAGACCGTACAGCCAGATCTCCTCGCGGGCGCCGGGGGTGCCCACGAAGGGGTTGTCGTCGGGGACGCAGTAGGCGAGGGAGCCGCAGCTCCGGCTCACGTCGATGCGCATGATCTTGCCCAGCAGGGTGTCCAGCCGCTGCGCGGAGCGGAGGGGGTCCGCGGAGCCGCCGCCGTCGCCGATGCTCCAGTACAGATCGCCGTCCGGGCCGAACGCGAGCTGGCCGCCGTTGTGGTTGCTGTTCTCGGCGTGTGGCTGCGAGAGCAGGACCTCGAGGCGGGACTCGTCGAGCCGGTAGCGGGCGAGAGTGACCGCACCGTCGGGCAGTGCGGTGTACGCCAGGTACAGGTCCTGACTGTCGGCGAAGTCGGGCGGGAGGGCGATGCCGAGCAGGCCGCGCTCGTTGCCCGATTCGTCCACGGCCGATGAGATGTCGACGACCGGGGCCGGGGCCAGGCCGGTGTCCGGACGGTAGACGCGGACGGTGCCGGACTTCTGGGTGATGAAGAGTCGGTCCGTCCCGTCGTCGGGGGCGGCGATCGCGGTGGGCCGTTTCAGCCCGGAGGCGACCTGGGTGGTGGTCGCGTGGAGCGACGGCAGCGGCGCGGGTGAGGCGGCCTCCGCCGTTGCCGCCCGGGACGGCAGCGCGTCGGCTTCGGCGGGTGACGAGAGGGGCGCGGTCAGCAGGAGGGCCAGCAGAAGGGGCCCGGTCCATCGGCGTCTTGGCATGGTGTCTCCAGGGGGATCGGACGCTTGCGCAGCGGTGGCCGGCACCCGGTGCAGGCTCCATGGAGAACAGGCGAGGCCAGGCCGCGGCAGGGCGTGGGAGCGCTCCCGTGACCCAGGCTGCGCGCCGGGGGCCGAGGCGGCAACGCGTGATTGCGCCACGTTCGCCCCGTGTGGCGCAAACGATGCGACAGTCACCGCAGAAACAGCAGGACTGTCCTGTCAGCGACCCCGGCGGCATGAAGATACGGGCGACACCGGCGGCCCCGACAGCACCGCAGAGGCGGGCGAGACGGTGTCAGCGGCGGCAGCGGCGACACCGGAGACGCCGGCGGAACCGGCGAGAACCGCGCCCCACCGGCTCCCGGCCGAGGCGGGTCGCTACCATCCCCTGTGACCGAAACAGCCGAACCACGTGTATCCCGCATGCGCATACTCGCCGACCTGACGCCGCTGCGTACCTCCCCCGACTACCGGCGGCTCTGGTTCGGGAACACCGTGTCCTGGATCGGGCAGGGCATGACGGCGCTGGCCGTTTCCCTCCAGGTCTACGACATCACCGGCTCCGCCTTCTCCGTCGGGCTGATCGGTCTCTGTTCCCTCGTCCCGCTGGTGCTCCTCGGGCTCTACAGCGGGGCCGTCGCCGACACCGTCGACCGGCGCAAGCTGGGGCTCATCAGCGCCACAGGATCGTTCCTGCTCTCCCTGGTGCTGGCGGCTGTCACCTTCGCCGGGGTCCAGCACGTCGGGCTGTTGTACGCGGTCGTCGCCCTCCAGGCCGTGTGCTTCTCGCTCAACTCGCCCGCCCGCAGCTCGATGATCGCCCGTCTGCTCCCGGCCGAACAGCTCCCCGCCGCCAACGCGCTCAGCGCCATGACCTCCACCACCGGCGGGCTGGTCGGCCCGATGCTCGGCGGTCTGATCGTCGGCTGGTGGGGCTACAAGGCGGCGTACACCGTCGACGCCGTCACCTTCACCGCCTCGCTGTACGCGATGTGGCGGCTGCCGTCGATGCTGCCCGGCCGGGGCGAGGGGGAGAAGGCGGCCAAGCGGGCCTCCGTCCTGGACGGTCTGCGCTTCCTCGGGACCAGGCCCAATCTGCGGATGACCTTCTTCAGCGACCTGAGCGCCATGGTTCTCGCCCACCCGCGCGCCCTGTTCCCCGTGGTCGCCGTGGTCTGGTTCGGCGGCGACGCCAAGACCACCGGGCTGCTGGTCGCAGCCCCCGCGCTGGGCGCCCTGCTCGGCAGCGTGTTCTCCGGGTGGCTGGGGCGGATCCACCGGCACGGGCTCGCCGTCCTCGTCGCCGTGGCGTGCTGGGGCGGGGCCATCGCCCTGTTCGGGCTGACCCGGCAGCTGTGGCCGGGGCTGATCCTGCTCGCGCTCGCCGGATGCGCGGACTCCATCTCGATGGTCTTCCGCAACACCATGCTCCAGGCGGCCGTACCGGACGAGATGCGCGGCCGGCTCCAGGGCGTGTTCATCGTCGTCGTGGCGGGCGGCCCCAGGCTCGGCGACCTCGTGGCCGGCTCGGTGGCCGACCTGACGTCCCCGGCCGTGGCGGTGACCGGCGGCGGGCTCGCCTGCGTCCTGGTGGTGTGCCTGCTGGGGCTGCGCTGGCGGGCCTTCGCCCGGTACGACGCGCGCGACCCCCAGCCATAGCAGTTCCCCGGCCCGGGGAGCCCCAGCCGTAGAGATCCTCAGCCGTGAACCGTGGAGAACCCCAGCCGCAGAGTTCCCCGGTCCGAGGAGCCCCCGGCCGCGGAGAACCCCGGTCCGAGGAGCCCCCGGCCGCAGAGAACCTCAGGCGCAGAGACCCACCTCCCGTCCATTCCTTGATACGACGTTGTCCGGCATGCGGGCAGCGCTTGTCGCCGTGCCCATGGCGCCGCGAGGATGCCCGCATGGCCCCCGCTCTTGTGTCGCGTCGTCACGTGGATCTCCTGCGTGTCTCGACCATGCTCTGTCGGGCCTGCTCCTGCTGTCCGTCCTGTTGCTGACGTGACGCCCCGCCGGATCTGACGCCGGCTTCCCGACGCCCTCGCGTCCCCGATCCACCCCCGGACACCCCGGCCTGCCGGTGCACCCGTGCATCCGTACGCCCGCGGTGTGTTCCCCGTTGCCGTCCCCCGAGGATCCGCCATGCCCGAAGACCCGCTCCTGCTCCACTGGTTCCTGCCCACGGGCGGCGACGGCCGCGATCCCGGCGGGGTCACCGCCGTGCAGGGGAGGACCGGCGCGGCCACCCGCCGGCCCGCCGGCATCGGCTACCTGACGCAGGTGGCGCGCGCCGCCGAACAGGCCGGTTTCCACTCGTTGCTGACCCCCGTGGGGCTCGGCTGCGTCGACCCCTGGATCCTCACCGCGGCGCTCACCCAGCACACCGACCGCATCGGGTTCCTGGTCGCCTTCCGCTCGGGCTTCGCCAGTCCCACCCTGCTGGCCCAGCAGGCCGACGCCTTCCGGCGGTTCGCCGGGGGCAGGCTCCGTCTCAACGTCGTCACCGGCGGGGACCCGGTCGAACAGCGTGCGTACGGGGACCACTTGGCGCACGACCAGCGCTATGCCCGCACCGACGAGGTGATGGCAGTCCTGCGTGACCTCCTCGAAGGAAAGCGTGTCGACCACACGGGGGAGCATCTGCGCATCGAGGGCGCCCAGCTCCACGAACCGGCCCTCCAGCACCCCGTGCCCCTCTACTTCGGCGGTGCCTCCCCGGCGGCCGAAGCCGTCGCCGCGCGCCGGGCCGACGTGCAGCTGCTCTGGGGCGAGCCCCCCGCCGCCCTCGCGCAGCGCATCGACCGCCTCCGCGCCGCCGCCCCCGCGCTCCGCTACGGCCTGCGGCTGCACATCATCAGCCGGGACACCTCGGCCGAGGCCTGGGCCGAGGCGGACCGCATCCTCTCGGGCATCGACCCGGAGGCCGTCCGGGCCAGCCAGGAACGATTCGCGCGCATGGACTCCACCGGGCAGGCCCGCATGGCCGCGCTCCACGGCGGCTCCGCGGACGCCGCGAAGCTGGAGGTCGCCCCGAACCTCTGGGCGGGCATCGGGCTCGTACGGGAGGGGGCCGGCACCGCGCTCGTCGGCTCGCACGACGAGGTCGCGCAGCGGCTGTACGAGTACCAGCGCCTGGGCATATCCGAGTTCATCCTCTCCGGCTATCCGCACCTGGAGGAGGCCTACCGGGTGGGTGAGGAAGTCGCCCCCCGGCTGCGCGCGCTCGTCGCGGGGGCCGGAGCATGACCGTCGTCGAGCGGACTGCCGCCCCCGCGCCTGCCGGGACCGGCCCCGTACGGGTGCGCCGCGTCCCGCCCCGCATCGCCGCCCTGCGCTGGGTGGGGCTGCGCGCGGTCGCCCTCGCCGTCCTGATCGCCGCCTGGCAGGCCGTCGTGGCCGCCGAGGTCTGGCCGCGGGTGCTCGTGCCGTCGCCGGGGGAGGTCTGGCACCAGTTCGTCCTCGCCTCCACGGTCCACGACGGGGTGCGCGGCTACAGCGGGTACCTGCTGATCGAGCACCTGGGGGTCAGCCTCCGGCGCATCGGCATCGGCGCGGGCTACGCGATGCTCGCGGGCATCCCCCTCGGGCTGCTCATCGGCGTCGTCAAGCCGCTCGCCGTCGTTCTCGAACCGGCCGTCACCTTCCTGCGCACGCTGCCCCCGCTCGCCTACTTCTCGCTGCTCGTCATCTGGTTCGGCATCGACGAGTCGCCGAAGATCTGGCTCCTCGTCATCGCGGCCCTGCCTCCGATCGCCGCAGCCACCGCCGCCGCCGTGCGCACGGTGCCGGGCGAACTCGTCGAGGCGGCCCGGGCGCTCGGCGCGGGCCCCGTGTCCCTGCTGCTCTCGGTGCGGCTGCCCGCCGCGCTGCCGGAGATCCTCACCGGGGTACGGATCGCCGTCGGCATCGCGTACACCTGCGTCGTCGCTGCCGAGACCATCAACGGGGTCCCCGGCATCGGCGGCATGATCCGCGACGCCCAGCGCTACAACCAGACCGCCGTCGTCATCGCCGGCCTCATCGCCATCGGCCTCTCCGGCATCCTCCTCGACGCCCTGCTCAAGGGCGCCGAACGCGCGCTCGTGCCGTGGCGCGGCCGGTCCTGAACCCCATGTCCCCTTTTCCCCTCCCCTTGGAGCACGTCATGTCCGTGGCCATCCGCCGCCGCGCCGCCCTGCTGACCGCCGCCCTCACCGTGCTCACCCTCGCGGGCTGCGGCGACGGCGGCTCCGACGGCGGGGGTGACGGCAGGACCGCCGTCCGCATCGCCTACCAGGCCATACCCAACGCCGATCTTGTCGTGAAGAACCAGAAGCTGTTGGAGAAGGCGCTTCCCGACGCCGACGTCAGCTGGGTGAAGTTCGACTCGGGCGGCGACGTCAACACCGCGGTCATCTCCGGGGCCGTCGACCTGGGGCTCGCCGGTTCCAGCCCCGTCACCAAGGGACTGTCCGCGCCGCTCGACATCCCCTACAAGGTCCTCTGGATCCACGACGTCATCGGCGACAACGAGGCGCTGGTCGCCAGGAAGGGCATCGGCTCCGTCGAGGAGCTGAAGGGGAAGAAGGTCGCAGCCCCCTTCGGTTCCACCACCCACTTCTCGCTGCTCGCCGCGCTCGACCAGGCCGGTGTGAAGCCGGCGGACGTGAACATCGTGGACCTCCAGCCGCAGGACGCGCTCGCCGCCTGGACCCGGGGCGACATCGACGCCGCGTACGTCTGGACGCCGACGCTCAGCGAGATCCAGAAGACCGGCACGACGCTGGTCACCAGCCGCGAACTCGCCGAGAAGGGGAAGGTCACCGCGGACCTGGGCATCGTCACGGACTCCTTCGCGAAGAAGCACCCCGACATCGTCACCACCTGGCTGAAGACGCAGGACGAGGCCGTCGAGCAGACCAGGTCCGACCCGGAGAAGGCCGCCGCGTCCATCGGCGCCGAGCTCAACATCCCGCCGGCCGAGGCGAAGAAGCAGCTGGCGCAGCTCGTGCTGCTGACGGCGAAGGAGCAGCAGGGGCCGGAGTACCTCGGCACGGCGGGAGCCCCCGGGAAGTTCGCGCGGTACCTGCACGAGGCGGCCGTCTTCCTCAAGGGGCAGAAGGCCGTGGACTCCGTCCCCGGGCAGGCGGCGTTCGAGAAGGCGCTCGCGGTGGAGGAGCTGGCCCGTGCCGCAGGTTGACCCCCATGACACCGCCGACATCGCCCTGCACGGGATCACCGTGCGCTACGGGAAGGCCAGGGAGCCCGTCACCGCGGTGGAGAACGTCTCGCTGACGGCCGCACCGGGGGAGTTCGTCGTGCTGGTCGGCCCGTCGGGCTGCGGCAAGACGACCCTCCTGCGGATCGCCGCAGGCTTCGTGACGGCCGCGGAGGGCACCGCGACGGTACGAGGAGGGGCGCCCGTGCCCGGCCGTGCGACGGGCGTCGTCTTCCAGCAGCCGAGACTGTTCCCGTGGCGCACGGCCGGAGGCAACATCGGGTTCGCCCTGGCCCGGCACGGCGTTCCGCGTGAGCGCAGGGCGGAGCGTACGGAGGAACTGCTCGCGCGGGTGGGGCTGGCCGGGATGGCGGGCCGCCGCACCTGGGAGCTCTCCGGCGGGCAGCAGCAGCGGGTGGCCATCGCGCGGGCGCTGGCGGGGGAGCCCCGGGTGCTCCTGATGGACGAGCCGTTCGCCGCGCTGGACGCGCTCACCAGGGAGCGGCTCCAGGAGGAGGTGCGCACCCTGGCGGTGACCTCCGGGACCACGGTGCTCTTCGTGACGCACTCGGCGGAGGAGGCCGTCCTGCTGGGCTCCCGCGTCCTGGTCATGGCGGCGAACCCGGGCAGGATCGTGGCCGAGCTGGAAGTGGGCCTGGAGCGCGGGGAGGAGACGGATGTGGCCGCTCTGCGCGGCACGCCCGCCTTCTCCCGGCTGCGCGGGGAGCTGGCGGCGGTGATGCGGGAAGCGGCGCTGACCCCGTCCGGCTGACGGGCCGGGCGGAGCCGTCTCCCGCAACGGCGGCTCCCGGGCCGGCGTCTCCCGCACCGGCGTCACCAGGGCCGGCGCCTCCCGCACCGGCGGCTCCCGGGCCCTCGGGGGGCGGGAGCCGCGGCCGGGGGCCCGGTGGGTGGGGAGGACCGGTCAGGGAGCGGGGGTGACCTTCGGCATCTCGCCTCCGGTCGTCGTGGGATCGAACAGCGAGAACACCGCGCCCTGCGGGTCCGTCAGGGTGGCGAACCGTCCGAACGGGATGGTCATCGGGCCGAAACGGAGCTCCGCGCCGAGCGACTTCGCCTTCTCCACCGCGGCGTCGCAGTCCGCCACGGTGAAGTACACGTTCATGTGGGCCGGTACCTGGGGAGAGAATTCCGCCCCCATCCTCATCCGGCCGAGGACCGGGTCGGCGCCGAGGTCGTAGAGGGCGAAGTCGATGGCTTCGTCGTCGAGTTGCTTCACCCCGTATCCGAAGACGGCCGCGAAGAAGTGGTCCGCCTTCTCCGGCTCCCGTGTGTAGACCTCCGCCCAGGCGAAGGCACCGGGCACGGTCCGCGCCTCGAAGCCCTCGTGGCGGCCGGCCTGCCACACCCCGAAGGCCGTCCCGCCGGGGTCGGTGGCCAGCACCATCGTCCCGAAGTCGCCGACCTGCATCGGCTCCACCATCACCTCGCCGCCGCACGCGCGGATCTTCGCGGTGGTGGCGGCGGCGTCCGGCGACGCGAGGTAGAGACACCAGGCGTTCGGCGCGTCCTGGCCGGGCATGGGAGGCGACAGGGCGGCGACCGCCTTGCCGTCCACATGGGCCTGCGTGTACGAGCCGTACTCGGGCATCGACTCGCCGTACGACCAGCCCAGGAGCTCACCGTAGAAACGTTTCGCCCCCTCCAGATCACCGAACGTCCCATCGGCCCAGCACGGAGTGCCCTCGGGTTCTGCGGCCATGGCTCGGACCTCTCTTCACTCGACGGATGGTCCTTCTTGTCACGCTAGCCAAGGGTCGCCCGGGCGGCGCGCCGAGCGCGCCTCAGATCTCCGGCCCGGCGGGGCCGACGACCGAGCGGGCGATCCCCAGCTCCACCAGGTCCTGCGGGCGCAGCCGGAGCTGGTCGGCGGTCGACCGCACCTCGTCCGGACCCCGTTTGAGGATGGCCGCCGCCAGTTCCGGCGCGATCACCGAGAAATAACTGTCCGCGGTGACATGGGTGTTGTCCGGAGCGGCCAGGGCCAGCGCGCCGCCGGAGCCGCCCTCGCCGATCACGAGGGTCGTCACGGGGACCCGTGCGGCGGCGACCGCCGCGAAGGCGTCGGCGATGGCCGCGCCCGCGCCCGCCCGCTCCGCCTCGGCGTCGTTGGCCGCGCCGGGGGTGTCGATCAGGGTCAGCACGGGGAGGCCGAGACGGTCCGCGAGCCGGATCACCCGGGCCGCCGTGCGGTAGCCCGCCGGGCGGGTCGCGGTGCCGCACTGGGCGGCGTACGCCACCGGCCGCCCCTCGCGCAGGCCCACCCCGCAGAGCAGCCCCGGATCCCTGCCGCCGCAGCGGTCGCCGCTCAGCGGCAGCCGGTGCTCGAAGTACGCGTCCAGATAGGCCGCGGCCCGTGGCCGCGCCACCGCCCGGGCCTGTTCCACCGCCTCCCAGCCGGTCGCCGGCAGCCCCGCGGCCGACAGTGCGCCCGGCACCGGGGCCGCCTGCGGCGGACCGGCGACCGTCAGCGC
Organism: Streptomyces sp. NPDC057287; assembly: GCF_042667905.1. Lineage (NCBI taxonomy): Bacteria > Bacillati > Actinomycetota > Actinomycetes > Kitasatosporales > Streptomycetaceae > Streptomyces > Streptomyces sp. NPDC057287. The sequence continues at coordinate 85,139 of NZ_JBHUYV010000001.1, read as the reverse complement.
GGTCAGCCAGCGGGCCAGCGTCCCGGGCAGTTCGTCCGGCGGGACGACCGCGTCGACCTGGCCCGCCGCCAACTGCCCCTCGGCGGTGTACGCGTGAGGATCTGCGTCGCTCGGCCGCACCCGGGAACCCGCGAAGCCGATCTGCGCCCCCGGCAGGGCCAGCACGACGTCGGCGCCCGCCCCGACGGTGGCCCAGCCGCCCCCGGTGGTGGGATCCCGCAGTACGGCGATCTGCGGCAGGCCGCCGGCCCGCAGCAGCGCCGACGCCCGGGCCACCCGCTGGAGCTGTATCAGCGCGATCATGCCCTCCTGCATCCGGCTGCCACCGGTGGCGACGAGCGAGACGAGCGGCAGCCTCCGCTCGCCCGCCAGGGCGTACGCGGCCTCCAGCCGGTCCCCGGTGTGACCGCCCAACGAGCCGCCCAGGAAGCCGAACTCGAACGAGACGAGGACGCACTCCCGGCCGCCGACCACGGCGGTCCCGTACAGGACGGACTCCTCCTCGCCGGTCCGGGCCGAGGCGCGCTCCCTCGATTCCGCGTAGCCGCTCCAGCCGAGCGGGCCGTCCGGAGGGGTCGGGCGATCGGCGGGACGGTGTTCCGTGAAACTGTCCGCGACGGCGGAGACGGCCTGTCGTGCGGACATGCGGTCGCAGCGGGCGTCAGACACCGAGCGACCTCTTCATGATCTTGCCCAGCTCGTTCCGGGGCAGCACGTCGAGGTAGCGGACGACACGAGGGCGCTTGTGCGGCGCCAGCAGGTCCGCCACATGGTCCGCCAACTCGCGCTCCCCGGGCGGTGATCCGGGATCGGCCGGCACCACCCAGGCGACGATCCGCTCGCCCAGGTCCGCATCCGGCTCCCCGGTGACGGCCGCCTCGCGCACGCCGGGATGGTCCAGCAGGGCGTTCTCGATCTCGCCCGCGCCGATCTTGTAGCCGCCGCTCTTGATGAGGTCGGTGGCCTTGCGCCCGACGATCCTCACGTAGCCGTCGGGGTCCAGCGTCGCCATGTCGCCCGTGCGGAAGAAGCCGTCCTCGGTGAAGGCGGCCGCCGTGGCGTCGGGGCGGTTCAGGTATCCGGTGAAGAGGTTCGGGCCGCGCACCTGGATCTCCCCGATGGACGTGGTGTCCGTGAGCACGGTGCCGTCCTCCTCGACGAGCCTGAGCTCCACGCCCGACAGGGGCGGGCCGACCGTCCCGGGGCGCGGCGCGCCGTCGGCCCGTACGCCGGTGTTCATCAGGGTCTCCGTCATCCCGTACCGCTCGATGACCCGGCGGCCTGTGGCCTTCTCGATCCGCTCGTGGTCGTGGACCGGCAGGGCGGCCGAGCCGGACACCAGCAGCCGGGCGTCCGCCAGCGCCTTCGCGAGGTTCCCCGGCCCGGCCGGATCGGCCAGGGCGCCGGCCAGCCGGTGGTACATGGTGGGCACGCCGAACAGCATCGTTCCCCCGGAGAGCAGCTCGCGGGCCACTCCCTCCGCCGAGAACCGGCCGAGGTGGCGCACGGAGCCGCCCCGGCGCAACGGTCCGAGAACACCCAGGATCAGCCCGTGCACGTGGAACAGCGGCAGCGCGTGGACGAGGATGTCCTCGCCGGTCCAGCGCCAGGCGTCCTCCAGCGCGTCCAGCGACGCGGCGATCGCCCGGCGGGGGAGGACGGCGCCCTTGGGCGGGCCGGTCGTGCCCGACGTGTAGACGACCAGGGCGGGGGACTCCGGCGGGGGCTCGGGGAATCCGGCCTCCGCGTGAACGGCCGCCGTGGGGGTGGCGGTGGCGACGTCCAGGCGCTCCAGGCCGCGCAGGGCGGGCGGCAGCTCGTCGTCCGCCCCGGCCAGCACCACCGACGGCTCGCTGTCGGCGACGATGTGTGCGAGCTCCCGGTCCCCGGTCTTCGGGTTGAGCGGGACGGCGGGAACCCCCGCCCGCAGTGCCGCCACGACGGCGACCACCGTCTCCGGGGTGGACGTGGCCCAGACGGCGACGCGTCCCGCGCCCGCGACGCGGGCGGCGAGGGAGGCTGAGGCATCAGCCAACTGTGCGTAGGTCAGGACGTGTTCGCCGAAACGGACGGCCTCGGGGGAGTCCGTCCGGCCGGACGCTCCGCGCAGCGCGGGCAGAAGAGAGGTCACCCGTTGAAGCCTAGTAGTGCTTCGTCAGGTTCTTCGTCTGGTCGGTTGCGGGGTAGGGGTCGGTTGCAGGTGGTGCAGGTGCCGGTCCAGCTCTTCAGCAGGTCCTGGTGGAGGTCCAGGACCTGGTAGAGGGTCAGGCCGGTGTGGGTACTTTTGGGTCGAGCCGCCTGAGGGTGAAGCGGCCAGGGACTGCTTGCCTGCCGTCCGTAGGGTCAGGACCGCGAACCGTGAGGTCATGGTGCCTTTGCTGCCCTGTCGCCAGGCCACCTCGGTGAAGTGGCCGGCGGCAGCGGCCTCGGCCGCATGGAGAAAGAGAGCTCGTGGCACCGCCCGGTAGCGAGCCGGCGTCGGCGGACCCAGACCTCCGTAATCCGGCTGGTACGGCTCGGTGTTCAGCTCGTGGGCGACTTCCTTCCCGGTCAGTGCCGGCACATAGGACAGGCCGCTTTCCTGAAGGCCCGGACGGAAGGGGGTGCTGACGCCGTAACCCGCGTCAGCGACCACGACCGGGGCTTTCAGCCCCACTCGGCCACGTTGCCCAGCAGCCCGAGCGCGAGGCACCGTTTCTCCTGATGAACGGTGCCGTCGGGGATGCCTGCCCGGCGGCAGCGGCCCGGCTCGTCCGTCCACTCCCGGGGCAGATACAACTACGACGCCGTATCGGTGGCGGCGCGGACACTGACCGCGACCTGGCAGTTCGCCCGCTTCCCCAGGGCTCCGCAGTACTGGCGGGCGACCCCGGCCCACGCCCGGCCGCACTTGGGAGACGACACGTCGTCGATCACCCACACCTGTGGTGTGGTCGCCTCGGACAGTCTCCGGGCGATCCGCCGCCGCACCGGCAACGGATCCCACGGCGACCGGTTCACGAACTGCTGCAGGGCCTGCGTGTTCCCGTCCGGCATCCGTTCGGCCATCGGCTGGATCGACTTACGCCGACCGTCCAGCATCAGACCCCGCAGACAACACGCACCCCACCCCCGGTTGATCGCGCCGCGGCAACTACCCGAGCACATCACCCACGAACTCTGCCAACTCACCCCGGAGCTGCTCGACATCCCTCAGTTCCACACGCGAAAAATGCCCGCCACCAGGGAAGATCACTCAAGGTGACGAAGCGCTACTAGTTGGACACGTAGGGGCTCGGCAGGGCGGCGCCGAAGTACCCCTTCGCATTGCGCACGGTGATTCCGGCACTCTGGCCGCACAGGTTGACCGAACCGCTCAGGACCGGCCCGGAGGCCGAGCCGCGGGCGGTCCACAGGCAACCGTCGCTGTTCTCGGTGGGGACGCCGACCACCGTCTCGGCCTTGCCGTCCTTGGTGAGGTCGGCGAGGTGGACGGTCGCGCCGAACCGGTCGCCGGCCTCCGCGGCGCCGGGTACGTCAGCCGTGTTCTGGGTGTAGCCGATCGCCTTGGCCGTGGTCAGGCCGGAGGCGGAACCGCGCAGCAGAACAGCCGTGCCTGCCGACCCGAGGGTGCCGACCGCCTCATCGGGGGAGCCGACGAGGACGTCGGCGTACCCGTCGGCATCGACGTCCCCGACGCTGAGTGACTGTCCGAACAGGTCGCCGTCCTCAGCGGTTCCCGGGACTCCGGGCGTGTCCTGGTGGAAGACCTGCGGCTGCTGGTCGACGCGGATGCCCTGCGCGCTGCCGTGGAGGACCTGGATCTCGCCACCTCGGTGCGCCGCGCCGGTCGCGTTCATGACGGAGTCGTCATTCCCGACACCGGTGACGAGGTCGCCGTACCCGTCGCCGTTGATGTCGCCGATCTGACCGGCGTGGCCGTCGGCGTGGGGAAGCTTGGTGGGCCACGTGGCGAGATAGTCGTCGGTCGGAGGGCCGTTGTCGACGTACACGCCTCCGCGGACGTCGTCGTCCGCGGGCCCGGGCAGCCAGAAGCGCTCCGCTTCACCGTCACCGTTCACGTCGCCCATCACCACGCCACGGGAGTCGCCGAAGCGACCGTCCAGGTAGGAGGAGGCAGGCTTGCCGGCACGAGTGAAGGGGCCGCTGAAGGAGGCGCCGTCGCAACGCGATCCGATGGTCACCTCCGGGGCGCCGTCCCCGTCCATGTCGCCTGCGGCCAGGGAATGCCCGAAACCGCAGTACGTGCGCCCATCCCCGTACCCGGCCGGGGGCGAGAGGGTCGCACCGCCCGTCAGCCCGCTGGGCCCGCCCCATACGACGGTCGCGGAACCCCGGGCCTCCTTGTCGCCGACCTGCTCCCTCGGGGTTCCGACGATCAGATCCGCGTACCCGTCCCGATCCAGATCGGAGCTGGTCACCGTCGTGCCGAAGGCATCCCACTCCTCGGGGTCGCCGGGGACCCCGGAGGTCGCCTGCGTGATCACCGTCCGGCGCGTGGCGCTCACCGAGGAGGCCGACCCGTACAGGACGACGACGGCGCCGGCTTCCTCCACGCTGCCGTTGGCGGCGTGGGGTGCGCCGACAGCCAGGTCGCGGTATCCATCACCGTTGAAGTCGTCCTGGACGGCTGCGGTGTTGGCCCCCTTGTGAGGGGCGGCGGCGAGGGCCGTCGCCGGGCTCAGGGCGAGGACGAGGAGAGGGGCGAGCACGGCGGCGGCCGTGGCTGCTCTGCGCAACGGAACTCCTTGGCGGAGGGATAGGGCGTGCGAGGACCGCGAAACGACTGGAGCGACACACACTGGAGCCTCAGTCGCCTCATTAGACACACGCGAAGTCCACGAGGTTGTGCACGATGCCGTATGTGTTGATCACGAGCGTTGTTGACACGGGAGCCCTGATCGGCATGCCTGTCACGATGGTTGCCATCGCAGCTCTCGACGTTGTTGTTGTCGAGCGGCTGAGCTCGCGGGAGCGCTAGCTGGCCAGGTCCTCTCGTTCGGATCATGCCGGGCTCGCCTGCCCCGACCATGACGGGCTCGTGCCCTGGGCCCGGATCAGCCGTCGCGTCGGATGGTCCGCATCCTGCCGTAGGAGTACACGGCTCCCGCCAGCGCCAGGTCGGAGAGCAGCATGAATCCGATCGAGTACGAGTCCTTCGCGCTGTAGATCGCGCCCATGACCAGCGGCGGCACGAATCCGCCGAGCCCGCCCATGGCGCCGACGATGCCGGTCACACTGCCCACCTTGGCCTGCGGGGTCACCTGCGAGACGAGGGCGAAGACACTGCCGCTCGCGGTGCCCAGGCCCGCGGCCATGCAGAGCAGTGCGATGGTGCCGATCGGATCCAGCCCCGGGTCGAAGGCCTGGACGATGGCCATCAGCGCCGCCAGCAGCAGTGCCCCGGCCGTGACCAGGGCGGGGTGGACCCGGTCCGACAGCCAGCCGCCGATCGGCCGGAAGACGACGGTGACCAGCGCGAACCCGGCCGCCTTGGTGCCCGCCTCGGTGGGCGACATCTCGTACCAGGTCTTCAGATACGTCGGCAGGTACACGCCGAAGGCGACGATGCCGCCGAACCCGATCGCGTAGAGCGCGGACAGCTCCCAGGTCACCCGCAGCCGGCCCGCCTGGCCCAGCCGGTGACCCAGGGAGTCCGTGGGGATCGTGCGTCCGGGGTGGTCGGTGATCAGGACCGCCGCGAGAAGCGAGTAGACCAGGAGCGCCCCGGCGACGATCCAGAACGGCAGGTTCTCGCTGTGCTTGGCGATCCGGGGCGTGAAGTAGCCGGACAGCGCGACGCCGCCCATGCCCATGCCGAACACACCGAGCGCGAGGCCCCGTTTCGCGGGCGGGAACCACGAGTTGACCAGCGGGATACCGATCGCGAACGTCGTGCCGCCGAGGCCGAGCAGGAAGCCGACGGCGAGCATCGCCCCGTAGGAGTCCTTCGCGGGGATGAGCAGCAGCACCGGGACGATCGTCAGGGCCGAGACGACGGGGAACATCAGCCGGGCGCCGAACCTGTCGGTCAGGGCGCCCGCCGGGATGCGGCCGAGCGAGCCCACCAGCACGGGGACCGCCACCAGGAGCGACTGCTGGAAGGAGCTCAGTCCGAGCCGCTCCTTGAAGTCACCCGACAAGGGCGAGATCAGGTTCCATGCCCAGAAGGTGAGGGTGAACCCGATCGTCGCCATGATCAGGTTCCGGTAGGCGGCGGCGGATTGCTTCCGGTCCGGGGCGGGGGCCTGCTGGGCGGTTGTGTCCACCCCGCAAGTCAAGGGTGGCGGGCACCGCGGGGCACGGTGGGCTGGGCCATCCGGGTAGGCCGTCGGACGGCAGGCGCCCCATGGGCGGAGTGCCTCCGCGGTACCCCCGGGCGGGCCGCTCGACCGCCGTTTCCCGCCCCGGGCTGCGACAATCCCGTTATGGACCGGTTGGACAGAGAGATCCTCGGGATTCTCCAGGAGGACGCCCGGATCTCGTACCGCGATCTCGGCGTACGCGTGGGGCTCAGCGCCAACGCAGCGGGTGACCGTGTGCGCCGCATGCGCCGTGACGGGGTGATCCGCGGCTTCACGGTCATCGTCGACCCGGCCGCCGACACCCGTTCGGGCCTCGTCGTCTTCATCGACGTCTCGCTGCGCCTCGACACGACGAACGAGGAGTTCGAACGCTCGGTGCTCACCCTGCCCGGCATCACCGAGGTGGTGCACGTGACGGGTGGCCACGACTACCTCGTACGCGCCACGGCGGCGGATCCCGGTTCCCTGGACACGCTGTTGCGCCGGCTGAAGAAGGACGCGGGCGTCGCGCACTCCAACACCCGCATCGCGCTCAGAGCGGCGCCTGCCAGGTGACCGTCGGCGACCGGGTGCCGTCCTCGGCGTGCCCGTCGTCCGCGACCACGAGCCGCACCGCCGCACGCCCGTCGGGCAGCCGCGCCGTCGCGTCCACCTCCACCTCGACGGCCGACACCCCCTCCCGCCGGTGCGCGGCCGCGAGCGCACCGCGCAGCACGTCGAGCAGCTCGCCGTCCACCGGCTGTGCCACCAGGGAGTCCACGGCGCCGGTGAACTGCACGGACGGCTGGAAGCCGAGCACGGCCGCCGCGCCCCCCGTCTCGCGCAGGACCCGGCCGCGGAAGGTCGTGGGGGCCTCGGCTGGCGGCTGCTGCAGCGCGAAGATCGCGGTCCTGACCTCCTGGATGGTGGAGTCCAGCTCGTCCACCGCCTTCGCGAGCAGTTCGGCGGTCCCGGTGTCGCCCGCCAGGTCCTTGCGCCGGGTCGACTCCAGCATCATCTCCGTCGCGAACAGCCGCTGTACGACGAGGTCGTGCAGGTCACGGGCGATCCGGTCCCGGTCCTCGTAGACCGCGAGCTGCTCCCGGTACTGCTGCGCGTCGGCCATCACCAGGGCCAGTGCCGCCTGGGAGGCGAACTGGGACGCGAGCAGCCTGTCCGTCGCCGTGTACGGGGCCTCGCCGCGCCGCCGGGGCAGGGCGAGCGTGCCGATGAGCCTGCCCCCGCTCTGGAGGGGCAGCATCATGCTGGGGCCGAACCGCGACCGTACCGGGGTCGTCATCCGTTCGTCCGTCGCTGAGTCCTCGATGAGGACGTCCTCGCCGCCCAGCAGCTGGACCAGGACGGGGGAGCCCGGTGCGATGGCGGTGCCGACGAGGCCGGCCGGATCGTCGGGGGTGGAGGCGGCGACGATCTCCATCCCGCCGTCGGGGGTCGGCTGGAGGATCACCCCGGCCGCCGCACCGGCCAGCACCCTGGCCCGCTCGGCGACGGTCGTCAGGGCGTCCGTCGTGCCCGCACCGGTCAGCAGCGCCCGGGTGATGGCCGCCGCCCCCTCGATCCAGTGCTCCCGCTGCCGCGCCGCCTCGTACAGATGGGCGCCGCCGATCGCCGCGGCGGCCTGGGAGGCGAGGAGCCGCAGCAGCGCAAGCTCCGTGTCGGTGAAGCGCCCCGGCTCCTCCGCGGTGAGGCAGAGGCTGCCGAGCACTTCGGTGTGCACCCGGACCGGTGCTCCCAGGAAGGAGCGCATGGGGAGGGGCGGGGCCTCCACGCCGTACGGATGACGGCCGTGCGCCAGATCGTCGACGCGCACCGCCTGCGCGTCGTCGACGAGGGTGCCCAGGAATCCCGTACGGCCGTCCAGGAGCGGTCGGGCGGCGCGCCGCTCACCGTCGGACATGCCGGTGGTGAAGAGGTCGGTGACATGGCGTTCCGCCCCGTCGAGGAGGGCCAGGGCGCCGTAGCGCGCCCCGGCCAGCGCCGTGGCGGTGTCCACGATGTGCTGCAGGGTGGTCCGCAGGTCGAGACCCGTCCCGGCCACCGGGGAGCCCCGCGGCACTCAGCCGGCGAGCGGGGCGAGGACCAGCGGCTGGACCGTGCCGTCCAGCATCGCGCCGAGGCCCAGCACCGAGCACACGTCGGGCCGCTCGGCGATGTGCACCGGTACGCCCGTCGCGTCGCGCAGCATCTGGTCGAGCCCCGGCAGCAGAGCGCTGCCGCCGACCATCATGATCCCGGAGTCCGCGATGTCGGCCACCAGGTCCGGCGGGCATTCCCGCAGCACCTTGCCGAGTCCGTCGAGCACCGCGGTCAGCGGGGTGTGGATCGCCTGGCGCACGGCGGCGGTGTCGACCTGTACGGAACGGGCCAGACCCGTGGCCACGTCACGGCCGTGGATCTCCGTCACCGCGGGGCCGTTGAGCGTCAGACCGTTGCCCCGGAGGGCCAGTTGCAGAGGGCGCACGGACTGGCTGGGCAGCATCAGCTCGTGGTGCTGGCGCAGGTGCTGGATGACCGCGTGGTCGATGGCCTCGCCGCCGATGGGGATGCGTACGGCCGTCACGATCGAGCCGAGCGAGAGCACGGCGATCTGGGTGGTGGCCGCCCCGCACACCATGATCATGGTGGCGGTCGGCTGCTCCACCGGCAGCCCGCAGCCGACGGCCGCGGCGATGAGGGTGTCGACCAGCTCCACCCGCCGCGCGCCGAGCCCCACGAGGGTTTCGACGGTCGCCCGCTGGGCCAGCGGATCGGCGTCGTGCGGGGTGCAGGCGGCGGCCCGCAGCCGGGGCTTCCGGCGGAGCTGGCGGCGGAGCTTCTCGCCGAGCAGATGACGCAGCATGCGCTGCGCCATGTCGATGTCGACGACGGTTCCGCCGGAGACCGGGCGGGCCACCCGGATGTACGCGGGCGTACGGCCGGTCATCTGTTCGGCGAGCGCGCCGACGGCGATGAGCGAGCCGGTGCGCGTGTTCACGGCGGCGACACTGGGCTCGTCGACGACGAGCCCCACTCCCTTGATGTACACACGGGTCCTCGCGGCCCCGAGATCGACGGCGACATGGCAACGGCGCAACTGTTCGAGACTGACGGTCACGGCAGGGTCTCCCGAGAGCGCTGACGGGGGTACCGGCGGCAGCCGGCTCTCCTGGCATCGTCGCGCCGGGGAGGGAGGGGCGCGCGCTGGGTGAGCCGTAGGGGGGACCCCGAGCTGACGGCGCGACAGATCTCAGGCGCCGCCGGGAAGCAGCCGCTGGAACAGCCCCCAGGTGAACTCGGCGACGCGGGGCCGGCCGCCCGCCGGGTCGGTGAAGCCCAGCGCCCAGCGGGTCGGTGCGCTGCCCTCCATGGGCCGGGCCGGGGCGAAGGCCCTGGCCACCTCGTCCACGGTGCAGGACCACGGGCTCAGGTCGGCGGCCGTACGCAGTTCGAGGCGCGCCGCGCCCGGGGCGCGCACCAGCCATTCGTTCCACACGGCACCGCCGGGACCCGCCATCACCTCGAACCGCAGGTCCGGCCAGAGCGGCAGCCGCCACAGCAGGGCGTCGCACTCCAGGTCGCCGACCCGGCGGCGTACGGACGACTCGGGCTCCCCCAGGACCGAGCGGTAGCGGCGCAGCGCGCCCCGGCCCCGCGGCGCGCGCGACATGGCCTGCCAGCGGCGGTTCGCCTCCCGCATCTCGGCGAGGGAGGCGCTCAGTTCGTGCCGGGCGTCCTCGACGAGGTCCGGCTGGTGGTCGGCCATCCGGCGCAGCAGGACGAGCTGGAACTGAAGCGGCCCGAACGGGGCGGGAGCGGTCATGGAACCCATCCTGCCGCGTACCGCGGGGACCGGGCGGCGCGCCCGGAGTCCCGCATTCCACACAGGATCCTCACCTGCGCGCCTTCCTGTGCCCTTCCTCGCGCGTCTAGTCTGCGGGCGCCATGGATTACTGCCACCCGTGCCAACGGCACCTCAACGGGGCGCTGGCCTGCGCCGGTTGCGGGACCCCCGCCGACGCGCTGGCCCCCTATGCCCTCGCGGACCACTCCGGCCGTGACGCGGAGCCCGCCGCCCGGGCCCCGGAAACGTCCGGGGCCTCCGGTCACCGCCGCCGTGCCCGGGGCGCCGCCGGGAGGCGCGGCCGCCGTACGCACAGGCGGCGGGGCCGCGCGCTGCTGCTGACGGCGGCGGGTGTGGTGCTGGCGCTCGGGGCGCTGAGCCTGGCCGAGCTGGCCATGGAGCCCGGGGGAGACAGCGGTGCGGCGGACTACGTGAGCGAGGCCACGTCCGCCGCCACCGAGCCCGTGCCGACCGCCCCGTCGAGCACGGAGCCCGAGGGCCCCGGACCGGTGGACGCCCCCACCGTCGTGCCGGTCACCGACGCGCACTCCGCGACCGCGACGGACGGCCCGGCCCGCACGACGGCGCCCGCGGCGCCGCAGCCGCCGGCCGCCCCGGCGGACACCCCGCCGCCCGCGCCCACGTCCGCGCCCGCGGAGCCGGACGACACCGATCCGCCGGCCGGGCCCACCGGCTCCGGGAGGCCGACCGCGGACCCGACGTCCCCGGAGCCCTCGGACGACCCCGCCCCCGCCCCCACCCCGTCGCCCTCCGAGACCTGCGAGTGGTGGATCTTCTGCTTCTGAGGGTGTAACCCTCCGGCGCCCAGGCCCCCTGGCCCAGCCTCCTCGTCCTCAGCCCTCGTCCTCGCCGAGCATCCGGCGGAGCAGGTCGCGCAGGACCGTCCGCTCCGCCTCCGACAGCTCCGCGAGCGGCTCCCGGGCGAAGTCCAGCGCGTCCCGCAGCTGCCGGGCCGTCCGGATGCCCTCCTCGGTCGGGGCGGCGAGCTTCACCCGCCGGTCGGCCGGGTCCGGGCGGCGTTCCACCAGGCCGCGGAGCTCCAGCCGGTCGACTATCCCGGTGATGTTGGACGGTTCGCACTTCAGTTTCCGGGCAACCTTGCGCATGGGCATCGGCTCCAGTGAGAGCAGCCCGAGGACCCTGGCCTGCGCGCCGGTCAGTGCGTGCGTGGCCGCGGCCCGGTCGTACTCCTCGTGGTAGCGCGCCACGACTCCGCCGATGAGCTGGATGACGTCGAGGGTGAGCGGGTCCGCGCGAGGAGTGGCCATGACACCCAGCGTACCGAATTACTTGACAAGGTGAAATATCTCGACGCATGGTTGTTTCATGTCCTGAAGCTTCTGGCTTCGCCCCCGGCACGACATCGAGGAGACCCGAGCCCATGTCCGCACTTCCCACGTCCAGCCGCGAATGGCACCTCGTAGCCCGCCCGCACGGCTGGCCCGAGGCCACGGATTTCGCGCTGCGCGAGGCGCCGGTGACCGCTCCCGGTGAGGGCCGCGTCCTCGTCCGCAACCTCCACTTCTCGGTCGACCCCTACATGCGCGGCCGGATGAACGACGTGAAGTCCTACACCCCGCCCTTCAAGCTCGACCACCCCATGGACGGCGGCGCGGTCGGCGAGGTCGTCGCGTCGAACGCCGAGGGCTTCGCCGTGGGCGACCACGTCCTGCACGGCCTCGGCTGGCGTGAGTACGCCGACGTGCCCGCCAAGCACGCGGTCAAGGTCGACGGCTCGATCGCCCCGCTCTCCGCCTACCTCGGCGTGCTCGGCATGCCCGGGCTCACGGCCTACGCCGGCCTCTTCGAGGTCGCCTCCTTCAAGGAGGGCGACGCCGTCTTCGTCTCCGGCGCGGCCGGTGCGGTCGGCAGCCAGGTCGGCCAGATGGCGAAGATCAAGGGTGCCTCCAGGGTCATCGGCTCGGCCGGCTCCGACGAGAAGGTCAAGCTCCTCGTCGAGGAGTACGGCTTCGACGCGGCCTTCAACTACAAGAACGGCCCCGTCCGGGAGCAGCTCGCCGAGGCCGCCCCCGACGGCATCGACGTCTACTTCGACAACGTGGGCGGTGACCACCTGGAGGCCGCGATCTCCTCGCTCAACGTCCACGGCCGCGCCACCATCTGCGGGATGATCGCCCAGTACAACGCCACCGAGCCCACCCCGGGCCCGCGCAACCTCGCCCTCGTCATCGGCAAGCGGCTGCGCCTGCAGGGCATCCTGGTCGGCGATCACGCCGCGCTCCAGCCGCAGTTCGTCAAGGACGTCGCGGGCTGGCTGGCCTCCGGCGAGCTCAAGTTCCGCGAGACGAAGGTCGAGGGCATCGAGAACGGCTACGACGCCTTCGTCGGCCTGCTGCGCGGCGAGAACACCGGCAAGATGATCGTCTCGCTGGACGCCTGACCGGTCCCCGGCCCACGTCGGGACCACCGGCCCCACACCGATACGGCCACACGGCCACGGCTGCGCGCATGCAGCCGTGGCCGGACGTCTGCCGGGCGCGTGCGGCAGGCGCCGCCGTGCCGGAGGCGGCCGCAGCAGCCGGCGGGGCGCGTAGTCCGGCCCGGTCATGCCCGCCCGTCGCGGTCCGAGGAAGGCCACACGTACGGCACGTCGGGCGGCACGTCCGGGAACAGCGGGCCGTAGTACTCCGGATCCTTGCGCACCAGCGCGGAGCGATGGCTGCGGTGGAACGCCTCGTCGCCGAGCCACGGGGGCAGTTCGGCCGCAGAGGCCAGCTCCGCGGCCGGCCGGACGGGCGTGCGCCCGAGTGACGTGGTGAGGTCCTCGCGGAGCGTCGCCGCGCAGGTGTCCGCCCTGCCCCCGGCGGTCCACGCGGCGCACACGTCCAGGCCGTAGCGCACGAGGGCCTCCTCGTACCCCGTCCACATGCGGACCGCCGGGTGGTGCCGCCAGCCGTAGCCGGGGACGGTGAGCCCTCGCAGGACCTGGACCGCCTCGACCCGCTGCTTGCCCAGCCGCCGCGGGTCCAGCGCGAGGGCGCTGCGCCGGAAATCGGCGTACGGCAGGAAAGTCTGCATGGTTCCTGCCTACCGGAGTTTCGTATGACGGGCGATCGGAGTGTCCAGGGAGTCCACCCGATAGGCTCGGCCCAGGCCGTCGCGGTCGTGGGCGCGAGTCGCGGCGCATCAGCAGGAGGAATCACCGGTATGACCATCCAGCACATAGACGTGGCCTACACCGCCGTCGCCACCGCCGAGAACGGCCGTGACGGCCGTGTCTCCACCGACGACGGCAACCTCGACGTCGTCGTCAACCCGCCGAAGGCGATGGGCGGCAGCGGTGCGGGCACCAACCCCGAGCAGCTCTTCGCGGCGGGCTACAGCGCCTGCTTCCAGGGCGCGCTCGGTGTGGTCGCCCGTCAGGAGAAGGCCGACATCTCCGGTTCGACGGTGACCGCGTCGGTCTCCATCGGCAAGACCGAGGCGGGCGGCTTCGGCCTGGAGGTCGCGATCAGCGCCTCCATCCCGAACGTCGACGCCGCCACCGCCCAGGCGCTGATCGAGAAGGCGCACCAGGTGTGCCCGTACTCGAACGCCACCCGGGGCAACATCAAGGTCGAGCTGTCCGTCGGCTGACCCGAGCCTGATCACGTACGTCCGAGGGCCGCATCCCGTCACACGGGGTGCGGCCCTCGGTCGTGCCCGGCCACCGGTACGCGCGAAAGGGCGCGCAAGGGCATTGACGGCCACGGAGGTGGAACTCTACGGTCCCGTTCGAGGTTACGAGCAGCATTCGAAATATCGAACGAGTAAGGAAGCCATGACCCGTACCGCGCGCTTCACCCTCGACCCCGCCTTCACCGTCGGGGACGTCGATCCCCGGCTCTTCGGGTCCTTCGTCGAGCACCTCGGCCGCTGCGTCTACGACGGCATCTTCGAGCCGGGCCACCCGGCGGCGGACGAGGCCGGACTGCGCACCGACGTCCTGGATCTCGTCCGCGAACTCGGCGTCACAGCCATCCGCTACCCGGGCGGCAACTTCGTCTCCGGCTACCGCTGGGAGGACAGCGTCGGCCCCGCCGACGAGCGCCCCCGCCGTCTCGACCTCGCCTGGCGGTCCACCGAGACGAATCGTTTCGGCCTGTCCGAGTACATCGACTTCCTCCGGAAGGTCGGTCCGCAGGCCGAACCGATGCTCGCGGTCAACCTCGGTACCCGCGGCGTCCAGGAGGCCATCCAGCTCCAGGAGTACGCCAACCACCCGTCCGGCACCGAACTCTCGGACCTCCGCGTCGGCCACGGCGACAAGGACCCCTTCGGGATCAGGCTGTGGTGCCTGGGCAACGAGATGGACGGCCCCTGGCAGACCGGCCACAAGACCGCCGAGGAGTACGGGCGGCTCGCGGCCGAGACGGCCCGCGCGATGCGCCAGATCGACCCGTCCGTCCAGCTCGTCGCCTGCGGGTCCTCCAGCCGCGCCATGCCGACCTTCGCCGCCTGGGAGGCGACGGTCCTGGCCGAGACCTACGACCTCGTCGACTACGTCTCGCTGCACGCCTACTACGAGGAGACCGACGGCGACCGCGACTCCTTCCTGGCCTCGGCCGTCGACATGGAGTCCTTCATCGAGAGCGTCGTCGCGACCTGTGACCACGTGGGGGCGCGCCTCAAGTCCGCCAAGAGGATCAACCTCTCCTTCGACGAGTGGAACGTCTGGTACCAGAAGCGCTTCCAGCAGGAGACGGAGGAGAACCCGCTCGACTGGCCCGAGGCGCCCCGGCTGCTGGAGGACAACTACACCGTCACCGACGCCGTCGTCTTCGGCAGCCTGCTCATCGCCCTGCTGCGCCACGCCGACCGGGTGACCGTCGCCTGCCTCGCCCAGCTGGTCAACGTCATCGCGCCGATCATGACCGAGCCAGGCGGGCCCGCCTGGCGGCAGACCACCTTCTTCCCCTTCGCCCAGGCCGCGCGGTACGGCAGGGGCCAGGTCCTGGACGTACGGGTGGACTCGCCGACGCACGGGACGGCGAAGTACGGTGAGACGGACCTGCTGCACGCCACGGCCGTGCGGGACCCGGAGACGGGCGCCGTCACGGTCTTCGCCGTCAACCGCAGCCAGGACGCGGCGCTGCCGCTCGAAGTCGCCCTGGCGGGGCTGGACCTGGGCCGGGTGGCCGAGCACCGGGTCGTCGCGGACGCCGACCCCGAGGCCCGCAACACCCTGGCCGAGCCCGAGCGGGTCGTGCCGCACGCGGCCGAGGGCACCGAGCTGGCCGGCGGGACGCTCAAGGCCGTGCTGGAGCCGCTGTCCTGGAACATGATCCGGCTGGTCTGACACACGTACGGCGCCCTCCCCACGACCGGGGGGAGGGCGCCGTACGTCTGCCGGGAGAGCCTGTTCAGCGTGCCGAGAAGGCGTGCACCGTCGTGGAGCGGAAGGTGTCGCCCGGACGCAGCACCGTCGACGGGAACGACGGCTGGTTGGGGGAGTCCGGGAAGTGCTGGGACTCCAGGCAGAACGCGTCGCCCTGGCGGTAGACCCGTCCCGAGGTGCCGGTCAGGGTGCCGTCGAGGAAGTTCCCCGTGTAGACCTGCATGCCGGGCTCCGTCGTGTACATCTTCATCACCCGGCCGGAGCCGGGGTCCGTCACGGTCAGCGCGTACTCCGGGCGGGCCGTGATCCCCTTGTCCAGCACGTAGTTGTGGTCGATCCCCTTCCCGAAGCCGACCTGCTCGTGCGGGGTGCGGACGGCTTCCCCGACGGCCCGGGACCGCCGGAAGTCGAACGGCGTACGTGCCACCGTGGCCAGCTCGCCCGTCGGGATGAGCGTGGCGCCGACCGGGGTGTAGCGCGCCGCCGCCAGCTCCAGCAGATGCCCGTCGACGCTGCCGCTGCCCTCGCCCGCCAGGTTGAAGTAGGTGTGGCTGGTGAGGTTGAGGACGGTGGCCCGGTCCGTGGTCGCCGTGTAGTCGATACGCCACTCGCCCCGGGAGGTGAGGGTGTAGACCACCCGGACCGCGAGGGCGCCCGGATAGCCGGCCTCGCCGTCCGGGCTGGTCCGGGTCAGGACCAGGCCGACGTCCCCGCGCCCGGTGAACGGCTCCACCTGCCAGACCCGCTTGTCGAAGCCCTGGTCGCCGCCGTGCAGGCTGTTGGGACCGTCGTTGACGGGCAGCTGGTGCGTGGCGCCGTCGAGGGTGAAGCGCCCTTCGGCGATGCGGTTGCCGTACCGCCCGATCAGACCGCCGAAGTACGGGGACTTGGCCACGTAGTCCGGCAGGTTGTCGAAGCCGAGCGAGACGTTCGCCGCCCGGCCCCTGCGGTCGGGGGTCTCCAGGGACTGGACGACGCCGCCCCAGGAGAGGACCTTCAGCCGGGTCCCGCCGTTGGCGAGGGTCCAGCGGTGCACCTTGGTCCCGTCGGCGAGTGTGCCGAAGAGCTCCCTGGACGGGGTGCGACCGGAGGCCGCGGCGTGCGCGGACGGGACGCCCGCCGTCGCGGCCAGCCCGGCGGCGGCCGTGGCCGCCAGGACGGTGCGTCTGCTGGTTCCGGTGGTGAAGGCCATGAACAACTCCTGTCGCGAGAAGGGGTGTTACGAACCGACCTTGCGCTTGTTCCAGACGTCGAAGCCGACGGCGGCCAGCAGCACCGCACCCTTGATGACCTGCTGCCAGTCGGTGCCGATGCCGACGAGGTTCATACCGTTGTTCAGCACGCCCAGGACCAGGCCGCCGATGATCGCGCCGAGGACCGTGCCGACGCCGCCGCTCATCGACGCGCCGCCGATGAACGAGGCCGCGATGGCCTCGAGCTCGAAGTTGAGGCCCGCCTTGGGCGAGGCCGCGTTGAAGCGGGCGGCGAAGACCAGGCCCGCCAGGGCCGCGAGCATGCCCATGTTCAGGAAGACCAGGAAGGTGACCTTCTTGTCCTTCACACCCGACAGCTTGGCCGCGGGCAGGTTGCCGCCGATGGCGTAGATGTGGCGGCCGATGATCGCGTTGCGCATCAGGTAGCCGAATCCGACGACCAGCACACCGAGGATGAGCAGCACGACCGGGGCGCCCTTGTAGCTGGCGAGGAGCATCGTGACGGTGAGGACGGCCGCGACCAGGGCGACCAGCTTCAGCAGGAACAGCTTGACCGGCGGCACGTCGAGGGCGAACTCCTGCTGCCGCTTGCGGTCGCGGACCTCCTGGAGCACCACGAAGGCGATCAGGGCGAAGCCCAGCAGCAGGGTGAGGTTGTGGTAGTTGGTGGTGGGGCCGACCTCGGGAAGGAAGCCGTTGGCTATCTCCTGCAGGTCCTTCGGGAAGGGGCCGAGGGTCTGGCCCTTCAGGAAGATCTCCGTCAGACCGCGGAAGAGCAGCATGCCCGCCAGGGTCACGATGAACGACGGTATGCCGAGATAGGCGATGAAGAAGCCCTGCACCGAGCCCGCGACGGCGCCGATGGCCAGGCACAGCACCACGGCGAGCGGCCAGGGCAGATCGTGTTCGACCATCAGCACGGCGGCCATCGCGCCGATGAACGCGGTCAGCGAGCCGACCGAGAGGTCGATGTGGCCCGCGATGATGACGAGCATCATGCCGATCGCGAGGATCAGGATGTAGCTGTTCTGCAGCACCAGGTTGGAGACGTTGCGCGGAAGCAGCAGGTCGCCGTCCGTCCACACCGCGAACAGCACCACGATCAGGCCGAGGGCCATCAGCATGCCGTACTGGCGCATGTTGCGGCGCATGCCGCCGAGCATCAGCTGGAGCAGGCCCTCGCCGGAGGCCGGTCCGCCCTTGCCGGCCGGCGCGGGGGCCGGGGTCCTGTCGGTCACGTCCGTGCTCATCGGTTTACCTCTTTGTCCTTCGTCATCTGACGCATCAGTGCTTCCTGCGAGGCCTCGGCCCGCGAGAACTCACCCGTCAGCCGTCCCGCGGCCATGGTGTAGATGCGGTCGCACATACCGAGCAGCTCCGGCAGCTCGGAGGAAATGAAGACGACCGCCTTGCCCTGGGCGGCCAGTTGGTCGATGACCGTGTAGATCTCGTACTTGGCGCCGACGTCGATGCCGCGCGTGGGCTCGTCCAGGATCAGCACCTCGGGGCCCGCGAAGATCCACTTGCTGAGGACGACCTTCTGCTGGTTGCCGCCGGACAGCTTGCCCACCGGCTCGAAGACGGTCGGCGCCTTGATGTTCATCGACTTGCGGAAGCCCTCGGCGACCTGCCGCTCCCCGTGCTCGTCGACCAGCCCCCGCTTGGAGACCTTGCCCAGGGCGGTCAGCGAGATGTTCCGGTTGATGGTGTCGATGAGGTTGAGGCCGTAGTGCTTGCGGTCCTCGGTGGCGTACGCGATGCCGTGCTTCACCGCCTCGGGGACGGTCTTCGTACGGATCTCGGCGCCGTCCCTGAGGACGGTGCCGCCCGCGTACCGGCCGTAGGAGCGTCCGAAGACGCTCATGGCCAGCTCGGTGCGGCCGGCGCCCATGAGGCCGGCGATACCGACGATCTCGCCGCGCCGCACCTCGATCGACACGTCGTCGACGACCTTGCGCTGCTGGTCGATCGGGTGGTGCACCGTCCAGTTGCGGATCTCCAGGGCGGGCGCGGCCCCCTCCTCCGGGTGGTGCGGGGTCCGGTCCGGGAAGCGGTTCTCCAGATCGCGGCCGACCATCCCGCTGATGATCCGGTCCTCGGTCGTCTCCGTGGCCTTGACGTCGAGCGTCTCGATGGAGCGCCCGTCGCGGATGATCGTGACCGAGTCGGCGACCCGGCGGATCTCGTTCAGCTTGTGCGAGATGATGATCGAGGTCATGCCCTGGTCCTTCAGCTGAAGGATCAGATCGAGGAGTTTGCCGCTGTCCTCGTCGTTGAGCGCCGCCGTCGGCTCGTCGAGGATGAGCAGTTTCACCTTCTTCGACAGTGCCTTGGCGATCTCCACCAGCTGCTGCTTGCCCACGCCGATGTCGGCGACACGGGTCTCCGGGTGCTCGTCGAGGCCGACCCGGCGGAGCAGTTCCCCGGCGTGCCTGAGGGTGTCGTTCCAGTTGATCAGTCCGCGCTTGGCGTGCTCGTTGCCGAGGAAGATGTTCTCGGCGATGGAGAGGTACGGCACCAGCGCCAGCTCCTGGTGGATGATCACGATGCCGTGCTGTTCGCTCGCCCGGATGTCCTTGAACCGGCAGGTCTCGCTCTCGAAGAGGACGTCCCCTTCGTAGCTGCCGTGCGGATGGACGCCGGAGAGCACCTTCATCAGGGTCGACTTGCCGGCGCCGTTCTCTCCGCAGATGGCGTGGACCTCGCCCTGACGGACGGTCAGAGTGACGTCCGACAGCGCTTTCACACCGGGAAAGGTCTTGACGATCGAGCGCATTTCCAGGACGGGTCCCGCCATGGTCTTGCCTTCCAATCCTTGAGGGAGCCCGGTTACTTGAGGTCGTTCTCGCTGTAGGTGCCGCCGTCGACGAGGATCTCCTTGTAGTTGGCCTTGTCGACGCTGACCGGCTGCAGCAGGAAGGCGGGGACGGTCTTGGCGCCGTTGTCGTACGTCTTGCTGTCGTTGACCTCGGGCTTCTTGTCGTTCAGGACCGCGTCGACCATGTTCGAGGCGACCTTGGCGAGCTCGCGCAGGTCCTTGTAGACGGTCTGCGTCTGCTCACCGGTGATGATCGACTTCACCGAGGCGACCTCGGCGTCCTGGCCCGTGACGATCGGCATCGGCTTGGCCTTGGTGCCGTAGCCGTCCGACTTCAGTGCGGAGAGGATGCCGATGGAGATGCCGTCGTACGGCGAGAGCACGGCGTCGACCCGGTCGCTGCGGTAGCTGGACGTCAGCAGGTCGTCCATGCGCTTCTGGGCGGTGCCGCCGTCCCAGCGCAGGGTGGTGACCTGGTTGAGGGCGGTCTGCTTGGACTTGACGACCAGCTCGCCCTTGTCCACGTACGGCTTCAGGACGTTCCAGGCGCCCTGGAAGAAGTACTTGGTGTTGTTGTCGTCGTTGGAGCCGGCGAACAGCTCGATGGAGAAGGGGCCCTTCTTGCCGTCCTCCAGGCCGAGCTTGTCCACGATGTACGAGCCCTGCAGCTCGCCGACCTTCTCGTTGTCGAACGAGGCGTAGTAGTCGACGTTCTCGGAGCCCAGGATCAGCCGGTCGTAGGAGATCACCGGGATGTCGGCGTCCTTGGCCTGCTGCAGCACGTTGTCGAGGGACTTGTTGTCGATCGCCGCGACGATCAGGGCGTCCACGCCCTGCGTGATCATGTTCTCGATCTGCGAGACCTGCTGGTCCGGGTCGTCCTCGCCGTAGACGAGCTTGGTCTTGTAGCCCTTGCCCTTCAGTTCCTTCACGACGTTGGCACCGTCGGAGATCCAGCGCTCGGAGGACTTGGTCGGCATCGCGACGCCGATGGTGGCGCCGTCGGAGCCACCCTTGTCCTCCTCGCTGCCGCCTTCGCTGTTCTGGCCGCATGCGGTCAGGGCGAGGGCGAGGGAGGCGGCGGAGGCCACGGCGGCAAGTGCGGCTCTGCGATTGCGCATTGTCATCATCCTTGATGTGGGTCAGGACTCGGTCCGGTGGCGCCGAAAGGCTTGGGGCGGCTCGACCGAGAGCAGATGTGTGGGATTGTGCGCGGCTCTGTCTTTTTTTGGGGGGTCTGTTTCCGGAACGTTATGACGAGATGCCGAACCGGTTGAGCGGGCCCGGCAGTCGGCTGCCGAGCGCGGCCATGCCCCCGTCCGCCCCGTGCCGCGCGAGCAGGTCCAGTGCCAGTCGGCCGCGTCGCACCCGCTCCTTGGCGGTGGACAGGGCCAGCTCCCGCAGGTGCTGGCCGTACGGGTAGATCCCGGGCGACTTGGAGAGGCCGAACTTCAGGTACAGCGGCGCACCGCGCCGGATCAGTTCGGCCACCTCGTACATCCGCACATAGCCTCCGAGGTCGTCGGGGGCCTCGATGTAGAGGTCCATCGGCGCCCGGGAGACCTTGCGGATCTCGGTGAGCTGGGCGAGCGTCAGGTCCGACGGGATGTTGATCGAGTCGGCGCCGAGCTGCTCGAACACGGCGTACGAGGCCGGGTTCACCGGCCCGATGAGCGCCGACACCTTGAAGGTGGTGTCCGCGGGCAGGACGCCCTGCGCGCGAAGCCGGTGCAGGGTCCACAGCACACCCTCGTCGGCCACGAGCAGGCACTTCACTCCCAGCCCGGTGGCGCGCAGGGCGTCCTCGACGCAACCGGCCAGGGCGTCGTGGCCCCGGGCGCGCAGCCCGGCGCCGCCGGAGTCCGTGCGGACCGAGGCGCCGGTGTCCCAGGTGCCGCGCGGCCCCGTGAACAGGCAGAGTTCGATGTCCCGTTCGGCGCAGCCCTCCACCATCTCGGTGATCTCCGCGTCGGTCAGCATCCAGATGCCGCTGCCCTGGCTGATCCGGTGGACCGGGACGTCGAGCCTCGCGGACTCCTTGAGTACGACACCGAGGGCCTCCGGACCTTCCACGGACGGCACCTCGGTGCGCCAGCTCCCACCCTCGGGGAAGGAGTGCGGGGAGGCGTCGGCCGGGGACAGGGGTGCCGGGCCGAGGCCGAGCGCGGTGAGTGCGGCGTCACCGGGGCGGCGGGCGCCGGCGTCGCCGGGGGAAGAGGCAGGGACGTCGTTCACGACTGGTCCTTCATGTTCGGTATTTCGGACGACATTCGGATCGTTGGGGGCACGCCGGTACGGAGGCGGTCAGGTCGCCGCCGCACCGGCGTACGGATCAGGGCGGGCCCGTCACGGCCGCAGCAGCACCTTCCCGGTCTCCGGGTCCCCGGATCCCACCAGCGCCACGGCCTCGCCGAACCGCTCCAGCGGGAACTCGTGGGTGATCAGCGGCGCCGGATCGAGCAGCCCGGCCGTGAACGCCCGCACCGCGTAGGACCAGGCCGCCGAAGGCGCCCCGAAGACGCTGCGCACGGTGAGCTGGCTCAGGGACAGATGCACCGGGTCGATGCCCACGGCCCCCGGGGTGAACATCCCGGTCAGCACCACCCGCCCGCCACGACGCGCCAGCAGGCACGCGTCCGCCGCGGTGGAAGGCGCTCCGGCCGTCTCCACCACCAGGTCGTACCGGCCCCGCACCTCCTCGGACTCCTTGGGCGTGCGGACCTCGCCCGCCCCGAAGTCCAGGGCCGGCGCGGCGCGGCCCTGCCTCGGGTCGATCACGGTGAGCTCCGCCGGCGACACCGCGGCCAGCAGCTGCACCGCGAGGAGGCCGAGCGTGCCCGCTCCCACCACGGCGATCCGCTCACCCGGTTCGGGTGCCCCCGCCCGCACCGCCGCCGAGATCACCGCGGCCGGCTCCAGCAGGGCCGCCGCCCGCAGGTCGGCGTCGTCGGCCAGGAGGTGCAGCAGCCGCGCCGGGACCAGCAGGTGATCGGCGAACGCCCCGGGCCGGGTGAACCCCGTCTCGTCGTAACCCGCCGTGCACAGGGAGGTCTCCCCGTACCTGCACCGCTCGCAGCGCCCGCACGCCCGGAAGCCCTCGGCGACCGTGCGGCGCCCGGTCAGTACGGGGTCGACACCCTCGCCCACGGCGTCGACGGTGCCCGACCACTCGTGCCCCGGCACCACGGGGTAGCGCACATAGGCGGGGTCACGATGGCCGTCGTAGACCTCGCGGTCGCTCATGCAGATACCGGCCGCGGCGACCCGCACCCTGACCTCGCCGGGGCCCGGCTCCGGGAGCGGCCCCTCGGTCAGCCGGTGGCTGCCGGGCCGCTCGATGGTCAACGAGCGGGAGAGGGACATCACTTGGGCTGCCTCTTCTCCCAGCCGTCCGCCCACAGGTCGAAGCGCGCCTGCTGCTGCGGGAACTCCGCCGCCGCGTCCACGTCCAGTTCCACGCCGAGCCCGGGCGCGTCGGAGAGCTCGAAGCAGCCGGTGGCGGGGTCGACGGCCGGGGCGCCCTTGACGACCTTCTTGATGTCCGCGTCCGCGAAGTCGTTGAAGTGTTCGAGGATCTTGAAGTTCGGGGTGCAGCCCGCGACCTGGAGGCTGGCCGCGGTCAGCACCGAGCCGCCCACGTTGTGCGGGGCGATCAGCGTGTAGTGGGTCTCGGCGGTGGCCGCGAGCTTGCGGGTCTCCAGGATGCCGCCGATGTGGCCGACGTCCGGCTGGATGATGTCGACGGCCTGCGACTCGAAGAGCTCGCGGAACTCGATCCGGTCGTGGATGCGTTCGCCCGTCGCGATGGGCAGGTCGACCTTCTCCGCGACCTTGCTCAGCGCCTTGAGGTTCTCCGGCGGCACCGGCTCCTCCAGCCAGGCGGGCTTGAACGGCGCCATCTCGCGGGCGATCCGCACCGCCGTCGACGGGCTGAACCGACCGTGCATCTCCAGCATCAGCTCGGTGTCGGGGCCGATGGCGTCCCGAACGGCCTCGATCAGGGAGACGGCGTAGCGGGTCTCCTCCTGGCCCAGCTCGAAGTGGCCCGTACCGAAGGGGTCGATCTTCAGCGCCCGGTAGCCGCGCTCGACGACTCCCTGCGCCGCCTTGTGGTACGCCTCCGGGGTGCGCTCCGTGGTGTACCAGCCGTTGGCGTAGGCCTTGACCCGGTCGGTGACCTTCCCGCCGAGCAGCTGCCAGACGGGGACGCCGAGCGCCTTGCCCTTGATGTCCCAGCAGGCCATCTCGATGACCGCGATGCCGGACATCACGATCTCCCCGGCCCGCCCGTAGTCGCCGTACTTCATCCGGCGGACGAGGTCCTCGATCGCGAACGGGTCGGAGCCGTCGATGTGGTTCGCCGACGCCTCCCGCAGGTATCCGAGCAGCGCGTCCGTGCGGCCCAGCATCCGGGTCTCGCCGACCCCGGTGAGACCCTCGTCGGTATGCACCTGGACGTAGGTGAGGTTGCGCCACGGCGTGCCGACGACGTGCGTGCTGATTCCGGTGATGCGCACGGGTGTTGCCTCTCCACGGTGTTCGGTATTTCGTCACTCGTTCGAAATGCTGGCGTGACCGTAATTCGGGCCCGGGGACGTGTCAATGCCTCGCGCACGTAGGCTGAGGCCATGAGTGATCTCGGGGCGGGTTTCGGTTACTTGATCAAGGGACAGCGCTGGGCCTTCGGGCACGGCCGCTGGTTCGGCTTCGGCCTGCTGCCCGCGCTGATCACACTCGTCGTCTACGCGGGCGCGCTCGTCGGCCTGGGCTACGGCGCCGACGACTTCGTCGGCTGGGCCACCCCGTTCGCCGACGACTGGTCCTCGCCCTGGCTGGGCCTCCTGCGCAACACCCTGACCGTCCTGGTCTTCGTGTTCGGGATATTCCTCGCGGTCATCACCTTCACCGCGGTGACCCTGCTGGTCGGCCAGCCGTTCTACGAGTCGCTCTCCGAGGCGGTCGACCGCAGCGAGGGCGGCGAGGTGCCCGAGTCGGGCCTGCCGCTCTGGCGCGAACTCTGGATCTCCGCCCGCGACTCCGTCCGCATCCTGCTCCGCGTCGCGCTCTACGGGGTGCTGCTCTTCGCCCTCGGCTTCATCCCCGTCGTCGGGCAGACCGTGGTCCCCGTCCTCGGCTTCTGTGTGTCCGGCTACTTCCTCTCCGAGGAGCTCACCGCCGTCGCCCTCCAGCGCCGGGGCATGGTCCTGAAGGACAGGCTCGCGCTGCTGCGCGGCCGCCGCATGATGGTCCTGGGCTTCGGCGTCCCGCTCGCGCTGGCCTTCCTCGTCCCGTTCGTCGCGGTGCTCCTGATGCCGGGCGCCGTCGCCGGCGCCACGCTGCTGGCCCGCGAGCTCACGGCGCCCCCCGCGACGGACCCGCGGCCGACGTCGCCGTACACCCTGCAGAAGGACTGAGCCGTCGCGGGCCCCGCGGAGATCAGCCCCCCCCGCGGGCCCCGCGGAGGGGATCAGCGCACCGAGAACCCGTACACCGTAGTGGAGGCGAACTCCTCGCCGGGCCGCAGCACCGTGCTCGGGAACTCCGGGCGGTTCGGGGAGTCCGGGAAGTGCTGCGTCTCCAGCGCGATCCCCGCGCACGGCACGAAGGGGTCCCCGCCGAAGTGGTCGGCCGTGTACAGCTGGAGCCCCGGCTCCGTCGTGCGGACCGTGAGCAGACGCCCCGACGCCGGGTCGTACAGCTCGGCGACAGGCTCCTCGCCGGTCTCCTCCAGCACGTAGTTGGTGTCGTAACCGGGGCCCACCGGCTTCTGCTCCCGGAAGTCGAACCGGGTCCCCTCCACCGGAACGAACGCTCCTGTGGGGATCGACTCCTCGTCCCCCGGGGTGATCCGCCCGGCCGCCAGCCGCAGCTCGTGTCCCAGCGCGCTCCCGCTGTCCGCCCCGGCCAGATTCCAGTACGTGTGGTTCGTCAGGTTCACCACGGTCGGCGCGTCCGCCGTCGCCCGGTAGGCGATCCGCAGCGCTCCGTCCTCGTCCAGGGTGTACGCCACCGACACCGCGAGCCGCCCCGGGAAGCCCTCCTCGCCGTCCTCGGCGACCAGGGAGAGCCGTACACCGTCCGGCACCTCCTCGGCATCCCACACGCGCTTGTCGAAGCCGCGCTCGCCGCCGTGCAGGGTGTTGCGCCCCTCGTTCCGTGTCACCCGGTGCGTGCGCCCGTCCAGGTCGAAGGACCCGCCCGCGATCCGGTTCGCGTACCGGCCGACCACGGCGCCGAAGTACGGGCCCGTGTGCGTCTCGTACCCCTTGACGTCCGGCAGCCCCAGGGCCACCTCGGTGCGGGCGCCGTCCCGTCCGGGCACCACGACGGACTGCACCACGGCGCCGTACGTCAGCACGCGGACCCGGGTGCCCTCGCGTTCCAGGGTCCAGCGACGGACCGGTGTCCCGTCCGTGAGCGTGGAGAAGTCTTCGCTGTCTACCGCTGTACCCGTCGTCACGATCAAGGACCTTACGCCGGAGGCCCGGCAGCCGTGACGTTGCGGTAAGCGATCTCCGCCAGCCTGGCCTGGCCGTTGCGCCCCGGATGGAACCAGTCCCACTCGCTCAGCTGTTCACCGGTGAAGCGGTAGTCGAACACCGCCCCGCCGTCGTAGCGGCAGCGCTCGTCCCGCGCGCAGACGTCCCGCAGCACCTCGTTGTAGGCGACGACCCGCTCCAGCACCGCGTCGCGCCGAGCGACCGCCGCGGCACCCATGTCGTCGGCGTCGCCCAGCATCGACCGGCAGATCCCCAGCTTCCAGATCTGCTTGCCCAGCGGATTCTCCCGCCCGGTCGACCAGAGCCGCTTGAGATCCGGCACGCTCGACACGTACACCTGGGACTTCGGGGCCGAAGCGCGCAGCTGTCTCATCGACGCCTCGAACGAGGCCCGGAAGTCCGGCACCGGGGTCATCAGCCGCACCGAGTCCCGGCAGGCGTCGTTCGCGCCGATCATCACCGTGACCAGCTCCGGCCCGTCCTGTGCCGCGAGCGCCATCTGCTCCGGGAGCTGCGCCATCCTGGCGCCCGACACGGCGTGGTTCCAGCTGTGCGAGGCCGCCTTCGACGCCCCCAGGAGGCGCACGGCGAGGCTCCGCACCCCGTGGTCGCTGCCGGTGGCCCAGGACACCTCCGGGCAGTCGGCCAGCACCGAGCAGGCGTCGAAGCCCCGCGTGATCGAGTCCCCGACCGCCGCGACCGACGCGGGGCTCGCGTCCCACGCCGGTGTCGGCGAGGGGGAGGGGCTCCGGGTGCCGGCGGTGCTCCGTGAGCCGGGATCCCCGTCGGAGGAGCAGCCGGTGAGCGTCACGGAGCCGACGAGCGCGACCGCCACCAGAGTGGCCGCGGCGCCCCGGACACGGCGGCGTGACGCACGCTCAGGCATCCCTGTCTCCCCTTCGGTCACACGGGTGATTGTGCCCCTGGCACAACCGGACAGCCCCAGGTGGCGGGCCCTCGCGCCCTCGCGGGTGAATGCTGAGCGAATCATGGGCCCGGGACCGACGGTACGTCACACAGCCGGCCCCGGCGCACGGTAGCTTTTCCCCGTCGAACCAGTGGCGCCCGACCGGCCCGCCGACGAATCAGTGGGTCCGGTAAGTTAACTCACGTCACATACTGTCCCTTTTCAGGAGATTCACTCCCGATGCTGTTTACTGATGACAACCTCGGTAGCCGGCCGGGAAGAGACGGTACGGGCGCGAGGCCGCAGGGGAAGGCGAACCTCGTCCCACACTGGAGGTCCCGGTGACGACACGTGGAGTTCTGTACGTTCATTCCGCACCGCGCGCGCTGTGCCCGCACATCGAATGGGCGGTAGCGGGTGTTCTCGGTGTGCGGGTCCAGCTGGACTGGATCAGACAGCCGGCCGCTCCCGGCACCTGGCGGTCCGAATTCTCATGGAAGGGCCGGGCGGGTACGGCCTCGGAGCTGGCCTCGGCCCTCCGCGGCTGGGACCTGCTGCGCTTCGAGGTGACGGCGGAGCCGTGCCCCACGGCGGAGGGGGAGCGCTACAGCTCCACGCCGGGTCTCGGCATCTTCCACGCCGTCACCGGCATGCACGGCGACATCCTGGTCCCCGAGGACCGGCTGCGGGCGGCGCTGGCGCGCTCCCTGCGCGGCGAGACGGACCTGGAGGCCGAGGTCGCCAAGCTCCTGGGCAAGCCGTGGGACGACGAGCTGGAGTCCTTCCGCCACGCGGGAGAGGGCGCACCGGTGCGGTGGCTCCACCAGGTGGTGTGACGGGAGGCGGCCCGGGGACGCGCGGCGGGCCCAGCTGAAACGTTTCCTTCGGCTGCCCTCCGGACGTCGGTCCGGGGCCCCGGCAGCGCGTCGCCCGGGCCCCGTGCGGGCCCACCGCCGACGGCACCGCACGCAGCGCGGAGGCCCGCCTCCCGGGTGGGAAGCGGGCCTCGCGGAAAGGACAGCGGGTCAGACCGAGCGGAACGCCAGCACCACGTTGTGGCCGCCGAAGCCGAACGAGTTGTTGATCGCCGCGATCGAGCCCTCGGGCAGCGTCCTGGGCTCACCCCGTACGACGTCCGCCTCGACGGCCTCGTCGAGGTCGTCGATGTTGATCGTCGGCGGCGCCTTCCGGTGGTGCAGCGCCAGCACGGTCGCCACGGTCTCGATACCGCCCGCACCGCCCAGCAGGTGGCCCGTCATCGACTTGGTGGCCGAGATCGCCACGTGGTCCAGGTCGTCGCCGAGCACCGCACGCAGTGCCTTGATCTCCGCGATGTCGCCCTGCGGCGTGGACGTGGCGTGCGCGTTCAGGTGCACGACCTCCGACGGCTTCAGGTCCGTCGAGTCCAGCAGGTTCTGCATCGCCGCGGCGATCCCGCGCCCGGTGGGCTCGGGCTGCGCGATGTGGTGGGCGTCGGCGGACAGGCCCTGGCCCAGCACCTCGCAGTAGACCCTGGCGCCACGCGCGGCGGCGTGCTCCGCGGACTCCAGGATCACGACGCCGGCGCCTTCGCCGAGGACGAAGCCGTCCCGGGCCGTGTCGTACGGACGCGAGGCCTTCTCGGGCTCGTCGTTGCTCTTGGACATCGCCATCATGTTGGCGAACGCGGCGATCGGCAGCGGGTGGATGGCCGCCTCGGTGCCACCGGCGACGACCACATCGGCACGGCCGGTGCGGATCATCTCGACGGCGTACCCGATGGCCTCGGCACCCGACGCGCAGGCGGAGACCGGGGTGTGGACGCCGGCCTGGGCGTTGACCTCCAGACCGACGTTGGCCGCCGGGCCGTTGGGCATGAGCATGGGAACGGTGTGCGGGGAGACGCGGCGTACGCCCTTCTCCTTCAGCACGTCGTACTGGTCGAGCAGGGTGATCACGCCGCCGATGCCGGAGGCGATGACCGATCCCAGACGCTCGGACTGGATCTTCTCGTCCTCACCGGCCTTACCGGTGAAGCCGGCGTCCGCCCAGGCCTCGCGGGCCGCGATCAGCGCGAACTGCGCGGAGCGGTCCAGCTTGCGGGCGAGCGGACGGGGCAGTACCTCGCCGGGGTCGACGGCCGCGAGGGCGGCGATCCGGACGGGCAGTTCGGCGAAACGTTCGCCCTCGAGAGGCTTGACGCCGGAACGGCCGGCCATCAGACCTTCCCAGGTCGATGCGGAGTCGCCACCCAGCGGAGTGGTTGCGCCGATACCGGTGACGACCACGGTGCGATTGGTCGGGCTCACTGGAAAATCTTCTCCACGTGTAGAGGGTCGTGAATCAGCGGCGCCACCGCCGGGTGGCGACACACAGGACGGGCTGGGATCAGCCCTGGTGCTTCAGGATGTAGTCGGCGGCGTCGCCGACCGTCTTGAGGTTCTTGACGTCCTCGTCGGGGATCTTGACGTCGAAGCGCTCTTCGGCGGCGACGACGACCTCGACCATGGACAGCGAGTCGACGTCCAGGTCGTCGGTGAAGGACTTGTTCAGCTCGACGTCCTCGACCGGGATACCGGCGATCTCGTTGACGATCTCGGCGAGACCGGCGACGATCTCTTCCTGAGTGGCGGCCATGTTGGCGCTCCTTCGATATGTTTCTGCAGGGTTCGGGCGTGCGGACCGAAAGGTCCGGTGTGCCTAGGGGAGGGTAACGACCGACGCGGCGTAGACGAGACCCGCCCCGAAGCCGATGATGAGCGCCGTGTCGCCGCTCTTGGCCTGACCGGTCGCCAGGAGCCGCTCCATTGCGAGCGGAATCGAGGCGGCCGACGTGTTGCCGGTGGTTTCCACGTCACGGGCGACCGTGACGTGCTCCGGCAGCTTGAGCGTCTTCACCATCGAGTCGATGATCCGCATGTTGGCCTGGTGCGGAATGAAGACATCCAGGTCTTCCGGGGAGATCCCGGCCACTTCCAGCGCCTGCTGGGCGACCTTCGCCATCTCGAAGACGGCCCAGCGGAAGACCGCCTGGCCCTCCTGCGTGATGGCCGGGAACTTGACCTCGCCCCGCTCGTTGAGCGGAAGGTTCGAGACGTCGCCGACGTGCAAGTCGTTCCACGAGACGGTCTGCTTGATCGTCTCGGACTTGTCGCCCTCGGATCCCCACACCGTGGGGCCGATGGCCGGCTCCTGGGACGGGCCCACGACGACCGCGCCCGCGCCGTCACCGAAGAGGAAGGCCGTCGCGCGGTCCTCCAGGTCGGTGAGGTCGCTGAGCCGCTCCACGCCGATGACGAGCACGTACTCCGCGGAACCCTCGACGATCATGCCCTTGGCGAGCGTGAGGCCGTAGCCGAAGCCCGCGCAGCCGGCCGAGATGTCGAAGGCCGCGGGCTTGCCCGCGCCGATCCTGTGCGCGATGTCGGTCGCGACGGCAGGGGTCTGCTTGAAGTGCGAGACGGTGGAGACGATGACTCCGCCGATCTGCTCGGGAGTGATCCCGGCGTCCGCGATCGCCTTGCCCGACGCCTCCACGGACATCATGGACACGGTCTCCTCGTCGGAGGCCCAGTGGCGGGTGGCGATACCGGAGCGGGAGCGGATCCACTCGTCGGACGAGTCGATCGTCTCGAGGATCACCTCGTTCGGCACGACACGGACCGGGCGGTAGCCGCCCACACCCATGATCCGTGCGTACGGGGCGCCCTTGCTGGGCTTGATCTTCGACATGCTCTCGGGCTCCTTAGGCGCCTGCGTGCTCGGAGATGAGCGCGCGGGCCGCGTCGAGGTCGTCGGGGGTCTTGAGCGCGAGGGTCTTCACACCGGGGAGCGCGCGCTTGGCGAGCCCGACCAGGGTGCCACCGGGGGCGGCCTCGATGAGGGCCGTGACACCGAGCTCGGCGAAGGTCTCCATGCACAGGTCCCAGCGGACCGGGTTGGCGACCTGGCCGACGAGCCGCGAGATGACCTCGGCGCCGTCGGCGACCGTCTTCCCGTCGGCGTTCGACACGTACGTCACCTTCGGGTCGGTGACCGTCAGGGCGGCGGCCGCCGCACGCAGCTTCTCCACGGCCGGAGCCATGTGGTGCGTGTGGAACGCGCCTGCGACCTTGAGCGGCACCACGCGGCGCACGCCTTCGGGCTTGTCCTCGGTCAGCGCGGCGATCTGGGCGGCCGTGCCGGCGGCGACGATCTGCCCGCCGCCGTTGACGTTGGCCGGGGTGAGCCCCAGCTTCTCCAGATGCTGCACGGTGACCTCGTGGTCTCCGCCGAGGAGCGCGGCCATGCCCGTCTCGGTGACCGCGGCGGCCTCGGCCATGCCGAGCCCCCGGGTGCGCACGAAACGGAGCGCGGCCTCGTCCTCGATGACGCCGGCGAGCGCGGCGGCGGTGATCTCACCGACGCTGTGTCCGGCGACGACGCCGGGAGAGGCGTCCAGGGCGGCGGCGGAGAGGAGACCCGCGGCGACCAGCAGTGGCTGAGCCACCGCCGTGTCGCGGATCTCGTCCGCGTCGGCCTTCGTGCCGTAGTGGGCAAGGTCGAGCCCGATGGCGTCGGACCATCCCGCGATGCGGTCGGCGGCACCGGGGAGTTCGAGCCAGGGAGTCAGGAAGCCGGGCGTCTGAGCGCCTTGGCCGGGAGCGACGAGTACGAGCACCCTCACACTCTCTCTTGTGGACGGCCCCGAACGCCCGTGGGGACAGGGACGAAGAACCGTCAGGGGAATTGTTGAAGTTCGACAAAAGTCTAGGACTGAGTGTCCCCGTCGGCCAAGCGCCCCAGGATGAGGGCGATCCGCAGAGTGAACGCGGATCGGACGTCGGAGGGTGACCACCCGGTGACGTCGGTCACACGTCGCAGCCGGTAGCGCACGGTATTGGGGTGCACGAACAGCATCCGTGCCGCGCCCTCCAGGCTGCTCGCCTGCTCCAGGTACACACTCAGGGTCTCCAGAAGTGCCGAACCCGCTTCTTCGAGCGGTCTGTAGATCTCCTCCACCAGCTGATCGCGCGCGGCGGGGTCGCCCGCCATCGCGCGCTCAGGAAGGAGATCGTCCGACAGGACGGGCCTCGGAGCGTCCTGCCACGCCGAGCAGGCCTTGAGACCGGCGGCCGCGGCCTGCGCGGAGCGGGTGGCCGCGAGCAGGTCGGGCACCACCGGGCCGGCGACGACAGGACCGGCCGCGTACGGGCCGATCAGCGACTTCGCCACGTTCAGAGGGTTGTCGCTGCCGCCCGCGATCACGACGAGACGGTGGCCGAGGACCCCGGTCAGGACCTGGAGCTTGGCGTGCCGGGCCGCCCGCCGGATCGCCTCCACGGTGAGCTCGCTGTCCCCGTCGGGCGCGGTGCCGAGGATGACGCACACGTGCTCGGGGGAGTTCCAGCCGAGGGCGGCGGCCCGGGACACGGCACCCTCGTCGGCCTCGCCGGACAGCACCGCGTTCACCACGAGCGACTCCAGCCGGGCATCCCACGCGCCACGCGCCTCGGCGGCCTGCGCGTACACCTGCGCGGTCGCGAAGGCGATCTCGCGGGCGTACACGAGCAACGCCTCGCGCAGCACCGACTCGTCGCCGGGCGCCGCGACCTCGTCGATCGCGGCCTCCATGACCTCGATCGTCGTCCGTACCATCTCGACGGTCTGCCGCAGGGTGATCGCCCTGGTCAGCTCGCGCGGGGCGGTGCCGAACACGTCGGTCGAGATGGCCTGCGGCGTCTCCGGGTGCCGGAACCATTCGGTGAACGCGGCGATACCGGCCTGGGCGACCAGGCCGATCCAGGACCGGTTCTCCGGTGGCATCGCCCGGTACCACGGCAGCGTCTCGTCCATGCGGGCGATGGCGTTGGCGGCCAGCCGGCCGGAGGACTGCTCCAGCCGTTTCAGGGTCGCGGCGTGCAGATGGGCGTCATGCGTGGCGGGCTGCTCAGGATCGGGTCGGGGCACGCACACAAGACTGCCTTATCGGGACAGGTGCCCGGAGTGGCGGGGCGGAAGGTCGTCCGGCGGGGATACCTTGGTGGCGTGATGGACGTACGCCGCTCCGGGGACCGCTTCCGCGGCGGGGACCCGGCCACGGGTGACTCCGCGGGCATCGAGACGCTGCACGCCTTCTCCTTCGGGCGGTTCTACGACCCGGACAATCTCCGCTTCGGGCCGATCCTGGCCTGCAACGAGGAGCGTCTCGCCCCGGGCGCCGGCTTCGACGAGCATCCGCACAGCCACACCGAGATCGTCACCTGGGTGGTGGAGGGCGAGCTCACGCACCGCGACTCCGCCGCGCACGCCACCGTCGTACGGGCCGGTGACGTCCAGCACCTCAGCTCGGCCGCCGGGGTCCGGCATGTCGAGCGCAACGACGCCGCGCAGCCCCTGACGTTCATTCAGATGTGGCTGGCCCCTCTGCGGCCCGGCGGGGAGCCCTCCTACACGCACGTCGCCGGAATCGCCGACTCCACCCCGTACGCCCTCCCCGAGGCCGGCGCGATGCTCCACGTGCGCCGCGTGTCCGAGGGGGAGCGCACCGCGGTGCCGGACGCGGCGGGTGTCTACGTCCACGTGGTGCAGGGCCGGGTGATGATCGCCGGTGAGGAGCTGGGGGCGGGTGACTCGGCGCGGATCACGGAGTCCCGCGGACTGGAGATCGAGGGGCTGGAACAGTCCGAGGTGCTGCTCTGGGAGCTCGCCACGGTGTGAGGGTGGCCACCGGGCGCGGGCGGGTGCCGAAGGCCTACCCGCGCCGTTCCAGCAGACCCAGTTCCAGGGCCGTGACCACCGCGTGTGTGCGGTCGCTGACGTCGAGTTTGGCGAAGACCCGCAGCAGGTGCGTCTTGACCGTGGCCTCGGTGATGACGAGCCGGCGGCCGATCTCCACGTTGGACAGCCCGTCGGCGACCGCTCCCAGCACGTCGACCTCCCGCCTGGTCAGGGTCGCCGGGGCCGGCCTGCGCATACGGGCGACCAGCCGCGCGGCCACCCGCGGAGCCAGGACCGTCTCGCCGCGGGACGCGGAGTGGACCGCGTCCACCAGTTGCCCGCGGGTGGCGTCCTTGAGCAGATAGCCGACGGCTCCGGCCTCGACGGCGCGTTCGATCTCCGCGTCGGTGTCGTACGTCGTCAGGATCAGCACGCGGGTCCGGGTGCGGCCGGCGACGATCTCCGCGGTGGCACTCGTCCCGTCCAGGACGGGCATCCGCAGGTCCATCAGCACCAGATCGGGCTCCAGCTCCTCCACCAGTGCGACGGCCGCCCGGCCGTCCTCGGCCTCGCCGACGACGTCGATGGTGGGGTCGTCGGCCAGCAGGGCGACGACCCCGGCGCGCATCACCGTGTGGTCGTCCGCCACGACGACGCGGACCCTGCCGGGTGCCCCTGTGACCCGATTCATGTCAGACCTGCCCGTCGGTGGTCGTAGTGGGAATCATCGCGAGGATGCGGGTGCCGTCGCCGACCGAGCTGGTGACGGTGAGTTCGCCGCCCAGCTCGGCGAGACGCTTGTGCATGCCGTTCAGTCCGAAGCCGTGCGAGTCCTCGGTCACGAAGCCCCGGCCGTCGTCGGTGATCTCCAGCTCCACGCCGTACGCGTACGGCGTGAGGACCACCTCCACCGTGGAGGCGCCCGCGTGCTTGCGGATGTTGGCCAGGGACTCCTGGGTGCACCGCAGGAGCGCGATACGGGTCTGCTGGTCGCAGGCCACGTCCGGCAGCTCCGAGGTGACGGCCAGCCCCGTGTCCTCGGTGAACCGGTCCAGGGTCCGGCGCAGGGTGGCCGCCACCGAACCGGGGGCCACGCCGCTCTGCGGGGCCGAACCCACCAGGACGCGCGCCTCGGCGAGATTCTCGCGAGCGGTGTTCTCGATCGCGAGCAGGTGCCTCGCGCTCGTGGCGGGGGCCGTCTCCAGGCCGGAACGCGCCGCCTCCGCGAGCACGATGATGGACGCGAAGCCCTGGGCGAGCGTGTCGTGGATCTCCCGCGCGAGGCGTTCACGCTCGTCCGTGGCCCCTTGGCGTTGGTGCGCCTCGACCAGCCGCAGCCGCGCTTCCTCCAGTTCGCCGCTGAGCCGGCGGGCGCGCTCGTCGGCGTCCGCGGTGATCCGGCGCACCCCCAGCCCGGCCAGCACGCCCACCGCGTAGCCGATCAGGGTGAAGAGGACGTTGCCCGTGAGGAACTCCCCGCCCCAGCCCTGTCGTACGACGTTTCCGGCCACCACCGCAGCCGCGGCGAGCCCGCTGAGGGCGATCGAGGTCCGGGGGTTCGCGGCGTAGATCCAGAAGTGCGGCAGCGTCACCACGAAGAGCGCCGCGCCGCCGTCGAGCAGGTACGACATCCCGCCGAGGCCCACGACGAGTACGTACAGGTAGGGGCGGGGACGCAGGACCGGGTTGCCGGGGAACAGGCCCACCGCACCGTAGGACAGGGCCAGTACGGCCAGCGTGGCCAGCGCCGGGTACCTCGTCGAGCCGGGGGCGTCCGCCACCGCGATGGCGGGCGGGACCAGGCCCAGCAGCACCCAGAGGACGGCGTTCCAGCGGTGCAGTGACGGGACGGGCAACTCGGCGCCGGACCACGGCCGTTGATTCACCGCGTCAGCCTACGCGTGCCGGCTTCGCGGCGCCGGGGACCAACGGGCGCCCGCCCCGGTCAGGTCGCCGCCCCGGCCACCAGGCGCGCTCGCCGAGGAGCAGCAGCACCGACGGGAGGACCATGAGCCGGATGATCACGGCGTCCAGCAGGACGGCCACGGCCAGGCAGAAGCCCATCTGCTTCATCTCCGTGAGGTGCAGGGCGACGAACGCGCCGAAGACCGTCACCATCACGATCGCCGCACTGGTCACCACCTTTGCCGACCGGTTGATGCCCTCGATCACCGCCTCGCGGGCGGACATGCCCTGCTGCCTGGCCTCCTGGATCCGGCTGACCACGAACACCTGGTAGTCCATCGACAGCCCGAAGAGGATCACGACGAGGAAGAGCGGCACCCGGGACGCGATCGCGCCGAGGGAGTCGAAGGCCAGCAGTCCTTCCGCCCACGTCCCCTGGAAGAACAGCACCAGCATGCCGAGCGAGGCACCGGCCGAGAGCAGGTTGAGTGCGACGCCGACGACGCCGATGACCACCGAGCGGAACGCCCACACGGTCATCAGGAAGGTCATCAGCAGCAGGAACCCGATCACCAGCGGCAGCTTGCCGCTCTCGTGCTCCACGTAGTCCCGGTTGCGGGCCACGTCGCCGCTGACCGCCTCCTCCACACCGGCGAGCCGTCCGACGGTCGCGGGGATGAGGTCCTGGCGGAGGTGGGTGAGTGACTCGATGGCCTCGGCGGAGGGTGCGGGGAAGGGGACGGCGAGTGCCAGCACGCTGGTCCTGCCGTCGGACGACGTACGCGGCGCCGGCTCCGCCTTCCTGGCGAACAGAGGGTCTGCCTGGGCCCGCTGCCCGAGGTCCACCAGGGCCTGCTTCACCTCCGCGGCCCGCTCCGGGGTGGACCGGACGACGACCTCGTGCGTGACGAAGAGCTCGGGGAAGGCGCCGGTCAGCCGGTCGTGGACCTGCATGGCCGGGATGTCGCGGGAGAAGGTGTCCTTGCCCGGGTCGATGAGCTTCATGCCGAGTGCGGGGGCCGCCAGGCCGAGCATCACGAGGACCGACAGGCACAGGGTGAGCGCGGGACGGGTCCGGGCGGGCCGCAGGAGCGCGCCGAACACCCTCCCGGTCTCGGGTTTCGCCGCGGGGGCGGGCTTGCCGCGCTTCGCCCTGCGGCCGGCGAGACGCTCGGTCCGATGGCCGATCATGACCAGCAGGGCGGGGAGCACGGTGAGCGAGCTGGCCACGGCGACGGCCACCACGAGGATCGTGCCGGTCGCCAGCGAGGAGAAGATGACGTCCGTGGCCAGGTACAGGGTGGCCGTGGAGAGGATCACCGCGAGGCCCGAGATCACGATGGCACGGCCGGCGGTCGCCGCGGCCAGCTCGACGAGCGCCTCCGAGCTGAGCCGCCCGCCTGCCCGGGTCCGTTCCTCACGTTCCCGCTTCAGATAGAAGAGCGTGTAGTCGACGCCGACCGCCAGGCCCATGAGCAGGATGAAGTTCATCCCGACCCCGGCGTCGGGCAGGACGTGCGAGACGACCATGGACAGGCCGATGGCGGAGGCGATAGAGGAGAGCGCCAGCAGCAACGGCACACCGGCCATGATCACCGAGCCGAAGACGACCAGCAGGGTGATGAGCGTGACCGGCAGGGTGATGCGCTCGGAGAGGGCGAGATCCTCCCCGCGCTGGTCGTTGACGCCCTTGCTGATGGAGGGCGATCCCGTCTCCTCCACGATCAGCTCCGGGTGGTCCGCCTGAACCTCGGCGGTCTGCCCGAGGAGCGCGACGACGTTCTTCCTGCCCTCCAGCTCGGGGCCGTTCAGGGTCACCGAGACCAGCAGGACCGTGCCGTCGTCCGAGAGGACGGGGGCCGCCACGCGCTCCACCTCGGGCAGGTCCCGCATCCGTGCGGTCACGTCCTGGGCCGCGGCCCCGGCCGCGTCCGTGTCCAGTTGTCCGGACCTGGCCCGGATCATGATCCGCTCGGTGGGTGTGCGTTCGAGGCCGCCCTCGGTGGCCATCGACTCCGCGCGCCCGGCCTCACCGACCCAGAAGTCCTCCGTGGTGGCCTGGTTGGTGCCGACCGCGATGCCGGCTCCCAGGCACAGGACGACGAACACGAACCAGCCGACGACGGACTGCCAGGCGTGCCGGGCGCTCCATCGGGCTATGCGTACGGGTAGTTGTCTCATGCCAGGAATCCTGGCCGGAGGGGTACCGCGCCCGGCACGTCCTGCCGGTTGAACCTGTTGTCCACCGGCCGGTGGACAACAGGGGTGGGGCTACCGGCACCACCTGCGGCGGGCTGCCCCCGAAGAGCCGGCCCGGACCTCCTCGGACGCGGTCCCGGCGGGTACTGCGCGCGTGGCGCTCACGCGCCCGTGGTGGAGCCGGGGCGGACGATCATCAGGACGACGACCACCGCCCAGATGAGGTTGAAGATGCCGGTGAGCATCGTCAGACGCGTCGCCGTGGGGCGTGCCGCCTCCTCGGTGAGCGCGTCCTCGCCCTCGGCGAGCATGCGCCGCTGCCCGGGCAGGACGGCGAATCCGAGGAGGGCCGCGGCGATCAGGGTGAGGACGAGCGAGACGATCAGCCAGACGTCGGTGAGCACTCCGAGCGCGGCGCCGGTCGCTGCCCCGAACACCGGCACGAAGATGCCCGCGAGCGAGTAGCCGTAACAGATGCGGTGCAGGAGCGCGGCGACCCCTGCGGAGCGGCCGTCCTCCTCCGTGCCGTCCAGCGCCCGCAGCGCGTAGCGCGGGAACATCGAGGCGGCGACGGTGATCGACCCGACGGCCACGATCGCCGCGAGGACATGGATGGACAGCAGCAGCTTGGTCACGCGGGTGCCTCCTGCTCGATACGCGTGTATGTGTTGTCTGCCAATACATACACTGCCTACGGTTCCTTTGGGTAGGCTGCCTACTCATGAAGGCTGATGCGGTGCGAGGGCACCTCGACGGACTGTTGCTGGCCGTGCTGGAACCGGGCCCGCTGCACGGGTACGCGATCATCGCCGCCGTGCAGCGCCGCAGCGGGGGCGTACTCGAACTGCGCACGGGCACCATCTATCCGGCGCTGAACCGGCTGGAGCGGGTCGGACTGCTGAGCAGCAGCTGGGAGTCCGCCGCCGGTGAACGGCGCCGGCGCTGCTACGAGCTCACCGAGGAGGGGCGGCGCACCCTGGCCGGGGAGCGGACGGCGTGGGACGAGTTCACCACGGCGATCGGCTCCGTCCTCAACCCCGCTGCCGCACCCGGGTTGACCTCATGAGAGCCGCCGGCCGGGAGGACGGCCCCGTCGCCGCATACGAGGCGGCCCTGACGGCCGCCCTGCACGGACCCGGTGGGGCCAAGGCCCGCATGATCGAGGAGCTGTGCGACGGTCTGGCCGACACGGTCGAGGCCCACCTCGCAGAGGGAATGCCCCACGAGCAAGCCTCTCGCCTGGCGGTGCGGGAGTTCGGGACCGTCGAGGAGGTCGCGCCGGCCTGCCAGCGTGAACTGGCCATCGCCCAGACCCGGCACACGGCCCGGGCCGCCGTCCTCGCGGTGCCCTTCCTGGTCACCTGCTGGCTCCTGGCCCGGACCTCAGGGCTCCCCGACACGGCCGGGCAACTGCCGCGCACCGCCCAGCTGCTGGCGGTGAACCTGGCGGGCGTGGCGATCCTCGCCGCGCTGCTCACCGCGGTGGCGTCGGCCGCCACCGGCGCGGTCGCCCGCAGGTTGCCCACGCCGCACCGGTTGCCACTGGTGGTCGCCTGGGCCGGTACCACGACCAGCGTCGCCATGGCCGTCGCCACGCTCGCGCTCGCCGTCGCCGCGGCGCTCACCGCGGACTGGCCGCTGTTCGCCCTGGCCGGTGCGCTCTCGGCCGTCTCGCACGCCGTGGTGGCGGCTTCGGCCCGCGCGGGCCGCCGCTCCGCCCGCCTGGCCGTCTCGTAGTCCTGTCCCGCCGCCCGGCCCGGGGGAGTGCTCCACGGTCGCGCGAGCGGCCGCTCGGGTGGCCGTACGTCACTGCTTGCCGGTGCCGACCGGGTCCACCACGACCTTCTGGTCGGCACCGTCGGCGATCTGGAGACGGAGGGAGACCGGCAGGGCCTTGGAGTGGGTCTCGTTGGGCGGGGTCACCTCGATGGCGCTGACGTACGCGCCCGTGCCCTCGGCCGGCGGGTAGTGCAGGGTGAAGCGCGTGGTCTCGCCGTTGGCGAGGTTGACGACCGGGGCGTCGAGCCCGCTGCGCTCGGCGCTGAGGGGGCCGGAGGCGTCCTGGGACCTCAGGTCGACTCCGGGGAACCCCTTGAGGGTGCAGGCGTCGCCGGTGTTCTTGAGGCTGACGAGGAGGTCGCCCTCGCCCATGCCGTGAGCGGTGCCGAACGCGAGGTTCGAGGTCTTGCAGGTACCGGTGGTGATCCGGCCGTTGCCGCTGCCCTGGGCGGACTCCGTCGTGGTCGCCTCGTCGCCGGCGGCCGTGGTGCTCTCCTCGGGCGCGTCGCTGCCGCCGGACGTCGCGGTCGAGGCCGAGGAGGAGGACCCGGAGTCGTCGGTGCTCGCGGCGGAGTCCTCGTTCCCCTGGCAGGCGGTGAGCGAGAGGCCTGCGGCGAGTGCCAGTGCGGTGAGAGTGAGCTTCTTGGCGCGCATCGTGTGTTCCTTTGCGGTCGGTGCCGTACTCCGGCTGGAGCGAGCGTTGCTGATCATGAAGACCCGCATCCGCCCCCGGGGCGTTGCACTCGACCGTCCCCTAATACATGCCCGTTACACGCGACCGGGGGTGCGTGGATGTCGCCGGTCGTGCCCCCACCGTCCGGGACGGCCGGTCCGAAGCCGGCTCCGGACCGCCCCTCCAGCCCGGGAAACGGGGCCTGGGGGTGATGCCGAGCGGGTGCGTACCGACCCCGCCCGGACGCCGGTTCCCGTAGCTCTCGCCGGGGATTCCCGCGGTCCCCCGGCTGGGACACAGCCGTTACGGGCAGCCCCTTGAACATCATGGGCGGCACAGCCTCTTCACCCGCCGCACACCTCGGTCCGACACCATCCGTCTTCGCGGCTGTTTCGCAGGGCCCGGGGATACCCAGGGCGTGCTCAGGCCTTCGTCCGGTCGGCCAGCTTGTCCAGTTCGTGTATCGCCTGGCCATGGGCGCTCATCCGGCGGGACACCGTCCCGATGGTGAAGAGGGACGTTCCGACGACCGAGACGGATATCCCGGGCTCCCTGCGGGATCAGTCAGCGGAGCGCCGAAGCCACGCGTCCAGGGTGGCGAAGTCCGTGCCGGTCAACCCCCGCCAGGCGTCCACGCGGTGCAGGAGCGCCCGGCCCGGGTGATGCGCCTCCACCCATGTGCGGTCGATGTCGGTGATCTCGTCGTCGACCCAGGCGAAGGGGCGCCCGGCGGCCCACCCGACGAGCCCGGGGGTCTTCCAGTGCAGCCCCTCCGGCTCGTCCTCGGGAGCGGGGTCCGGCCAGTCCACCAGGGGCAGTTGCGGCAGTCCGAGCCATGGTGAGATGCAGTCGTTCGCGTCGGACATCCACGTCGTGGCCCACACCAGCTCGCACGGCAGCTCCCTCAGCCGGGGTCCGTGGCCGGGGTCGATCCTGGCGGTCAGGGGATTCTCCCCGGCTTCGCGGGGCCCGCACCCCGTCCCGTAGGTCGGGTACCCGTCCGGGAGCTGCAGGCGGGTCGCGCCGAAGGGGAGGAGGGGCCCGTCGACGTCGAGGAAGAGGAGGGGGAGAGGGAGCGCGGAACCGGTCACGCCTGCACGGTAACGACGTCCGGCCGCCGGTGCACCGTGACGGAGCCGGTACGCGGCACGTCCTCATCCGGCGGCTCTCGGTGCCCTGGAGGACGCCGGCCCGGAGGCCCGGGCCACCGGAGCGAGACCGGCCGTCAGGAGCAGCGCGCCGACGGGCAGCAGGTCGAGGTCGGCGGCGAAGAGGACGAAGCCCCCGAGGACGAGGAGGGGACTCCACGCGGGCAGCAGGCGCGGTGTGGCGGTCACCAGGATGACCAGGAGCGTGAGCCACCCCAGCTGGAACGCGAGCGGGCCGATCATCTCCAGCAGTTCGGGCAGCGGCGCCGCCTCG
Organism: Streptomyces sp. NPDC057287; assembly: GCF_042667905.1. Lineage (NCBI taxonomy): Bacteria > Bacillati > Actinomycetota > Actinomycetes > Kitasatosporales > Streptomycetaceae > Streptomyces > Streptomyces sp. NPDC057287. The sequence continues at coordinate 43,560 of NZ_JBHUYV010000001.1, read as the reverse complement.
GCCACGTCTGCGGACAGGTCGCCGAGGATCACCCAGAGGAAACAGGCGATGCCGAACAGGCTGACCACCGTGGCCACGTTCGCCATGAGGCGTCCGCGCGGGCTGGTGCCGGGGACGAGCTCCCGCAGCCTGAACGTCACCACGCCGAAGAGTAAGAAGCCGACGAAGAACAGAGTGTGTCCGAGGTTCCAGGCGAGCCCGGGTCCGTGATCCCCGTCCAGTCCGTCGACTAGGCGCAGGAGGCCGTACAGGGCGAGCAGGAGCGGGGCGATGAGAGCGGGGCTGCGTAGGCCCGCGAGTCGTGAGGTCATACCGGCAGCGTCACAGGCCGCCGGTCTCCCGCCTATCGGGGGCGTCCCTCACCCGACCCGGGGATACGTCCCGTAGGGGAGAGACGAAGTCGCCCGGCAGTCCGTGCCCATCGGGCGGCGCTCGCGGAAAGTCTTGCGGCGACCCTAGTCTTCGGCCGGTGACAGAGACGCCTATGACAGAACCGCAGCACGCCGCCGCCTGGGCCAGGCTGAGTCCGGTCTCCGGGATCGACCGGCGCACCGTCATCACGTGGCTCGAATGGATCGGCTTCAACCGTGCGGCCCCGGACGATCTCCTCGTCGGACTCCTCGACCTCGACGAGACCGGGTTCCTGCACCGCGACGACCTGCCGGAAGCGGTTGTCGACGCCGCGCTCGTCCATCCGTCACGCCGTGTCCGCAGCGGTGTCGCGGAGATCCGCAGGCTCGGCCAGGACCAGTGGGACAGGCTCGTCGCGGCCTCGCCGGAGCCGGACCTGCGTGAGGTGCTGAGAAGGGACGCGGAGGACCGGCGGGCGTTCGCGCGGCTGTCGCGCGGTGGCCGAGGCGTCGGGTCCGCACCGCACCCCGAGGCCGCACCCCCGACGACACCCGCCGAGATCGCCGCGATGGCCGCCGAGGTCCCCGAAATCGCCCCGGAGGGCCTGACGATGGCGCTGTGGTGGATCGGTGCGCTGCACGCGAATGCCGAGGCCATGCGTCAGCTCGCGAGCTCCCGCAAGCTGCTGGTCCGCCGCAGTGTCGCGAGGGCGCCCCGGCTGCCTGCGGACGTCGTCGCGGTCCTCGCCCGTGACGAGGACCGCGTGGTGCGGCTCTTCCTGGCCGAGTCCTGCGACGACGCCCCACCGGAGATGCTCCTGGAAGTGGCGGGTTGGTGGGATCCGAGCCTCTCGTTCCCCGACCGGCCCCGTCGCCACCCCAACTTCCCGCTTGACGGTCTGCTGCGCCTCACGGCAGACCCGAACCCTCGACTGCGGGCTCTCGCGCTCGACGACCCGGCCTCCGCCGCCTCGCTCGTCGAGCAGTTCAGCCGAGACCCCGACCCGATCGTGCGCAAGGCCGCCGCCGAGGACCCCCGGCTCACGCCCGAGGCCGCGGTCGCCCTGGCCGCCGATTCCGACCAGGGCGTGCATCTGCGTGCCCGGGCGAACCCGGCTGTGCCGCCGGAAGCGTTGGTGGATCTCCTGCTCGATCTGGACAGCGCGATGGGCGCCGTCCGCAATCCCGCGATCCCGGTTCCCGTCATGCACCGCATGGTCGCGGACGCCGCCCCGGTGCTCGAAGCCCTGCGCGGCACGGCTGGGTGACTCGTCAGCGCAGCCCGTCCACGAAGGCCTGCCAGGCGGCCGTGCTCATGACCAGGACGGGGCCGGCCGGGTTCTTGCTGTCGCGGACGGGGACGAAGGCTGAGCAACCGTCGGCGACCTCGACGCAGTCGCCGCCGTTGGTGCCGCTGTACGAGGACTTCCGCCAGGCCGCGCCGCCGGTGACGGTGCACTCGACGCATTCGCCACCGGTGCTTCCGCTGTAGCTGGACTTACGCCACGCCGCGCTCTTCAGGTTCGGGCCGGTCGCCATAACGCTCCTCCATCACGCGGGTGATCAATGCCGCGGAAGCCTCGACGGAGAGGGCTGCGGCCTGCACGTGAGCGTAACGGCGCATCGCCTCTCTGATGGTCTCGGGGTTGGCGGTCATGTGTCCGGAGATGAGGTCCTCCGTGTAGATGATGCCCGGATCGTCGTCGAAGCGCATCGCGGTGAACGACCCATCCAGGCTTGAGTGTTCACCTGCCACGAACGGCAGCACCTGAATCCGCATCCAGCGGTGCGAGGCGAACTCCAACAGCCGCGCGAGTTGGTTCCGCATGACCTCGACACCGCCGATCGGCCGGTGCAGCACCGCTTCGTCCAGGATCGCCCAGGCCAGCGGCGGCTGTTCCCGTTCCAGGATGCGCTGGCGCTCCATCCGGGCCGCTACCAGGCCGTCCAGATCGTCGGGCATGCCCGTGGCCAGCACCGCCCGCGCGTACTCCTCCGTCTGGAGCAGCCCGTACACCAACTGCGCCTGATATGTGGAGATGTACGTAGCTCGCGCCTCCATCTCCGCGTACGGCTGGAACCACGTCGGCAGTTGGCTCCGCAGCACCAGGCCGACCAGCCGCGAGAACACCCCGTCCGTACCGAGCGCGGCGTCCAGGCGTTCCGAGAAGTCGCGGGTCGGCACCTTCCTCGTCGTCTCGATCTGGCCGATCAGTGAGCCCGTGCAGAAGATGATCTCGCCGAGCTGCCCCTGCCGCAGGCCGTGGGCCTCGCGCTGACGGCGCAACTCCCAGCCGTAGTAGTCGAGTGGGGAAGCGCTGGGGTCGAGCGACTGCACGTTGGCCACGGCGGGGGCCTCTCGCTTCAACGCCTGGCGGCGTTCGTTTCAGGTCGTAGCCGAGAGTAATCAGCGCGCTGCACGCTGGTGGCATGAATCACGTATCCGACACCCGGACCGGTGACGCGGAGGAAGCGGTCTACCGCGCCGACCTGGCGATGGGCGAGCACTCCGCGCGCCATCTGCGCCGCATCCTGCGGCTCTACCTCACCCGCTGGGGCCTGCTCGCCGTGGCGGACGCGGCGGAACTCGCCCTGACCGAGCTGATCGCCAACGTCGTACGGCACGTTCCCGGGCGTCGCTGCCAGACCCTGATCTTCCTGCTCCCGGGGAGGGGTGTGCGGGTCGAGGTCGCCGACGCGTCGCCCCGCCTGCCCCACGCGGTCGCGGGTGACGCGCTCGACGAGGGCGGGCGGGGGCTGCTGCTGGTCGAGGCCGTCACCGATGACTGGGGCGTCGAGACGCACGGCGACCGGGGCAAGTCGGTCTGGTTCGAGTGCTCTCAGCGCGCGGTGCCGAGCTCTGCCAGCACCGCGTCCGTGAACGGCGTCCAGACCTCGGCGGCCCACGGCCCGAACGCCCGGTCCGTCAGTGCGACGCAGGCCGCGCCCGCCGCCGGGTCGATCCAGAGGAACGTGCCGGACTGGCCGAAGTGGCCGAAGGTGGCGGGGGAGGAGGAGAGCCCGGTCCAGTGCGGTGACTTGGAGTCACGGATCTCGAAGCCGAGGCCCCAGTCGTTGGGATTCTGATGGCCGTACCCGGGGAGCACGCCCTTGAGGCCGGGGTGGACGACGGTCTGGGCCTCCAGGACCGTACGCGGGTCGAGGAGCCGGGGTGCCTGCACCTCGGCGGCGAACCGCGCCAGGTCGTCCACGGTCGAGACGCCGTCCTTGGCCGGTGATCCCTCCAGGGTCGTCGACGTCATGCCCAGGGGTTCCAGGACCGCCTGGCGCGCGTACTCGGCGAACGGGATCTCCGTGGCCTTCGCGATGTGGTCGCCGAGCACCTCGAAGCCGGCGTTGGAGTACAGCCTGCGGGTGCCGGGCGGGGCCGTGACCCGGTGCTCGTCGAAGGCGAGACCGCTGGTGTGCGCGAGGAGGTGGCGGACGGTGGAACCCTCGGGTCCCGCCGGTTCGTCCAGCTCGACCGCGCCCTCCTCGTAGGCCACCAGTGCCGCGTAGGCCGCGAGCGGCTTGGTCACCGAGGCCAGCGGGAAGCGGTGCGCGGTGGGACCATGGGTGCCCAGGAGCGTGCCGTCCGAGGTGACCACGGCGGCTGCCGCGGTGGGGACGGGCCAGTTCTCGATCATCGCCAGGCTCTGCATGCGTACGAGCCTAACGGGAGCCCGAATCCGAAATCTCCAACCGTATACGCTTGCTTCGAGTGCACTCCAAGGTTCTAGCGTGGAGGCATGACGGTGATGGAGAGCACGGAGAGCGTTACCGCACGGACGGACACCTGCGCCTCGGCGCCGAAGGCCCATCCGCGACCCGAGGGCCAGGACCGCTACACGATCAGCGAGGTCGTCGCCTTCAGCGGGCTCACCGCCCACACGCTGCGCTGGTACGAGCGGATCGGGCTGATGCCGCACGTCGACCGGTCCCACACGGGCCAGCGCCGGTTCAGCAACCGTGACCTGGACTGGCTCGCCTTCGTCGGCAAGCTGAGGCTGACGGGAATGCCGGTCGCCGACATGGTCAGGTACGCCGAACTGCTCCGCGAGGGCGACCACACCTTCACCGCACGGCAGGAACTGCTGGAGGCGACCCGACGCGACGTGAAGACGCGGATCGCGGAGCTCCAGGGCACCCTCGCCGTACTCGACTTCAAGATCGACTTTTACAGCGGCGCCCGCACGGCGTCGGAAGGGGTCTGACGAACATGGGCGACACCGACAGGATCGCGACAGCACAGCTCGGGACCGGAGGTCCGGAGGTCGGCGTGCAGGGCCTCGGCTGCATGGGGATCAGCGAGTTCTACGGGGACACCGACGAGGCCGCCGCCCGCGACACGCTGGAAGCGGCGCTGGAAGCCGGGGTCACGCTCTTCGACACCGCCGACATCTACGGCCGGGGCGCCAACGAGACGTTCCTCGCGCCGTTCGTGGGGGCGCACCGGGACGAGATGACGCTGGCCACGAAGTTCGCGATAGAGCGGACCGACGACCCGCACTACCGGGGTGTGCGCAACGACGCCGCCTACATCCGTGAGGCGGTCGAGGCCAGCCTCCGCAGGCTGAACACCGACGTCATCGACCTCTACTACATGCACCGCCGCGACCCGCTCGTCCCGTTCGCCGAGTCGGTCGGCGCCATGGCGGAGCTGGTGAGGCAGGGCAAGGTGAAGCAGCTCGGTCTGAGCGAGGTGACCGGGGACGAGCTCCGCGAGGCGCACGCCGTGCACCCGATCGCGGCGCTCCAGTCCGAGTGGTCGCTCTTCAGCCGCGACGTGGAGCTCAGCGCCGTGCCCGCGGCCGTCGAGCTCGGGGTGACGTTCGTGCCGTACTCCCCGCTCGGCCGCGGATTCCTGACCGGGTCCTTCGCGGACGCGGGCAAGGACCTGGGGGAGAGCGACTTCCGTAAGCACCAGCCGCGCTTCACCGGTGAGAACGCGAAGACCAACGCCGCCCTCCTTGAGCCCGTGCACAAGATCGCGGCGGCCCACGGGGCCACGGCCGCACAGGTCGCCCTGGCCTGGGTGCAGCAGCGGGCGCAGGTGCACGGCCTGAGCGTGGTGCCGATCCCCGGCACCCGCAAGCGGAGCCGTCTGCTGGAGAACGTCGGCGCGACCCGGCTGACCCTGACCGGGCAGGAGCTGGAGCTGCTGGAGCCCATCGCGGGCCAGGTGGCCGGGGACAGGTACCCGGACATGAGCAGCACCTCGGCCGCGCGCGAGTAGGAGCGCGGCAGGAGAGAGCTCACGCCAGTCGGAGCGCGAACACCGCGAACCCCGCCGCGAGCAGTCCGGCCGCTGCCCGGCGGGCTGCCCCGGCCCCACCGCGCGCCTCCCAGGGAGCCTCGAACCGGCGGGCGTACCGGGCGATCACCACCAGCAGCACGGCGAACAGCGGCATCCAGGCGAGCCGGGCCAGGATCCAGCCGACCGAGTCCGGCGATGTCGTCAGCCCGGGCACCGCACCGGCGAAGGATGCGGGCACGGCAGCCGTCAGCATCGCCGTCTGGTGCCAGCACAGGATGGTCATCGCCGACAGGTTGATCACCACGACGGGCGCCCACAGCGCGGGGCGGCGCAGGGCGCGGCCGATCCGGCCGTGCAGCAGGACCGCGGCACCGCTCTGCGCCGAGGCGAGCGCGAGGACCAGCAGCGACGGCGGGTGCGAATTGGTCCGCGCCTCGCCCGGTACGCCGACCATCGACGCCGGGTAGTGGAGGACGAGCAGCAGTGCGGCGAACAGGGCCGCGCCGCCCACGAGCAGGAGCCCGGCCCCGCGCCGGGTGAGCCGGCCCTGCCCCCAGGAGACACCGAGCTGGTACGCGAAGAGCCAGCCGGGCAGGATGTTCAGCACGCCCAGCCAGGACGGCACGGCATCCGCGTACGGCCCGTAGCGCAGGAGGTCGACCGCGGCGACCGTCCCGATCAGCGGGGCCGCAGCCCAGCCGCCGAGCCGCCCGGCCGCCCGGACGCAGTACGGCGTCAGGGCCGTCACCACGGCGTACACCCCGACGAACCAGAGCGGCTGGATCACCAGCTTCGCTCCCGTGCGCAAGGTGTCCTCGGGCACGCCGGCGGCGTACAGCACCGGGATCATCAGCGCCCACACGGCGGTCACCCCGAGCACCGGCCTGCCCAGCCGGACCATCCGGCCGCGCAGCCAGGCCCCGGTGGTGGACGGCCTGCGGTGGTAGGAGAGGACGGAGGCGTAGCCCCCGACCAGGAAGAACACGCCCAGCATCTGGAGCACCCAGCTCACCGGGGAGAACACGGCGAACGTGGAGAGCGGGCTGGCATTGTGCAGAGCGCCCCCGGTGTCCAGCGTGAATCCGCCGAGCAGCCAGTGACCGGCGGGCACCGCCAGCAGGGCGAGGGCGCGCAGCCCGTCGACGGCGCGGTCACGGTGGGCGGGGGTGTCCGCGTCGATCCGGGAGGCGAGCCGGCGCACGTTCATCGGGAGACCCCCTCGGCGATGGCGGCGAAGGCGCGCAGCGAGTCCGTGCCGGGAGCGAAGTACCCGGTGTGCCCCTCGGCGTCGTCCGCAGGCACCCTGCGCGCCCCGAACTCCTCGTCCGTCGGGTCGGCGCCGTGCCCGAGCCCCGCCACCTCGACGTGCGGCACGTCGTCGATCCAGTCGGTGTCGTCCTTGGCCGCCCAGACCCGCGCCCCGGTGTGCAGACCGGCCACGTCGTCGGCGCGCATCCCGGGGGAGCCGAACACGACCAGGTCCGTGGCGCCGAGCCCGGAGGCCGCGATCCCGCACACCACCGAGCCGTAGCTGTGGCAGAACACGACGGGCGCGGGCAGTCCGTCGGCGGCCAGCCCGGCGGTGAACAGGGTCAGCCGCTCCGCCCCCGCCTCGGCCAGGCCTCCGGTCGCCGCGTCCAGGCCGAGCCCGACCGGTGTGGTGTACCCGGCCCAGGCGATCACCGCACCGCCCGGAGCGGTCTCTTCGTACAGCGACCTCGCCATGCCCGCCGGAGTGCCGTACACATCACCGCGCCGGTCGAAGGTTCCGGCGTCGATGTCCGACCCGGGGACGACGACTGACACGTGACGGGCGGAACGGAGGTCCCCGAACACCTCGGCGACCTGGCCGCGCCCCCGCGGATCGAACGCGAGGATCTGCCGGCCGGAGCCGGCGAGCGAGGCGTAGCGGGGGTCGTGGGAGGCCCGCAGCGCCAGGGCGTTGGCGCGGTAGCGGAGCTCCAGCGGCACCCCGTCCAGATTGCCGACCACCGACGGGTGGCGCTCCGTCAGCTCCCGCTGCTCGGCCGCGTCCAACCGGCCGAAGAACGCGCGGACCTGAGCCGGGGTCGCGCGGCCGGGGTCGGGGAGCTCGCGGCCCAGCACTCCGTCGGCACGCCATGAGGCGCTGCCCGGCGGTGGACCCGTCACCGCCCGCTGGCTGTTGCCGGAGGCCCAGCCGGCCGTGCCCGCCACCACCGTGGCCGCCAGTGCGACCGCTGCCAGCGTCCTCGTGAATCGGCGCATCGTGCCCTCCCCGTCCTGCTTCGCCCACACCGATCGGTGTGCCGGGGAGGAAGGTAGGAGGACGGCAGGTGACAGGACGTCACCCTGCGGAGCCAACCGCACGGTGATACCGGGGTACGGGGTGTACGGGGGGACGGCCGGGGGCGTAACGGGGGGACAGCCCTACCGTCGGGTGCGCCCGGGGCGGGGCACGGCGGTCGTGCCCGGGCGTCGGGAGGAGCGCGCGGGCGGGCACGTCCGCGCCTTTCCGGGCGGGAGGAGCGCGCGGGCGGGCACGTCCGCCCCGGGCCCTTGTGCCCGGACCCCGCGCCCGTCCTCAGGCCTCGCCCGGGGTCACCAGCCCCGACTCGTACGCGAAGATCACGGCCTGCGCCCGGTCCCGCAGGCCGAGCTTGGCCAGCACCTTGCCGATGTGCGTCTTCACCGTCTGCTCGGCCACCACCAGCCGCGCCGCGATCTCCTGGTTCGACAGGCCCCGGGCGATCAGCTCCAGGACCTCCGTCTCACGCGGTGTCAGGCCGTTCAGCCGCAATGCGGCCCCGCCGGACGGCGTCGCGGGCCCCCGGCGCGCGAAGTCCGCGATGAGCCGCCGCGTCACGGACGGCGCGAGCAGAGCGTCCCCCGCCGCCACGATCCGCACCGCCGAGATCAGGTCCGCGGGCGGGGCGTTCTTCAGCAGGAAGCCGGACGCCCCGGCGCGCAGGGCCTCGTAGACGTAGTCGTCCACGTCGAACGTGGTGAGCATCAGGACCTTCGGCCGGTGCACCACCCCCACGGGCGGGCTCAACAGCTCGCGGGCGGCGGCCAGTCCGTCCATCTCCGGCATCCGGACGTCCATGAGGACGACATCCGGATGCGCCGTCCTGCTGACCTCGATGCCCTTGCGCCCGTCCGGGGCCTCGCCCACCACGTCGATGTCGCTCTGTGCCGCCAGCAGCGCGGCGAACCCGGCCCGGACCATGGCCTGGTCGTCGACGATGATCACGCGGATGGTCACGGTTCCTCCGGAGTCAGGGAGCCGGGGGCGGCTCGGGCGGCGGCAGCGGGAGCCGGGCGGCCACCCGGAACCCCCCTTCCGGCAGCCGGCCGGTGTCGAGGGTGCCGCCGGTCAACCGTACGCGTTCCCGCATGCCGACCAGCCCGTGTCCCGTTCCCGACGTCTCCAGCGGCGAACCCGGGCCCTGCGCGGTGTCGTTGACGACCAGCACCGTCAGATGCCCGTCGCCGGCCGTCACCGACACACGGGTCCTGGCACCCGGCGCGTGCCGCACCACATTGGCCAGCGACTCCTGCACGATCCGGTACGCCGACAGGTCGACGGCCGGAGGCACACCGCCCCGTTCCACCGCGTCCAGCACGTCCGCCCCCAGCGACAGCTCGGCCGGCAGCCCCGCCCGGACGGTCGCCTCCACCAGCTGCTGAAGCCGGTCGAGCCCCGGCTGCGGGGACAGCTCGCCCCGGGTGCCGTCACTGCGCAGCACCGACAGCAGCCGCCGCATCTCGGCCAGCGACTCCCGGGCGGCGGACGCGATCGACGCGAACTCGGCCTGTGCCTCCTCGGAGAGCCCGTCGATCCGGTACGGAGCCGAGTCGGCCTGCACGGTGATCACCGACATGTGGTGCGCGACCACGTCGTGGAGCTCGCGGGCGATCCGGGTGCGTTCCTCCAGCAGCGTCCGCTGCGCCCGCTCGGCCTCACTGATCGTCTCCTGCTCGACGAGCCGGCGCTGGGCCTCGCTCCGCTCCCGTACGGCCGCCCCGATCACCAGCACCACCCCGCCGAGGACGAACAGCAGGAGCGCGCCGCCGTCACTGTGCGAGGGCCTGACCAGGTGCAGCACCAGCCCGGCCGCGCCCGTCGCCAGCCAGACCCCGATCACGGTCCGCCGGCTCTCGCGCAGACCGAGGGCCAGCAGCACGAAGAGGTAGCCGATGATGGCCGGCGGCGTCCACGGCCAGATGGTGTCCGGCCTCAGCCCCTGCCCCAGCAGCACCAGAGCGCCCACGATGTCGGCCGTGAAGACGATCCACCAGGCCTGGAGCGGCCGGTGCGCCAGCATCAGCAGGGGCGCGGCCTGCCCCACGGCCAGCGCCCCTGCCAGCCCGCCCGGCACCCCGTAGTCGTTGGCCAGGACCTGGATCGTGACGGGGACGAAGGTGGCGGTGAGGGCGAGAACGACCGCGTACGGCAGGAGCCGCAGCCAGCGTTGCGGGGATTCGGCGAACAGCGGGATCGGCGGATGGGACGCGTGGGACAGCCCGTGGGCGAGCTCGCGCAGATTGCGGCGGGCGGCGCTCAGCAGACCGTCGGCGGGCGGGGGCCCGGCGGGGGAGGTGGGCATGATCGGGTCAGAGTAGGCGCGGAGCGCGGCGGGAGGCGTCATACCGGGGTGCGGACCGCAGGTCCTCGGCCCCCTACCCCGGTACGGGGCCGAGTGCCTGCGGCGCGCCGGCTCCGTCCGTGGTGCGCCGCGGTCGCTTCGACCGGTCCGTCCGCGGTCCGCCCTCTACAGCTCGGCGAGCAGCTCCGCCTTCTTCGCGCTGTACTCCGCGTCGGTCACCAGACCCGCCTGGTGCAGATCCCCGAGGTGGCGTATCCGCTCGGCGATGTCCGCGGGGTCGCGCCGCGGGCCGCCGACCGGGACGGGGGCGGTCGCGACGGGCACGGACTGGGTCCGGCGCACCGACTCCAGGACGGCCGCCGCGAAGGGCAGCGACTCGTGCACCGGACCGTACCCCAGCCCGAAGATGACGGCCGCCGGGTCCTGGTCGGGCTGGACCCGGCCCGCGGGCACGGGCTCGGGGTCCGGGCCGGCCTCGGAGTCCGCCGCCGTGCCACGCGGCACCAGCCGGAGATAACCCTCGAAGGCCTCGGGCGAGCGCCACTCGATCCCGCCGAGCTCCGCCACGGGGAAGGTCTGGTCGCCCGCCTTCCACTTGGCGCTCGACGCACCCGTCCAGAACCACCGGAAGGAGACCAGGGTCCCGTCGAAGCCCGCCCGGCCGTCGTACGCCTTGAAGTGCATCGGCGCCTCGGGGGCCGTCACCATGAAGCGCTCGGCGGGCAGGGCCGCCTCGTCCAGGAGCACGGCGCGCAGCTCGTCCGCGTAGTACTCGGCGAGCGTCTCGCGCTCGGCGGGGAGCACCAGGCGGTAGGGGTCGATGCCCTCCTTGAGCTGCCCGGCCGCGGCCTCGAGCAGCGGATCGGCACCGGGTCTCGGCACCGCGTGCAGGACCACCGTGCCCCGCTTGCCCGGGGTCAGCGTCACCGACGACAGTGCCGCGTACGGAATGCGGCGCTCACGCAGGCTCTGGAAGAGCCTCGGCGTGCGGATCCCCCGCTCGAAGCGGATGAGCACGGAGTCGGTGTCGAACTCCCAGGTGGCATGAATTCCGGCCAGCACATCACCCATGTGCCTCATCGTATGTGGCACAGGCCCGAACGTCCCCCCTCGGTACAGGCGAAATCGGGCAGGCCGTTTCGCCGCTCTCTACACGCGTCCGACGTTTTCTACGCGCGTCAGGCCTCTTCCTTTCCGGAAATCTCCCGGTGACACGTGGCATCGGCATGTGCGCAGCTGACCGAGTCGTAGGCACCCACGCCGATCGCGGCGAAGTTGTCGAGGCTCTCGGTGCCCGGCTCGAAATAGCCGCTGTGCCCGATCGCGCCGTTCGCCGACACGATCCTCGCGCCGAAGGCCGGGTCGACCGGGTCGGCGCCGTGGCCGAGGCCGCCGACCGCCATGTTCGGCACGTCCGCGATCCAGTCGTCGCCGTCCCGCATCGCCCACACCCTGGCCCGGGTGTGCAGCGCGGCGGCGCTGTCCGCCCGCATCCCGGGGCTGCCGGCGACCGCGATGTCCGACACCCTGGACGGCAGGTCGTGCGCGGCCACACCGCACAGCACGGAGCCGTAGCTGTGGCAGAACAGCGAGACGTCCGACGAGCCGGGCAGCGACTCCAGCAGGGCGTTCAGCCGCACCGCCCCCTCCTTCGCGAGCCCGCCCAGCGCGGCGTCCATGCCGATCCCGGCGGGCGCCGTGTAGTCGGCCCACGCGATGACCGCCGTACGCGAACCGGGGCGCGCCGAGCGTTCGGCGCCGTACAGCGACTGCGCCATGCCGACGGGCGCCGCGTTCTTCTTGATGCCGGTGCGCTCCAGCGTCAGGAGGTTCGTGTCGACCCCGGGCACGACGACCGAGACCCGCTCGGCGCGGTCGAGGTCGCCGAAGACCTCGGCGGCCCGGCCGCGGCCCGACGGGTCGAAGGCAAGGATCTGCCGGTCACCGGCGAGCAGGGAGCGGAAGCGTTCCAGCCGGGCCGCGGCCTGGTGGCGGCCGTCCGGGGAGAGCCGCACGTCCAGCGTCCGCTGCTCCTCGGCCGTCTCCGCCTGCTCCAGTGCGTGCCGGTTGGCCCGGTAGCGCAAGGTGACCGGCGCGCCGTTCAGATTCCCCACCACCAGCGGGTACTTGTCGGTCAGGGCGACCTGCTGGCCCGCCGTGAGCGTCGCGAAGAAGTGGGCCAGGCGGTACGCCGGGGCGCCCACGTCCGGTAGGGAGTGACCGGCTATCCGGTCCTTCGCCCAGGAAGCGAGCGCGACCTCGCGCGGTGCGGCGGAGTGCTGATGACGCACGGCGGTCCAGCCGGTGGTCGCCAGCATCACGAACACGACCGCGATGGCGAGCAGCGCGCGCCATGCGGTGAGAGTGGGGGAGGAGTCGAAGGAAGTCACTGCGCCCCACCCTAGGAGACGCGCGCGTGACGCCGTCGCAGGGGTGACACGGATCACCCGACCGCGGGGAATTGACCGCCCGTCTCTTACGCTCCGTGTGCGCCGCGTCCACGCTCCGGCGCCCCGGACGGCCTCCGGGCGTCCGAAATGCCCCGAGGGGCAGGGGCTTTGTGAAGTCGGCCATGCCGCACCCATGAGGAGTGCGGCACACCTGTGCGGTTCGCGTAAGGACGTGCCTATGCGGCGCGCCAGCTCCCTGAGAGTGCAGGTCCGAGCTGGTCCAGGTGGAGTTCGGTCAGCTCCCGGAGCGCCTCCACCCCTGCGTCCCTCCGGCATCCCCACAGCTGTCCGGTCAGGCGCATCACCCCGGAGAACGCGGCGACGGCCACGCGTGGGCGCGGATCCGCTTCGAGGTCGAGCCCCTCACGCTCCGCGATCAGCAGAGCCGTCTGCTGCTCCAGGCCGATGTGGCGCCGCATGTGGGCGGCATGCAGCGCGGGGGTCGATTCGATCATCCGGTAGGCGCGCATCTGGAGTTCGGCCGTGACGTCCTCGTCATCGCCCTCCGCGAGGGTGCTCCAGGCGCTCAGAGCGGCCCCGCGCATTGCCTCGAAAGGGGACTCCGCGGCGGGGCGTTGACGCAGCTCCGCCAGGAAGCGGGCGTCGACCGCCTCCTGGACGGCGAAGGCGACGGCCTCCTTGTTCGCGAAGTAGCGGAAGAAGGTGCGCTGGGAGACGTCCACGGCGTCGACGATCTCGTCGACGGTGGTCCGGTCGTACCCCTGGGTGGTGAAGAGTCTGAGGGCGGCGTGCAGCAGGGCCTCACGGGTGCGTCGCTTCTTGCGCTCGCGCAGCCCGGCCGGAGCCCCTGGCGCGGGAGCCCCGGATGTCTGCCTGCGTGTCACGTGCCGGACCTCTTTTCGCTGCTTTGCCCTGATCAGCCTACCTGTGAGCTACGTGACAGTTACTGTCTTGTGAATTGGTTTGTCAACTGTCAGTGGCTGACATAACGTCCTGTGCATGACTAGTCAGACCACTGTCGAGAAGGCGCCGCGGGAGCCTGAAGACACCCTTGTTCCCGCACCGGCGAAAGGGCTGCGCGGCCACCCCTGGCTGACGCTCTTCGCCGTGGCCATCGGCGTGATGATGGTGGCGCTCGACGGCACGATCGTCGCGATCGCCAACCCCGCCATCCAGAAGGACCTCGGCGCCTCGCTCGCCGACGTCCAGTGGATCACCAACGGCTACATGCTCGCCCTCGCGGTCTCCCTGATCACCGCGGGCAAGCTCGGTGACCGCTTCGGCCACCGCCAGACTTTCCTGATAGGCATCGCGGGGTTCGCCGCGGCGTCGGCGGCGATCGGCCTCTCCCAGGGCGTGACCCTGGTGATCGTCTTCCGGGTGCTCCAGGGCCTCTTCGGTGCCCTGCTGATGCCGGCGGCGCTCGGTCTGCTGCGCGCCACCTTCCCGGCCGAGAAGCTGAACATGGCGATCGGCATCTGGGGCATGGTGATCGGCGCCTCTACCGCGGGCGGCCCCATCCTCGGCGGTGTGCTCGTGGAGCACGTCAGCTGGCAGTCGGTCTTCTTCATCAACGTGCCGGTCGGCGTGCTCGCGCTCGTCTTCGGCCTGGTGATCCTCAAGGACCACCGTGCCGTGAACGCGCCCAGGTCCTTCGACATCGGCGGCATCGTGCTGCTGTCGCTGGCGATGTTCTGCCTGATCTGGTCGCTGATCAAGGGTTCCGAGTGGGGCTGGGGCGACCCGAAGACGATCGGTTTCCTCGTCGGCGCCGTCGTCCTGTTCGCCGCGTTCGCGTTCAGCCAGACGAAGGTCGCGGAGCCCCTCATCCCGCTGGCCATGTTCCGCTCCGTGCCCCTCTCGGCAGGTGTGGTGCTGATGGTGATGATGGCCTTCGCCTTCATGGGCGGGCTGTTCTTCGTGACCTTCTACCTGCAGAACGTGCACGGTATGAGCCCGGTCGACAGCGGTCTGCACCTGCTGCCGCTGACCGGGATGATGATCGTCGGCTCGCCGCTCGCGGGCCTCGCCATCACCAAGCTCGGCCCGCGCGTCCCGCTGGTCGGCGGCATGGTGTTCACCGCGGTCGCCATGTTCGGCATGTCGCAGCTGACCGTCGGCACCAGCACCCTGACGATGTCCATCTGGTTCGGCCTGCTCGGTCTCGGCCTCGCCCCGGTGATGGTCGGCGCGACCGAGGTCATCGTCGGCAACGCCCCCATGGAGCTCTCCGGAGTCGCCGGAGGGCTCCAGCAGGCCGCCATGCAGGTCGGCGGCAGCCTCGGCACGGCCGTCCTCGGCGCCGTCATGGCCGCCCAGGTCGACGCCAAGCTCGGCGACAACTGGAAGGCCGCGAAGCTCCCGCCGGTCGACCCCGCGCAACTGGACCAGGCGTCGTCCGCCATCAAGGTCGGGATGCCGCCGATCGCCCCCGGTACCCCGCCCGAGATCGCGGCGAAGATCACGGGGGTCGCCCATGACACGTTCGTGTCGGGCATGAGCTCCGCCTTCATGGTCGCGGGCATCGTCGCCGTGGTCGCCGCCCTGGTGGCCACGCTCACCAAGCGCGGCGCGAACGCCGAGGCCGGCATGGGCGCCGGCCACATCTGACCCTCCGCCGCTCCCTGGACCGCCCGGCATCCACCGGGGCCCAGGGCGTCAACACAGCGCATCCGACAGCCCCGCCGGACGGTTCCGGCGGGGCTGTCGCCTATCAGGGTGGTCCGCCGCGCAGCCCCTTCCCGGACCGCACCCGCGCAGGTCAGAGTGCGGACATGGCGAGCCGCCCGGCTCGCTCGACCACGGGGGTAGATCCACCATGCGTACGACCGTTCTCGCCGCGGCCCTGGCGGCCACCGCGCTCGTCCCGGCCACGGCCATGTCCTCGGGCGCGGCGCCGGCCGCCCACCACGGGCCCACCGGACAGGAGCACTCACGCAGCGCGCCGAAGACCGCGCCGACGGGTCTCGCGCCCTGCGGGGCGGGGCAGCTCTGCCTCTGGGCGAAGCCCGACTTCACCGGGGCCGCACAGGTCCACGAGCTGTCCACCGTCGACATCGAGAGCTGCGTCCCGCTGCCGGCCGGCGGTACCGCACAAGCCCTGGTGAACCGCACCGGGAGGCCCGTCACCACCTACCAGTCGGCCGAGTGCGCCGAGACCGGGGAGTTCGAGACCTACCCGGGCGGCGGCACCTGGGTGCCCCGGTCCCCGTATACGGTCAGGGCCTTCAAGATCTGGGAGAGCTGAGCGGCCGTGAGGTGCCGAGGAGGCGCCGGGCCCACCTGACCTCAGTGACAGCGGGGCCCGCGTTCCTCCCGGGGCCCGCGCCCTCCGCCGGGGGCGGCGGTCCTCCGGAGCCTGCGGTTCCGCGGCTGGGGCTTGTGGCCTTCCGGGGCGGGGCGGGTCCGCGGAACGCCGAAGGGCGGCGGACCGGAGGCCCGCCGCCCTTCGTCAGGAACCCGCGTTCCCTACGCGTCACCGCCGGCAGGGCCGGGGCCCGCTGCGGCCACGTCCAGCAGCTCGTAGCGGTCGAGCGCCGTCTTCAGCGCCGAACGGTCGATCTTGCCTTCCTTGGCCAGCTCGGTCAGCACCGCGAGGACGATCGACTGCGCGTCGATGTGGAAGAAGCGGCGGGCCGCACCCCGGGTGTCGGCGAAGCCGAAGCCGTCCGCACCCAGCGACTGGTACGCACCGGGCACCCAGCGCGCGATCTGGTCGGGCACGGAGCGCATCCAGTCCGAGACCGCCACGAACGGGCCCTCGGAACCCGAGAGCTTCTGTGTGACGTAGGGGACGCGCTGCTCCTCCTCCGGGTGGAGCAGGTTGTGGCGCTCCACTTCCACGGCCTCACGGCGCAGCTCGTTCCAGGAGGTCGCCGACCAGACGTCCGCCTTCACGTTCCACTCGTCGGCGAGGATCTGCTGGGCCTCCACCGCCCACGGGACCGCCACACCGGACGCCAGGATCTGGGCCGGGATCTGGCCGCGCTCGCCGGCCCGGTAGCGGTGCACGCCCTTGAGGATGCCGTCGACGTCCACGTCGGCGGGCTCCGCCGGGTGCTGGATCGGCTCGTTGTAGACGGTGAGGTAGTAGAAGACGTCCTCACTGGCCTCGCCGTACATCCTGCGCAGACCGTCCTTGACGATGTGCGCGATCTCGTACCCGAACGCCGGGTCGTAGGAGACGCAGGCGGGGTTCGTCGAGGCGAGCAGCTGCGAGTGGCCGTCCGCGTGCTGCAGACCCTCACCGGTCAGCGTCGTACGGCCGGCGGTCGCACCCAGCACGAAGCCGCGGGAGAGCTGGTCGGCCATCTGCCAGAACTGGTCACCGGTGCGCTGGAAACCGAACATCGAGTAGAAGACGTAGACCGGGATCAGCGGCTCGCCGTGCGTGGCGTAGGCCGAACCGGCGGCGATCAGCGAGGCGGTGCAGCCCGCCTCGGAGATGCCGTCGTGCAGCATCTGACCGGTCGGCGACTCCTTGTACGCGAGGAGCAGCTCACGGTCCACGGACTCGTACTGCTGGCCGAGCGGGTTGTAGATCTTCGCACTCGGGAAGAACGCGTCCATGCCGAAGGTGCGGTACTCGTCGGGGGCGATCAGCACGAAGCGCTTGCCGATCTCCTTGTCCCGCATGAGGTCCTTGAGGACGCGGACGAACGCCATGGTCGTGGCGATCGACTGCTGACCCGAGCCCTTCTTCGCGGTCGCGTATGCCTTCTCGTCGGGCAGGGGCAGTGGCTTCGCGCGCACCACACGCGTCGGGACGTAGCCGCCCAGACCCTGGCGGCGGTCGTGCATGTACTGGATCTCTTCCGAGTCGCGGCCCGGGTGGTAGTACGGCGGGTTGCCGTCCTCCAGCTGCTTGTCCGCGATCGGGATGTGCAGCCGGTCGCGGAAGCGCTTGAGGTCGTCGGCCGTGAGCTTCTTCATCTGGTGGGTCGCGTTGCGGCCCTCGAAGTTCGGTCCGAGGGTCCAGCCCTTGACCGTCTGCGCGAGGATCACCGTCGGCTGGCCCTTGTGGGCCTTGGCCGCCGCGTACGCCGCGTAGACCTTGCGGTGGTCGTGACCACCGCGGCCCAGGTGCAGGATCTGGTCGTCGGACATGTCCTTGACCATGTCGCGCAGCCGCGGGTCGTCACCGAAGAAGTGATCACGGATGTACGCCCCGGTCTCGGTGGCGTACGTCTGGAACTGGCCGTCCGGCGTGGTGTTCAGCTTGTTGACCAGGATGCCCGTGCGGTCCTGCGCGAGCAGCGGGTCCCAGGTGCGGTCCCAGACCAGCTTGATGACGTTCCAGCCGGCCCCGCGGAACTGCGACTCCAGCTCCTGGATGATCTTTCCGTTGCCGCGTACCGGGCCGTCCAGGCGCTGCAGGTTGCAGTTCACCACGAAGGTGAGGTTGTCCAGCCCCTCGCGGGCGGCGATGGAGAGCTGGCCGAGCGACTCGGGCTCGTCCATCTCGCCGTCGCCGAGATAGGCCCAGACATGCGACTTGGAGGTGTCGGCGATGCCGCGCGCCTCCATGTAGCGGTTCATCCGCGCCTGGTAGATCGCGCCGAGCGGGCCGAGGCCCATCGAGACGGTGGGGAACTCCCAGAAGTCCGGCATCGACCGCGGGTGCGGGTAGCTGGACAGCGCGTGGCCGGCCTTCGACTTTTCCTGGCGGAAGCCGTCGAGCTGCGCCTCGCTCAGCCTGTCGAGCAGGAAGGCGCGGGCGTAGATGCCAGGGGAGGCGTGTCCCTGGAAGAAGATCTGGTCGCCGCCCAGACCGTCGTCCTTGCCGCGGAAGAAGTGGTTGAAGCCCACGTCGTACAGCGAGGCGGAGGAGGCGAAGGTGGCGATGTGGCCGCCGACACCGATCCCGGGACGCTGGGCGCGGGAGACCATCACCGCGGCGTTCCACCGGGTCGCGTTGAGGACCTTGCGCTCGATCTCCTCGTCGCCGGGGAAGAACGGCTCGTCCTTCGTGGCGATCGTGTTGATGTAGTCGGTACTGCGCATCTCGGGCACGGCCACGCGCTTCTCGCGCGCTCGCTCGATGAGCCGGAGCATCAGGTAGCGGGCCCGCTCACGGCCTCGCTCGTCGACGGCGGCGTCGAGGGAGTCGAGCCATTCCTGGGTCTCTTCTGGATCGAAGTCCGGGACCTGGCTCGGAAGGCCGCCAATGATGATCGGGTTGCGATCGGATCCGGAAGCCACGCTGTTCCTTCGCTGTTCGGTGGTGCTCTTCGGGGCCTGGTTGCGGGGAACGTACCCCCGGGGTGGCTGCTCTACGCCGACTCCATCGTGTACCGCGAGGACCCAAACGTCATCTCTACCGTGGGGTAACGCAAGGTTCTCGGACGCCGTGTCCGGGCACCAGTACCAGCAGCACGAGGGCGGTCCAGCCCAAACCGCAACCATACGCCCAACCCGGCCAAGCGTTCCCAAAGCCCGTTCGAATCCGAATGGCGGAGCGAAACGGCATAAGCTGAGGAAGGACGTAAAGGGTCCGGACACCATTTCCGGCCCCGCAGGAGACGGCCGGACGATGCGGCGACGTGGCAGGGAACGTCACCGTTTAGGCGGTCTCGGACGCCGGGTACTTGCGCGATTCGCCGAGCCCGTGTGGACTACGGCCAATGCCCCGCGCACGCGCGTGGCTGAAGCATTTTCCGAAACATGATCAGGAGGCAACCCGTGAGCGCGACCGCGGACCACGCGGAGGAACGGACCAACACGGCCGTAAGGCTTGGGTTCGAACCCGGACAGGTGGTCCAGGAGATCGGCTACGACGACGACGTCGAGCAGGAGCTCCGTGAGGGCATTGAGGCCACAATCGGCCAGGAACTCGTCGACGAGGACTACGACGACGTCGCTGACGTCGTCCTGCTGTGGTTCCGCGACGAGGACGGCGACCTTACGGACGCGCTGGTGGATGCCATTGGTCTGATCGAGGACGGTGGGGCGGTCTGGCTGATGACGCCCAAAACCGGCCGAGACGGATACGTCGAGCCGAGCGACATCAACGAGGCTGCCCAGACAGCTGGTCTTGCCCAGACCAAGAGCATCAGTGCGGGCAAGGACTGGACGGGCAGCCGTCTGGTCACCCCCAAGGGGGCCCCGGCCAAGCGCTGAGTGCTCTTTCATCACCCGAGGCCCCCGACGGCACCACGCCGCCGGGGGCCTTCGTACGTTCCCCCGCGGGCCTGCCCCGGGTCGGCGGGGGACGCTGCGTAGGGTGGGTGTCACCCGGACGGCCCAGGCCGGGGAAGTACGACGTTTGCGAAGGGACGCGTTTCACATGGCGATCGAGGTCGGCACGCAGGCTCCGGATTTCGAGCTGAAGGACAACCACGGGCGGACCGTGAGGCTCTCCGACTTCCGGGGCGAGAAGAACGTGGTGCTGCTCTTCTACCCCTTCGCCTTCACCGGCGTCTGCACGGGCGAGCTGTGCGCGCTCCGCGACGAGCTCCCGAAGTTCGAGAACGACGACACCCAGCTGCTCGCCGTCTCCAACGACTCGATCCACACCCTGCGCGTCTTCGCCGAGCAGGAGGGCCTCGAGTACCCGCTGCTCTCGGACTTCTGGCCGCACGGCGCAGCCTCGCGTGCGTACGGCGTCTTCGACGAGGACAAGGGCTGCGCGGTGCGCGGCACGTTCATCATCGACAAGCAGGGCGTGGTCCGGTGGACCGTCGTCAACGGCCTGCCGGACGCGCGTGACCTGAACGACTACGTCAAGGCGCTCGACTCGATCTGATCCGGGGCTCCCGGGGACCGGCCCGCGCCGAGTCCGGGCCCGTGACGAGCGGGATCCGGGGTTTGTGACGTGCCGTATCCGGGGATCTCCTGGCGGCGACCGGCCAAAAGCCTGTTTTGGCCGGGAACCGGTCACTAGGATCCAATCGTTGATCCGATGCCACGCACGACGGGGGCGCTGGTGTCTGCCGGCCCTCTCAAAACTTTTGGAGGACTCGTGGGAGTCAGCCTCAGCAAGGGCGGCAACGTCTCGCTGACCAAGGCCGCGCCGAACCTGACCGCGGTGATCGTCGGTCTGGGCTGGGATGCCCGTACGACCACCGGCGGTGACTTCGACCTCGACGCCAGCGCACTGCTGACGAACGCCGAGGGCAAGGTCGGCAGCGACGGGAATTTCGTCTTCTTCAACAACCTCAAGAGCCCCGACGGCTCGGTCGAGCACACCGGTGACAACCTCACCGGTGAGGGCGAGGGCGACGACGAGGTCATCAAGGTCAACCTGGCCGGCGTCCCGGCCGACGTCGACAAGATCGTCTTCCCGGTCTCGATCTACGAGGCCGAGAGCCGTCAGCAGAGCTTCGGCCAGGTGCGCAACGCGTACATCCGCGTGGTGAACCAGGCGGACAACAGCGAGCTCGCGCGCTACGACCTGAGCGAGGACGCCTCGACGGAGACCGCCATGGTCTTCGGCGAGCTCTACCGCAACGGCGCCGAGTGGAAGTTCCGTGCCATCGGCCAGGGGTATGCCTCGGGTCTGCGCGGCATCGCGCAGGACTTCGGCGTCAACGTCTGAGCCGGTCCGGAGAAGCCTCCGGACACCTCAAGCTCCATCGCGTCCGGCGCCGCACATGTGCGGCGCCGGACGCGCTCGGCAGAGCGCCCCGCGTCCGTCAGGCGCCCGTGCCGGGCCGGAAAGACCGTCCATCGACTCGGGGAGGACACACCATGGGCGTCACGCTCGCCAAGGGAGGCAATGTCTCCCTCTCCAAGGCCGCACCCAACCTCACGCAGGTGCTGGTCGGGCTCGGCTGGGACGCACGATCCACGACGGGAGCCGACTTCGACCTCGACGCCAGCGCACTGCTGTGCCAGTCGGGACGGGTCCTCGGCGACGAGTGGTTCGTGTTCTACAACAACCTCACCAGCCCCGACGGCTCCGTCGAGCACACCGGGGACAACCTCACGGGGGAGGGCGACGGCGACGACGAGTCCGTCATCGTCAACCTCACAGAGGTCCCGGCGCACTGCGACAAGATTCTTTTCCCGGTCTCGATCCATGATGCCGACAATCGTGGGCAGACATTCGGTCAGGTCAGCAATGCCTTCATCCGCGTGGTGAACCAGGCGGACGGTCAGGAGCTGGCGCGGTACGACCTCACGGAGGACGCCTCGACGGAGACGGCAATGATCTTCGGCGAGCTCTACCGCTATGGCGGGGAGTGGAAATTCCGTGCAGTCGGGCAGGGGTACGCGTCAGGGCTCCGGGGCATCGCTCTAGACTTCGGGGTCAACGTTTCGTAAAGCCGCGCACGGCGCGGGGGAGCCCCGTACTCAACCGGGGGAGACCCGTTACTTACACGATGGGGTAGCCAGTGCTTCTGAAAACCTTCGGCTGGTCGTTCGCGGTTACCGCGCTCGGCCTGGTCGCAGCGGTGTTCTACGGGGGGTGGCAGGCATTCGGCGTCGTCGCGATCCTGTCGATCCTGGAGATCTCGCTGTCCTTCGACAACGCGGTGATCAACGCCGGAATCCTGAAGAAGATGAGTGCCTTCTGGCAGAAGATCTTCCTCACCGTCGGCGTTCTCATCGCGGTCTTCGGTATGCGGCTGGTGTTCCCCGTCGTGATCGTGGCCATCAGCGCTCAGCTGGGGCCGATCGAGGCCATCGACCTCTCGTTCAACGACCCCGACAGGTACAAGGAACTCGTGACGGACGCCCATCCGTCCATCGCCGCCTTCGGTGGCATGTTCCTGCTCATGATCTTCCTCGACTTCATCTTCGAGGACCGTGACATCCAGTGGCTGCGCTGGATCGAGCGTCCGCTCGCCAAGCTCGGCAAGGTCGACATGCTGTCGGTCTGCGTCGCGCTGATCGTCCTGCTCGTCTCGGCCATGACGTTCGCGACCCACGCGCACCAGCACGGTGGGGGTCACGCCGACAAGGCGTCGACCGTCATGCTCTCCGGCATCGCCGGTCTGATCACCTACCTCGTGGTCGGCGGTCTCTCCGGATTCTTCGAGAACAAGCTCGAGGAGGAGGAGGAGCGCGAGCAGGAGGCCGAGGAAGAGGCCAGGAAGGCCGGCAAGTCGGTCTCCGGGGTCGTCCTCGCCGGCAAGGCCGCGTTCTTCATGTTCCTCTACCTCGAGGTCCTCGACGCGTCCTTCTCGTTCGACGGTGTCATCGGCGCCTTCGCCATCACCAACGAGATCGTGCTGATGGCGCTCGGCCTCGGTATCGGCGCCATGTACGTCCGTTCGCTCACGGTCTACCTGGTCCGTCAGGGCACGCTGGACGACTACGTCTACCTCGAGCACGGCGCGCACTACGCGATCGGCGCCCTGTCGGTCATCCTGCTCGTCACCATCCAGTACGAGATCAACGAGATCATCACCGGTCTCGTCGGCGTCGTCCTGATCGGCTGGTCCTTCTGGTCCTCGGTGCGGCGCAACAAGGCGATCGAGGCGGCCGGCGGCGACAGCGGCGGCGGCTCGGATTCCAAGGCGGAAGTCTCCTCCGGGGTGTGACCCGGTAGGGATTGAGGAACGCTCTCTCTGCGGGGCGGCCCATGCCGGCGTTCTCGGGTGACACCCGGACCCGGCCCGGTGGCCGCCCCGCAGTGACGTGCGGGGCCTGTGGGGCCGTATGGGCGGGGTCGGCGGTACTACCGATACATGTGGGGGTTGGGATGGCCTTCTGGGACGGCCTGTTTCCGCGGCGGGCGTCGCAGTTCGAGTCGGGTAACTCCGCGACGAACTCGATCGTGCTCTCCAAGCGCAATGCCACGGTCTCGCTGAACAAGCAGGGCGCGCTGTCCGGCAACCTGCGCGTCAACCTGTCGTGGCGGATGCGTACGTCGGACATCGGCGGCAGGTCGCGACAGGGCGGCCGGCTGCTGCGTCCGCTGAAGCTCTTCCAGCCCGACGTGGTCCAGGCGCACACCCAGGGCATGGTCAACGTCGACCTGGACCTGGGCTGCATGTACGAGCTGGCGGACGGGACCAAGGGCGTGGTGCAGCCGCTGGGCAACCTCATCGGCGACCTGAACGCGGCGCCGTACGTCAGGCTCAGCGGGGACGACCGGTTCGGGGCCCCGTCGGGTGAGACCGTCTACGTGAACCTCGACAAGCGCGACGAGATCAAGCGCCTGCTGTTCTTCGTATACATCTACGACCAGACCCCGGCCTTCGACCGCACGCACGCCAAGGTGACGCTCTACCCGGGCAACGGCCCGCGCATCGAGATCGAGCTGGACGAACGGGCCCCGCAGGCCCGCTCGTGCGCGGTTTTCACGGTGGAGAACGTCAAGGGCGAACTGATCGTGCGGCGCGAGGTGAAGTTCGTGTACGGCTTCCAGTCGGAGCTGGACCGGATGTACGGCTTCGGCATGCAGTGGGGACGCGGCTACAAGACGCGGGCCTGAGTGCGCTCCGGGAAGCGCGACCGCGTCCCCGGCTCACGGGCGGAGGAACTGCGGGCCCTGCGGGGGGAGCACGAAATTCGGGTCGGGGGCGTGCGCCGCCGCCGCGGCGGGCTGCGGGTAGCCGTACGCGGGCTGGGCCGCCGCGGGCTGCGGATAGCCGTAAGCGGGCTGCGGAGCCGAGGTGGGCTGCGGGTAGCCGTAGGACGGCTGGGGTGCCGCAGACGGCTGCGGGTAGCCGTAGGCGGGCTGCTGGTGCTGGACGGTGGCCTGGGAGTCGGGCGCGAGCTGCTGGTGCTGGACCGTGGCCTGGGTGTCGGGCACGGCCGCCGGGCCGGGCTCGGACGCGGCCTCCGCCTCGTCCACCGAGATCCCGAAGGCCGTGGCCAGCCCGACGAGACCCGTCGGGTAGCCCTGCGCCACCGCCCGGAACTTCCAGCCGTCACCGCGCCGGTACAGCTCGCCGCAGATGACCGCGGTCTCCTCGCCGGTCTCCGCCCGCACGTCGAAGACCGCGAGCGGCTCGCTCCCGGCGGCCGCGGCGTCGTACAGCGATATCCGCAGGTCCGTCACACGCTCGAACGCCGCCTCGTCGCAGGACGCGGCGATGACCACCTGATCCACGGAGGGGTCGAGCGCGGAGAGGTCCGCCTCGATCGTGTCCGTGAGTCCCTCGGGCGCACTGCGCTTGGGCAGGCGCCGGACGAGGCCCGAAGGGTGCCGGGGCTGGTTGTAGAAGACGAAGTCCTCGTCGGAGCGCACCCGTCCGTCGGAGCCGATCAGCAGGGCGGAGGCGTCCACATCCGGGACACCGGCGCCCGGGGTCCAGCGCAGCACCGCCCGGACGGCCGTGGCATCGAGAGGGACGTTCGAGCCCTTCAGCATCGCGTGCGTCATGGCGGTCATCCTGCCTGCTGGTGGGGCGTCCGGACAACGCGGGGGTACGAACCAGTAGGCCAGGCGCCGTTCGCGAGAGGCGCGCAGGCGCGCCGTACGGGGTACGGGATACGCCGGGGACACCCGAAGTTCATACGGCTGGGGAACCGACGACACCTCGCCGAACGTACTATTACCGGCCATACGTTTGTCCGGTCTCTATGGCAGTACGGGGGAATCACATGCGTCATTTCGGGCACATCTCGCCCGCTGTCCGGGAGAGCCTGTTCTTCAGGGAGCCGTGCGAATTCGACGCGGGTTCCTCGTCCCGCATGCTGTCCGCGGCCCTGGGCGCCACGCTCTACAGCCCCGCCACCCGGCCCAGACTGGCCGACGACGTGGTCAAGCAGGCAGGGCTGGGAGTCGTCTCCATGGTGCTCTGCCTGGAGGATTCCATCGACGACGCCGAAGTGGTCGGCGCCGAGGCCAACCTGGTGCAGCAGTTCGCCGATCTTGAGAAGCGGGCTGCCGACGTGCCGCTGCTCTTCATCAGGGTCCGTGAACCGGAGCAGATTTCGGACCTGGCGCGGCGGCTCGGAAGCTCTGTCCGATTGTTGTCCGGATTCGTACTTCCGAAATTCACCGAAGAGCGTGGCGAGCTCTTCCTGGAGGCCCTCACCGAGGCCGAGGCGTACAGCGGGCACCGGCTGTTCGCCATGCCCGTCCTCGAATCGCCCGAGCTGCTGCACCTGGAGACCCGGGGCGACACCCTCCGGGGAATCGCCCGCACCGTCGACAAGTACCGCGAGCGGATCCTGGCGCTCCGGCTCGGCGTGACGGACTTCTGCTCCGCCTACGGCCTGCGCCGGGCACCCGACATGACGGCGTACGACGTCCAGATCGTCGGCGCCGTCATCGGCGACGTCGTCAATGTGCTCGGCCGGGCCGACGGCACCGGTTTCACGATCACCGGGCCCGTGTGGGAGTACTTCCGACTTCAGGAGCGGATGTTCAAGCCCCAGCTGCGCCGCAGCCCCTTCGTGGGGCAGGCCGAGGAGCTGCGCACCGCCCTCATCGAGCACGACCTGGACGGGCTGCTGCGCGAGATCGAGCTCGACCGGGCCAACGGGCTGCTCGGCAAGACCTGCATCCACCCGTCCCACGTCCTGCCCGTGCACGCGCTGTCGGTCGTCAGCCACGAGGAGTACAGCGACGCGCAGGACATCCTGCGGCCCGAGCGGGGCGGCGGCGGAGTGCTGCGTTCCGCGTACACGAACAAGATGAACGAAGTGAAACCGCACCGGGCCTGGGCGGAGCGGACCCTGCAGCGGGCGGAGGTCTTCGGCGTGGCACGCGAGGACGTCGGCTTCGTGGAGCTGCTGGCCGCCGGAGTGGCGGGCTGAGCGCGGGCATGGGCGGGAACGGGCGAGCACACGAGCACATGACGGAAGAAGAGGCAGTGGACGTGGAGTGGTCGGGTAACTGGGTCGCCGGGAGGCTCGGGGTCGAGCTCGTCGGGGACGGGGAACTCCGGGAGCTGCTGGGCCTCGCCCTGCGCCGCAACCCGAAGCGCGCCCATCTGCTCGTGTCGAACGTCCTGGGCAAGCACGTGCCGCAGCGGCCGTCGGTCGTCCACGGCGTGGGCTACGAGCTCGGCGAACGGGTGCGTGACCTGCTCGGCGAGGCGGAGGCGCGCCGAGCGGTCGTCCTCGGGTACGCGGAGACGGCGACCGGGCTCGGCCACGCCGTCGCGGACGGCCTCGGGGTCGCTCCGTACCTCCACTCGACCCGGCGTCCCGTGGACGGCGTCGCCCAGGCGGGCGGCTTCGAGGAGGCGCACTCCCACGCCACCTCCCACCTGCTGCTGCCCGAGGACCCGGACCTGCTGGACGCCGGCGGTGAGGGGGCGCCGCTGGTCCTGGTCGACGACGAGTTCTCCACCGGCAACACGGTGCTCAACACCATCCGGGCCCTCCACGTGCGCTACCCCAGGGACCGGTACGTCATCGTCGCCCTGGTGGACATGCGGTCCGAGGCCGACCAGGGGCGTCTCGCGGAGTTCGCCGAGGAGATCGGCGCGCGCGTCGACCTGGTCGCCCGCGCGCGAGGCACCGTACGCCTGCCGGCCGGGGTCCTGGAGAAGGGCCGGAGCCTGGTGGCCGCGCACGACGCGCACGACGCTTCGAGGTCGTCCGGTGCGTCCGGTGCGTCCGGGGCGTCCGGTGCGCGCGAGGTCGGCGGTGCGGGCGACGCGGGCGGCGCGACGGCTGGGTCCCCCGCGCCGCGGTCCGCCCCCACCCGCGTGGCACTCGACTGGCCGGCCGGCGTCCCCGACGGCGGACGCCACGGCTTCACGCCCGTCCACCGCGCCGCTCTGGAGGCCGCCCTCCCGGTCATGGCCGGGCGTATCGCGGACGCCCTGGGTGACGCCCGCAGCGTGCTCGTCCTCGGCTTCGAGGAGCTGATGTACGCGCCTCTGCGCCTCGGCACCGCGCTGGAGGACGCCACCACGGCGGAGGTGCGCTACTCCACCACCACCCGCTCGCCCGTGCTCGCCGTCGACGACCCCGGTTACGCGATACGCAGCCGACTCGTCTTCCCCGCCCACGACGACCCGGCCGACGGGCCGGGCGACCGGTACGCCTACAACGTCGCGGGCGCGGGCTTCGACGCCGTCGTCGCCGTCGTCGACTCCGCCGCGGACACTCCGGCGCTGCACGCGCCCGACGGACTGCTGGCCCGCCTCGCCGAGCACACCGGCCGGGTGCTGCTCGCGGTCGTCCCCTCGTACGTCCCGTCGCGGACCACCGGCAGGGCCGGGCTCCCGGCCTCCGCCAGGCTCTCCACCCCGGCCTCCGACAGGAGCTCGTCACCGGCCTCCGCCACGGTCCCGTCACCGACCTTCGACAGGCAGGAAGCCGCCATGCTGCCCGAACCCCTCCGGGGTCCCGCCTTCTCCTCCTACGCGGCGGACGACGTCGGCTGGCTGCTCCAGGACCTCTCGGACACACCCCTGGAAGCCCCCACCGAGGAGCGGGAGGAGGCGATCCAGAGCGGCGGCGCGCACTACGCCGAATCGCTGCCGGTCGAGTACCAGCCCAGCCCGCAGTACCAGGAGCTGTTCAAGGCGGCCCTCGACTCCTCGGCGGCCCGTATCGCCCGTGCCGTGGGCACGGTCACCGAGACCGTCCTCGCCGAACGGGGGCCACGCCCCGTCCTGGTCTCCCTCGCCCGGGCCGGCACCCCCGTCGGGGTCCTCATGCGCCGATGGGCCGAGCACCGGCACGGCATCGACCTGCCGCACTACGCGGTCTCCATCGTGCGGGGCCGCGGCATCGACGCCAACTCCCTGCGCTGGCTGGCCGCCCACCATGACCCGGCAGACGTCGTCTTCGTGGACGGCTGGACCGGGAAGGGTGCCATCACTCGTGAACTCGCGGCCGCCCTGGAGGAGTTCGAGGGGTTCAACCCGGAGATCGCCGTACTGGCCGACCCGGGCGGCTGCGTACGGACCTACGGGACCCGCGAGGACTTCCTCATCCCGTCCGCCTGCCTCAACTCCACGGTGTCCGGGCTGATCTCCCGCACGGTCCTGCGCTCCGACCTGGTCGGCCCGCACGACTTCCACGGCGCGAAGTTCTACCGCGAACTCGTCGGCTCCGACGTCTCCGGCCTGTTCCTCGACACCGTCGCCGCTCGCTTCGACGAGGTGGTCGAGGCCGTGGACGCCGAGGCGAAGGAACTGCTCGCCGCGGACCGCGCTCCCACCTGGGAGGGCTGGGCCGCGGTCGAGCGCATCAGTGAGGAGTACGGCATCCACGACGTCAACCTGGTCAAGCCCGGTGTCGGTGAGACGACCCGGGTGCTGCTGCGCCGTGTTCCCTGGAAGATCCTGGCCAAGCGGGGGGCGGGCGCCGACCTCGACCACGTGCGGCTGCTCGCCGAACAGCGCGGCGTGCCGGTCGAGGAGGTCGGGGAACTCCCTTACACCTGTGTCGGGTTGATCCACCCCAAGTACACCCGTGGTGCCACCGGCGCGGACGGCACGGCGGTGACGGCGAAGTGAGCGAAACCTTGAGCACGCCCTCCGGCGATCCCTTGGACGCCGTTGGCAGCACCGCCGGGAGCCCACCGGTGACGGCCTCCGGGAACGCGGAGGTGACCGCTCCCGCGACCGGGCCGGTGACGCTGGCGACCGCTCCCGCGACCGGGCCGGTGACGCTGGTGGCCAGCGACCTCGACCGCACCCTCATCTACTCGGCGGCGTCCCTCCAGCTGACCATGCCCGACGAACAGGCCCCGCGCCTGCTCTGCGTGGAGGTCTACGGCCGGGCACCCCTCTGCTACATGACGGAGACCGCCGCCGCGCTGCTCGACGAACTGGCCCGCACCACGGTCTTCGTCCCGACCACCACCCGGACCCGGGAGCAGTACGGCCGCATCCACCTGCCCGGCCCGGCCCCCAGGTACGCCATCTGCGCGAACGGCGGACACATCCTGGTCGACGGTGTCTCCGACCCGGACTGGCAGGCACAGGTGACCGGCCGGATCGCCGACGAATGCGCGTCCCTCGCCGAGGTCCGCGCCCACCTCCAGGCCGTCGGCGACCCCTCCTGGCTGCTCAAGGAACGGGTGGCCGAAGACCTCTTCGCCTACCTCGTCGTCGACCGGGCGGCGCTTCCCGAAGGCTGGGTGAAGGAGCTGTCCGCCTGGGCCGACCCACGGGGCTGGACCGTCTCCCTCCAGGGCCGGAAGATCTACGCCGTACCCAAGCCGCTCACCAAGAGCGCCGCGATGCGGGAGGTGGCACGCCGCTGCGGTGCCACGCTGACGCTCGCCGCCGGTGACTCCCTCCTGGACGCGGACCTGCTGCTCGCCGCCCACAAGGCATGGCGCCCGGGACACGGCGAGTTGGCCGACTGCGGCTGGGGCGCACCCAACACCGAGGTGCTCAGGGAGCAGGGCGGCGCCGCCGGCGAGGAGATCCTGCGCCGCTTCCTGCGCGCAGCCGACCCTCGGCGGGCGGGTCGCTGAGCCCGCGCGAGCGATCTTCGGCAAGCTGTACGGGCCGCAGCGACCGAAGGGGACCGTATGACCAGGGGCAACACCACCAAGATCACCGATGAGCTGTACGCGTACACGCTGGCGCACAACCCACCGCTGGACGCCGTGCAGCGCGAGCTCGTGGAGACCACCTACGCCGAACTCCCCGGCCAGGCGGGCATGCAGTCCGCCCAGGAGCAGGGGCCGCTGCTCGCCTTCCTCGTCCGGCTGACGCGGGCCCGGCACATCGTGGAGGTCGGCACCTTCACCGGTTTCTCGGCGCTGGCGATGGCCCAGGCGCTGCCCGCGGACGGGGTGCTGATCGCCTGCGACATCTCCGAGGAGTGGACGGCGTACGGCCGGGAGGCCTGGAAGAAGGCGGGCGTCGCCGACCGGATCGACCTGCGGATCGCGCCCGCGCTGGACACCCTGCGCGCGATGCCGGCCGAGCCGCACATCGACATGGCCTACCTGGACGCGGACAAGGAGAGCTACATCGCGTACTGGGAGGAGCTGGTCCCGCGCATGCGTCCCGGAGGGCTCGTCGTCACCGACAACGTCCTCTTCCACGGGGGCGTCACGGATCCGCTGGCCACCGGGGGCGCGGCGGCGATCAGGGGGTTCAACGACCACGTGGCCGCCGACTCCCGGATGGACAGCGTGCTACTGACCGTGGCGGACGGGCTGGCGCTCTCACGCCGGAAGTGACCGGACAGCCGCACGTGGGTCCGGCCGCCCGTGGGTCCGGCCGCCCGTGAGGGCGGCCGGACGCGGCGACGGTGGGGCGACTGCCCGGTGGGGCGGCAGCTCAGCCGCAGCAGCCGCCACCGCAGCATCCGCCGCCACCGCCGCCCGACGACGGTGCGGGAGCGGCGGAGGACGCCGAGGAGGCCGAGCCGCCCACCGCCACGGTGGAGAGCAGCTTCACGGTGTCCTCGTGCCCGGCGGGGCAGGAGGCGGGAGCGGAGGACTCGGCCATGGGGCGGCTGATTTCGAACGTCTCGCCGCAGGAGCGGCAGCGGTACTCGTAACGAGGCATGGCCCCAGATTAGAGCTTCTTCCCCCTCGTGACCTCGGGCATCGGGGGGTACTCCCGTCGTTCTTCCACGGCGACCTGCTCGGGATGGCGGGCCCGCCAGTACGGATTGTCGTGGGGCAGCCCACCACTGACCCTTCCGTACATGCCGAACATCATCAGCAACAGCCCGGCCACGAAGCTGAACAGCACGTTCTGCATCTGGAAGGCCAGGAAGTTCATACCGGTGTCCAGCAGTGCCAGATTCACGAACCCGCTGAGGATGAACGCGATGCCCAGGACCATGTTCAGGGTCGAGGCGAAGTTGCCTCCGACGACCATCCCGACGAACAGCAGCAGCCCGACGCAGATGGACAGGATGCTCAGCGCACCGTTGGTGTTGAGACCCCCCACCGTGTCGCCGCCGGTGTCGAAGAAGCCGATACGGTCGATGAGCCCGAGGATGCCGAAGGCGACGAGCAGCAGGCCCATGAGTCCCGCGCCCACCCGGTAGACCTTGCTGAGGCGGTGGTCGACGGGCAGGTGCTCGTCCAGGGCAGTCCCCTTGCGGGGGGTGGGCCGGCCGCGCCGGCCGGTGGGGTGCAGGACGTGTGTGGCCATGACGGCCTCCTTCGGCCGCAGGCGGCCAGGGACGCGTCAGCGGAAGCCGCTGCGTACTACCAGGATCGGCCCACCGGCTGCCGGGGACAACTCCACCCTTCCCGGAAGCCCTCGACCGCGTGGCTCCGGCCCGCGTGGCCCCGACAGTGCGGCTCCGGCCGACCGGCCTCAGCCGGCCGGAGCCGGAGCCGGAGCCGGAGCAGCCCTGGGCCGGGCGCCACGCGTCTCCGCGTGGGCCGTGCGCATCCCCCGGTGGGGGCTCAGCCACCACCTGGGGCGGGCTCAGGAGCCGCCGCCCAGATCCTCGCGGATCGCGGAGACCACGCGGTTCGCCGTCCGGCGGACCGCTTCGGTCTCGGTGAGGAAGTGCCAGTAGTCGGGATGGCGCCCATCGAGCCCCGCGATCGCACGGTCCAGCCGCGCCACGGCGTCGTCAAGCGGGCGGGCATGGCGCGGATCGGGCGTGTTGCGCCCGGCCATGGCGAGGCGCTGGGCGTCCCGGATCGCGAAGCGGGTGCGGTCGATCTCCGCCTGCGGGTTCTTCGCCACGGCGTCGAGCCGCTGCAGCCGGTCCCCGGCGGCGGACACCGCCTCATCGGTCGTGTTGAGCAGCGCCCGGACCGTGCTCAACAGGGACGTCGCGTCGGCCCAGCGCTGCTCGGACCGTGCCCCGGCGGCCTCGGCCAGCTTCGCCTCGGCCTGCCGGACGTTCACCGCCGCCTGCTCGGGAACCGGCTGCAGGTCCTGCCAGCAGGCGGCCGAGAAGCGCCGCCGGAGCTCGCTGAGCACCGGCTCGACCTGCCCGGCGCGCGTCGTGAGCGCCTGGGCCCGGGTGCGCAGTGACACCAGCCTGCGGTCGATCTCGGCGGCCCGTTCGGGAAGCCGGTCCGCCTCCGCCCGCACGGCTTCGGCGTCCCGCAGCACCTGATCCGCGCGCTGGAGCGTCTCGGCCACGCCGTGCCGCCCCGCACCCTGGTTGAGCTTGGTCAGCTCGGGGGCCAGAGCCGCGAGGCGGGCCGCGAGATCGTCCGCGCGGAGCCCGGAGGCGCGCACCGCGTCGAGGGCGTTGCTCGCGGCGAGCAACGCCTGACGGGCCCGCTCCACCGCCGGGGCGAGCCGTGCCAGCTGGGTCTCCGCGCTACTGAGCAGCGTCCCGAGCCCCTGGGCGAACCGGTCGAGCTCACCCTTCACCCGGACGAGCTCGTCCTTGGCCCGGGTCAGCTGGGTCCGTGCACCGGCCGCCGTCGAGGGCTCCAGGTCGTCACGGTCGAGGTCGTGGGCGTCGACCGCGGTGATGTACTCGTGGCTGACCTCGTCGATCCGCCGGCCCAGTGCCGCGAAGTCCTCGGCCACCTTGCGGGCGCGTGGCGAACTGTCCACGGCGGTGATCGTCTCGATCGAGATCTGGAGGTCGCGCTGAGCGGTGTCCAGCTCGTAGAAGGCCTCAGCCGCTGCGTCCTTCGCCGCCTGGGCGTCGGCCCGCTGATTCTCCCCACGGCCCCCGAACCAGCGGCGGGTGCCCCCGCCCGCGAAGGCACCCGGCAGCGCCGCGACGATCAGTGGGACGGGCAGAAGCATCAGCACCAGGACGTCCCTGACGGCGGAACCAACACCCGCTTTCGCCTGCGGCCGCGTGTGTGTCGCCGTCACATCCCTCTCCCGTGCCGATTCGCCCTGCCCGGTTCATTCTCGCACCAGTTAGGACGAACGCACGGGCCGGTTAGTTCGCACTTCGGACAGTGACTTCGCCGTTGTCGCTGCGTGCCTTCACCACGTGCGCGCTGTCTGCGCTGCGGGGTACGTCGACGGAGACGTCACCGTTGTCGGCCTGCGCGGACACCGCGTACGTGCTCCTCCCGCCCGGCAGGTCGATCGAAATGCTCCCGTTGTCACTGACGGTGTCCACCAGATCGGGGACCCGGGTGAATCCGAGCCGAACCGACCCGTTGTCCGATCGGGCGGTCACAGAGCTCCCCGACACCCGCTCCGCCTCGATCGTGCCGTTGTCGGCGCTCAGCTTCAGCGGCCCGGAGACGTCACGCACACTGACCCCGCCGTTGGCGGCGGAGATGTCGAGCGGGGTGGTGAAGCCGGAGGCGGTGACCTTCCCGTTGTCCCCGTCCACGGTCAGGGCCAGCCCGCGGGGCACCTTCACCTCGTGATGCGCCTCGCAGTTGCTGATCACCGCGTGGCACTTCACCTTGAGCGTCAGCTCGTCCCCCTCGAGCCTCCACACCGGGTCAGGCCCATCACCCAGCACGACCCACCCGTCGACCCGGCGGGTCACCTCGATCTGCTCCACGTCGGCGGGCACGAGGTCCAGGGTCGAGTTCTCGGCGTCGATGGTGAGCGCCTCCCCACTGAAGGCGAACGACTTGTGCTCGGCGGGGGCGTCCTCCGCGTCCGCACTGCCACAGCCGCTGAGCGCGGCCACGAGAAGCACGGTCCCTGCAGCGGCCACGAGGGCGTCGGTGCGTCGTGTACGGATGGTCATGATTCGAGTCCCCCTGAGAGCGCTGCCGATGTGGCTCCACCGTATGTACGCACCCACCCCCGGGACGATCCGGACGGCTACCGTCTCCGGGGTGGGGATATCCCCCGTATCCCGCCCCGCCCCGGGGGAACGGCGGGGTGGCCGACCGGATTGCCGCGGGGGGCTGTCAGCCATGTAACCTGTTGCCTCATCCACGGGTGCGTAGCTCAGGGGTAGAGCGCTGCTCTTACAAAGCAGATGTCGGCGGTTCGAAACCGTCCGCGCCCACCAGCAGGAAGCACGACGAAGGCCCAGGTCACCGGTACAGAACCGGGAGCCTGGGCCTTATTCGTTCCTCAGCCGCGGGGACGGGGGAGAGGCGTCGTGCCAGTCACGTGCCAGATGCGTCGCCGGGCTCTGCCGGCCGGGCCTTTCTGATCTGCTCGTCGACGTGAGCGGCGATTGCGTGGTCACGGCCGTTCACCAGGTGCTGATAGATCAGCGCGGCACGCACCGACGAGTGGCCCATCCGCTGCATCAACTCACGGGTGGTCGCACCGCCGGTCGCGGCGAGGGTGTTCCCGGTATGGCGCAGATCGTGGAAGTGGACGTCTCCCAGGCCAGTCATCTCCAGCGCCCGCAGCCACAGACGGCGGAAGTTGTTCCGGCGAAGCTGTCCGCCCCTCGCTCCCGTGAAGAGCAGCCCGGTGCGACCCGGCTCGGCATAGGCAGTGAGGTGAGCAGCCAGGCTCTCCGTCAGCGAGGCCGGGAAGGCGACGGTCCGCACACCGGCCGCACTCTTGGGCGCCTTGACCAGGATGCCGTCCGTCCGAGTCTCGGCCAGGGCACGCCGTACGGCGACGGTCCGCCGCTCGAGGTCGACGTCATGGCGCTGGAGCGCGGCGAGCTCCCCGAAGCGGAGGCCGGTGAAGGCCGCCAGAAGGATGAACACCCGGAAGCGCGCCGGCACGGCGTCGGCGAGCTGGAAGACCTCTGCGACATCGAGGAACGGCCGCTCGGCTGTCCTGGCCGCCCCAGCGCCCTTGATACGGCAGGGGTTGCGCTGGATCAGTTCGTCGTCGACCGCGGTGTTCATGATGGCGCGGAGGATCTGATAGGCCTTGGCGACCGTCGGCTCACCGACACCGGACTCCAGGAGGCCGGCACGCCAGCGGCGGATCTGCGGTGTCGTGATCTCGCTCAGGACCACGTTGGCGAAGGACGGCAGGATGTGGAGGCGTAGCGCGCTGCCGTTGCGTTCGCGGGTGGTCGCCGCGTAGTCGCGCTCCTTGAACCAGGCGTCGGCGTAGACCCCGAAGAGGACCTTGTCGTCCGGGTTCTTCCACCGGCCGTCGAGGATCTCCGCTTCCTTGCGGACGAGCCACCGATCAGCGTCGGTCTGAGTGGGGAAGGTCTCCGGCGCCGAACGCATCAGACCGTCCGGGCCGGGATACCGGGCCTGAAAGCGGCCGGATGGCAGCTTGCGGACCGAACCGAACCGGCGTCGCTTGCCCCTCTGGTTCGCCATCAGGCCACCACCCCGAACCGCCGCCGGCTTGTGACGATGGGCTGGACGGTGTTGGCCGAGATGAAGTCAGCCAACGCGCTCTGAGGGATGCGGACATGGCGCCCCACCTTCACGAACACGATCCGCCGTTCGGCGATCAGGCGTCGAGGAAAGCGAGCGGTTGTACCGAGGAGTTGCGCGGACTCCTCCACCGTGAGCAGTCGGTCAGTCATGCGGCCATGTCTCCTTCCAGGGCGAGGGCTTCGCGTGCGGTTTCGCGGTTGAGTTGCAGGTCTCTGGCGATCGAGGCGGCGAGGATCGATTCGCCGGGGCTGTGGCCTTGTCCGGCGTACTGCCAGTCGGTGAGGACGAGGACGGTGGGGTCCTGGTCCGGCTCGGGTAGACCGATTTCTTCGCGTTGTTGGGCGGCGCGGTAGTCGGCGCGGATCTGGCGGAGTGCGCCGAGGGTGGTGGAGTAGCGGCGGGACTTGGAGGAGAAGTGGCCGCGGAAGCCGAGCATGTGAGCCCAGGCCCTCAGCCGCCGGTCGGGGTAGAGCGGGTCGAGGTCGAAGCAGGCTTCGATGAGGCGGCGCGGGTGGTCGGGGACGTCGAGGAGGACCAGGGCTTCGCGGTTGCCGACGCGGCGGTCGATGGTGCCGGTCGTCTCGGCGGCTTTGGTGGCGTACTTGGCGACGTAGGAGGCGACGGCCTGTTCGGTGATGTCGGTCCCGGCGTCGAAGGCGCGGATGGGGCGGATGTCGAGCTGGGTGCCCCAGCGGAGCGGGCGGGTGGGTTGGCCGGCGGCGGCCGGGACAGTGATGGTCGTGTACGAGTGCGCGACGGCAGCGCGGATGGAGTCGTCGAGCAGCTGCACGGAGGCCCAGGAGGGTGGCGGGCTGTCGGGTCCGTCCGGGCCGTCGAGGCGGATGACGGCGTGGAAGTGGACGGCGCCGCGCTTCTGGAACTCGGCGACCTTGCCATACGAGATCCGTGCGGTTTCTTTGAGTTCGCGTTGGGTGAGGCCGGCGCGGGCGGCGATCTCGCGGCGGAGCCGGTTGGTGAAGCGCTGCCACAGATTCCCGGCGTGGTTGTTGAAGAGGACCGCCCCCGCGTAGTCGTAGGAGTCGGCGTCGAGCGGCGTGCCGAGGGTGTCGTCGTCGCGGCGGTGGGTGGTGCCGCAGCGGCAGCGGCCGGTGTCGGGGCGGTTGTGGACGGGGCCGAAGGACGGGGCGGTGAGTGTGGCGAAGACGCGGGGGTGGTCGCGGACGGTTGTGGGGACGTCCTTGTTCTGGTCGCCCGCGAGTCCGGCGCGGATGAGGTGGTAGGTGTCGGCGGAGTAGGTCCAGGCGCAGGCCGGGCAGCGGGAGGCGCGGCGGTTGCCGCAGGCGACGCGGAGCCGTCCGCCGGGCTCGGTGTCGGTGGAGTAGTGGTGCAGGGTCTGGCCGGTGGTGCGGTCCTTGGTGAGGGTCCAGCCGGAGAGGTGGATGGGGTTGGAGCAGCCGCCGGTGCGGCGGATCTGGTCCTGCCAGCGGTCGAAGCCGGTGGACCCGGCCACCCGCAGCAGGTCGCCGAGGGTGGCCGGGTCCAGACCCGTGAGGATCGTGTCCGTCACGCGTGCTCCCGCTGGACGACCGGAGCCGGAGCCGCAGTGAGGGTCGTACCGGTGCCGTGGCAGCGGCGGCAGGTGACCAGGAGGGTGGCGCGGGTCCCGTCGTCGAGGAGGGTGCCGGTGTCGATGGCGACGGCGGGGAAGCCGTCGCAGTCCGGGCAGATGCGCGTCGGGGCAGGGGTGTGCTGGGTCATGATGGTGGTCCTTTCGATTGCGGTTGGAAGGGGCCGGACCGTCCGGGCGGCGGCGATGCTTGGCGGCTTGTGCGCCGTCCGGAGGCCGGTCGAGATCAGCGGTTGAGCGTGCGGGGGCCGCGTCGGCCGGAGGTTCCCTTGGCCGTGTACATCGCACTGTCGGCGGTGGCGAGCGCGTCGGAGAGGCTGCGAACCGGCAGGTCTTTCACGTGGCAGGAGCCGACGGACACGAAGACCGGAAGCCGGTGTCCGGCGTAGGCCACGGGCTGGTTCAGGGCGGCTTGGAGGCTCTCCAGGTCTGGGGCCTGGCGGGCGATGGCGACGAATTCGTCTCCGCCGAGGCGTCCGGCGATGCCGTTGCGGCCGCACCAGGCGGCGAGGCGTTCGGCGGTGACGACCAGGGCGAAGTCCCCGGCGGCGTGGCCGTGGGAGTCGTTGAGGTTCTTGAAGTCGTCGAGGTCGAGCAGCAGGACCATGGCGTCCCGGTGCCGGCGGATGATGCGCTCGGCGAGGGCGGTCCATCCGGCGCGGGTGCGCAGGCCGGTGAGGGGATCCCGGCGGGCGGTGGCGAGCCGGTGGGTGAGCAGGGCGGTGTGGGAGGCCCAGCCGATGAGCGGTAAGGCGAGGGCGAGCGCTTGCGTGTCCACGGTTCTCCTTCGATGCGGTTGGAAGGGAGTGCGTGGGCCGTCCGGGCAGCGGCGATGCTTGGCGGCTTGTGACACCGCCCGGAGGCCGCTCAGCGGTGCTGGTTGTCGGAGGCGATGAGCGAGCGGATGACCAGGGCGCAGATGGCGACGGATGCGCCGGTGATGGCCACCGCGAGGAGCATCGAGACCAGGACCGCACCGACGACCAGGACGACAGCCGCCCCACCACCCACGAGGGCGAGGACGGAGCCGGGCGTGAGCTGGACGGTCGGCCGATTCGTAGTGGGCTGGGCAGCCAGCGGCGGAGGGCTCTGCGGGGTGCGCTGGACCACGGCGGTCGGCTCGACGACGGCCAGCGGGGTTGTGATGCCGGTGGGCTGGGGCATGGCGGGGACCTTCGGCTTGAACATGGTGGATCTCCCTTCGTGGACGGTTACTTGGTGACGCTGTCGATGGCGGGGGCGAGGAAGCTGTCCGCCAGGAGGTAGCCGCCCAGGAGCAGGACGGCGACCAGCCACAGCGGCGGGCGGATGAGCTTGATGCCGAGAGCGCCGACGACGATCAGGGCGAGCCAGAGCGGGACATCCACGGGTCGGTCTCCTATCGGGCGGTGCAGCGGTGGGTGCGGGCGGCGAGCTGGGCGGCGCTCTGGCTGGAGTAGTCGGCGGACCAGCCGCAGCGGTCAGCGCTGCAGACGGCGGCGTGTTTGGTGTGGCCGTGGCGGTCGCGGTGGGTGCCGATCTGCACGGGGCCGATCCGCATCACGGAGTGGAAGTGGTCACGAGCGGGCATGGCGGTGGTTCTCCCTTCTGGTCAGGCGAGTTGGGCGGCGATGGTCTCGGCGAGCTCCGGTGGGACGCCGAGGCGGGCGCGCAGGGTGTCGGTGTCGATCCGGGCACCGGTGCGGGCTTGGTGGTCGTCGGCGAGCTTGCGGGCGTGGTCGACCAGCGCGGCCGGGACCGGCGGACCAGCCGGGGCGGTGGGAGCGGGGGCGAGTGCCGGGATGTCCTCGGCAGCCGCGGCGATGGGCGCGGGCTCCGGTGCCGGATCGGGGGTCGATTCCCGCTCGACTGCTGTCACGGGGTCCGGGACTGCGGGTGCCGGCGAAACCGTCTCCGTCTCCGTCTCCAGATCCTCGGTGGTGTGGGAGTGGGCGAGGAGGGTGCCGCCGAGGAAGGCGAGGGCGGGCCATCCCGCGATGCCGAATCGCAGCCAGGCCGGCGGGTGGGCGAGGTCGAGGAATCCGGCGGTCGCGACGTTGGCACCTAGCGAGGCGAACAGCGCGATGAGGAACCAGCACCAGGCCAGCCGGGACGGTCCCTCACTGCGCAGGCGCCGCCAGGCAGCGACCAGGAGCAGGTCCACCGAGATCGGGTAGGCCCAGGCTTTCCAGCCGTCCTGTCCGGCGGCGGCGGCGAGGTCGTGGAGGTGGGCGAAGGACAGGGCACCGGCGATGACGGCCTGGACCAGGACGGCGTCCACGCGGAACGCGGGCCGGGCCATCAGACGCCGCCGATGGGGTCGTAGCCGGGCGGGAACATGCCCGGCGGCGGCTCCGGGAGCGATACGGCCAGGGACGGGCCGATGGTGTCGATGAAGTCGTCATCGGCGCCGGGGATCTCGGCGTACAGGGCCAGGGCGCCGAGCATCAGGACGGTGCGGTGGAAGTCCTCGATGTGCTCACACATGGGAGTCGCTCTCCCTTCCTTGAGGCATGGAGCGGGTAGGGACCTGGCGCGATGCGGTCACGCCAACCGAGGTGCGGGACGGAGTCAGGCGGTGGCGGGGGCAGCCTTGGTGAGTGGCTCGGAGGCCGGAGCCAGGGAGCCGACGACGGGCCGGAAGGGTGCGAGGACGGGCAGGTCCGGGGTGCGGTCGGCGTGCCGGTTGCAGATGTTCACGGCCGTACGGAGCGAGGTGTGCGGGGCGCGAATGCGGGCCCAACCACCGGAGGAATCACCGGTCACGGCGATGCCGGGCGTCTCGGTGGGAATCTGGATAGCGGCGAGGACGGCGTCGGGGGCGATGTCGCCGAAGGCCATGTTGGCGGAGGACTCGTCATTCACGCGGTGTGCGGTGCGTCCGGTGAGCTGGGCGCGGAGCATAGTGATGCCCTTGCCGAGTTCGGAGCCGAAGCGCTGCCCACAGATCTCCAGGTAGATCCCCGCAGCCCGGCCGAGCTGAGCGAGCCGGACCAGCGCGGTGATGATCCGGTCCCGTCGCTTCTCCTCGTCCTTAGTGGCGAAGAGGGCGAGTTCGGCGACCTCGTCCACCAGGACCACGACCGGGACCGGGCGCAGGTGGTCGGGCAGGTCCCAGATGTCAGCGGCGATCTCCGCATCCGGCACGTTCACCGTGATCCGCTGCTCGGCCCGGATCAGTTGGTAGACGTCCTCCATGTGCGAGACGAGCGCATCGAGGAGGTCCAAGGCGGTGTCGGGGTTGTCAGCGAGGGCGGAGAACCGGCGGGCCAGCGGGAAGAGCTCGACGCCCTGCTTGCAGTCGATCCCGACCAGCGCAACGTCCATCGGTGCGAGGCCGGCCACCAGATTGCGCTGATAGACGGACTTCCCCGACTCAGTGGCACCGAGGGTGAGCCCGTGCGGCACGGCACGGTAGTCGCGGTAGTGGACAGCACCGTCCTCACGCAGGGCGACCGGGACCCGCATCGGCGCCGGATCGGTCTTGACGGGCATCTGCACCCGCTCGAGGACGTCGTAGCCGGTCATACGTACTTCGACGACGCCGGAGCGCAGTTCGCGGGAAGTCACGCCGTACATGCCGAACGAGTGCCGCAGCCGGTCCGAGGCGGCGGAGACGTCGAAGGCGTCCTGTCCCGGGCGGAGCTTGAGGCGGAGCACCAGGCCGGTGCGGGTGGGGTGGACTCGCAGGATGCGAGGGGCTCGGGACTCCGGCACGGGCCGGTTGGTCATCCGGGCTAACGCCAGGCGCCAGCGGGAGGGCGGGACGGTCAGCCCGCACGCGTCCATCACCGAGACGTAGCGGACCAGGACCCGCACAGCGGCGAGGGCCGCGCCGAAGGCCAACCAGTACCAGGCGGGGCGCCGCCACCGCAGGATCACTGCGGCAGCGACAACCAGCACCAGGGCGACCGTGAAGCCGGTCATGATCAGGCCGCCTTCGAGGCCGACGCAGCGTTGGCGAGCGAGGTGACCGCGACCGCGCGGAAGGCGATCCCGTGCCGCTTCTGCCCGTTGAACTCGTTCTCCCACGCCGAGGCGACCAGCCCCGTCAGCGCGACCGGGGTGCCCATGGCCAGGTCCTCGGAGACGCCCGGCTGGGGAACGGTGAGCTTGAGGATCTCCACCTCGTCCGGTGTGGAGAACATGACCTCCACCGTCATCAGCATGACGCCGTC
Source organism: Streptomyces sp. NPDC057287 (assembly GCF_042667905.1). NCBI lineage: Bacteria > Bacillati > Actinomycetota > Actinomycetes > Kitasatosporales > Streptomycetaceae > Streptomyces > Streptomyces sp. NPDC057287. The sequence continues at coordinate 2,209 of NZ_JBHUYV010000001.1, read as the reverse complement.
CTTGTCGAGCGCGACCTCACCGGTACGGCGGTCCTTGACCTTCTGCTGGGGAGCCTTGGCGACCATCACGGTCGCGTTCGTGGTGTCGACGGGAATCTGACGCACAGCAGATCACTCCTCTGTAGGTGCTCAACTCCGTCACTCATGTACATGAGTGACATGAAGAAGAGTGCAGCACTCCTGTACATGAGTCAACCCGCTACGAAGAAGAAATCGCAGCGGGTTGAAGTGAGTTGAGGTCGCGTCAGTCGGCGGCGGGGATCCTGTAGCTGAAGACGAACTGGTCAGCAGCCATGAGGGTGTCGCAGACCTCGACCACGCGGCCCTCTTCGGTCACGGCATCTCGGATGAGGTGAACGACCGGGGAGCCGGGGCTCAAAGCGAGTTCGGAGGACTCCGCCTTCGAGGCCGGCCGCGCCTGGAGAGTCTCGACAAACTCCGCGAAGACATGGCCGTCGTCTTCAAGTCGGGCATAGATCCCACCGGGGCCGGGGTTCTCGGAGAACAGCTCCGGGATGTCCTTCACAACGTCCCACGGCAGGTAGGACGTAGCAGTCTCGACCGGGGTGCCGTTGCGGAAGTAGAGGCGGCGGCGGGCCAGCACCTTGGCTCCGGGGTCCACGCCAAGGCGTTCCGCGACGTCGTCGGGCGCGTCGGCCGGGCCGATGAACAAGACGCTCACCTTGGCGGTCGCGCCGGCCTGCTCGGACTCCGCGAGGTAGGCGGCCTTGCCACCCTTGCGGTGCGAGCGCCGGAAGCGGTCCGAAGACCGATGCCGTACCGGAGGCCGAGCCTTCACCAAGGACCCCTTGCCGTGCCGGGTCTCGACCAGGCCACTCGCGCGGACCTCCACCATGGCCTTGCGGATCGTGCCGCCGGATACGCCGTAGCGGTCGACCAACTCGGACTCGCTCGGCACCATGTCACCAGGCTTGAGGACACCTGACCGGATCTGCTGAACGATCTCGTCGGCGATCTGAACGTACCGAGGTACGGCCCTGCCACCTCCTACTGCTGTTCCCATCGACCTACTCACTCTCCTATGCTCCTGTACATGAGTAACAGCGCCCAAGAAGCCCCGTCAACGCCGAAGCACAGTGTGTCCGTGGCGGGGGCTGTCGTGCGCGAGGACGGCCGACTCCTGGCGATCCGCCGCGCGGACAACGGGACATGGGAGCTGCCGGGCGGAGTGCTGGAACTGGAGGAGTCCCCGGAGCAGGGCGTCAGCCGCGAGGTCTGGGAAGAGACCGGCATTCACGTCGAGGTCGACGAGCTCACAGGCGTCTACAAGAACACCGCCAGGGGCATCGTCGCCATGGTCTTCCGTTGCAAGCCTTCCGGGGGCACCGAGCGCACGTCATCCGAGTCCACCGCGGTTGACTGGCTCACGCCGGAGCAGATCACCGAGCGCATGTCCGAGGTCTACGCGATCCGCCTGCTTGATGCCCTGGACGGGGCCGGCCCCCACGTGCGGAGCCACGATGGCAAGCACCTCGCTGGCTGGAACGCGTGAAGAACAGACTGCCCGTGCAGAACGCCGGCGACACGGAAGTTTGCCTGTTCGTCGAGCCGTATGGCGAAGACTTCTGGATGAAGCCCGCAGACGCCTTCGAAGTGGTGCCGTTGAGCGACGGCAACGTGCAGTTCTCGGTGGTCATCGCGGGAGGTCTCATCACGGTGTGGCTCTACGAGGACGGCGACCCTTACAACATGATTCTCGACTACGAGGTGGTCGACGCCAACGGCAAGAGGCTGGAGTGCGGGCACCAGAAGCCAAGCGATTCTGACGGAGCCTGAGCCTCAGTCACTCTGGTCTGCGTGAGCCGCTAAGCAGCGCGGTAAGACTTTCTCTACTTCATCAAGGCACCCGGCTGCGCTCCGCTCCGCCGGGCGCGCTTCCCGGCTCTGGCTGCGCCCGCGCTCCTGCCTCCGGCCCGCTCGGCGCTGCCGCCGCCGACGCGCGCCCGCTGTGTAGGCCCGAGGGCATGAGACGAGACCAAAGCCCGCGGCTTCAAGGACATGCCTCCGGCGGGGGCGCTCAGACTCCGGGATGGGAGGGGCGCCGTTCGCGGGTGCCGGCCGGAGCGTGGTGAGCGTTGTGGGGGCTCCCATCCCGACCACCTTCGACCCAGGCAGAGCCGAGCAGTCGTGGTTCAGGGCGTCAAGGTCGTTCGTACAGTGGCGCGCTCCACCTTGACGCCCTGAACCA